>NZ_CP108487.1:619929-1239859 GCF_036226525.1 Kribbella sp. NBC_01245
CATGGCGATCCGGGCGCCGAGTGTGCTCACCACCACGGGCACTCTGTCGGGCGGTAACCAGCAGAAAGTGGTGCTGTCCAAGTGGATCCTGACCGATCCCGACGTACTGATCCTGGACGAGCCGACCCGTGGTATCGACGTGGGTGCGAAGTACGAGATCTACACGATCATCAACCAGCTGGCGGACGACGGTAAGGCAGTGCTGCTGATCTCGTCGGAGCTGCCGGAGTTGCTCGGCCTGTGCGACCGGATCTACGCGTTGTCGGCAGGCCGGATCACCGGTGAGGTCAGCCGCGCGGAGGCGACCGAGGAGCGGTTGATGCACTACATGACCAGGGGACAGGAGCAGTCCGCATGACCAGTACGACAGCCACCGGTGGTGACACCCAAGTCACCACCACCTCGGCACTGCCGCCGGAGCGCCGGCGGAGGCCCTCGATCAACCCGCGGCAGAGCGGTATCTACGTCGCGTTCGCCTTGATCGTCGCGCTCTTCGCCGTACTGACCGACGGTGCTCTGCTGGAACCGCAGAACATCTCGAACATCATCGTGCAGAACTCCTACATCCTGATCCTCGCGATCGGGATGATCCTGATCATCATCTCCGGCCATATCGACCTCTCGGCCGGCTCGGTGGTCGCGGTGACGGGCGCGATCTGCGCGGTGCTGACGGTCAACCTGGACGTCCCGTGGCCGCTCGCCGTACTCGCGACCATCGCCGCCGGTGCGGTGATCGGAGCGTGGCAGGGTTACTGGGTCGCGTTCTTCGGCATTCCGGCGTTCATCGTGACGCTGGCCGGGATGCTGGTGTTCCGGGCGCTGACGCTGATGGTGCTCGGGAACCAGGGGATCGGGCCGTTCCCGGAGGAGATTCGCACGCTGTCCAACGGATTCGTGGCCGGCCATCTCGGCAATATCGGTCTCGGCCCGCTGGGTGGTGCCGATCTGTTGACGCTGTTGCTCGGGCTGGCGGTTGTTGGTGCGGCGACGCTGACCCAGTGGCGGGCGCGTAAGGCGCGGCTCGGGTACCACCAGAGCGTCGAGCCGATCGGCCTCTTCGCGCTGAAGGTCGGCGCGGCCGGGCTGGTGGTGTTGTTCGTTGTCGTACAGCTCGCGCGGTTCAAGAACTTGCCGTGGGTGTTGGTTCTGCTGACCGTGCTGGTGGTGGGCTATTCGCTGCTCAGCAAGGGGTCGGTGTTCGGTCGTCACATCTACGCCATCGGCGGCAACCGCGAGGCGGCGGCGCTGTCCGGCGTCAAGGTCAGCTCGGTGACGTTCTGGATTTTCGTCAACATGGGCGTACTCGCCGCCATCGCCGGCATCATCTTCGCCGGCCGGCTGAACCAGGCCGGGCCGACGGCGGGCTACAACTTCGAACTGGACGCCATCGCGGCCGCCTTCATCGGCGGTGCCGCAGTCCAGGGCGGCGTCGGCAAGGTCGTCGGCGCCATCACGGGCGGCCTCATCATGGCGGTCATCAACAACGGCATGTCCCTCATCGGCTCACCCAGTGACCGCGTAATGCTCGTCAAAGGCCTAGTCCTCCTAGCCGCCGTCGCCTACGACATCTGGACCAAACGCCGCGCCACCACCACCTAACCCCCACACCCGCGCCGGGTTGCACCCCTCCTCCACCGACCCTGCAACCCGGCGCGCCCCTTCATCTTTCCCTTCCGCCCCGCCGCACCCCGTTCATCGGACCCTTCGGACGCGGCGCGTCGCCGTTCATCGGACCCTTCTGACCACCTGCGGGCGGTTCAGATGCGACCACTCGCGGACGAGAAGGTAGGCGGCCGGCCAGGGCTTCGGCGTACGCCCACCGATTCGCCGAAACCCCCTGCCGCCGCAGCACCGTGGAAGTCGTACGACGTACACGGTGCTTGCCCATTTCCCAACCCCGCGGGCGGATTTGGGGATAACCCTGCCGCGAGGTGCCTCCTTGTGTTTGCACGCGCGCGACACAACAAGGCACCTCGCGGGAGAGTTGTCCCAAGATCGGCGTGCGCGTGTGCATTCCGCGTCGAGCGTCGCGGGGTTTCCGTGGGGAGTCGCATTTCGCGTCCGACCGTCGCGGGGGTTTCGTGACGAGTTCGCAATCTGCGTCCGAGTGGTGTTGTGGTTTCGGGGTGTGGGTATGCCGCGGGCGCGGGCGGTCGTTGCTGTGGGCAACGGGGTGCGGGTGGGCGGGAGACGTTGAGGAAGGGGGCTGCAGGTTGCTGCAAGTTCGGGGGAGTGGGTGGACCGTGGGTGGCGGTGGTGCGTACGGTCGGCAGGCCGACGCTGGGTAGTGGTGGGGTGACGAGGCGAGTCATGCTTGCCGGTGAGTTGAAGGGAAGACGACTTGATGCTGTCCAAGAAGGTCTCCGCACGGGCGATGGCGGCTTTGGCGCCGGTGGGCCTGGCGGCAACGGCCGGCGCTGCGAACGCGGCTGATCCGACCGGCCCGTACAAGTACTACTCGCGCCCCTGACCCGATACACCTGACCCGCGTTCGGCTGGAGGAAGATCGTGACGTACGTCGTGATCGGCTGTGGTGTCGCGTTGGCCTTGGTCTTCGGTACGTCGTGGCAGGCCAAGGTCGGCGCGAGGCGTTATCGGGACTTCGCGACTTCGGCCGGGCCGCTTGACGTACTCCCACGACCACTCCGCTCGGCCGCCGCCTGGCTGGTGGTCGTGGTGGAGGGCGTCCTGGCCGTCGCGTTGCTGGTGGTGGTGGTCACGACCTTCGGTGGAGTCGTGGTCTTTGCTGGGACGGCGTTGCTGCTGCTCGCCTTCACGCTCGCCATCGGGGTCAGTCTGCGCCGGGGAGACCGTCGGCCATGCCAGTGCTTCGGAGCAGGCGTTACACCGCTCGGTCGTGGCCAGGTGATTCGGAATCTCGTCCTCCTGGTGTTTGCGTTCGCCGGCCTGGTGGGTTCTGCCGATCAGGCCGGCGGAGCACGTGACGTCGCGCCGGCGGGCGCGTTGATCGCGAGTGTCGCCGGTCTCGTCGCGGGGTTGCTCATCACCCGGTTCGAGGATCTCGTTGATCTGTTCAGCTCGCCCGGCGTCTCGGACGGCCTTCGCCGAGTACCCCGTTAACGACACTAGGGAGTAGACCGTGGCCTTCCTGACCGCCGCCGTGATCCTGCTCGGCGCTCTCGTACTGCTCAATCTGGTGATCACCCTCGGGCTCGTCAAACGGGTGCGATCCCACGCCGAACACCTTGGCCAACTGGTCAACCAGCATCAGGCCGAGGTGGCGAATCCCGGCGCGCTCGAGGTCGGCGTACAGGTCGGCGAGTTCAGCGCGGTCAGCACCGAGGGGACCGAGATCTCGCGCGACACCTTCACCGATGGCGCGATCATCGGATTCTTCTCCACCTGGTGCGACGCCTGCGAGGAACACCTTCCAGGGTTCATCGCGTACGCCGAGCCGCTCGGCCGGGATCGAGTGCTGGCCGTGGTGCAGGGTGATGGCGATGGATTGGCCGACCTGACCGGCAGGCTGGCCAAGGTGGCTCAGGTGGTGATCGAAGAAGGCCAGGGGCCGATCGCCGAGGCCGTTGGCGTACGCGGGATGCCGACGATGGCGGTCGTGGACGGCGGCTGGCGGGTGGTGTCGAGTGGCTTCAGCGCCGCGATGCTCACGCCGACCCGATGAGCGACACCGCACGCGATCGGAGTAGCGACACCGCGCCCGATCGGAGTGGCTCTGCGCGGTCGATGGTCGCCGGTTGCGCGGATTCGATCGCCTTGGCCTGGCGCGCGGCTCCGGGCGGCCTCTTCGTCTTTGTGGCCGCGTCCATCGCGACCGCGCTCGCCCCCGTCGCGGCCGCCTGGCTGATGAAGGTGGTGCTCGACCGACTCACTGCGGGGCGGACGCCGGCCGGCGAGCTGGCGTTACTCGCGGCCGGGATCGCCCTCGCCGGACTGGCCATCGTGGTGTTGGCCGAGGCCCAGCGATACCTGGCCGCCGAGATCGGCCGCCGGGTCACCGTCCTGACCCGCGATCAGCTCTATGCCGCGACCGGACGGATGACGGGTCTCGCCGAACTCGAGGATCCCGCGTTCCGCGACCGATTGCGGATGGGCGAGCAGCACAGCCAGACCGGACCGGTCACCATCCTCGATGCCGTCACCGGCAGCTTCCAATCGGTGCTGACGATGACCGGCTTCATCGTCGCGCTGGTCACGCTCAGCCCTTTGATGGCGGGGATCGTGCTGGTCAGCGCACTACCCGGTTTGTACGCCGAGCTGAAGCTCAGTAGGCATCGCGCCGCCATGATGATGAGCCTGAGTCCGACCGAACGGCGAGAGTTCTTCTATGGCCTGCTGATGACCGGCCTGGAGGCAGCGCAGGAAATCCGCCTGCTCGGTCTCGGCCGTCTGCTGCGCGGCCGGATGCTGACGGAGCTGCGGAAAGCGAACGCGGAGCGGCAGAAGCTGGATCAGCGCGACCTGATCGTCCAGGGTCTGCTGGGTGCTCTCGGCGCGTCGGTCGCTGGTGCCGGATTGATCTGGGCGGTAGTGGCCGCAGGCAACGGTCGGCTGACGCTGGGAGACATCTCGGTGTTCGTCGCGGCGGTCGCCGGAGTCCAGAGCGCTCTTCAGACCCTGGTCGGACGACTCGGCATGGCACACAACGCCTTGCTGCTGTTCGCACACTTCCGGCAGGTCATCAGTGCAGGCCCAGGTCTTCCCGAGGTCGGCGACCCCATTGCAGTGCCTGACCTCCGGCACGGTATTGAGTTCCGGGACGTGTGGTTCCGGTACAGCGACGACCATCCCTGGGTGCTCAGCGGAGTCGATCTCTTCATTCCGTTCGGACAGTCACTCGCGCTGGTCGGCCACAACGGTGCAGGCAAGAGCACGATGGTGAAACTGCTCTGCCGCTTCTATGACCCGACGGCCGGCGCGATTCTGTGGGACGGCGTCGACCTGCGCGACCTGGATGTGACGGAACTGAGGCGTCACCTTGGGGCGGTGTTCCAGGACTTCATGTGTTACGAGCTATCCGCCGCCGAGAACATCGCCTTCGGTGAAGTGGACGGTGCCGAGCAGTTGGATGCCGTCAGCCGGTCCAGGCTCGAAGCGGCGGCTGCTCGGGCAGGGATCGACGACACCCTGACGGCTCTGCCCCGCGGCTACGACACGATGCTGTCGCGGATGTTCTTTGACCAGGACGACAAGGATGATCCCGAAACCGGCGTCCTGCTGTCCGGTGGTCAATGGCAACGAGTCGCGCTGGCGCGCGCCTTCCTTCGGGACAAGCGGGATCTGCTGATCCTGGACGAGCCGACATCGGGGTTGGACGCCGAAGCCGAGCATGAGATCCACGCCAGCCTCACCGAGCACCGCAAGGGTCGTACCAGCGTGCTCATCTCGCACCGCCTCGGCGCGGTGCGCGAGGCCGACCGGATCGCCGTGCTCGTAGCCGGCCGGGTCGCTGAACTCGGCAGCCACAACTCGTTGATGTCTGCGGGCGGGACCTACGCCCGGCTGTTCGCCTTGCAGGCCGACGGCTACACACCGGTCGCCAGTGCCTGAACTGATTGGTGCCGGTGACGACCAAGGCGTCACCGGCACCAGCCAGATCAGTGCGGGTTCAGCAGCCGGTCACGGTGGGGTAACACCCACCGCAGGCGCCGGATGCGCAGTTCTTGTACCACCTGACGAACCTGCCCCGGTTGATGTCCCACTGGCAGTAGCAGTACAGCTGGTAGTCCTGGACGCCAGCCTCGGCGACGACCTCGGGCACGAACCTGCCGAGGATCCGATCGCCCAGATTCTGCAGTGATTTGAC
The DNA here is from genome assembly GCF_036226525.1 of Kribbella sp. NBC_01245. NCBI lineage: Bacteria > Bacillati > Actinomycetota > Actinomycetes > Propionibacteriales > Kribbellaceae > Kribbella > Kribbella sp. NBC_01245. Next base: position 625,715 of record NZ_CP108487.1, read on the forward strand.
CATGAGCTCTTCCTTCCGATCGTGCGGATACCGGGGTGGACGATACGCACGACGACGACGGCGGTGCGAGCGGTCGGACGCCTTCAACGGCTGCAGGTTCCTGCAAAACAAGGCGTTCTGAGCCCCCGTCACGATGGAGACCCGACCGTTCACTCGGGCTGCCATCGAATCGTCGCAACGCCGCGTCGTGGCAAGGTGGCGGGTTGGCGTCTACGGTGGGCTGATGGTGAGAGCACCGGTTGATCCGCAGGGGCTCGAGGCTGCGCTGCGGCCGCATGGTGAGTCCGTGATGCTGCCGCAGGAGGCTTATACCGATCCGGCCGTGCTGGCCTGGGAGCGGCGGCACTTCTTTGCCGACAAGTGGACCTGCCTTGGCCGGGTCGACGAGTTGGCCGACGGTACGACGTACCGCGCCGCCCGGGTTGGGGACGTTGCCGTGGTGCTCACGTTTGCCGACGGCGCCGCGCGAGCGTTCGCCAACGTCTGCCGGCATCGCGGGCACGAACTCCTGCAGCCGGGGCAGACCGGTGACCGGCAGGCCGTGGTCTGCCCGTACCACGGCTGGTCGTACAACCTCGACGGCGTGGTGAAGGCCGCGCCGCGGATGGGGGAGACGTTCGACCCGTCCGGTTACGGTCTGGTCGAGCTGCCGGCCGAGGTGTGGTGTGGCTGGTTGTTCGTCAACGCGCTGGGTGGTGCCGGGCCGTTCAGCGAGCACCTGGGTGGGATGGCGGACCTGGTCGCGCCGTACCGGCCTGAGAGTCTGACCCTGAAGGCGCGCCACTCGTACACCGTCGCCGCGAACTGGAAGACGATCGCGGAGAACTATCACGAGTGCTACCACTGCCCGCTGATCCACCCGGAGCTCTGCAAGGTCTCGCCGCCTACGTCGGGCGACAACTGGGACCTGCCGGGTGCGTGGGTCGGCGGCACGATGGACCTCCGGCCGGATGCGGAGACCATGTCGCTCGACGGGCGATCGCGCGGCATCCCGCTGCCGGGGGTGAACCCGCGCACCGTGGCGTACGTCGGGCTCTTCCCGAATCTGCTCGTCTCGCTGCATCCGGACTACGTGATGACGCATCGCATGGAGCCGCTCGAGCCCGGTCTTACGGCGATCGAGTGCTCCTGGTATTTCCCGGCCGAGGTGACCGATCCGTCGTACGCCGTCGAGTTCTGGGACATCACCAACCGCGAGGACTGGGCCGCCTGCGAATCCGTCCAGCGTGGTGCCGAGTCCCCGCACTTCCGGCCCGGTCCACTCGCGCCGGCCGAGGATGCCGTCTACCAATGGGTCACGATGCTCGCCCGCGGCTACCTCGGCAAACCGCTCAGCTGACCCGGCTCCACGAGCAGGATGGGGACACCCTTGGCCCAGCCGACCTGCCTCCGTTCCGGCATCGGCTTGGATGGGCTTCATGGACGTAACCAAGGACGGGCGAAGCTGGCGGATCGGTACGGCCGACGACGTCAGCTGGCTCGCCGGGCAAACCACGCCGGGCCTCTCGGTCACCACTGCGATTCCGCCGGTGTTCGACGCGTACGCCACCTTCTACCCACCCGACGGCGTGAGTATCGAGGCCCACGAGCGCGCCGTGGTCGACGTACTCGCCGAACTCACCCCCGACCAGCCGTGGTGGCTGGGCTATCTCGACACCGGCGCCCACGACATCGTCTTCCCCGAGGCGCCGACAATGTCCCTCTATTGGAACTGGCACTACCTGCTGGTCGAGGCCGGACCCGAGCAAGCCGTCACCTGGCGGACCGGTCACATGCGCGGCGAGGGCTCGCTACCGGACCTGTTCTTCCCCGCGGATCACTCCTGGCTCGTCTCCGCACTCTGGGACGACAGCTGGACCAACGTCGGTGGCTCGGCCTCCCTGATCACTGCTCTCCACCGCAACCCGCTCCTCAACGCCCGCGCCGTCGGTCCTGGTGAGGACGCCCTCCCGCGTGGCCTGACACGCGACTAGCCTCGGCGGGAAGTGGTTCCCGGATTGGTGAGGGTGGGTTATGAGCGAGCTGAGCGTTGATGACTTGATCGTGGATCGGCCGGATGGGCGTGACGGCGGGGAGGGGTGGACTGAGAATTACGAGGAGTTGCCGGGTGGGGCCGGGGTCTCGATCATTCTCGAGTCGACTACGCGGGCCGGGTTGGGGCCTCGGTTGCATAAGCATCCGTACGCCGAGACGTTCATCATTCGGCGTGGCTCGGCGACTTTCACTGTCGACGGGCACGAGGTGGTTGGACGCGCTGGGCAGATCCTGGTCGTGCCGGCTGATACGCCGCATAAGTTCAGGACGAACGAAGGTGGTTATGAGGCCATCCACATCCACACCAGCGGCGCCTTCGAGACCGAATGGCTGGAGTGACTACACCGAAAGCGCGAAATGGTCATCGGACCGTAAGGCGTCGCGCGCTGAGGGGGGCTAATACCGCCTTACGGTTGAAGAACCATTCGTCGAGGCTGGAGTCTTTTGATGTCCGTACGACGATTCGCTACCGCCGCGATGGTGGTCGCCCTCCTCGCGTCGGCCGGGTGCGGTGACGACACGCAAGGAGCCGATCCCGGCGGGTCCACGACGCCCGGTGCGTCGACCGGGGCGACCGGTGCACCGACCAACGCAACCGGTACGCGGACCGGCGCGAGCGGTACGCCGACGAGTGCGGCGACCGGTAAGCCGCCGTCCGGAGGGACGAGTTCGGGCCCAGTCGTCGTACCGGAGTCGTTGAAGTTCACTGGCACCACGTTGGATGGGAAGCCGTTCGATGGCGCGAGCCTTGCGGCGAAGCCGGCCGTGTTGTGGTTCTGGGCGCCGTGGTGCCCGAAGTGCCGTGCTCAGGCGGAAGCGACGGCCAAGGTGGCGAACGACTACAAGGGCCGGGTGAACGTCGTTGGCGTCGCCGGTCTGGACAAGCCCGATGCCATGCGTGCCTTCGTGTCCGATCGGAAGGTTGGGGACTTCCCGCACCTTTCGGATGAGGCGGGCGCTATCTGGAAGCGATTCGGGGTCATCGAGCAGAGCACGTACGTGGTGCTGGATGCCAAAGGCAACAAGGTGTTCACGGGGAACCTGCCGGCCGGAGCAGGCCTGTCCGACAAGGTCGCAGAGCTCGTCGGCTGAGGATGGCGACGAACGACGAGCGAGCGACGAGCGAGCGACCACATGAGCGACGCGGCGTACGAGCCGACCGTGCGAGCGGCGTATGAGTGATGTCCCGCTGCTGCTGGCGCTCGCGGCCGGCATGCTCGCCGCGGTTAACCCCTGCGGGTTCGCGCTGCTGCCGGCGTATCTGACGCTGCTGGTGCAGGGGGACGACTCCCCGAGTCGCGCGACGGCGATCGGTCGGGCGTTGGCGGCTACTGGGGCGATGACGTTCGGCTTCGCGGCTGTGTTCGGCATCTTCGGTCTGGTGATCGCGCCGGTGGCGGGTCAGGTCCAGCAACACTTGCCGTGGTTCACCGTCGCGCTGGGGCTGACGTTGCTCGTGGCCGGCGCGTGGCTGCTGGCCGGCCGCGAACTGCCGGTGCTGGTCCCGAAGTTGCGTCGCGGTCCGGCGGTCACGCGGTCAGCCGGCTCGATGGCGTTGTTCGGGGGCGCTTACGCGATCGCCTCGCTCGGTTGCACGATCGGACCGTTCCTCGCGATCGTCGTATCGGCGTTCCGCACCGACGACACGCTGGCCGGCATCGCATTGTTCGCGGCGTACGCGGCGGGGATGGGCCTGATCGTCGGCACGGCCGCGCTCGCCGTCGCCCTGGCCCGTCGGGGTGCGATCGGCAGGATCCGCCGCTTCGGAGGTATCGCCTCGCGCCTCGGCGGCGGCCTACTCGTCATAGCGGGCGCTTATGTCGCCTATTACGGTTGGTACGAGATTCGGGTATTCCGGGGCGAGACGACCACCGATCCCGTCATCGACCTCGCCGGGAAGGTGCAGACCTGGCTCGCCGATGCCGTCACGCGACTGGGGGTGACCGGTGCGATCCTGTTGTTCGGTGGTTTGCTGGTCCTTGCGATAGTCGTCGCCCGCAGGAAGCAAGGCGCCCGTAGGAAGCAGGACATCCGGTAGCAAGCAGGACGTCCGTAGGAAGCAGGAGAGGTAGACAGCCGATGCCAGAGATCCGAGTGACCGGTGGAGCCGTCGAGCGTGCTGAGGAGATTCTCACGCCGGCGGCCCTGGAGTTCGTCGCCGGGCTGCACACGCGGTTCGTTGCCCGGCGCAACGAGCTGCTCGAGCTGCGGCAACAGCGGCGGGCCGAGGTGGCGCGGACCAAGCGGCTGGACTTCCTCGCCGACACGCGGGAAGTGCGCGACGGCGACTGGACGGTCGCGGGCGCGCCGGAGGATCTCCGCGACCGCCGAGTCGAGATGACCGGGCCGACCGATCGCAAGATGACGATCAACGCGCTCAACTCAGGGGCACGGGTCTGGCTCGCCGATCTCGAGGACGCGAGTACGCCGCACTGGTCGAACGTGGTCGGCGGACAGGTCAACCTGTACGACGCGATCCGGCGCACGATCTCCTTCACCTCGCCGGAGGGCAAGGAGTACGCCCTGGCGGATCAGCGGTTGGCGACGATCGTGCTGCGGCCGCGCGGCTGGCACTTCGACGAGCGGCATCTCACGGTCGACGGCGAGCCGGTGGTCGGTGCGCTGGTCGACTTCGGGCTGTACTTCTTCCACAACGCGGCCGAGTTGATCGCGCGCGGGAGCGGGCCGTACTTCTACCTGCCGAAGATGGAAAGCCACCTCGAGGCCCGGCTGTGGAACGACGTCTTCACCGCCGCGCAGGAGCAGCTCGGCATCCCGCACGGGACGATTCGCGCGACGGTTCTGATCGAGACGATCCCGGCCGCGTTCGAGATGGACGAGATCCTCTACGAGCTGCGCGACCACGCCTCCGGGCTGAACGCGGGCCGCTGGGACTACCTGTTCAGCATCATCAAGTACTTCCGCGAAGCCGGCGCCGATTTCGTCCTGCCCGACCGAAGCGCGGTGACGATGGCGGCGCCGTTCATGCGGGCGTACGCGCAGCTGCTGGTGCGGACGTGCCATCGCCGGGGCGCGTTCGCCATCGGGGGCATGGCCGCGTTCATCCCGAGCCGGAAGGACGCCGAGGTCAACGAGCGGGCCTTCGCGAAGGTGCGCGAGGACAAGGAACGCGAGGCGGGCGACGGCTTCGACGGGTCCTGGGTCGCGCATCCCGACCTGGTTCCGCTCTGCCGCGAGGTGTTCGACGGCGTTCTCGGTGCCAAGCCCAACCAGCTCGACAATCCCGGCAAGGACGTTACGGTCACCGCCGACCAGCTCCTTGACGTACGGTCTGCCGGCGGTGCCGTGACCGAGGCGGGCCTGCGCAGCAACGTGCATGTCGGGCTGCTGTACGTCGAGGCGTGGTTGCGTGGCAACGGCGCGGTCGGCATCGACAACCTGATGGAGGATGCGGCGACCGCGGAGATCTCCCGGTCGCAGATCTGGCAATGGGTCCACAATCAGGTCGAGCTGGATACCGGCAAACCCATCACACCCGAGCTGGTGGAAGAGTTCATCGCCGCGGAACTGTACGACATCCGTGCAGCCCTTGGGCCTGATTACGACAGCCGGCGGTTCGACGACGCCAGCCGGATCTTCACCGAAGTCGCGCTGGCGGACGACTTCCAGGAGTTCCTCACGCTCCCCGCCTACGACCTGATCCGCGACTGACGGCAGCCATTCGTGGACCGGCATTAGCGTCGATTGGTCAGGATTCGCCCGCAGACTCGAGCCGACCAAGGTGACCCGCCGCTCAAGCGGTCGAATCCAGACCAATCGACGCAGTGCTTAGGGGATGCCGACCGGCAAGGGGCCGCGCGTGCACCCGTCATGCACTCAACATCAGCTCCAGCGGTAGCGGCGTTCGGGGCGGCCGGTGGAGCCGTAGCGGAGGGAGACGCCGGCCTGGCCGGTGGTGCAGAAGTGCTCCAGGTAGCGCCGGGCGCTGACTCGCGAGATCCCAACGAGTTCAGCACATTCCGCCGCGGACAAGGTGGTGTCGGCCGCGCGCAGCGTGCGTTCGACCAGCGCCGCCGTCTCCAGGCCGAGGCCTTTCGGCAACCGCGCGACGGCCGCGGGCGCGGTGCCGCGATGGAGCACGCGGTCGATATCGGCCTGTCCAGTCACAGCATCTGAAGGAAGCTCGCGGCGCTGCGCGGCGTACGTCTCGAGCCGCACGCGCAGATCGTCGAAGCCGAACGGTTTCAGCAGATAGTTGACCACGCCGTGCCGGACCGCGGCCCGAACCGCCTCGGCCTCGCGGGAGGCGGTGATGACGAGTACGTCGCAGTCCTGGCCCGCCGCCCGCAACCGGGACACCACCTCCAGCCCGAACATGTCCGGCAGGTAGAGATCGAGCAGCACCAGATCCGGCGACAGCGCCTCGACCTGGGCGAGCGCATCGGCGCCGGTGTTCGCGACGCCGACCACGCGGAAGCCCGGGACCTTGCCGACGAATCCCGTGTGGATCCGCGCCACGTGGAAGTCGTCGTCCACGATCAGAACGTCGATCATCGGGCCTCCTCCTTCCGGACGCTGACGGGCTTGACGGGCTCAACGGGCTCTCCGGGCTCAACGGGGTTGACGGGCTTGACGGGGCTGACGTGGTTGACGGACAAGCTGGCGGTGAACATCGCGCCCTCGGACGTGTTCGTCACGGCGATCTCGCCGCCTCGGCCCCTGCAGACTAACCGGGTGAGCGCCAGCCCGATGCCGCGCTCACCTTCCTTGGCCGCCTTGGTGGTGAACCCGTTGGCGAACACCTCCTGAGCCAATTCCGGCGCGACGCCTGGCCCGGAATCGCGGACCACGATCTCAATACTCGTCGCGTCCTGCTGGATCTCCACCTCGACCCAGGCCGGCGCCAACGACGTACCCGATCCGGCGGCCGCGTCGATCGCGTTGTCGACCAGATTGCCGACCACGGTGGCGACGTCGGCGGAGTCCTCGGGGATGAGCCGTTCCAGCGACGTGCGTTCCGAGATCCGCAGTTCGACCCGACGTTCGGCGGCCAGCGCGGACTTCGCCATCAGCAAGGCGGCGACGGCGGTGTCGTGGACCCGACTGGTCAGGGTCAGATCGAGCGAGGCGCGACGCTGGCTCAGTCCGTCGACATACCGTACGACCTCCTGGTGGTCGCCGATCTGGATCAACCCGGAGATGGTGTGCAACTGGTTCGCGAACTCGTGCGCCTGCGCCCGCAACAGCTCAGTCGAACTACGGAATGACCCCAGCTCGCGTTCGAGTTCAGCCAACTCCGTCCGGTCCCGCAAGGTGGTGACCGAGCCGAGCCGACGGCCGTCCTTCGCGACGTCCATCCGGTTCATCACCAGCACGCGCCCACGCCGTACGACGACCGCGTCGCGCACGTCGTCGTCGGCACGGCCCGCGGTGCCGGCGAGTACGTCGTACAGGCGGCCCTCGATCCGCAAGTCCGCCAGGCTCATCCCCACGCTGTGCTCGGGCAGATCGAGGAGCCGGCGGCCGACGTCGTTCACCAGCGTGATGCGCTGCTGCGGATCGAGCGCGATGACGCCTTCGGCCAGGCCGTACAGCATCGCCTCACGGTGCTCGGCCAGCCCGGCGATCTCGCGCGGCTCCAGACCGAGCGTCTGCCGCTTGATCCGCCGGGCCAGCAGCCAGGAGCCGATCAGCCCGATCACGCAGGCGATACCCAGATAGGTCAGCAGGTACGACGACGCGCCTCGCAGCCGTTGCCAGCTGGACGGTACCGGTTGGCTCACCGCCACGGTGGCGATGTGGTGGGCGGGCTTGGTGATGCGCCCGGTCCTCTGGTCCCGTTCCTCGTCCCCGAAGACCGGCACCTGGGCAACCAGTTGCTGCAAACCCAAGACCTCGAGATTGCCGGTCCACCCGCGGCCTTGGGCGACTCCCGGATCGCCGTACGTCAAGGTGGAGTCGCGATGGCGAGGATCGGAGGTGGCCAGAACCTTGCCCTGGAGATCAGCGATGACGACCTCGGTGACACCGGACTGGGTGAGGGTGGATTGGATCAGCGGGCCGAGTGTCTCGTAGGCCGCGGGCGCGAGAATCTGTTGCTGCACCAGCGGGGTGCCGGCCAGCTGCTCGGCGAGCGCGGTCACCCGGCGGCCCTCGACCCGGTTGAAGGTGGCCGCCGACTGCGCGAGTGACACCGCGGCTACAGCCAGCAACACCAGCACAATGACCGCCAGCTGGAGAACCAGCAGCTGGCCCGCCAGCGTCAGACGGCGATGTGCTTTTGCGACCACAATGAACTCAACCTTCGCTGCTGACATAAGGCAGACGGCGCGTCTGCTGACGAGTCAAGATCATCGCGCTGAGTCCCGCGAAGCGAAAGAGAGCAACACGATGAGAACCCCGACCAGAGCAATTCTCGGCGTAGCCACGGCAATGTCAGTGCTCGCGCTCAGTGCGTGCGGCGCGACCGCTGGTAAGGGCGAGGCCGATGCACCCGCCGGTGACGGCAAGCCGGTGACCGGGTTGCGGATCATGGTGCCGAACGCTGCTGGTGGTGGTTACGACACTACCGCGCGTACGGCGGCCAAGGTGATGGAGGACGAGAAGATCGCCGCCGGGATCCAGGTGTTCAACCTGCCCGGTGCGGGCGGCACCATCGGCCTCCAGCGCACGGTGAACGAAAAGGGCAACGGCAAACTCGCCATGCAGATGGGGCTCGGCGTGGTCGGCGCGTCGTACACCTCGAAGTCGAAGGCGACGCTGACGCAGACCACGCCGCTGGCCAAGATGATCGAGGAGGCGGGCGCGATCGTCGTACCGGCGAAGTCGCCGTACAAGACGATCGAGGAACTCGTCGCTGCGTGGAAGGCCGACCCGAAGGGGTTCGCGGTCGGTGGCGGATCTTCGCCGGGCGGACCGGACCACCTGCTGCCGATGCGGCTCGCGCAGGCCGTCGGGATCGAGCCGTCGCAGGTCAACTACGTCTCGTACGACGGTGGTGGCGAGCTGCTTCCCGCCTTGCTGGGCAGCAAGATCGCCTTCGGGGCCAGCGGATTCGGTGAGTTCAACGATCAGGTCAAGAGCGGCTCGGTGCGGGTCCTCGCGGTGACCAGTGAGAAGCCGGTCGAGGCGCTGAAGGACGTACCCACGCTGAAGTCGGCCGGGATCGACCTGGTCTTCACCAACTGGCGCGGCATCGTCGCACCGCCCGGGATCAGCGACGCCGACAAGAAGGTCTGGATCGACGCGCTGACGAAGATGCACGACTCCGCGGGCTGGAAGGCCGAGCTGACCAAGCGCGGCTGGACGGATGCCTTCATGACCGGTGACGAGTTCGGCACCTTCCTGACCGAGCAGGACAAGGCCGTCGCCGACCTGCTCAAGGAACTCGGGCTGGCGACGTGAGCGAACAGGTCGCTGTCAAAGACCGGCAGAGCGGGGACCGCGCACAGTACGGGGTGTGCGGATTCCTCGCCCTGGTTGGGATCCTGGTCGTCGTCGATGCCCTCCGGCTCGGCGCGACGACGGTCACCAACGACCCGATCGGGCCGAAGCCCGTGCCGGTTCTGCTCGGCGCCCTGCTGGTGATCGTCTCGATCTTCTACGCCGTTGACGTCGCACGGGGTGGCGAGGGCGAGGCGGAGGCCGGCGAGGACGTCGACCCGACCTCGCCGATCGACTGGCGCACGGTCGGCCTGCTGCTCGCGGCGTTCCTGGTGAACGTCGTCCTGATCGAGCGGCTCGGCTGGGTGATCAGTGGCACGTTGCTGTTCTGGGGATCGGCCTTTGCCCTGGGCAACCGTCACTACTTCCGCAATCTGGCGATCGCCGTCGGGTTGTCGTTGGCAACGTTCTACGCGTTCGCCATCGGGCTCGGCGTCAACCTGCCGGCCGGCGTACTGCAGGGGATTCTGTAATGGAGAACTTGAGCAATCTGTTGACCGGCTTCGGTGATGTGTTGACGCCGATGAACCTGCTGGTGGCGCTGCTCGGCGTCATCGTCGGTACGGCGGTCGGCGTACTGCCGGGCATCGGTCCCGCGATGACCATCGCGATGCTGCTGCCGATCACGTACGGGATGGACGCGACGCAGGCGTTCATCATGTTCGCCGGGATCTTCTACGGCGGCATGTACGGCGGTTCGACCACGTCGATCCTGCTGAACACACCAGGGGAGTCGGCCTCGGTGGTGACGGCGATCGAGGGCAACAAGATGGCGCGATCGGGCAGGGCCGCGCAGGCCTTGGCAACGGCCGCGCTCGGGTCTTTCGTGGCCGGTCTGCTCGGCACGATCGCGCTGGTCGTGGTGGCGCCGTGGGTGGTGCGGTTCGCGATCAGCCTCGGCGCGCCGGACTACCTCGCGATCATGTTGCTGGCGTTCGTCGGCGCGACCGCGGTGCTGGGATCGTCGCGGGTGCGAGGTTTTGCCGCCTTGCTGCTCGGCCTGGTGATCGGTCTGGTCGGCATCGACAAGGTGACCGGGCAACAGCGCCTCACGTTCGGCATCCCGCAGCTCGCGGATGGCATCGACGTGGTGATCGTCGCTGTCGCGATCTTCGCGGTCGGCGAGGCGCTTTGGGTGGCGGCGCATCTGCGGCGCAAGGCCGGCGAGGTGATTCCGGTCGGGCGGCCCTGGATGAGCAAGGCGGACTTCAAGCGGTCCTGGAAGCCGTGGTTGCGCGGTACGGCCTTGGGCTTCCCGTTCGGCGCGATGCCCGCGGGTGGCGCCGAGATCCCGACCTTCCTTTCGTACGCCACGGAGAAGAAGCTTTCGAAGCACCCGGAGGAGTTCGGCAAGGGCGCGATCGAGGGAGTCGCTGGTCCGGAGGCCGCGAACAACGCGTCCGCGGCCGGCACGCTGGTCCCGATGCTCGCCCTCGGCCTGCCGACCAACGCGACTTCGGCCGTGATGCTGGCGGCGTTCGTCTCGTACGGAATCCAGCCGGGACCGCTGCTGTTCGAGCGGGAGTCGTCGCTGGTGTGGACGTTGATCGCCAGCTTGTTCATCGGGAACCTGTTGCTGCTGGTGCTCAACCTGCCGCTGGCACCGGCTTGGGCGAAACTGCTGCAGATCCCGAGGCCTTACCTGTACGCCGGCATCCTCTTCTTCGCCTCGATGGGCGCCTACGTGGTGAACTCGCAGCCGGTCGACCTGGTGCTGCTGCTTCTGCTCGGGCTGATCGGGTTCGGGATGCGGCGGTTCGGCCTTCCCGTACTGCCGCTGATCATCGGCGTGATCCTCGGGCCGATCGCGGAACGCCAAGCCCGGATGTCGCTGCAACTGTCCGGCGGCGACCTGTCGGGTCTGCTCGGTGGTCCGGTGTCGTACGCGATCTACCTGCTGATCCTTGTCGTGATGGTGTGGCCGTTGGTACGACGCTTCGTTCGCAAGCCGAGCCGGGAGAAGGTGTCCGCATGACCGTGCTGGTGGGATACGTGCCGACGAAAGAGGGCGAGGCCGCGCTGGCGGCGGGAGTCGCCGAGGTTCGCCTGAGGCACGAGAGGCTGCTGGTCCTGAACACCTCTCGAGGTGACGCGTACGCCGATCCGCGGCTGGCGCAGGAGCACGATCTGGACATCGTCCGGCGGGATCTGGCCGAACTGGGGATCGACTTCGAGGTGCGTCAGCTGGTCGGCAGCGGGGATGCGGCCGACGAGCTGGTGGCGCTGGCCGCGGCCGAGCACGTGTCACTGCTGGTGATCGGGCTTCGGCACCGGACCCCGGTGGGCAAACTGATCCTCGGCTCGGCGGCCCAGCGGATCCTGCTGAACGCCGATTGCCCCGTCCTCGCCGTCAAAGCAACCTGAGCGACCTTCTTTTGCACTCATTCGTCGCAAACCGCCCTCTCAGCACCGCCTGTCTGTACAGGTCAGTGGACGGCAGAGGGCGGTTTGCGACGAATGAGTGCAAAAGAAGTCAGATCCGAACTCGGCGGTAACAAACCGTGGCGTCTTGCTGCGGATCGCCGTATCGTCACACCACGGCGACTGTCCGCGTTTCTGGCGAGGGCAGCGTCAGGCGAGACGCGGGGAGCGGGCAATGGGCAGGTCAGGCGTGCAAGAGCGGGGTAGTAGCTCCGTTCCGGCCGCGGCCGTGCTGTTGCTGCTCGGTGGTGTCGCCGCCGCCGGGATCCTCGGGGGCGAGGACGACGTCGACCTCAGCAAGCTGGCGAGTTCGACGACGCACGCGACCATCGGCGAAGCGCCGCAGGATTCGAAGCCGTTCGCCACGACCGACGGACTCGTCGTACATCCACGTGCGGAGACGGCCGTTTACACCGCGCCGGATGCGGAGCCGTTCGCCAAGATCGGCCCGCGTCAGTTCGGCCCGACCTGGCTGCCGGTCATCGAGAAGGCCGACGGCTGGGTGCGGGTGCTGTTGCCCTCCCGCCCGAACCGATCGACGGGTTGGCTGCCGGATCGGGACTTGCAGCGCGCCTACTCGCCGTACGCCATCCGGGTGCACACGGGCTCGCGGACGATCGAGGTGCTGCACAAGGGCCGCCGCCAGGGACTGTGGAAGGTGGCCGTTGGTGCGCGGAAGACGCCGACGCCGGCCGGCCGGACCTTCGTGCTCGGAGCGATCACCGACGAGCGGCAGGCGTATTCGCCGGTGATCATGCCGCTCGGTTCACATAGCCCGACGCTGGACACGTTCGGTGGCGGACCGGGTACCGTCGCGATCCACGGCTGGCCGCAGGCGAGCGTTTTCGGGGCGGCCGTCAGCCATGGCTGCATCCGGGTGCCGGCCGCGGCGCTCGACCGACTGCGCCGCATCCCGCTCGGGACGCTCGTGCTGATCGACAGCAAGTGAGAGTGAGGAACCGGAGATGAGTCGAGACTTCAGGCCAACTGTCGCGACGGTCGGAGCTGTGGCCGTTTTCGCCGCGTTCACCCTCGTTGTCGGCTCTCCGGCGGGTAACGCGGCCGACCGCCCGTCCTCGGCGTACGCCATCAGCGCCGAGGGCCAGGTGCCGATCCCGAAGACGCCGTACGCCGAGTCGGTCGACGGCCGCCAGCGGAGTTCGTCCGCGCTCACCGTCCCGGACAACCCGTTGATCTCGGCGCGGGCGGCGACCGTCACCGCCGGGAACGACTCCGCCACGGTGGAGCTCCTCGACGTGACCATCGGCCCAGGTGCGTTCAATCAGCTGAAGCTGCCGCCGGAGTTGAAGGCGGCCTGTGCGAACCTGCCCGCGCAGGGCGGCGACGACCTGCCGGTTCCCAAACTCCCACTCCCAGACCTCGGCCTGCCGCTGCCGCTGCCGGAGCTCCCCAGCACGGACGACCTTCCCGCCAAGAACCTCCGGGAACTCTGCGAACTGTTGCTCACGCCACCGGCTTCGCTGCTCGGCATCGACAGCCTCAACGTGTGGTGCGCCGGCGACAAAGGTGGCACCGACGTCGGCTCGCTGACGTTGCTCGGCCAGAAGATCGCCATCCCGACCACCCAGGACCGCATCAAGATCCCGGCCGCTCCGTTGGCCGAGATCACCATCAACGAACAGGTCACCCGCTCGGACGGCTCGTTCACCATCACCGGTGTGGTGATCAACCTCGGGCAAGGCGCCGAGGTCATCCGGCTGGCCTCGGCGACGTGTTCGAAGCCCACCCCGAAGACCAAGCCCACGCCGAAACCGACGACGACCAAACCCACCAAGCAACCCGAGCGCCCACCGTCCGCGCCGCCGCCCAGCCCGGTCGAAACCCGCCACCCGGTCACCGGCTAGCGGGCCGAGCTAGCGGGCCTGGGCTAGCTGGGCTGGGGAAGCTTCGCGTTCCAGTGATGGAGCTGATCGGCGATCCCGGGGAGCAGCGGATCGCCGACGGTGGTGTCGATGCCCAGGAAGCGGACGCCGATCAGGGCGAGCGCGAGCAGGGCGAGGAGTAGGCCCAGCACGTTGAGGGCGCTGCCCGCGATCTCCGGGGTGCGGGTGGTGATCAGACCGACCAGGCCGGCGACCAGCGCCAACGCGCTCAGCGCCACAGCGAGGCTGAACAAGATCGAAAAGGTTGCCGTGAGCACCGCACCCAGCCCACAGACGAGGGCCGTCTCCGCGGCCATGGACATCCGCACCCGCGACGCCGGCGAACTCTCGATGAGCGCGTCCAGCCCCACCTCACTTTGGCTACCGCTATAAGTCGCCATACTCCAGGCTAGTCCGCAAACGCCCGCCAGACGGCCAAGAAACGGTCACGAACGACCGGCCCGTTCACGCTGGGCCGACCGATGCGGATGCAGAGCTGGTTGTAGGTGGTCGCGGTCCGCTAGCCTCTGGGCAATTGCGCGTGATCCTGTTGGGGACGGGTGGCTTTGAGTTCAGAACGTGCGCTGGAGATCCGGCTACTCGGACCCCTAGAGGTCCTGGTGGACGGCATTCCGGTGCAGCTGGGAGGCGGACGCGCCCGGGTGCTGCTTGCCGTGCTGGCGTTGTCCGCGGGTGAGCCGGTCTCGGCGGACGCGCTGATCGCGCGGGTCTGGGGCGAGCCGAATCTGTCGGCCGAGCGGGGAAACCTCTACACCTACGTACGACGACTGCGCAGCGTGTTGGGGAGCTCGGCCATCGCCACGGCGGGGGCGGATATCGGCTGGACGTGGACCCGGAATGCGTGGACGCGCGCCGGTTCCTGGCACTGCTGGACCGCGCGGACCAGAGCCGGGCCGACCAGCACCAGGACGATGTCGCCGAACGGATGTTGCTGGGTGAGGCGCTGGACCTTTGGCGGAGCGCGCCGTACGACGAGCAGTCGGACTGGTTGAGCCAGTGCGAGGCGCCGCGTTTGACGGAGCGCTACCTGACCGCGTTGGAGCGCCGGGCCGACCTGGACCTCGCGGCCGGGCGCCATGCCGACTTGGTGGCCGAGTTGCGCCGACTGACCCAACAACGTCCGCTGCGTGAGCCGTTGTGGACCCGCCTGCTGGTGGCGTTGGCCAGATCGGGACGGCCTGCGGAGGCGCTTGAGGCCTACGAGACGATTCGCCGCCGGCTGGCCGATGAGCTCGGGGTCGATCCCTCGCCGGAGCTGCGGCAGATCCATGCCGACTTGCTCGAGGGGTCGGCTCCTGAACTGCCGGGAGGCGCGTCGGCGACCCATGGGGTAGACCGCCCGGCGGCCGTCGTACCGCAGCAGTTGCCGGCGGACCTGGCGGGATTCACCGGCCGGGCCGACGTGATCAAGGCACTCGACCGCCTGCTCGACGACGGTTCGGGCGAGTGGAGCGGATCGCCGACTGTGCTCGCGTTGCATGGCGGCGGCGGGATCGGCAAGACGACCCTGGCGGTGCACTGGGGTCACCGGGTCAAGGAACGGTTCCCGGACGGCCAGCTGTTCGTCGACCTCCGCGGCTACGGTCCGGGGAGTCCGACCGCACCGGCCGAGGCTCTGGACGGGTTGCTCCGAGGGCTGGGGATCTCCGGTGCGCAGATACCCGAGGGCGTCGACCCGCGAAGTGCGTTGCTGCGCGGCACGCTCGCGGACCGGCGGGTGCTGATCATCCTGGACAACGCGCGCGACGCGGAGCAGGTACGGCCGCTGCTGCCCGGCGCCGGCGGTCCGGCGGTCGTGGTGACCAGTCGGAGCCAGCTGCGCGGCCTGGCGACCCGCGAAGGCGCCAAGCGCATCGCCGTGGAGACCTTGTCCGGCAAGGAGTCCGTGACGTTGCTGCGTGACCGGCTGACCGACTGCCAGGTCCGCGATGACGCATTGGCCGAACTGGCCGGGCTGTGCGGGCATCTGCCGCTCGCGCTGGCCGTGGCGGCGGAGCGGGCCGGACGTTCCAGCGGCGGCGCGCTCGACCAGTTGCTCGGGGAGCTGCGGGCAGAGCGGGATCGCCTTGACGCACTCGACTCCGGGGAAGACGTTTCGAGCAATCTCCGTTCGGTGTTCTCGTGGTCGTACAACGCTCTCGATCCGGATACCGCCCGGGTGTTCCGGCTGATCGGCCTGCACCCGACGAACCAGCTCGGCGCGATCGCCGCCGCCGCCCTGGTGGGCAATCCGTTGCCGCAGGCAAGGAAATTGCTGGATCGGCTGGTCGAGACCAATCTGCTCCAGGCGACTGGTGACGGTCGCTACGCGATGCACGATCTGGTCCGGGACTACGCCAACGAGCTCGTCGGCACCGCCAGCCCGATCGAGGAGCGGGAGGCGGCGATCTCCCGTCTGGACAGCTGGTACGTCCACACCGCCGCCAACGCACGGAAGGCCCTCACGGGCACCGCCGTCCGCGTCGAGCTGGGCGACCTCGAACCGCGGGTCCATTGCCTGGACTTCAGCAACGACGAGCAGGCCAGAGCCTGGTTCGTGGATGAACGAGTCGCCTTGTTCGCACTCATCGCCAGTAGCGCGCGGGCGAGCCTCTGGCACCTCTGCCAATTCGACGAGGCGGCGGTGCAACTGGAAGTCGCTCGCGAGTTGTACCGGAAAGGCGGGCACCGCGACGGGGAGTGCCGGGTCATGGGTGACCTCGGTCTGGTTTATAGCGACACCGGCCGGCTGACCGAGGCGATCGAGATCACGGAGCAGCAGCATCGACTGGCGCTTGAACTGGGCATGACCTACTACATCAGCCATTCGCTGAACAATCTCGCCACCATGTATCGAGACACCGGTCGCCTCACCGACGCGGTTCGGGCAGCCGCACAGGCGGTGGACGGTCATCGGGGCGTCGGGGACCCGTCGTACCTGTGCCAGGCGCTCGACACCCTCGGTGAGGTACACCTGGCCCGGGGTGCCGCTGACGACGCCGCGGCTTGCTTCGACGAGGCGCTCTGTCTCGCTCGCGAGCTCGGCTATCGGTGGGCTGAGGCGGTGATCCTGCGCAATCTCGGCCTCGCCCGGCTGCGGACAGCGCGAGTCGCGGAGGCTCGGCGCTCGATCCGGGCAGCCCTGGACATCGTGGACGAGATCAAGGCCGAGGATACCGGCGACCTGCGCCGCTCCGACCTGATCGATCTGCTCGCGCAGCTCGATCGCGAGTCCGGCTGAGGTGCTGCCCGGGCATGACGTACAGGGACAGCGTCATTTGACGGGCGCGGGGGAGGGCAGACGGTTTCTACGTTGGGGATTACCCAAACCAGTCTGGAGAAGCTCGTCATGGATCTGAAGTTGGAAGTGCTGGTCGTGCCGGTTGCCGATGTGGATCGGGCCAAGGCGTTCTACGAGCGGCTCGGGTTTCGGTTGGACGCCGACTTCGCGACCGAGGCGGGCTTCCGCGTCGTACAGGTGACTCCGCCGGGATCGGAGGCGTCGATCATCTTCGGGAACGGGGTGTCGGCGGCTGCCGCCGGTTCGGCCCAGGGCTTGCATCTGGTGGTGTCCGATATCGAGGCGGCTCGTGCCGAACTCGTCGCCCGCGGTGCCGACGTCAGCGAGGTCTGGCATGACGCGGACGGCATCTTCCACCACGCCGGCGAGGCGAATCGAGTGGCGGGGCCGCATCCGGCGCGGGCCGACTACGCGTCTTTTCTGTCGTTCAACGATCCCGACGCCAACGGCTGGATCGTGCAGGAAGTCGTCAACCGCGCTCCCGGCCGCTGATCACCGGGCACCTGGCACGATCATTGGGTCTTTAACGAATAGTCCGCTGAACGAGGGAGAGCCAATGGAACCGGCTGCGTACGACGTCATCGTGCTGGGTGGTGGTGCCGTCGGAGAGAACGTTGCCGATCGCGCGGTGCAGGGCGGGCTGACCGCCATCATCGTGGAGAGCGAGCTTGTCGGCGGCGAGTGCTCTTATTGGGCGTGTATGCCTTCGAAGGCGTTGTTGCGCTCGGCACAGGTCCTCCGTGCGGCGCAGCGGGTCCCGGGCGCGGCCCAGGCGGTGACCGGCACGCTCGACGTACCGGCTGTGCTCGCGCGGCGCGATGAGTTCACCAGCCATTGGTCCGACGCCGGCCAGGTCAGCTGGCTGGAGTCGGCGGGTATCGCGCTGGCCCGCGGCCACGGCCGGATCACCGGGCCGAAGGAGGTCACCGTCACCGCGCCCGACGGCTCGACGTCTGTGCTCGTCGCGCGGCATGCGGTGGTCGTGGCGACCGGATCCGACGCCCTCGTGCCCAACATCCCGGGCCTTCGCGAGGCACACCCGTGGACGAGCCGCGAGGCGACGAGCGTCAAGTCGGTGCCGGCCAGCCTCGCGATCATCGGCGGTGGCGTGGTCGCGGCTGAGATGGCGACGGCCTTCACCAGCTTTGGTACGGCAGTGACGTTGATCGCGCGCAGCGGACTCCTCGATGGGTTGGAGCCGTTCGCCGGTGAGCAGGTGGCCAAGGCGCTGCGCGAACAGGGTGCGACGGTGCTGCTCAACACGGGGACCACGCGCGTGAGCCGGACGGAGGACGCGGTCACCATCGAGCTGGGCGACGGCTCGTCCGTGACCGCCGAGGAGGTGCTGGTCGCGACCGGCCGTACGCCGCGAACGGGTGACGTCGGCCTGGAGATGGTCGGGCTCACGCCTGGTTCGTGGCTGGAGACGGACGACACTCTGCTGGTCAAGGGCTTCGACTGGCTGTACGCCGTTGGCGACGTCACGCATCGCGCGCTGCTCACGCATCAGGGCAAGTACCAGGCGCGTGCTGCCGGGGACGTCATCGCCGCCCGTGCCAAGGGCCGCGCCGTTTCGGCCGCGCCGTGGGGTACTCACGTGGCGACGGCCGATCACCAGGCCGTTCCGCAGGTGACGTTCACCGAGCCCGAGGTCGCGTCCATTGGCCTCACCGCCGCGGCCGCCGAAGCCGCGGGCTACCCGATTCGCGTGGTCGACTACGAGATCGGCCGGGTCGCGGGCGCGAGCGTTCGCGCGGATGGGTATGAGGGGACTGCCCGGATGGTCGTCGACGAGCGGCGACAGGTCATTCTCGGCGTCACGTTCGTCGGGCCGGACGTCGGCGATCTGTTGCAGGCGGCAACGGTCGCGGTGGTCGGCGAAGTACCGCTCGACCGGCTCTGGCACGCCGTACCGGCCTATCCCACGATCAACGAGATCTGGCTCCGCCTCCTCGAAACCTACGGCCGCCCGACAACCTGACCTAGGCCGGCCGACGAGCTGATCTGGTGCGGCCGATGAGTTGGTCGCCGAGGTCCGTGCGGGCGTAGAGGACCACGCGTCCCGCACGGGCCTTGCTGACCAGTCCGTTGGCCGCCAGCGTCGCCAACTGCTGGGAGATCGCGCTCGGGCTGACACCCCGAACCCGCGCGAGCTCGACGGTCGACGCCGGCTCATGCAGGTCCACGAGCAGACTCGCGCGGGCGCGCCCGATCAACTCTTCGAGCGCACCCTCCGCACGCTCGGGCGTTGCGGCCCACAGGTTCCCGATCCCGCGTGCCGGATAGGCGACCGTCGGCGGTTCGTCATCACCGACCGGGCTGATCGCGTGCTTGGCGAACAACGTCGGCACCAACCAAAACCCGCGTCCGGCCACCGGTGCGTCGTACTCCAGCCGGTACGACGAGACGCGCAGCCGCAGCACCCCGTTCGACCATTCGGCGCTCGGATCCAACCCAGTCAGAACGGCCGCGGCTCCGTCCCGGGTGAGCAGGCGGGCGCGATGGACCATGTCGGCCTCGAGCACGGCCCGCATCCGCGGCCAATGCGGTTCGATGGCCAACTCCCAGTACGACGCGAGTACGGCGCTGAGCCGATCCCTCAGCACGCGCGGTTGCTCGCAGAGCCGAGCCAACGACGCCGGTAGAGGTCGACCGCCGTACGCGCTGAGCACATCCGCGACGGCACGTTCCGGTGGTGTAGCGCGAACCCGCTCGAGCTCATCGCTCACCTTCGGCAACGGCGAATCCGTCCGCGGCGTAAGGAAATCCGGCAGCCACTGGAGCTCGGGAGTGACCAGTGCCATCAGCAGACCACGATCGGGCCAGTCCGCGAGCAGCGCTTGCGTTCGCCGGATCCAGGGCAGGTGGACGACGTGCGCGGAAGGCTCGTGCAAGGCCCACAGACTGGTCGCGGTTTCGAGCAACGGCGAACTGGCGAAGCGCATATCGGCGAGATCGTCGACGCCGAGCCGGTAGCTGATCATTTAGCTCTAGGCTAACTGTCTGGCTCGCGCCGGCCCGCGACGGCTTGCATGCTGACATGACCGAGATTCACCTGGTGGGCCGCCCGACCGGTATGCCCACGGCCGACCTGTTCGCCTTCGTCGAGCACGAACCACTCGAGCTGCGGCTCGGCACGGCGCTGGTCGAGAACGTGCTGTTGTCCGTCGATCCCTATATGCGCGAGTGCATGGACGAGGAATGGGACCTGCACTCGCCGCTGGAAGGCCGGGCGCTCGGCCGGGTGGTGGAGTCGCGCACACCGGACTACTCGGTGGGTGACATTGTCTTTCACCGGAAGAGCTGGCGAACGCATGCGGTGGTGAGCGCTGCCGAGAGCCGGCGGATCGAAGACCTGCCCGACGTTCCGCTGTCGGCGCATCTCGGCATTCTCGGCGGTACGGGCCTGAGCGCGTACGTCGGTCTCGTGCGGGTCGCGAAGCTGCAACCAGGCGAGACCGTGTTCATCTCGGCCGCGGCCGGCGGAGTAGGTACCGCGGCTGGGCGTTTGGCCAGGCTGCTCGGCGCGGGCCGGGTGATCGGCAGCACCGGTACGGCGGCCAAGGCGAACCACTTGGTCTCGAACGTCGGTTTCGATGCCGCGTTCAGCTATCGGGACGGCCCGATCACCGAATCACTCGCCAAGGCAGCGCCCGACGGCATCGACGTCTACCTGGACAACGTCGGTGGCGACCACTTGGCGGCAGCGATCGACGTACTCAAGCCGCGTGGGCGAATCGCGTGGTGTGGTGCGGTGTCGACGTATAACCATGAGGCCTCGGCAGCGCCGCACAACCTGTACGACATCGTCGAGAAGCAGCTGCGGCTGGAGGGATTCCTGGTCAGCTCGCATCGGGACGCGCGGCCCGAGCTGCTCGAGCTACTGGTCCCGCACTTGCAGGCCGGCCGGGTGGTGTCTGACGAAACCGTGGTCAGTGGGTTCGACTCGATGGTCGAGGCATTTCTGGCGATGCTTCGTGGCGAGAACACCGGCAAGATGCTCGTGCGAGTCGTTTGAGTATCGTGCTGGTGTGATCTTGGGTCTGCTGCTTGCCGCCGGCGCTGGTCGGCGGATGGGCGGGCCGAAGGCGTTGGTCCGGGATGAGGCCGGCGTGCCGTGGGTGGTGCGCGCGGTCGAGGTCCTGCGCTCGGGCGGCTGTCCGTCGGTCGCCGTGGTGGTTGGCGCCGCGGCCGATGAGGTGATGCCGTTGCTGGATGGCCTTGACGTGGCGATCGTGTCGTCGCCCGAGTGGGAGACCGGAATGGCGGCGTCCCTGCGCAGCGGATTGGCCTTTGCCGAGACGACCTCGGCGAGCGCCGTACTGGTGCATCTGGTCGATCTGCTCGACACGGGTGATGCCGTCATCCGCCGCGTCTTGGCCGCGGTGGACGACGCGCCTTCCGCGTTGGCCCGGGCTGGCTATGACGGGAAGGCGGGGCATCCGGTGTTGATCGGGCGTTCGCATTGGGCTGCCGCTGCTGAGGCGGCGTACGGCGATCGTGGTGCGGGCCCGTACCTCACAGCGGCTGGCTGTCCGTTGATCGAGTGTGGTGATCTTGCCTCGGGCAACGACCGCGACCACCGCTAGTTCGAAGAATGTCTGCGGCGATCTCGAGGGCTATCTCGTTCGGGCCTTGTCCGCCGAGGTCTAGCCCGGCAGGACCTCTCAAGCGCTCGTCGACACCTTCTGCGTGCAGGAAGCTGAGTAGACGTTGCAGTCTGCGTTGTGGCCCGAGTACGCCGATATAGCGCGCACTGGTTGCAAGAGCCGCCTTGAGGTACTCGGAGTCTTTGAGGAAGTTGTGCGTCATGACGACCACATAGCTCTCGGAGTCGACTATGAGCTGCCACCCGGGCTCAGGCCGTACTAGCCGGGTGGTGTCGGGGAATCGGGCAGGGTCGAGCAGGAGCCGTCGTTCGTCTACCACGAACGTCTCCCAGCCCTGAATGTCTGCAACCCGCGCTAGCGGCGGTACGTCGTCCCCGGCGCCACAGATCACCACACGTGGTTGTGGCACCATTACTTCCGTAAAGACCGCCACGTCGCCTACGAAGGCCTCTGCCCACCAGCGACGGCCAATGGTTTCCGGTGGTCCGGCTATCACGGTGTGCACGGTAGTAGTCCGTCGAAAGCGCACAACGTCGTCAAGGAAGTCCAGGGCGGGGGAGATGGGCTCAATCAGGATGTGCAGGATCCCGTTGCAGCCCATTCCCCACCCGAGGATGGCCTCGTCGTCGCCCGTGAGGTCGAAGGTCACAACCTTGGCCTGCTGGTCGCGATGGACCTCGGCGGCGGCCTCGACGATCTCCTGGTCGAGGCAGCCGCCGGTGAGGTTCCCGACCGTCCGTCCGTCACTGTGGACGAGCAGACGCGCGCCAGGACGCCGGTACGACGAACCGGTCACCGCCACCAACGTGGCCAGGGCGATGGCGGATGGCGTCCGCAGTTCCGCATGGATGGCGGCGAGTTCGGTGGCGGTGGCGGTCATCGGCGTCAGATCAGGTCTTCCAGCCGGATGGGCAACTGCCGGACCCGGCGGCCAGTGGCGTGCCATACCGCGTTCGCGATGGCCGGCGCTACACCGACCATGGCCACCTCGCCGAGGCCTTTCACGCCGACCGGGTTGAGCCGGAGGTCGGGCTTGTCGACGAAGCTGACGTCGATGTCGCCGATATCCGCGTTCACCGGCACCGGGTATTCCTCCAAGCTGGCGTTGAGGAAACCGCCAAACCGCGGGTCGACCTCGCTGCGTTCGCGAAGTGCCGCACCAAGACCCCACACCACCCCGCCGCGGACCTGGCTGACGGCCGTCACTGGACTGGCCACTCGTCCACAGTCCGCAACGGTCACCACTCGCGGCACCCGCACGCGCCGGGTGGTCGGTTCGACCCGAACCTCGACGAAGTGCGCGATGAAGCTGCAGCTGGTGAACTCCGGATACTCCGGGCCGACGGCCGAGGCCAGACCCGCCGCGGCGCGGTCCCAAATGGCGTCGGGTTGTCCTGGTGCCTTCGTCCGGGCCTGCACCTCCGTATCCGGCAGGCCGGGCGGCAGCGGTTGACCCGGCCGGAGGCCCAGCGTGGCGCGCAGTTCGCGCAGCGCCGCGTGGACGGCGGGCAGCGCGGTCGCCGTACCCCAGGAACCGGCGGTCACGTGTTGCGGCGGCAGGCCTCGGGTATCGCCGACGTCCACCACGACGTCGTACGGCGACAGGCGGAGGTCCTGCGCGACCAGGCGTGCGACGGCGGTCCGGATGCCCTGGCCCATCTCGTGGCCGTCGACCGAGATCGTTGCCTTCTTCCCCTTGTTGGTGATGCGCAGGTGAGCCGTGGCGGGTGCGGTGGCCGCTTTGTAGGCGCCGATCGCGACGCCCCAGCCGACGAGGGAGCCGTCTCGCGCACGCATGGAGCCGGGCGCCGCGGATCGGTCCTGCCAGCCGAACCGGTCGGCGCCGCGGCGCAGGCACTCGGCGAGGTTCCGGGACGTGAAGGGATTGCCGCTGACGGGATCGGTCTGGGTGTCATTGGCGAGGCGCAACGCCACCGGATCCTTGCCGATGGCGTACGCGAGCTCGTCCATGGCCGATTCGAAGGCGAAGGCGGCCGGAGACTCGTAGGGCGCGCGCATGTAACCAGGCGTCTGTACGTCGGTCCTGACCAGTTGTTGCCGGGAGCGGTAGTTCCCGATGCCGTAGAGCCTGGAGGTCAGTTCCGCGTACATGGCCGGGAACAAGTCGTGCCGCGAGGTCTGCTGGTCTACGTCGTGAATAGCCGCCTGTAGACGCCCGGACGCGTCTGCGCCAAGCCTGATGCGGTGATGTGTCGCCGGCCGGTAGCTGCTGGAGTGGAACGTCTGAGCCCGGGGGAGCACCAGCTTGATCGGTCGGCCTAGTTTCCGCGCAGCGACGGCTAGTGGACCGATATGCGGCTGCAGCGAGTTCTTCTGGCCGAAGCCACCACCGACGTACGGCGAGACGACCTCGATCTTGCTCGCGCTGATACCGAGCTGACGGGCTAGACCGTTCTGCACGCCCGCCGCGTTCTGCGTGCCCTCATGGATGACCAGGTTGTCGCCCTGCCATTCGACGACACTGGCGATCAATTCCATCGGGACAGGGTGCTGCTGCGGGTTGCCGTACTCCTGGTCGACCTTGATAGCACTGGCCTCGAACGCCTTGTCGGCATCACCCAGGACGATGTCGTGCAGACGCGGTATGGCCTCGGACTGCAGGACGACCTCGGCTCCTGGCGCATCCAGCTCGACCGCGATCGGCTCAGCGTCGTACTCCGCGGTGACAAGCGCGGCCGCCTCGGTCGCCGCGACGAGGTCATCCGCGACGACCAGTGCGATCGGCTGGCCGCGGTAGGCGATGCGGTCGGACGTCAACGGCTGCAGGCTCTGGAACGCGTAGCCGCCGCCGAGCAGGAAACCCGCGGACGTGATGTCGACGCGGGTCAGCACCAGGCGTACGCCGGGAACGGCCTCGGCAGCGCGGGTGTCCACGCTCACCAGCCGGCCCTTGCCGACCGTCGCGACGGCGAAGATCGCGTGCGCGAGACCCGCCGGCCGGCGATCGGCGCCGTACCTCGTAGTGCCCGTGACCTTGTCACGCGCGTCGACCCGGCGCGTATCGGTCCGCGCCTGGGCGGCGTCGACCGTCAGCGTCGTATTGGCCAGCGCGGCCGTGGCGCCGGCGCCTGCCAGGAAGGTCCTCCGCGTGGTGCTCACAGCGCCCTGCCCTTCGCGATCTGGAGTGCGTCCGCGACCGCGCGAATTCCCAGCTCGATCCGGAACGCGTTGTGATGGCCGGCCTTCGCGCCCGCGAACGCGAGCTCACCAGCGGCGCGGGCCGTGGCGTCGGTCAGGCGTACGCCGAGCAGCGAGCGCTCGGCCGCGACGGCGCGCAGCGGGGTGGTACCGACACCGCCGAGCGCGATCCGGCATTCCCTGACCTCGCCGCGGCGGCTCACCCGGAGGGCGGCCGCGACCGAGACCAGGGCGAACGCGTACGACTCGCGATCCCGGATCTTGTGGTACGTCGAACCGCGTCCGGCCGGTGTTTTCGGCACGCGAATACTCACGATGAGCTCGTCGCGGCCGAGGCTGTGCTCCTTGTCCGGCGTATCGCCCGGTTCGAGGTGGAGGTCGGCGATCGTGACCGTACGGCGTCCACTCGGCCCGGCGACGTCCACGACGGCGTCGAACGCGAGCAGCGCGACAGCCAGGTCACCCGGGTACGTCGCGATGCACGACGTACTGCCTCCAAAGAGCGCATGGCCGCGATCGATACCCCCGATGGCGGCGCAGCCACTGCCCGGATCGCGTTTATTACAAGGGAAAGGCGGGCCGCCTCGGAAGTAGCCGCATCTGGTTCGTTGCAGGAGGTTGCCGCCGAGCGTGGCCATGTTGCGAAGCTGCTGCGATGCCGCGCGCCAGAGCGATTCCGACAACGCGGGGTAGTCGCGCTTGATCACCGGATGGTCGGCGAGGTCGGCCATTCGAACGCCGGCGCCGAACACCAACTCGGTGGGCCGGCTGGTGTCGATGTGGTTCAGCTCGGGCAGGCGGTTGATGTCGATCACCGCCGTGGGCGCCTCGACGCGAAGCTTCATCAGGTCGTACAACGTGGTGCCGCCGGCGAGCAGCCGCGTGCCCGGACCACCGGCCTCGAGCGCCTCGACAGCCTCGGCCACCGAACGCGCTGCGGTATAGGCGAAAGGTCGCATGGTCACTACCTCGTCTCGGCGTTGCGGGCCGTTTCGCGGATGGCGGCGACGATGCCGACGTACGCCCCGC
This sequence comes from Kribbella sp. NBC_01245, assembly GCF_036226525.1. Taxonomy (NCBI): domain Bacteria; kingdom Bacillati; phylum Actinomycetota; class Actinomycetes; order Propionibacteriales; family Kribbellaceae; genus Kribbella; species Kribbella sp. NBC_01245. Next base: position 651,556 of record NZ_CP108487.1, read on the forward strand.
ATCGGCACAGGTTGCCGCTCATGTACTCGCGGATCTCGGCGTCGTTGTCGCAATGCCCTTCGGCGATGCAGGCCAGCCCGGACATCACTTGGCCGGGCGTGCAATACCCGCATTGCAAGGCGTCGTGATCGATGAACGCCTGCTGCAAGGGATGAAGCCGGCCGCCAGGCCCGCAGACGCCCTCGATCGTGGTCACCGAGCGACCGTCGGCCTGAACCGCGGGCGTCAGGCAGGAGACCACCCGCCGACCGTCGACGTGGACGGTACACGCGCCGCATTGGCCGTGATCGCAACCTTTTTTGGTGCCGGTGAGATCGAGCCGTTCACGGAGTACGTCGAGCAGGGACTCGCGTGGATCGACCTGCAGTCGCACTGGCCGCCGATTCACTTGCAGCGACACGTCGATCAAAGCCTCAGACCTGGTCATGCGGCTCAAGGTAAGGACGCCAAGCGATCGTTCGCTTTCGCCAGATTGCGCCCTACCCCGCGCGATTGCTCTTTCCACCCAGTGGAACGCTGGCGCCCGTCAAGTGCGGCGGAGGTGGGAGCGGCGGTAGTTCGTGGGGGATTGGCCCAGTTCGCGAGTGAAAGCGGCCGCGAAATGGCTCGGGCTACTGAAACCGCAGAGTGCCGCGATCTGACTGATCGAGGCGTTGTCGGACTCAAGGTGTTTCCGCGCGGCCTGGACCCGAAGGCTGGTGAGGTAGCGGCGAGGGGTCTGCCCCGTCGCCGCTTTGAAGACGCGGAGGAAATGGTAGACGCTGAGCCAGACCTCACCGGCGATATCTGCAAGCGTGAGCGGCTCGTGCAAGTTGTCCCGCATGATCTCGATCGCCCGCCGGACCCGCGCGTCCTCCTTGCCGGGGGCGAGTGGATCAGGCCGGCCGCCATGCCGGGTTTGCAGGTGTACGGCGAGGAAGTGCGCGGCGGCCTCGGCGTACTGATCGTCAATGCCGGCGGCGGCCGCGTCGGCCAGCGCGAGCACAACCTGCGCGAGCACCGGGTCGGCCACGGCGAGCGTGTCTGCGCCGGGCAACGCGCTGTCCGCGCCCCAGAGGTCGGCGGCGACCGTACGCATCAGGCCGCCGGGGAGGTAGACGTGCAGCGTTTCGGTAGGGATGGTGGCTCGCCAGCGCAGATTCGTGGGCCGGCCGGGCGCGGTCATGCCGATCTGACCACGGACATAGCGGGAGCCGCGCCAGGTAGCGCCCGACTTGGACTCCATCCAGGCGCAACCCGCGGTGACGAGTACGACGAGTTGGTCCGGCGACGGCGGTAGGTGCAGATGTTCCACCACCAGGTCGTCCTCAAGGCGCTGCAGGAGCAAGGACCGCCACCCAGCGTCATCCCAACTACAGAACGTGCGACGCGAGTGCAGAGTGCGGTCGTCCCCGAGAGCCTGAAAGCCTTGCACAGCCCCAACTAGACCTCGTACTCCCCAGTTGGACAAGCCAGCCAGGTTTCTACCGGCTCGTCAAGGCAGCCGGCCGGTGCGCTGAAACGTGTCTTGATCGGGCGGTCAGTTAGGAACACACTGAAGGTGATCGGCCCGCCTATGGGAGCGACGGACCAGGAGTGGGAAAGGTGGTCGGTCCGGATGAAAAGATGGACCCACCCGCAGGACTTCATCGTATTGCTCGCAGGTGTCTACGCCTTGCTGTCGCCGATTTGGACGACGACGACCGACAGGGCCACGACGACGATGATCGTGCTCGGCGCCATCACCGCGGTGATCGCGGGCATCGAGCTCATGAGGCCTGACTGGCTTCCGGCCGAGGGCGCGACCGCCCTGCTCGGCATCCTGTTCTTCATCTCGCCTTGGGTGATGGGCTTCAGCGACATCTCGGCGATGGCCTGGACGGCCTGGATCGTCGGTGCCGTGACCTTCCTGATCGGCGCGGCGGACATCCAGCTCACCAGGTCGCACCACGGGGAGGCAACAACCACTCCCATGTGACGGCGCCAGTAGAGAACCGACATTCGAAGGATCTCTGATGGTCCCGGCCGGGGCGGTGGGACCTCGACCTCACCGTGCGCGTACGTACGCGCACGGTGAGGCCACTGCCGCGCGTACGAGGATCCTCGACGCCGCCGAGCAGCTCTTCGCCGAGGACGGCTTCGACGCGACGCCGACGCAGCGGGTCGCCGATCGGGCCGGGGTCGCGAAAGGGCTGTTGTTCTACTACTTCCCAAAGAAGCTGGACCTCCTGCGAGCGCTTTTCGCCGAGCGGTTGCCCTCCCATCCGTTGTGCTCCGTCGGCGCTGTCGCTGTCGCGGGCGACGTACCGGGGTCGTTGCTGCGCCTCGCCCGTGAGCTGGATCTCGGCCGGCGGGAGTCCCGCGTGTTGCGCACGATCCTGTTCCGCGAGGCGAACAAATACCTCGAGGTGCGGGACTACTTGCAAGCCCTGCACGCCGGCCTGATGGACCTGACCGAGCGCGTCCTCGACGCCGCCAGCCCGTGCGCGCTGGACCGGCGCCGGCGTCACCAGGCCGCCGACACCTATGTCGCCGTCCTCCTCCACGACGCCAACTCCCGCCGCTTCGACGGCCCCCTCCCCGACGTAAGCGCCGCCGCCGACGTAGTTGCCCGCGCCCTAGCCACCTAACCGCGGCCCGCGCGAAGCCATCCGGGTGACGTACGACGTCAGCCCCTCCGCGAGTGGACCCGTCATGGCGCGACCAGTCATGCCCGGCGGAGGCGACGGGGGAGTCGGTCAGAAATCTGGGGTTCTCCCTTGCGTCGCGGGGACTGGTGGGTTTACGGTCCGGTTAACGTTTAAGTGATGATCGTTAGTGACTGGTAGCTGGCAGAAAAGATCACTAATGGTCATGCCGGTCGAGAGGAAGGTTCACCCGATGTCGCGTTCCACGGAGAGCAAGTTCAGCCGGCGGAGGTTCCTGGAGTTCGGTGGTGCGGTGGCGGGAGCGGCCGCGTTGGGGTCGGCGCTGACAGCGTGTGGCGACGGTGGTGCGGCGAGTGGTGGCGCCAAGGCGTCCGGTGAGCTGAAGCTTCCGACGTACCAGCCGTTCGGTGGGCTTCGCCCGGAGCTGGCCGGTGCCGAGTCGGGGCTCGAGCCCGGTTTCCTGCGGTTCCCGGAGAACGCGATCGCCAGCGTCAAGGCGCCGCCGCTGAAGAACGCGGTGACCGCGCTGACCGAGACGTTCGCCACGCCGCCGCCGCCAATGGGCAGCAACCCGATGTGGCAGGCCCTCAACCGGGCCCTCGGCGCGGAGTTGCGGCTGACGATCGGCACCGACCCGGGTTACCCGGAGAAGTTCGCGACCTTGCTGGCGAGCGACTCGCTGCCGGACCTGATGTGGCTGCCGCCGAACCAGGGGATTCCGAACGTCGGGCCGATGCTGGAGGCGAAGTTCCAGGACCTGACGTCGTACCTGTCCGGCGACGCCGTGCTGGAGTACCCGAACCTCGCGGCCCTCAAGCCGGCCTCGTGGAAGACGGCGGTGCTGAACGGCAAGATCTGGGGCGCGCCGATCCCGTCGACGCCGTTCGGCCAGGTGATGATGGGCAACCCGAAGACCTGGGCGAAGGTCGGCGGCCTGCAGTGTCAGACGGCCGAGGAGTTCTTTGCCAAGTGCAAGGAGCTGACCGGTGGCGTCAACTACGCGCTCGAGCCGGCGATCATCAACATGATCCACATGTTCGGCGAGTGGTTCGGTTGCCCCAACGGCTGGCGGGTCAACAAGGACCGGTCGCTGACGCACAACTACGAGACGGACAACTACAAGGCCGCCGTCGAGTACGCCGCGAAGCTCTGGGCCGCGAAGGTGTTCTACCCCGATCTCAACCTCGCCGACGCGACCCCGAAGGTGGTCAACGGCCAGATCGCCGCCCAGGTCGTCGTCGGTCCGCGGGCGACCTCCGGATTCCGGGCGGCCGACCCGTCGTTGTTCGTCGACACGCTGATCCCGTTCGGCTGGGACGGCAAGGCCAAGCCGATCTACGACATGGGGTACGGCACTGTCGGGTTCACGCCCTTCAAGAAGACCGACGAGGGGCGGATCCGCGAGCTGCTGGCGTTGATGGACTACCTGTCGGCGCCGTTCGGGACGAAGGAGTACCTGCAGAAGAACTTCGGGACCGCCGGTGAGCAGTACAACCTCGATGCGAAGGGGAACCCAGTTCTCACGCCGGCCGGCACCCAGCAGGCGCCTGGTCTGGTGAGTGCGCTCGAGATCATGAACTCGCCGGAGAGCGTCATCTTCAACCCGGCGTTCCCCGATGACACCAAGAAGATCCACGCGACCGAGCAGAAGCTGCTGGAGTTCGCGATGCGCAACCCGACGGCCGGCACCTACTCCGACACCAGCAGCAAGGTCGGGCCGAAGCTGACCTCGGCATTCCGTGACACGGTCGTCGACATCGTCACCGGGCGGAAGAAGATGGACGCTTACGACGAGGCGCTGAGCCGGTGGAAGAGCGGTGGCGGCGACAAGATGCGGGGCGAGTTCGAGGCTGTCCTGCCCGCCAACGTCCCGGTCACGCAGTCCTGAGCGCGTCGATGGAAACACTCGAAGCCACCCGAGATACCGCTGCGAAGACGGTTGCCCAGGGCAACGGACGTACGCCCAAGAAGAAGAGCAGCCTGCCGATCGGAGTCAGGCTGCGCCGGGATTGGCAGATGCTGGTCCTGATGGTCCCGGGCGTGGTGTTCCTGCTGGCCTTCTTCTACGTCCCCGTGCTGGGGAACGTCGTGGCCTTCCAGGACTTCCAGCCCTATCTCGGGATCATGCACAGCGAGTGGAACGGCGTCCAGAACTTCATCAACCTGTACGGCAATCCCGACTTCTGGGACGCGCTGCGGAACACGTTGGTGCTGGCCGTCGTACAGCTCGCGCTGTTCTTCCCGGTGCCGTTGGCGATGGCGCTCATCGTCGATTCGCTGGTGAGCAACCGGATCCGGCGCGCCTTCCAGACGATCGCCTACCTGCCGCACTTCCTCTCGTGGGTGCTCGTCATCGCGCTGTTCCAGCAGTCGCTCGGTGGCGCGGGATTCGTCAACAACCTGTTGCGCCAGGCGGGGTTCGACCCAATTCCGTTCATGACCAATCCGGACACGTTCCCGCTGCTGGTGGTCGGGCAACTGATCTGGAAGGACGCCGGCTGGGCGATGATCATCTTCCTCGCCGCGTTGTCCGCCGTGGATGTCTCCCTGTACGAGGCGGCGGCCGCGGATGGCGCGGGCCGGTGGCGCCGGTTGTGGCACATCACGTTGCCGTCGCTGCGAACCGTCATCGTGCTGCTGCTGATCCTGCGGATCGGCGACATCCTCAGCGTGGGCTTCGAGCAGTTCATCCTGCAACGCGACTCGGTCGGTCCAGGCGCGGCGGAGGTCCTCGACACCTTCACGTACTACGCGGGTGTCGTGGGCGGCGACTGGAGTAGCGGAGCGGCGGCCGGACTCGCCAAGGGTGTGCTCGGCGCGTTGCTGTTGTGGGGCGCCAACTCGATCGCACACCGCCTGGGGGAGCCGGGCATCTTCCAGAAACGAGGTGGTGAGTCATGAGCGGCCGGACGGAACAGGTCGGGCGGCCGGTCTGGAAGGAACGTCCGGCGCCGCTTTACCAGACCATCAAGGCGATCGTCCTCGGCGGCTTCGCGCTGGCGATCATCGTTCCCATCATGGTGGTGGTCTCGACGTCGCTGGCTAGTGACCAGGACATCATCGAAGCGGGCGGCTACGTGCTCTGGCCGTCACACCCGACCTTCAAGGCGTACGACACGCTGTTCAGTGGTGGGCTGATGGGACGGGCGATCGGGGTCAGCGTCTTCGTCACCGTGATCGGGACGGCGCTGGCGCTCGCCACCACCATCGCGCTGGCCTACGCGACCTCGCGGCCGGTGCTGTTCGGCCGGCCCGTGCTGCTACTCGTACTCTTCACGCTGTTGTTCGCGCCGGGCATCATCCCGATGTTCCTGATCGTCAAGCAGTTGGGGCTGATCGACAGTCTCTGGTCGTTGATCCTTCCCGGGGCTCTCGGTGCGTTCAACTTCGTGGTGATGCGGACGTTCTTCATGAACGTGCCGCAGGAGATCCTCGAGAGCGCCCGGATCGACGGTGCGAGTGACTTCATGATCCTGCGGCGAATCGTGATGCCGCTGTCGAAGGCGGTGATCGCCGTTGTCGGACTGTTCTACGCGGTCGGTTTCTGGAATGCCTTCTTCAACGCGTTGTTGTACATCAACGACACCGCCAAGTGGCCGGTCCAGGTGATCCTGCGGACGTACGTCTTGCAGGGCAAGTCGCTCTCCGCGGACCAGCTCGGCGTCGAGCCGCTTCCGCAGCCGCAATCCCTGCAGATGGCGGTTGTCGTCGTCGCCTTGGTCCCGATCGCGATGGTCTACCCGTTCCTGCAACGACACTTCAACAAGGGCGTCATCACCGGTGCCGTCAAAGGCTAGTGGGCCTCTGGGAGAATGGGGTCATGTCAACCGAGAGCCCGGAACGGCCAACGCTGCGGACGGTCGCGGCCGAGGCGGGCGTCTCCATTGCCACGGTGTCGTACGTGCTCTCCGGTCATCCACGCGCCGAGAGCATCTCCCAGCCGACAGCCCAACGGGTCAAGGCAGTCGCGACCCGGTTGGGCTATCGGCGCAACGACGCGGCCCGGGCGATCCGGACCGGCAAGTCGGACCTGGTGCTGCTCTCGCTCAACGTCCTGGCCGATCCCTGGTCCCAGGCCGTGGCGGCCGCGGTCAGCGCCAAGGTCACGCCGCTGGGCAAGACCGCGTTGATCATCGCGGACGGCGACTGGCGGGCCGTGCTGGCCAAACGTACGCCCGACCTGATCTTCATCGACCACGTCGGCCGCGAGCCGGAGTTGGTCGCCGAGCTCGAGGGCTTCGCGGCCCAGGGCGTTCAGATCGTCGCCTTCAGCGAGGTGCTCGAACCGCGTGGCTTCGACGTCATCCGGTCCGGTGCCGAACCGCGGTGCCACTTGGCCGTGGAGCACTTGCTCGAACGGCACACGCGGATCGGCGCGCTGACCTCCCAGCGGCACGGCGCGCGGTTCGACGCTTACCTCACCACGATGGCGGCCGCGGGGTTACCGGTTGACCGCGTCGCCAAGTTCGCGCCGCATCCCGAGGACGCGTACTGGGCGGCGATGTCCCTGCTCACCCAACCGGATCGGCCGACCGCGCTTTACTGTACGACGGACTTCGCGGCGATCGCGGCGATCCGGGCCGCGCATCGGCTCCGGCTGGACGTACCCGGGGATCTCGCCGTGATCGGGGTGGGGAACACGCCCGACGGCGAGCGGGTCGATCCGTCGCTGTCCACCGTCGGTCCGGTGGGCTTCAACGAGGCGTTGGCCGAGATCATCGCCGGGCGGCTCACCAATCGAGAAGGTGCACCGGGTGAGGTGTTCGACTTCCCTTGGCAGCTGATCGTGCGCGAGTCGACCGGCGGCTGAGTTATCGCAGGTCGTCGGACAGGGCCTGGGCGGCCTTGCTGAGCAAGGGAATCGCCTGTGCGACCAGGTCTTCGGTCATCCGGCCGGCGGGGCCTGAGATCGACATCGCGAGACGGGACGGTACGTCGGGGACGGCTACCGCGATGCAGCGGACGCCGAGCTCCTGCTCGCCCTCGTCGACGGCGTAGCCCTGCTCTTGGGCCTTGCGCAATTGGGCCGTGAACTCGTCCACGTCGGTGATGGTGGTCTCGGTGTGCTTGGGCATGCCGGTGCGTTGCAGTAGTTCGCGGACCTCGGGCTCTCGCAGCTGCGAAAGGATCGCCTTGCCGACGGCGGTGCAGTGGGGGAGGACCCGGCGCCCGACCTCGGTGAACATCCGCATCGAGTGCCGGGATTGAACCTGCGCGAGATAGACGATCTGGTCGCCGTCGAGCATCGCCATATTGGCCGACTCGCCGAACTCGTCGACCAGCCGGGCCAAATGCGGACGTGCCCAGACACTCAACATGTGAGAGGACGTTTCGCCGAGCCGGATCAGCTTCGGGCCGAGCACGTACTGCCGCGACGGCTCCTGCCGCACGTAGCCGAGGTCGACAAGCGTGCGGACGAGCCGGTGGATGGTCGGCAAGGGCAGGCCGGAAGCCGTGGCCAGCTGGGAGAGGCCCATCATCCCGCCCGCGTCGACCATCATCTCGAGCAGGCCGAAAGCGCGCTCGATGGACTGCACGCTGCCGGAGCGAACCTTGCTGCCGTTCTCTTCCGCCACTGTGGCCTCATCCCTCTCAGTCTTTCCGGATTATGGAAGTTTAGCGCCAGATTCCGGAAGATGAGAAGCGTTGCGACTTCCGCAAAGTAGATACTAGTATCCGCATTACGAAATCCCGAGGATCTGAGGTGGTTCGGTCATGACTGAGCTCGACGCTCTCGCCGACGAGCTGGATCGGCGGCTCGCTGATGCCGACGCGGCGCTGAGCAGGCTCTATCCGGGGGATCGCGGGGTTCGGCAGCCCGTTCATACCGTCTACGTGCCTGCCGACCAGTACGACGCCGGCACGGTCGAGCGGTGGGCGGCGGAGGCGAAGGCCGTACTGGCAAGTCACGGTGGATCCGCGGCGGCGTTGGCCGAGGCGCTGGATTTGCCGGCGGACCAGGCGGTTGAGGTCTACGAGCGTGTTCGCGGAAAGCTGGAGCGCGAGCCGATCGAGGACTTGCGCATCGACTTCGAGGATGGCTATGGCACTCGGCCCGATGACCAGGAGGACGCTGCGGCGATCTCCGCGGCGCGAGCGTTGGCGGAGAGCGTCAAGAACGCCTCGGCTCCGCCGTACCACGGTCTTCGGATCAAGTCTCTCGAGGCGCCAAGTCGTCGGCGTGGTGTGCGTACGCTCGATCTGTTTGTCGGCGAGATGGCTCGGGCCGGTGCGTTGACGGACGGGTTCGTGGTGACGCTCGCGAAGGTCACGTCGGTGGAGCAGGTCGAGGCGATGGTGGTCGTGCTGGCCGCTGTCGAAAAGGCGCATGCGGTGCCGTCGGGGTCGTTGAAGTTCGAGATCCAGGTCGAGACGCCTCAGGCGATCCTCGGGCCGGATGGTACGGCGCTTGTGGTGCGGATGATCAGCGCGGGCGCCGGTCGGGTGACCGGGCTTCACTACGGCACGTACGACTATTCGGCCTCGCTGGGCGTCGCCGCGGCGTACCAGAGCATGGAGCATCCGGTCGCCGACCACGCGAAGGACGTGATGCAGCTGGCCGCGGCTGGTACCGGGGTGTTCGTCTCGGACGGGTCTACCAACGTCCTTCCGGTTGGCGAGCGGGATGCCGTACATGCCGCGTGGCGGTTGCATTCACGGTTGGTACGACGCTCCCTCGTCCGCGGCATCTACCAGGGCTGGGACATGCATCCGGGCCAGTTGCCGAGCCGCTTCGTCGCGACGTACTTGTTCTACCGCGAGGGTCTGGAATCGGCCGCCCTCCGCCTGCGCGCGTACGTTGGCAAGGGCGAGTCCGGCTACCTCGACGAGCCCGCCACCGCCACCGCCCTCGCCAGCTTCGTCCTCCGCGGCGTCGAATGCGGCGCCATCGACATGCCAGAACTCGACACCCTCATCGGCATAGACCCCGCCACCCTAGCCACCCTCGCCCGCCGCCCCGCCCGCCCGTGACGCCGCGTCCGCTCCTGACACCGCGGACGTGATCCGCCGGGGACACTTCCGTTCATCGGACCCTTGTGACACGGCGTGTCGCGGTTCATCGGTCCCTTCTGACCAACGCGCGGGCTCCCCGCTCCAGCCGTAGACACCTTCACTTTGCGTTCATTCGTCGGAATCCGCCCTCGCCGACGGCAGCGGGCGGATTCCGACGAATGAACGCAAAGTCGTGGGCGAGAGTTGTCCTCTTGACCTGATCCCGTTCGTAAGGATGATGAAGGCGGGGCCGCCCGCCAGGATTCAGGAGGTTGGGATGAGCCAGTACCTGCTTTCGGTATACGGCCACCGCGAGAGCGGCGAGGTCGACGCAACTGCGGCGAAGCCAGCGGAGATGCAGGCGTACATGGGACGGGTCGCCGCCCTGGAATCCGAGATGGATGCCTCCGGCGCCTTTGTGTTCGGTGGTCGGCTGCACGGCGCCGACGCGTCGACAGTGGTGCACAAGGGCGGCGACGACTTGGTGATGACCGACGGACCGTTCGTCGAGGCGAAGGAGCACATCGCCGGCTTCTACATCATCGAGGCAGACGGACTCGATGCCGCGCTCGCGTGGGCCGGCAAGGTCGTCGACGCCATCGGCCACGCGATCGAGGTACGCCCCTTCGCCGCCACCGGCCACGTCCCGACGTGACCCAACCGCCCGCCCCGGAAGTGGAACCCGGCCCGCATCGCGAGGGCGTCGAGCCCGGCTCGGGTCGGGTCGTCGGGGTGGAGGTGGCGTTTCGGGAGGTCTATGGGCAGGCGGTCGCGACGCTCATCCGGGTGTTCGGTGACATCACCGTGGCGGAGGACGCCGTACAGGATGCGTTTGTCATCGCGACTGATCGGTGGTCGCGAGAAGGCATCCCGCCGAACCCGGCCGGATGGATCATCACGACCGCACGGAACCGCGCGATCGACGATCTCCGTCGTTCCGCTCGCGGCCGGGAGTTGCACGAACAGCTCGCGGTTGAGGCGTCGAATGACCCAGGCGATGACGGGCAGGAGAGCGGACCTGTGAGCGACGACCGGCTGCGGTTGACCTTCACCTGCTGTCATCCGGCGCTACGGATGGAGCACCAGGTCGCGCTCACCCTGCGCCTCCTTGGTGGATTGAGTGTGGAAGAGGTGGCTCGCGCCTTCCTGGTTGCCGAGCCGGCGATGGCGAAACGGCTGGTGCGCGCGAAGTTCAAGATCAAGGCCGCGGATATTCGCTATCGCGTGCCGTCTGATGCCGATCTGCCTGCCCGGGTGCGGTCGGTTCTCGCCGTCCTCTACCTGATTTACAACACTGGAAGGGACGACCCGGCACGCGCCGCCCTGCGCCAGGAGGGCATCCGGCTGGCTCGCGCGCTCGTTGAGCTGATGCCTGACGAGGCCGAGGCGTGGGGCCTCCTGGCCGTCATCCTCCTGTGCGAATCCCGCGAGGCGTCGCGCCGGCATCGCGGCAGCGTCGTACTCCTGCGCGACCAGGACCGGTCCACCTGGAACCACGGCTTGATCGAAGAGGGGCATGCCATCGTGCGCGCCTGCATCCGACGCGATCAACCTGGTCCGTATCAGCTTCAGGCGGCGATCCAGGCCGTCCACTGCAACGCCGCACGGTACGACGAGACGGACTGGTCGCAGATCGTGGAGCTGTACGACCACCTGCTCGCGTTGATGCCAACACCGATGGTCGCGCTCAACCGAGCCATTGCCATGGGGGAGGTCAAAGGCCCGTCGGCCGCGCTCGAGGTGATCGACGCCTTAGCGCCACAGTTGGATGCCTACCACCTGATGCACGCTGCCCGGGGCACCCTGCTGCGGCGCCTCGGACATAGCGACGCCGCCAGGGACGCATTCCAACGCGCCGCCGACCTTGCAGTCCTCGACTCCGACCAACGATTCCTCACCGAGCAACTCGAGGAAATCAACCACCTCGACCCCGTCGATCGAATCGACCGGTTCGCCGACCACGTGACACCAACATTGCTGCGAGTGGTCACGTCTGAACGTTGCACGGGGCACCTACATGCCGCCTGGGCGGATCAGAGGTGACCACTCGCGTGGGGATCAAGCGCGAGTTGTCGGGTTATACGCGACCACTCGCGGACAAAAGGGGGTCTAGCCTGCCTTGGCGATGAGGGTGTGTTGGATTTGCGTCACCCGTGCGGCCAAAGTTGGTTCGTCGACGGTGAGGACGGTGTCGTGTTCGACGACGGGGCGGCCGTTGACTAGCAGTAGTTCCAGCGGGGGTGGCGTGCCGAGGACTAGTGCGGCTACCGGGTCGGCGATGCCTGCGTGGGCGAGGGTGTCTAGGCGCCATAGGGCGAGGTCGGCGAGTTTGCCGACTTCCAGCGAGCCGATCTCGTTTTCGCGGCCAAGGATGCGGGCGCCGTCGAGGGTTGCCATTTCCAATGCAGCGCGTACGTCGAGCGCTTGCGGGCCGCCGCGGGCGCGGGCGAAGAGCAGGGCGTTACGCATCTCCTCGATCAGACTGCCGGCTTCGTTGCTGGCGGCACCGTCTACGCCGAGTCCGACGGGACTACCGGCCATCCGCAAATCAGCGACGCGCGCGATCCCGGCGCCGAGGCGGGCGTTGGAGCTGGGGCAGTGCGCGACACCGGTCCCCGATTGGCCCAGCCGCTTGATCTCCGTGTCGTCGAAGTGGATGCCGTGCGCGAACCACACGTCCGGCCCGGTCCAGCCGAGTTGGCCGGCGTACTCCGATGGCGTACAACCGAACCTCTCCTGACACCAGTCGCCCTCGTCAGTCGTCTCGGCCAGGTGCGTGTGCAGCCGTACGCCCTTACGGCGCGCGAGCTCCGCCGCCTCCCGCATGAGCTCCCCGGTCACGCTGAACGGTGAACAAGGTGCGACCACGATCCGCAACATCGAATCCGGCGCGGGATCGTGCCAACGGTCGATCGCGGCCTCGGTCGCGAGCAGGATCTCGTCACGGTCCTGAACCACGGAGTCGGGTGGCAGCCCACCGTCCTTCTCACTGAGGTCCATCGATCCACGCGCCGGGTGGAACCGCAGTCCCACCTCTTCGGCCGTAAGAATCTCCGCTTCAAGTAGGTCGCCGCCCACCCGCGGAAAGAGATAGTGGTGATCGGCCGCCGTCGTACACCCGGTGCGCGCGAGCCGAGCCAACGCGCCCTGCGCGGCCACATGAACGGACTCGTCGTCAATGCCGGCCCACACCGGGTAAAGCGTGGTCAACCAACCGAACAACCCGGCATCGGCCGCGAGTCCACGCGTCACCCACTGGTAGAGGTGTTGGTGCGTATTGACGAAGCCGGGTGCGACCAGACATCCACGCCCGTCGACCACCCGCGCTCCGTCGTACGCCGGGGCGGGTCCGGGGCCGACGGCAACAATCCGATTGCCCTCGGCAACAACATGACCAGTGGTGAATTCACGACGGCCCTGGTCAAGCGTGACCACGCTGGCACCATCGATAACGATCATCGCCGTACTCATCGACCCACTTTCCTACTCCTAGAGGGAATACGTCTTCTTCACCACGAGCGATCACGCCTAGGCAATCCTGCTCATCGGGCCCTTGTGACGCGGCGTGTCGCGCGTCATCGGTCCCTTCTGACCAGCGGCTAGGGGCCACGGGTCTTTGCATTCATTCGTCGGAATCCGCCCTCCTCCGTCCGCTGACCTGTACCTGCCCGCTTGGCTGAGAGGGCGGATTCCGACGAATGAATGCAAAGGAGAGAGACGGCCGGCCGCCGCGGAGGTCGAGCGTGGTCACATGGGCCCGATGATGCGGGACACGCCGCGTCACAAGGGCCCGATGAGCGGAACACGCCGTGTCAGGAGGGACCTGATGGACGCGCGCGACACGTCACGTCACGTCGCAAAGGTCCCGATGACGCGCGCGACAGGTCACGTCACCTCACGTCGCAAGGGGACCGATGACGTACGCGACGCGTTTCGCAACGTCGCAAGGGCCCGATGATGCGCGACTCGCCGTGTCATAAGGGACCGATGAGTGGGGGTTGGGGGAGGGGGTTAGCAGAAGCCGGGGGTGGCGTGCCAGGCGGAGCCGGGGGTGGTGGCGTCGTCTCGGACTACGGTGGCTTCGATTAGGCCGTAGGGGCGGTCGGCGGCGATGAAGACTTCGCCTGGGTTTTCGACGCCGAAGGGGCTTAGGTCCACCAGGAAGTGGTGTTTGTTCGGGGCCGAGAACTTGATTTCCGCGACCTCCGGGTGTTGCTGGAGGACCGCTTCACCCATGCCGTAAAGCGTTTGCTGCAAGGCGAAGCTGTGGATTTGGGCGAACTGCTCGAGCAGCAACCGCTTGATGTCGTCGTACGACTTGTCCCAGTCGACGTTCGTGTGGTCATAGCGCCAGCGGGCTACCAGTTGCGTGGCGAGGATGCGGTCGTTCGTCTCCGGCAGCGTCGTGTACTTGTCCTTGAGGAACCCGTGGAACTCGGAACCAGTGGACTTGAGTACGACCAGATCACTGATCCCAGACACGACGTACGACTTGCGCTCGTCGCCGCGACCCTCGACGTTGACGACCGTCGTACGGATGCCGCTGCCGGATCGTACGAACGAGTGGTCGTGGCCTTCGCCGTCGACGGTGATCCGGTCCCACGGGTATTCCTGGATCTCGATCCGGGCGCCGTCGGCCGCGGGCGTGGCGTCGATGAAGTGGCCGCCCAGGGTCAACGCGAAGTCCTCGATCGCGCCGACGCCCTTTTCCTTGGCGAAGGCGAAGGCGGTGTTTTTCTGGGTGTCGGTGGGCAGTACGTCGCGCTGGTCGCCGGTCGTGTGCGCGTCCTCGAACCGGCCGCGCAGGGCGGACGAAACGTTCAGGTCGCGGATCTGGTGGCGAGGAGTGTCGCGGTAGATGCGGACGACGCGGCTCTCGGCCTTGCCGTACTGGTTGGCTCCCAGGTGGATCGCCATTGGATCAGCTCCCTCGATAGGTGGAAAAGGCGAACGGGCTGAGCAGCAGCGGTACGTGGTAATGCCGCTCGTCGGTGATCGTGAACGTCACCGTGACCTCAGGAAAGAAGATGTCCTGGCCGGACGCGGCCGCGTAGGCGGCGACGTCGAACCGGAGCTGGTACGTGCCGGGCTGGAGCGCCTCGGGTGTCAACGACGAGATACGCCCGTCGTCGTCGGTACTGCCGATCGCGATGACGACCGACTGGTCGTCGGCAAGACGCGACAGGCGTACCGGGACCTTGCTGGCCGGTCGCCCGAGACCGGTGTCGAGAACGTGCGTGGTGACAGTACTCATGCCGGAACCTCCTGGTCGGCAAGGACTTTGGCAAGCCGGAGTACGGCGATCTTGCGCAACTCATCCCGTACGACGCCGGCCTCGGTGGTCTCGTCGTTCGTCAGCCGCTCGCGCAGACTGGTGAGCATCTGCTCAGCGGACAACCCGGTGGCACAGATCAGGAAGACCCGGCCGAAGCGCTCTTCGTACGAGCGATTGCCGGCCGCAAGCGCCGCGCGGACAGACGCGTCATCGCCGACGCCCGCCTGCTCCCGCCGTGACCACGACGCCTCGGCGCTGTCCCCGTCCGCGCGATCACCGATGCGTGGATGCGCCGCCAGCGCGCGCGAAACCTCGTCATCGGAGAGGTCCCGGGCCGCCTTGTCCGCAACAAAAGCCATCGCGGCGGCGTCCCCATAAGGACGACCGACCAAAACGGCGTCAACCCAGCGAGGTACGTCGCAGCAGGCGGCCAGCATCGGGCGCAGCCGGTCGGCCGGAGTCGCGTTGAACTCAGACAAATCCACCTGTCACACCTCTCCAGAGTTCAACAGCTGACCATCAATCCAGACAGCGCGGACGTCGGCAGGCGTGCCGAGCGTGAAGATCCGCGCCAGCGCTTCCTCGGCGTCATCGGCATGAGCAACACCAACGGCCAACGGCGAGCCATCAGCCGGCCGGAGCAGCTGGGCGTCGAACCGCTTACCTACACTCAGGTCGCCGACCTCGGTCAACCCAAGCGCGTCAGCTCCCGCGCTCGTTGCCAGATGCAACAGATGTGCCGAGTTGAGCGCAAGACCGTGATCGCCCATCAATTGCTGGCAGAAGTAGGCCTGCAGCCCTTCCTTCAGCAACGAGAATCCCGTACCAGCGCCGACGTCCGAGCCGAGCGCGACGCGTACGCCGTGTTGCAGGTGCCGCCCCAACGGGAACAACCCGCTGCCCAAGGCGGCATTGCTCGTCGGGCAGTGCGCAACCGTCGCACCGCTATCGGCGAGCACCTTGAGCTCGACGTCGGTCGGGTGCACGTTGTGGGCGAACACGCTCCGCCGGTCGACCAGCCCATGCCGCTCATAGGTCCGCACGTAGTCGCTGCCACCGAAAAGCTCGGCCACAGTAGCGATCTCCGCGAGATTCTCGTTGAGGTGTGAGGTGAACAGCGCTCCCGGGATGTCCTCCAACGTGGTGTGGCAGGCCGCGAGCAGCTCATCCGTGCAGGAGAGCGAGAAGCGCGGCGTCACGGCGTACCGGTTGCGACCGACGCCGTGCCAGCGAGACGCCAAGGCGAGCGACTCGGCGTGCGCACGCTCCGGGGTCGTGAGCAGCTCCGGCCGTAGGAACCGGTCGCTGACGACCAACCCGCTGGTGATCCGCAGGCCAACGCGTGAGGCGGCCGTAAACAGCGTGCCGACCGCAGAGGCGAAGTGCGCACCGAAGACCAACGCGCTCGTGGTGCCCGCGGCCGCGAGACCCCGCACGAATTCGTCGGCCACCCCCGCGGCGTACGACGCGTCGGCCATGCGGGCCTCTTCCGGCAAGGCGTACCGGTCGAGCCACTCCATCAGCGGCATGCCCATCCCGCCGACCGCGCGGATCTGCGGGAAGTGGACGTGTGTGTCCACGAACCCGGGCAGCACCAGCCCACCCGTCAGGTCGACGACCTGCTCGGCCGGATGCGCGCCGCGGAGCTCGGCAAACGGTCCGCGGGCGGTGATCACGCCATCCTCGACCAGGAGCGCGGCGTCGGTGGCGACGCGCAGAGTGCCACCGTTGAACGGGTTTTGCGGGGTGTCGAGGAACGTACCTCGGAACAGCGTCATGCTTTTGCCTCACGGTGAGCCGGCGCGGAGTTGCGCTCGGCAGTGAATAGTTGGAGCAGCCAGGCCGCCACGCTGACGGCGATGGTGGCCGGCTCCTTGCCGATCAGGTCGGGTAGTCCGATGGGCGTGGTGATCTTGTCGATCGCCTCGGCGGGGATGCCGTCGTCGGCGAGCTTGCGGCGGAACCGCGTCCACTTCGCGCTGGACCCGATCAAGCCGATCGTGGCCAGCTGGCCGCTTCGCAACGCCGCGTCGCAGAGCGCGGCGTCCTCGGCGTGGTCGTGGGTCATCACGAGTGCATGCGTGCCGGACGGCAGTTCGCCGACCACCAGTTCTGGCAGTACGGGGACGTGGTGCACGTGCACGTTCGCCACGGCGTCGTCGAGTACGGACAGGCGCTCGGGCGCGAGTTGGTCCGGGCGCGAGTCGATCAGGTGCAGCTCGACGTCATGCCGGGCCAGGATCCGGGCGAGCTCGAGGCCGACGTGCCCCATCCCGAAAATCGCGACGGACGGGACCACTGGCAGGGGTTCGAGCAACAGCTTGACCTCGCCACCGCAGCACTGAACTGCCTGCTGGTATGGCGCTTTGTCCGACAGCGCGAACTCCATCACCTCCGGCTCGATCGCGCCCTCGGCCAGAAGCGCACGTGCACGCTCGATCGCGACAGCTTCCAGATTTCCGCCGCCGACCGTCGCCCACGTGGCGTCGGTGCCGACGACCATCTTGGCGCCGGCATCCCGCGGCGCGTGCCCGCGGACCGACATGACGGTCACCAGCACGCCAGGCAGGCGTTGCTCGCGTAGGCGTTGTACCGCTCGCATCCAGTCCATCTCACACCCCGCTCAAGACAGCGGGCTCGACGCGGTACGACCGGACCTTGTCCAGCGCCCAGTAGACGGCCTCGGGCGTGGCGGGCGACGCCAGCTCCACGGTCGCACCGGCCGGACCGAACGCCGCGGCCGCCTGCCGCAACGCCTCGCGCACGGAGAACGCGAGCATCAGCGGCGGCTCGCCAACAGCCTTCGAGCCGTAGACGGCGCCGTCCTCGTGGGCCTTCTCCAGCAGGCGAATGTTGAAGACCTCAGGCATCTCCGAAAAGCTCGGCAGCTTGTACGTGCTCGCCGCCTGCGTGGCCAGCCGCCCGCGATTCGGCCCGTCGCTCTCGTCCCAACGGAGATCCTCGAGCGTCAGCCAACCCGCGCCCTGGACGAAGCCGCCCTCGATCTGGCCGATGTCGATCAGCGGGCTGAGGCTGTCGCCGACGTCGTGCACGATGTCGACCCGGCGCAACGTATAGCCGCCAGTGAATCCGTCCACCTCAACCTCCGCGGCGGCCACGCCGTACGCGAAGTATTTGAACGGCTCCCCACGCATGACGTTGGGGTCCCAGTGCAGCCCTTCGGTGCGGTAGAAGCCGGCCGCCCACAGCTGGACGCGCTGGTGGTAGGCGATATTGACGAGCTCTTCCCAGCTCAGGCTCTCGCCGTCAAACGTCAGCCCGTGCACGATGCCGTCGGTGATCCGAACGTCGTGTGTGCTGATACCGAGCCGCCCGCCCGCGACCGGCGAGAGGCGTTCGCGGATTTGCTCGCAGGCGTTCTTGATCGCTGCGCCGTTGAGGTCCGCGCCAGAGCTTGCCGCGGTGGCCGAGGTGTTGGGCACCTTGTCGGTACGGGTCGGCGCGAGCCGGACGCGATCCAGCGGTAGGCCGAGCGTGGTGGCCGCCACCTGCAGCATCTTGGTGTGCAGGCCCTGTCCCATTTCGGTGCCGCCGTGGTTGATCAGCACCGAGCCGTCCTTGTAGACGTGCACCAACGCCCCGGCCTGGTTGAACGCGGTGAGGTTGAACGAGATGCCGAACTTCACCGGCGTCATCGCCAACGCCCGCTTCGTGTCCGGCTGGGTCGCGTTGAACTGCTCGATCTCCGTGCGCCGCCGCTCAACCTCCGCGGTCTCGAGGACCTCGCTCCAGCAGGCCTCCAACCGCTCCGCGTGCCGGACCGGCTGCCCGTACGGCGTTGCCTGCCCAGACTGGTAGAGGTTGCGTCGGCGCAGCTCCATAGCGTCGTACCCGAGCAGGGGTGCGCATCGGCCCAGCAGATCCTCCACGACGAGCATGCCCTGCGGCCCGCCGAAGCCGCGGAAGGCCGTCTGCGAAGTCTTGTTCGTCTTCGCGATCCGGCCGTCGACGCGAACGTTCGGAATCCAGTACGCGTTGTCGATATGGCACATCGCGCGAGCCAATACCGGCTCGGACAGGTCGAGGCTCCAGCCGCCGTCGGCGGTGAGGGTGGCGTCGAGCGCGACCAGGTGGCCGTCGTCGTCGAAGCCGGCCCGCCATTCGCTGTGGAAGCCGTGGCGCTTGCCGGACATCGTGACGTCCTGGGTGCGGTTGAGCCGCAGCCGCACCGGCCGGCCGGTCAACGTCGCGCCGAGTGCCGCGATGGCCGCGAACCCGTGCGGCTGCATCTCCTTGCCACCAAAGGCTCCGCCCATCCGGAGGCACTGGACGGTGACCGAGTGGCTGGCCAGGCCGAGGACGTGGGCGACGATCTCCTGCGTCTCCGACGGATGCTGCGTGCTGCTTTGTACGAAGATCTGGCCGGCCTCGTCGACCAGAGCCAACGCGACGTGCGTCTCGAGGTAGAAGTGCTCCTGCCCAGCGAACTCGAACTCGCCGCTGAACACGTGCGCCGCCTCGGAGAGCGCCGCCTCGACGTCACCGTGCTCGAGATGACGCCCGGTGCCCTGGAAGTTGCCCGCGGCAATCGCTTCGCGGACTGATACCAGCGAGGGAAGTTGCTCGTACTCGACTTCCACGGCCGCGGCACCAAGCCGAGCGGCCTCCAGCGTCTCGCCGAGCACCCAGCAGATGGCGTGCCCGTGGAACATCACCTCTTCGGTCGGGAAGAGTGGCTCGTCATGCTTCACGCCGGCGTCGTTGATGCCAGGCACGTCTTCGGCCGTCAAGACTCGGATCACGCCCGGTACGTCGTACGCGGGCTTGACCTGGAGGTCGATGATCCGGGCATGCGCGTGCGGGGATTGGACCGGCCAAGCGTGCAAGACGTCGCGCGTACGGCCGACGAGGTCGTCGGTGTAGAGGGCCTCGCCGGTCACGTGCAACGCCGCACTCTCGTGTGGTAACGGCAGGCCGACGATGGCTTGCGCTGGTCGTTCGGACAGCGCGCTCATGCGCTCACCTCCTGCTGGGCATAGAAGCGGAGGAGCGATTGGCCGAGCATCGCCGATCGGTACGACGCGCTCGCCCGGTGATCGTCCATTGGTGTGCCTTCTCTCGCCATCACGGCGGCCGCCTCGCGTACCGTCCGCTCGGTCCACGGCTGTCCGGTCAGCGCCTCCTCGGTCGCCCGGGCGCGCATCGGTGTGGCCGCCACGCCGCCGAGCCCGATCCGGGCCTGGCGCACGACTCCGTCCGCGACCTCGACGGCGTAGCCCACCGCGACACTCGAGATGTCGTCGAAGCGTCGCTTGGCGATCTTGTGGAAGGCGCTCATTGGTGCGAGCGGTTGCGGAATCACGATGGTCCGGATCAGCTCGTCCGGAGCCTTCAGGGTTTCCCGGTAGCCCGTGAAGTAGTCCGCGAGGGCAACGACACGCTCGCCACGGCGGGACGCCAGCACGAGCGAGGCGTCGAGCGCCAACAAGGCGGGCGGCGTATCGCCGATGGGTGACGCGGTGCCGAGGTTGCCGCCGATCGTCGCGCCGTTGCGGATCAGCCGCGACGCGAACTGCGGGAACATCTGCGCCAACAGCGGCACCCGTCCAGCCAGCAACCGCTCGATCTCGGACAACGTGAGCGCGGCGCCGATGCGAACCTCGTCCGGCCCGAACGCGAACTCGCGCAACTCGGCCAACCGGTCCACGGCGACGACCAGTGGCGCCCGTACGCCGCGAAGGTTGACCTCCACGCCGACATCGGTCGACCCGGCAACGATCTGCGCATCCGGTTCGCCGGCCAGCAATTCGAGTACGTCGTCAAGCTCAGCCGGCCGGACGAACGATGCTCCCGCTACCGCAAGCCTGGTTGTCGCCGGCGGGGGAGGCGGCGACGACCGGCGAGCCGCGAGCGCGTCCTCGGCCGCAGGATCACCGAGCGCGTACGCCGCATCCCGGATCGGCCGATAACCGGTGCACCGGCACAGGTTGCCGCTCAAGGCGTGCAGGTCGAACCCGTTGGGCCCGTGCTCGTGGTCGCAGACCCCGGCCATACGGTCAGAGCGGTAGTACTCCGCGGCCATGCTGCACACGAATCCCGGAGTGCAGAAGCCGCACTGCGAGCCGCCCCGTACGGCCATTTCCTCTTGTACCGGGTGCAACGCGGTGCTCGTGCCGAGGCCTTCCGAGGTGATGACCTCCTGGCCGTCGAGCGACCCGACCGGCAGCAGGCAGGCGTTGACCGCCGTCCACTCGGTCGGGCTGTCGATCCCGGGCCGGGCCACCAAGACCGAGCACGCGCCGCACTCGCCCTCGGCGCAACCTTCTTTCGCTCCGGTCAAGCCCCGGTCGCGGAGCCAGTCCAGCACCGTGGTGTGGACGGGCACGCCGTCGATCGGGAGGTTCTGGCCGTTGACCTTGATCGCGGCTTTGCGCAAGGTCGAAGGCTGCGGGATCGTCGTACTCATCGGCTGCTGCTCCAGCGGGTCCTCGCGCTGTGGATGGGGTTCGCGTCCTGCAGGAAGTCGTCGTACCGGTAACCGGCGATCTTCGCGATCTCCAGCAGGGCGGCGGCGTGCTCCTGGTTCTCGCAGTTGCCGAGGCGCTCCCGGCCCTGCTCGACGATCCGGTCGAACGACTCCGCGTCCCGTACCGAGATGACGAGCGGGAAGCCGAAGCGCTCGCGGTACGCCTCGGTGACCGCCGCGAGCTCGTCGCGATCAGGCTCGGCCAGGAAGGTCAGCCCGCGCGCGGACTGGTCCCGTAGCGACGCCTCGTCACCAAGACCGTCGGCCACCAGCTGCGAGCCGAGCTGCGGATAGGCCTCAATCAGCTGCCGCTGCTCCTCGTGCGAGCCGGAGAAGAGCGCCTCCTGGAACGAACGGCGCAGGGCGTGGGTGTCGGAAAATGGCCGCATCTCCCACGCCCGCTCGACCGTCCAGCGTGGGCCCTGGAACAGGCCGGCGAAAGTCTCCACGAATTCTTCGCGGGTCATCCGATTCACCTGATCCAACCGTACGGTGTCACCCGGCTGCCCGGCCACCGCGGGGCCGAAGTCCTTGCCGACGTGGTGGAAGAGGATGTTGAGGCCGATCGCGGTGAGGCTGCCGAGCGTGATGCCGCTGCCGAAGATGATCTCGGCCCAGCTGGGCACCGCCTGGGCGACCTGGGGCTGCGCGGTGACGTACATGGCCAGGCCGACGCTGGTCGCCACGATGACCACGTTGCGGTGGTCGTGGAAGTCGACCTTGGCCAGGGTCTGGAAGCCGACGACGGCCACGGTGGCGAACATCGCCAGGGCGGCGCCACCCAGAACGGGGTGCGGGATACCGGCGACGATGGCGCCCGCCTTGGGGACCAGGCCCAGCAGGATCATGATCACGCCGGCGGCCGCGACGACCCAGCGGCTCTTCACCCGGGTGAGCCGGACCAGGCCGACGTTCTCGGCGAAACACGTGTAGGGGAAGGAGTTGAAGACGCCGCCGATGGTGGTGGCGAGGCCATCCGCGCGCAGGGCGCGGGCGATGTCGTCGCGGCTGATCCGCTTCTCCACGATCTCGCCGGTCGCGAACACGTCACCGGTTGTTTCGACTGCGGTAATCAGCATG
Source organism: Kribbella sp. NBC_01245 (assembly GCF_036226525.1). Classification (NCBI taxonomy): domain Bacteria; kingdom Bacillati; phylum Actinomycetota; class Actinomycetes; order Propionibacteriales; family Kribbellaceae; genus Kribbella; species Kribbella sp. NBC_01245. The sequence continues at coordinate 674,018 of NZ_CP108487.1, forward strand.
ACCACGATCATCGAGATGATCGCTGCGGCGGAGAATTGCGGCCAGCCGAAGTGGAACGGCGTGGTCACCCCGACCCAGTCCGAGCCGCCGACAGCGTCGAAGTGGGCGTCCCCGAAGGCCCAAGCGACCAAGGTGCCGATGACGAGGCCGGCGAGCACCGCGATCGTCGCCATGAAGCCCTTGAAGACCCGCTGGATCAGGACGATCAGCGCAAGTGTTCCCAGCGCGTACGCCAGGTTCTTGCCGCTGGTCGGGTCGGACGTCGGACCCGCGCCGCCGGTCGCGTCCGCCGCTGCCACCGGCAGCAGGGCCAGACCGATGATCGTGATGACCGAGCCGGTGACTACTGGCGGGAAGAACCGGATCAGGCGGCTGAAGAAGGGCGCGATCAGGAAGGTGGCCAGACCGGCGACGATGACCGCGCCGTAGATCACCAGCAGACCGTCGGTCCCGCCGCCCGCGGCCAGGCCGATCGCGATCATCGGCGAGACGGCCGTGAAGGTCACGCCCTGCAACAGCGGGAGCCGGACACCGACCTTCCAAAAACCAACAGACTGGATTATAGAAGCGATGCCACAGGTGAAGAGGTCGGCGTTGATCAGGTGCACGAGCTGCTCGGTGCTGAGCCCGATCGAGTTCGCCAGCAGGATCGGAACGATCACCGCACCGGCGTAGAACGCCAGCACGTGCTGGGTGCCGTATACGGCGAGCCGTCCCGGGCTGAGTAACTCGTCAACTGGATGACGATTGGCGCGGCGGCTTGGTCGCAGGACTGCCTTCATCGGACACCTTCCAAGGGGTCGCGGCGGATCTGACCTGCACGACAGCTTGGGCTTCGGTCGTCTGCGACGGCTACCGAGGAACCTCCGAAGTTCGGCCCCTTCAGTGGGGCCAAATCTGTGTGATCACACAGTCAGAGGGACTTCAGGGCAAGGAACACGTCCACCCGGTCCTCGAACCACGACAGATCGCGTCCGGTCAGTTGCTCTACGCGTTCGATCCGATAGCGAACGGTGTTCACGTGCAAGTGCAACGCCTCGGCAGTTCGGGACCAAGAGCCCGAACAGGCGAGGAATTCCCGCAGCGTGGCGATCAGCTCGGAGCCCGTCCGACTGTCGTGCTCGAGCACCGGCCCGAGCACGCGATACGTGTACGTCCGTCGTACGTCGTCGGGCACGGTGGCGAGCAGCAGCACGTGCGAGGCGACCTCGTCCGACGTCACCACGGACACCGGCGTCGTACCGGCCCGGGCCACCCGATGGGCGAACCGTGCCTCCTCCAAAGCGCCGGCCAACGCGTCGATGGCGGTCTCACCGCTGATGCCGACCGCGAGCTTCGTCCGCGCGAGCCCGGGCGCGAGCCGGCCGAACGCCCGCCGCAGCCGATCGGGCAAACCGGGGGACGAAGGCAACAACCCGACCAGCAAGTCGTCCCGCCCGGGCGCCACCACCGCGAGGCCGACCATGAGCGCGACGTCCTCGAGCACGGTGATCGCGACATCGTCCGGGCCATCCCGGAGTTCGGCGACGGCGACGACCATCGGCTGGTCCGGCCGGACGCCCGCCTGCTTCAGGCGCGTGGTGACCTCGGCCAGCGGGCTACCGGATTCGATCAAGGCCAATGCGTCTGCCACCAGGGGCCGCAACGCGATTCGGCCCTCATCGCGTCGGACCCGGTCCAGCGCGGCGATGGCACACAGCTCTTGCGCCGCCTCGACGTGGTCCCGCGGCCACTGCGTGTGATCGCCGTCGATGACGAGCAGCCACGCGGTCAGCCGGTTACCGAGCCCTGATCCGACCGGGAACAGGCTGTACGACGCGTCGCCGCTGACGGCGACGGCCGGGGTGAGGTCGGCGGTGAGGAATCGCCGGGTGACCGCGTCGAGGGTCGGATCGTCCAACTCGCCTGGCCCCGGTACGACGTGGCGGCCGGTGGCGGTGATCACGCGGCAGTCGTGCCCGATCTCGCCGGCGATCCGGGCCGCGAGCTCGTCGAGGGTCCGGCCGGACGTGATCGCAGACAGAAGCTCGCGTTGACGCACGAGGCTCGCGGACAACCTGGCGCCCGCGTTGGCCGAACCCGCGGCCGCGACGTACTCGGTCACATCCGCGAACGCGACTTCCGTGGGCACCTCGACGAGCGTGACCTGGTGGTGACGGCAAGCCTCGAGCAGGTCGACCGGGATCGTGCCGAACAACGCCTTGCCGGCGAGGATCGTGGTGGCGCCCCGACCGGCTACCGAGGTCACGAACGTCTCGCTGTCCGCGGCACTCCGGCGCCAGACCAGACCGGTGAGGACCAGCTCGCCACCGTTGAGGTAGTTGCCGGGTTCAAGCAAATCCGTGGTGACCAGCCGCCCGATCGGACGGTCGTACACGTCTTGGGCCAAATGCAGCAGGTGAAGTCCGAGCTCTGGCGCATCGACCAGCTCCGACAGCAGCACGGCACACCTCCTGAAAACCTGGTCCTTGGAGGAACGTACAACGCCGACCCCGCTTGACGCTTCCGGTAACTGCAACTTATCGTCATTTCGCAGAGCAGAAGTGCATTTCCACAATGCGGAATTACGAGAGAGAGGCGCCATGAGCCACAAGCTGCGCTACGCGGTGAACTGCTCGATCCTGTTCACCGAACTGCCGCTGCTGGAGCGCCCGGCCGCCGCCAAGCAGGCCGGGTTCGACGCCGTCGAGTTCTGGTGGCCGTTCGCCGAGGCAGTGCCGCCGGCCGCCGACGTCGACGCGTTCGTGACCGCGATCGAGGACGCCGGCGTACAGCTGATCGGTCTGAACTTCTTCGCCGGCGACATGCCTGGCGGCGACCGCGGCCTGGCGTCGTGGCCCAAGCGGTCCAGCGAGTTCCGGGACAACATCGAGGTCACCATCGGCATCGGTGAACGCCTCGGTTGCCGGGCCTTCAACGCCTTGTACGGCAACCGGAACGACTTCCATTCCGCGGCCGAGCAGGACGACGTCGCCGTGGAGAACCTCACGCTGGCGGCCCGCGCCGCTGCCCGGATCAACGGGACAGTGCTGGTCGAACCGGTCAGTGGCGCAGATCGGTATCCGCTGCGGTCCGCGGCCGACGTACTCGCCGTCATCGACCGGGTGCAGGCGCCGAACGTCGGTCTGCTCGCCGACCTTTACCACCTCGCGTTCAACGGCGACGACGTCGACCGGGTGATCGCCGAGCACACCGGGCGGATCGCCCACGTGCAGATCGCCGACCTGCCCGGCCGCAATGAGCCCGGCACCGGCACGCTGCCGCTTCAAGCCCAGCTGACCGCCCTCGCGGCCCAGGGCTACACCGGCTGGGTCAGCCTCGAGTACAAGCCGTCCACCAGCACCGTCGACAGCTTCGGCTGGCTGCCACGCGAACGTCGCGGCAGCGCCGGATTGGAGAACAAGTCATGACGAATATCGCCTTCATCGGTCTCGGCATCATGGGCAGCCCGATGGCCGTTCACCTCGCGAATGCCGGGCATCAGGTCACCGGCGTCAACCTCGATCCCGAGCGGGCCAAGCCGTTGATCGAGGCCGGCGGGCGGGCCGCGGGCTCCATCGCCGAGGCCGTCAAGGGCGCGGACGTGGTCTGCGTGATGGTGCCGGACTCACCCGACGTCGAGCTGGTGCTCGCAGGCCCGGATGGAGTCTTCCGCAACGCCCAGACCGACACCCTCATCATCGACTTCTCGAGCATCCGGCCCGACGTCACCATCGAGCTGGCGCGCCAGGCCCGCGGGCACGGCTTCCGGATCCTCGACGCCCCGGTCTCCGGTGGCGAGGCCGGTGCGAAGAACGCCGCGCTGTCGATCATGGTCGGCGGTGAGGCCGGTGACTTCCAGTCCGCCAAGCCGCTGTTCGACGCCGTCGGCAAGACCGTCGTGCACGTCGGCGCGAGCGGATCGGGGCAGACGGTCAAGGCTGCCAACCAGCTGATCGTCGCGGCCAACATCCAGGCGCTGGCCGAGGCCGTCGTCTTCCTGGAGGCGTACGGCGTGGACACCAAGGCCGCGCTCGAGGTGCTCGGTGGTGGGCTGGCCGGTTCGTCGGTACTGAACCAGAAGAAGGCGAACATGCTGTCGCACTCCTTCGAGCCCGGCTTCCGGATCGACCTGCACCACAAGGACATGGGCATCGTCACCGCGGCAGCCCGCGAAGCCGGTGTCGCCGTACCGCTCGGCTCACTGGTGGCTCAACTGGTGGCCTCCGCTCGTTTGAATGGCGACGGCGGCCTTGACCATTCCGCGCTGCTGCGCGGCGTCGAACGTCTTTCTGGAAAGGCTTTGAGCTGATGGCACGCATGCGCGCGGTGGATGCCGCGGTCCTGATTCTGGAGAAGGAAGGAGCGGTCCAGGCTTTCGGTCTGCCCGGCGCCGCGATCAACCCTTTCTACAGCGCGATGAGGAAACACGGCGGGATCAAGCACGTCCTGGCCCGTCACGTCGAGGCCGCCTCGCATATGGCCGAGGGCTACACCCGGGCGAAGGCCGGCAACATCGGGGTTTGCATCGGTACGTCGGGGCCGGCCGGGACCGACATGATCACGGGCCTCTACTCGGCGTCCGCCGACTCGATCCCGATCCTGTGCATCACCGGCCAGGCGCCAGTGGCGAAGCTGCACAAGGAGGACTTCCAGGCGGTCGATATCGCCTCGATCGCCAAGCCGGTCGCCAAGTGGACCGTCACCGTGATGGAAGCGGCCCAGGTGCCGGGCACGTTCCAGAAGGCCTTCCAGGTGATGCGTGAAGGCCGCCCGGGGCCCGTGCTCGTCGACTTGCCGGTGGACGTCCAGCTCGCCGAGATCGACTTCGACATCGACACGTACGAGCCGTTGCCGGTGGCCCGGCCGGCCGCCACGCGGGCTCAGGCTGAGAAGGCGCTTCAGTTCTTGGCCGAGGCCGAGCGGCCGTTGATCGTCGCGGGTGGTGGCGTGGTCAACGCCGACGCGGCCGACCTGCTTGTCGAGTTCGCCGAGCTCGTCGGGGTGCCCGTCGTGCCGACGCTGATGGGTTGGGGGACCATCCCGGACGACCATCGGCTGGCCGCCGGCATGGTCGGCCTGCAGACCTCACACCGGTACGGGAACGCCACCCTGCTGGCCTCCGACTTCGTGCTCGGTATCGGCAACCGTTGGGCCAATCGGCACACGGGTTCGGTCGCGACGTACACCGAGGGCCGGAAGTTCGTGCACGTCGACATCGAGCCGACCCAGATCGGCCGGGTGCTCGCGCCGGACTACGGCATCGTCTCCGACGCTCACGCCGCGCTCGAGGTCTTTGTCGAGGTGGCTCGCGAGTGGGCGGCCGAGGGCAAGCTGGCCGACCGTACGGCGTGGGTTTCGGAGTGCCGCGAGCGGCGTACGACGTTGCAGCGCAAGACGCATTTCGCCAACGTGCCGATCAAGCCGCAGCGCGTTTACGAGGAGATGAACCGGGCGTTCGGACCCGACACGCGGTACGTCAGCACGATCGGGCTGTCGCAGATCCAAGCGGCGCAGATGCTGCACGTCTATCGGCCGCGGCACTGGATCAACGCTGGCCAGGCGGGCCCGCTTGGTTGGACCCTGCCGGCGGCGTTGGGCGTCGCTACCGCCGATCCGGACAGCACTGTTGTGGCGTTGTCGGGTGACTACGACTTCCAGTTCCTGATCGAGGAGTTGGCGGTTGGCGCGCAGTTCAACATCCCGTACATCCATGTGGTGGTGAACAACTCGTACCTGGGGCTGATCCGCCAGGCACAGCGTGGGCTGGAGATGGACTACTGCGTGCAGCTGTCGTTCGAGAACATCAACAGTCCTGAGGTCAACGGGTACGGCGTCGATCACCTCAAGGTGGCCGAGGGGCTGGGCTGCAAGTCGCTCCGGGTGTCCGAACCGGACGAGATCCTGCCGGCTCTCGAGCAGGCCAAGAAGCTGATGGTCGAGTTCCAGGTCCCGGTCGTGGTGGAGGTCATCCTCGAGCGGGTGACGAACGTTGCCATGGGCACCGAGATCGACAACGTCGTCGAGTTCGAGGAGCTGGCCGAGCGGCCCGAAGACGCCCCTACCGCCTTGGGTGGCTGATGTTCTCGGTAATCGTTGCCTCTGACAAGTTCAAGGGCACTTTGAGCAGCTCTGAGGTCGCGGGTGCGGTTCGCGACGGCGTACGGCGGGTCCGTCCCGATGCCGTCGTCGGGTCTGTGTTGGTGGCCGACGGAGGCGACGGGACTCTCGCCGCCGCTGCGGCCGCGGGGTTCTCGTTGGTGCCGGTGACAGCCACCGGGCCTACCGGTGAGCGGGTGCGCAGCGGGTTCGTTCGGCGTGGTGAGGTTGCCGTGGTCGAGCTGGCCGACGTGTCCGGGCTGATCCGTTTGCCCGGTGGCCGGCCTGCTCCGATGACGGCGACGTCTCGCGGCGCGGGCGAGTTGGTGGCGGCGGCGATCTCCGGCGGCTGTACTCGGGTGATCCTCGGTATCGGCGGTAGCGCCTGCACGGACGGGGGTGCGGGGTTGATCCGCGCCCTTGGCGGCCGCGTGCTCTCTGGCGATGGTGTGGATGTCGCGGAGGGCGGTGCGGCCTTGGCGACGGCGGTCTCTCTCGACCTGACGGCATTGCGGGAGCGGTTGGCGGGAGTCGAGGTCGTGGTCGCGTGCGACGTCGACAACCCGCTGACCGGTCCAACCGGCGCCGCGGCGACGTACGGAGCTCAGAAGGGTGCCGACGCCGCGCAGATCTCGGAACTCGACGCCGTGCTCGGACACTGGGCGGACCTCGTGGCTCGCTCGACTGGGCACGACCTGCGGGACGTGCCGGGCGCTGGTGCCGCTGGGGGAGTGGGCTTCGCGGCGTTGGCGTTGCTTGGCGCATCGTTGCGACCGGGGATCGAGCTCGTCCTCGACCTGGTCGGGTTTGGTGAGCGGCTCGCCGGTGTCGATCTGGTCGTCACGGGCGAGGGTTCGCTCGACGAGCAGACGCTGCACGGGAAGGCGGTCGCAGGCGTGGCCGCGGCGGCTCGGGCGGCCGGGATCCCGGTGGTCGCCGTCTGCGGTTCGAACCGGCTCGACGCAGCGCGGTTGCGCGAGGCGGGGATCTCGGCGGCGTACGCGCTGACCGACCTCGAGCCCGACGTACGGCGGTGTATTGCCGACCCCGTCCCGCTGCTGCGGCGCCTCGGCGAACGGATCGCTACCGACCACGTCCCGATCGCGACCTTACGATGAGTTCAACCGAGAGGGGCGTCGCTTGACGTCCTCCCCTGCCTGGAGGCGGGGGATTCCATCCCACTACGCGGAGGTAGCGAGATGAGGTTCACGCTTCAACGGCACAGACCTCGTGCCTCGGCGTGCAGTCACGGCCCGTCCGGCCGCGATATTCCTAGCTGCATTCACATCAGCATGCGCGGTATGGCCGCAGGCAACACATCGGAAGGCCGCTTGGTTCTCGCGGTTCTCCGACGCGCAATGCCCGCACTCCGCGCACGTCTGACTCGTATACGCCGGGCTGACCTTCTCGACCCGCCCCGGCGCTTTCTGCTCCAACCGAGCGACAAGCTGACCCCAGCCCTGAGCGAGGATGCCCCGGTTCAACCCCGCCTTCTGTCGCACGTTCCGGCCCGGCTGCTCGACGGTGCCCCGCGCCGACCGGGTCATGTTGCGGATCTTCAGGTCCTCGACCCGGATCACGTCGAACCAGCGGGCCAGGTCGGTGCTGATCTTCTCGACCCAATCCTTGCGCCGATCCGCCTCCCGAGCCTTCAGCCGGGCGATCGCTGCCTTGACCCGGGTGCGACGGTTCGACCCTCGCAGGCAACGGGCCAGCCACCGCTGCAGCCGCTGCAACCGCGCTTGTTCGGTGGCACGCAACCCCGGGCACGCGAGCAGTTCGCCGGTGGACAGCGCGGCCGACACGGCAACACCCCGGTCAATCCCGACAACCTCACCGGTCCCGGGTGCGGGGATCGGGTCGGGGATGGCTGCGAAGGCGATGTGCCACCGGCCCGCCGAGTCGCGGGTGATCCGGTACGACTTGGCTTCGGGCACCCGCCGCGACCAGCGGAACTTGATCCAGCCGGCTTTCGGCACCCACACCCGACCCCACTTGCGGTTGATCCGCTCGACCCGCTGGGCCTGTGGCCCGACGATCCGGAACCCCTCGTGCCGGCCGGCGCTGCGCCACGTCGGCCTGGCATGGGTACCACCCCAGAAGTACCGCCACGCCTGATCAAGATCACGCAACGCCTGCTGTTGCACCGTCTGCGACCCGGCCGCCAGCCACGGCTCCGCGGCGCGGGCTTCGGTCAGTTGCGCCGCCTGGGCCACGTATCCGGGGGTGGGTGGCCGTCCTGGTCGCCACATCAGCCGTTGTTCCAGCCCCAGGTTCCACACGTACCGGGCGTGGCCGCAGTGCCCCAGCAACGCGGTCTCCTGCGCGGGGGTCGGGACAAGCCGGTACCTGGACACACCACCAATGGTGGCGGCCGCCACCGACACTTTCCTGAAGGGAGGGACCGGCGCTACCTCCCCACCCTAAAGGACGGGATTTCCACGCCGGTACGCCGATGACTGCGTTGGACCTTGTCATCCGGGCTCGCCGTGTGCTGAGTACTGCGGGCGAGGGACCGTTGGTCGTCGGCGTCAAGGACGGCCGGATCGCCGCCATCGAGTCCCACGGCTCCGGGCTCATGGGCGCGGAACTGGTCGAACTGGGCGACGACGTGGTGCTGATGCCGGGCGTCGTGGACTCTCACGTCCACGTCAACGATCCGGGGCGCACCGACTGGGAGGGCTTCACCAGCGCGACCAAGGCGGCCGCGGCCGGTGGCGTCACCACGATCATCGATATGCCGCTCAACAGCATCCCGCCGACCTGCGACGTACCGGCTCTTGAGGTGAAGCGGAAGACCGCTCGCGGTCAGGCGTACGTCGATGTCGGGTTCTGGGGTGGTGCGATTCCTGGCAACGTCGCTTCGCTGGAGCCCCTGCACGACGCAGGTGTGTTCGGGTTCAAGTGCTTCCTGCTGCACTCGGGCGTGGACGAGTTCCCGCCGTTGGACTCTGCGCAGCTCGAATTGGCGATGCGCGAGATCAGCTCGTTCAACGGGTTGTTGATCGTGCACGCCGAAGACGCCCACGGGATCGACGCCGCGCCTGTTGCGGACGGGGATAGCTACCTCGGCTTCTTGCGCTCGCGGCCGCGCGAGGCGGAGAACGTCGCGGTTGCGGAGGTGATCGAGCTCGCGCGCCGGACTGGATGCCGGGTGCACATCCTGCACGTGTCCAGCGCCGACGTCCTGCCCTTGCTGGCCGCTGCTCGCCGCGACGGCGTCCCGATCACCGCCGAGACTTGCCCGCATTACCTGACGTTCTGCGCGGAGGAGATCCCGGATGGCGCGACGCAGTACAAGTGCTGCCCGCCCATCCGCGAAGCCGAGAACCGCGAGCTGCTCTGGCAGGGTTTGCGGGACGGGCTGATCGACCTGGTGGTCTCGGATCACTCGCCGTCGACGGTCGACCTCAAACACCTGGACACCGGCGACTTCGGTACGGCCTGGGGCGGTATCGCCTCGTTGCAGCTCGGCCTGCCGGCGGTGTGGACCGAGGCGCGCGAGCGTGGCTTCAGCCTGGCCGACGTCGCCCGCTGGATGTGCCAGACACCTGGCGCGCTTCTGGTCGGTAAGGGTCGGATCGAGATCGGGTACGACGCGGACTTCTGCGTCTTCGCGCCCGACGACTCGTTCGTGGTCGACGTCAACGCCCTCCACCACAAGAACGCCATCACGCCGTACGCCGGGCGGACGCTCGCCGGCGTAGTCCGCAGCACCTGGCTGCGCGGCAAACCCATCGACCTCAACGCCGACCCGGTCGGCCGATTGCTTTCGCGAGGAGACCAATGAACCAGCCGCGCTATTACTCACCGACGGGCGGGCATCCCGCGCAGACCGAGCTGACCACCGACCGCGCAGTCTTCACCGAGGCGTACGCCGTACTCCCGCGCGGCACGATGCGCGACATCGTCACCAGCCAGTTGCCGTTCTGGGAGAACACGCGGCTTTGGGTGCTCGCGCGGCCGCTGTCGGGGTTCGCCGAGACGTTCTCGCAGTACATCGTCGAGGTCGGACCCGGCGGCGGCAGCGACAAGCCGGAGACGGATCCTGGCGCCGAGGCGGTCCTGTTCGTTGTCGAGGGCAACCTTGTGCTCACGGTCGCCGGGGAGAAGCATGACCTCACGCCGGGCGGTTATGCGTTCCTGCCGCCGGCCGCCGACTGGACTCTGCGCAACACCAGTGACCAGGTGGCCCGGTTCCACTTCGTCCGCAAGGCCTACGAGGCGGTGGAGGGTATCGACGTACCCGACGCTTTTGTCACGAACGAGGTCGATGTCGAGGGTAACGTGATGCCGGGCACCGAAGGCGTGTGGTCGACGCAGCGGTTCGTCGACCCGCTCGACGTACGGCACGACATGCACGTCAACATCGTCTCGTTCGAACCCGGTGGCGTGATCCCCTTCCCGGAGACGCACGTGATGGAGCATGGCATCTACGTGCTCGAAGGCAAGGCGGTCTACCTGCTCAACAAGGATTGGGTCGAGGTGCAAGAGGGCGACTTCCTCTGGCTCCGCGCCTTCTGCCCCCAAGCCTGCTACGCCGGCGGCCCATCTCGCTTCCGCTACCTAATCTACAAAGACGTAAACCGCCACCCGAAACTGCCAAGCCGACTCCTCTGACCGCTCACGCCCGGACCGCCAGGTCCACACGACGGCCCGATACAGGGCGAACGAGGACGCATACGGCGACCGCGTGGTGCTGGTCGTCCGCAAACCGGCACAGCCTTCACGACATCTGGGGACAACTCTCCCGCGAAGTGCCTTGTTGTGCTTGCACACGCGCGACATAACCAGGCACCTCGCGGAAGGGGGTGTCCACAAGTCGGCCCGCAGGGTTGGGAAAGTGGGAATCCCCGTGTACGGCGTCCCACGGCCGAAGCCCTCCGGCGGCGACCGGCGAGCTCTACCACTGAGCCCCAGCGGCCCGCCTCCCTCCTCCCGCGAGTGGTCATCCCTGAAGGGGTGGGGTTGTGCAAGGGGCTGGTGGGTGCGTGTTTTGTGGGGTTCCGGTCGGGTTTTGGGCAGCGTGGTGTGCGGCCGGGGTCAGGGCCGGCCGGAGGCCGCCCGGAGGGCTTGGTCTTGACGCTGGTCGTAGACCATCGCCAGCCTTGCTGTGACCGGAATGCCGGTATAGGGGTTGTGGGTCGGTTCTCCATCCCTTGTCTTGTGCAAGGGTCCGGCAGGTCGGGTTGCTCGACTGCCCTGTCATCCCTTCGCCCCGCAGGTCTTGGGGGCATGGAGTGGTTCGGCCCGCAGCGCGCGAGGTCAATCACGTACAACGACCGTGCCCTGGATCACCGGTTCGGGATCGGGAGGTCTGACCACTCAACGACCCTGCGTGCGCTGCGGTCGAGCTACTCATACCGGGTCCTGGCAGCGGGCCAGCGCACGGATCTCGTGGTCGCGCAGCCCGTAATAGACCAGGGTGAGTAGTTTGCGGGCCGCGGCGACCTTGGCGATGTTGGTACCGCGGCGTTGCTCGATGCGGTGCCGGTCGGCAGCGATCTTGGCCACGGTGGCGTGCTGCACGGCCTCCACCGCTGCCCACCGCACCAGCCGGGAGCCCTGCTTGCTGATGTGACCGCGGTGAACGGTCGTGTCGGACTCACGATGCCGCGGGGTCAACCCTGCCCAGCTGGCCAGCGCGGCGGCGTTGGCGAACCGGTGCACATCACCGATCTCGACCACGAACACGGCCGCGAACGTCGGCCCGACACCAGGCAACTGCTGAATCACCCGATACCCCTCATCACCGGCCAGCCGGGCCGCAATCAACGCCGCGAACCGGGCCTCTTCCCGATCAAGATGATCGATCAGATCCAGCAGCGACCCGACCCGGACCGCATACGCCGCCGGCAACCGGCACCCCGCCAGCCATTCGCGCCCGGCGACACCGAACAGGTCACTCACCCTCGCCCCGAGACCATTCTTGGCCAGCACCGCATGAACCTGCGCCTTCAACCCCGACCGGACCTTCACCAGCTTGGCCCGATACCGCACCAGCTCCCGCACCTCCCGCACCGGCGGCGGCGCGATCCACGCCTGCGGCAACCGCCCCATCCGCAACAAATCCGCCAGATCGAACGCGTCCCGGACATCGTTTTTCACCCGCCGGTACCTGAACCCTTTCACCCCCAGCGGATGCGCCAAATACACCTCCGCACCCGCCGCCCGCAGCTCGTCCACCGCCCAGTACCAGCCATACGTGGCCTCGACCACGACCCGCGGCACCGGACCCGCCAACCCGATCTGCTCGCGCAACACCTCACGGTCATTCACAATCCGGACCCACCCCAACGACTCACCAGACTCAGACTGACGAGCAATCACCGAACGCCGCCGATGCAGATCAATACCCACAACCTGCCGACCGTCGTACTCTGCACACATAAGGGGCCTCCTTCCCCACTCGTGCAAAACCTGCACACCGAGCATCACTCGGAAACCACGACGGGCGGGAGGCCCCGCCCCTTCATCGCATCACGTCTGCACCTCCCCAGCATCTGCACATCTTGCAGCGCGGCCGTCGCCCACCCCGCGACCTTCCGCGAGTGGTCAGGTTCGGACGCGACCACTCGCGGGAGGAGGAAGGGAAGGTGGCGGGCGTTCGATCCGGTACCAGGTTTTCCCGACGTCTAGGCGTGGGAGGGTGCGCGGGTCGGACCGCCAGGTTCCTTACGCCGTTGGTAGGCCGAGTGCGGCGCGCAGTCGGTCGGGGCTCATCGCGCCCGGTGCGGTGGCGGCGGGAAGGAGTCGAGCAGCTTGATCAGGTCGTCGCGTCGGGTGGGATCGCCGGCGGCCTGACGCGGTGTGGCTCCCGCAAGCGCCGGAATCGACTCGTCCAACCTCACCTGAGGGAATGAAGTTGTTCGTCACGAAACAGGGTGGCCTTCCGGCACTTCCCGACACCGGTCACTAGGCCGACCCGTCGTTGGCCGAGCTCTCGACGTACGTCACTGACAACCGGACCGTGCCCTTCATGGACCAGCTCTGGCCGAACCCCAAGGTGCAACAGACGATGCTCAGCGGTCTGCAAGAAGTCTTCAGCGGCCAGTCCACACCGGACAAGGTCCTCAAGGCGATGGACAGCGACTACAGCGCCGGCTCCTGACAGGACCAAGTGAGGACTCGCCACGGGTTTTGAGGATCGGATCGCCGAACTAACCTGGAGGTATGCGTGCCGCCAGTGGCGGTTTTGGCAGTGGGGTTCAGTCGGTGATCAAGTTCCTCGGCTTGAGCATACTGGCGGGCGCGCTGGCAGCCGGGCTGGCCGTTCCGTTCGCCGGCTTCGCGGGAATCGGCACCGACAAGATCGTGGAGTCGGTTCACGGCCTGCCGGTCGAGCTGGAAACCGAACCGCTGGCCCTCAGGACCAGGATCCTCGCGGCGGACGGCAGCCTGATCGCCACCCTGTACGAGCAGAACCGCGTCCCGGTGCCGTTGAGCCAGGTCAGCCCGATCATGCGCAGGGCGATCGTGGCGATCGAGGATTCGCGCTTCTATGAGCACGGCGCCGCCGATTTGAAGGGCACGCTGCGCGCGCTGGTCAACAACCAGGTGGAGGGCACGGTCGAGCAGGGTGGATCCAGCATCACCCAGCAGTACGTGAAGCAGAGTCTTCTCGACAAGGCAACGACCGCCGAGGAACGCCGGAAGGCCACGGCCGTGACGTACCAGCGCAAAATGACCGAGTTGCGGTACGCCATCGCGGTCGAGAGCCAGTTCTCGAAGGACCAGATCCTCGAGCGGTACTTGAACCTGGTGAACTTCGGCGACGGCGCGTACGGCATCCAGACCGCCGCTCAGCACTACTTCCGGACCTCGGCCAAGAAGCTCAACCTGCCGCAAGCCGCGCTGCTGGCCGGACTGGTGAAGAACCCGACCGGTTTCGACCCGACGAACAACCTGGAGCGCGCCAAGGAACGCCGCGACCTCGTGATCAACCGGATGCTCGAACTGCGCGTCATCTCCCCGCGGCAGGCGATCAACGCACTCAAGACCCCGGTGATCGACCTCGCCAAGGTGCAGAAGGTCCCTAACGGCTGCGCCAACTCCCGCTATCCCTTCTACTGCGAGTACGTGGTCGCGAAGCTGCTGGATAACCCAGCGCTCGGCAAGACCGTCGCTGCGCGGGACGACTACCTCAAGACCGGCGGCCTGACCGTCAGGACCTCGCTCGACCCGAGGATCCAGGCCGCCGCGCAGGCCTCGATCCGGGAGCACAGCAAGACCACCGACAGCGCCATCGCGGCCATCACGGTCGTCGAGCCCGGCAGTGGTCTGGTGAAGGCGATGGTGCAGAGCAAGCCGTACGGCAAGGGCAAGAACCAGACGTCGTACAACTACAACGTGGAGAAGTCCTACCCCGGTGGTTACGGCGGGTTCCAGAACGGGTCGACGATGAAGGCGTTCACGCTCGCGGCCGCACTCGAGAAGGGCATCCCGCTCAACTACCGGATCAACTCGCCCGACCAGATCGACCTCAGCGGGAAGAAGTTCACCACCTGTACGGGCACGACCCGGGATCCGGACTACCGCCCGCGGAACTCGACCAGGAGCGGCAACCTCACGCTGATCGAGGCAACCCGCTACTCGACCAACACCTACTTCCTGCAACTCTCCCAGCGAACCGGCCTGTGTGCGCCGGCCACGATCGCCGCCAAACTCGGCATGTACAACGCACAAACGCTCAAGCCACTCGATCAGGTCGTATCGTTCACGCTCGGCGTCGGCTACGTGACGCCCTTGATGCTGTCGAACGCGTACGCGACCTTCGCGGCCCGCGGCAAGTACTGCCGACCACACCTGATCACGTCCTTGCTGAACAAAGATCGTCAGCCGATCAAAACTCCGGGCGTCGATTGCAAACAGGCCATCGCGCCTTCCGTGGCCGACAGCGTCAACCGCGCGCTCAGCGCCGTCATGGAGCCCGGCGGCACTGGCGGACGCCTGAACTTCGGCAACTGGGACTTGGCCGGCAAGACCGGGACCATCCAGGACAACGAGGCCGTCTGGTACGCCGGATACGCACCGAATCTCGCGGCGGCCGCGGTGGTGGCCGACGCCAACCTGCCGTACACGAACCTGCAGTACGGCCACACGCTGGACGGTCAGGACATCTCCGATCCGACCGGCTCCGGCACCGCCGGACCGCTGTGGCGAACCGCGATGGAACGCGCGCTGAAGGGCATGCCGCTCGAGCGCTTCATCCCGCCGCCCGCGTCAGCCGCAGGCCCTCCCGAGCCCCGCTGAGTGGTTCCCACTGGGCTACTTACGAGTAAGACTGGTGAGTAGTCAAGCGAGGAGGGATACGGCGTGACCACGGAGCGGATACGTACGGATCAGACCACCGAGGATGAGACCACCGAGGGTACGGCGCGGGATGTCGGCGAGCGCGAGGCCCGGGAAGTCGCGGAAGCGGCACGCGAGACGGGCTGGAGCCGGCCGAGTTTCGCCAAAGGCCTGTATCTCGGCAACTTCGACCTGTCGCTCATTCACCCGCATCCACGGCCCGCCGCGGACGACGTCGCGCGTGGCGAGGCGTTCCTCGCCAGACTCAGAGCCTATTGCGAGACGCTTGACGGCCTGCTGATCGAGCGCGAGGCCAAGATCCCGGACGAGTACATCCAGGGTTTCGCCGAGCTGGGCGTGTTCGGCATCAAGATCCCGACGAAGTACGGCGGCCTGGGCCTGCCGATGTCGTACTACGGCGCGGCGCTGATGCTGGTCGGATCGGTTCATCCCAGCGTCGGCGCACTCGTCTCCGCGCACCAGTCAATCGGCGTACCGGAGCCGGTGAAGCTGTTCGGCACCGAGGAGCAGAAGCAGAACTTCCTGCCACGCTGCGCGGCCGGTGCGGTGACGGCGTTCCTGCTCACCGAGCCCGATGTCGGCTCTGACCCCGCTCGGATGGCGTCGACCGCGACGCCGACCGAAGACGGCAAGGCCTACCTGCTCGACGGCGTGAAGCTCTGGACCACGAACGGCGTGATCGCCGAGCTGGTCGTCGTGATGGCACGGGTGCCGGAGCACGAGGGCGGGCGGGGCGGTATCAGCGCGTTCGTCGTGGAGGCCGACTCGGTTGGCATCACGGTCGAGAACCGCAACTCCTTCATGGGGCTGCGAGGTATCGAGAACGGCGTCACGCGGTTCCACCAGGTCCGCGTGCCGGTCGAGAACCGCCTTGGCCGCGAGGGCGACGGCCTGCGGATCGCGCTGACCACCCTCAACACCGGACGACTTTCCATTCCGGCACTGTGTACGGCGGCCTCGAAGTGGTGCCTCAAGATCGCGCGAGAGTGGTCGGCGGAACGAGTCCAATGGGGCCGGCCGGTCGGCAAGCACGCCGCGGTGGCGGAGAAGATCTCGTTCATCGCGGCCACCACGTTCGCGCTCGAGGCGGTGCTCGACTTGTCGGCGCAGCTGGCGGATGCGGGCAGCAAGGACATCCGGATCGAGGCCGCGCTCGCCAAGCTCTGGTCCAGCGAGATGGCCTGGCTGATCGCCGACGAGCTCGTCCAGATCCGCGGTGGACGCGGCTACGAGACCGCCGACTCCCTCGCGGCACGGGGTGAGCGCGCCGTACCGGCCGAGCAGGTTCTGCGGGATCTGCGGATCAACCGGATCTTCGAGGGCTCCACGGAGATCATGCACCTGCTGATCGCCCGCGAGGCGGTTGACGCGCACCTGGCCGCGGCCGGCGACCTTGCGTCAAAGGACGCCGACCTGCCGGCCAAGGCGAGGGCCGCGGTGAAGGCGAGCGGCTTCTACGCGAAATGGTTGCCGCAGCTCGCCGTCGGCAGGGGAGCGGTGCCCACGTCGTACGCCGAGTTCGGGCCGCTCGCCAAACATCTCCGGTACGTCGAACGGGCGTCGCGCAAGCTCGCGCGGCAGACGTTCTACGGGATGGGCCGGTGGCAGGCGAAGCTCGAATACCGGCAGGGTTTTCTGGCCCGGATCGTGGATATCGGCGCGGAGTTGTTCGCGATGTCGGCCGCGTGTTCGCGCGCCGAGATGCTGCGTAACGACGATCCGGAACGGGGTGCGAAGGCGTACGAGTTGGCGGGCGTCTTCTGCGAGCAGGCGCGGCTGCGGGTGGACCACCTGTTCGAGAAGTTGTGGAGCAATACCGACGACGATGACCGGCGGCTGGCGAACGACGTACTCGATGGCGCGCACACCTGGTTGGAGGACGGCATCGTCGACCTGTCCGAGGGGACCGGGCCGTGGATCGCGCGGTGGGAGCCTGGCGAATCCAAGGCCGACAACGTGTCTCGCCGGTACCGCTGAGACGGGTCAGTGCGCGCTGGCGCCGAGCTCGACGAGGAGCACGCCGGGGGCGATGAGGAGGATGCCGGCACTCATGAGAGCGGTGAGGGGCTCGCGGAAGATGACGCGGGCCAGGAGCGCGGTGAGGGCGACGCCGGTGGCTGCCCAGATTCCGTAGGCGACTCCCAGCGCCATACCTCGATCGAGGGAAAGGCTGATGAAGACGAATGCGAGCACGTAGCCGGCTGCGATCGCGCCGATCCAGCTCTTCTTCCGCATGCCGTCGGAGGCGCGCAGGGACATGGTCGCGCCGACCTCGGCGATGATGGCGGCGATGAGGAACAGCCACTTCATGCCGCCATCTCCTGGTTCTCGTGGTTCTGCCGGTTCTGTTCGTGCTGCTGGGCCTTCTGGGAGCCGAGCTCGACGGTGAGCACGCCCGCGATGATGAGCATGATGCCGAGGCCCATCAGTGCGGTGAGCGGCTCGTCGTACAGGACGGCTGAGAGCAGTGCCGTGACGGTGACGCCGCCGGCTCCCCAGATGCCATAGGCGACGCCGATCTTCATTCCTTGCCGTAGGCAACCAGCCACGAAGATGAACGAAGCGACGTAGCCCGCTATCACCACGACATACCAGGCGGGCTGGTCGAGTGCGGCCTTGAGGGACAGGGTTGCCGCGACCTCGGAGCTGATCGCGGCTGCCAAGGTGAGCCACTTCTTCACAGGGCCGCCTTTCCGTTGAATGCGGGGTTGATCAGGGAGTGGAGTTGAGCGATGAGTGCATCTCGATCCGGGCCTGGCACGAGGACGCCGGTCGCCTCGGCAATCCACAGTCCGTCCGCTGCCAACCGGGCGCTGAGGAGCCGGACGCGGAGGTCTTGATCGACCACGTCGTCGACCTTCAGCCAGCGGCCCATGACCGCTTCCCAAGGAGCGCCGAGATCAGGGTTGGCTAGCGACTCGACGAAGACCGCAAGGTCGGCCCGGCTGATCCGACCGGCTGCGACCACGGCGATATAGGCGTGGATGCGCTCCTGCGCGGTCGTCTCCTCGAAGGGCTTGCCCAGCCAGGTGACCATCGCCTCCTCGACACGCTCGGCGACGTACTCACAGACCGCCAAGACGAGCTCATCCCGGGTGTGGAAGTGGTACTGAACGCCACCTTTGGTGACGCCGGCCTCCTGCGCGGTCGCGTCGAACGTGATGTCGACCGACCCTCCCTCACGCCCCGCCAATCTGAACGCCGCATCAAGAATCTTGGTTCGCGAACTCGGCCTCATAGCCGTAACTATACCATACGGCTGGTGTAGTTACGGCTGCAGGCTCAGGCTCGGGTGCTCGTTAGCCGAACTGGCCGGGCTGGTAGTCGCCGCCGTGTTGGCGGGTGATGACGCCTATCCGGTTGGTGGCGTTGATGAGGGCGATGAACAGCGTCAGGGCGGCGAGTTGCTCTTCGTCGTAGTACTTGGCGGCGTTCGCCCAAGCGTCGTCCGTGACACCGCCGGCCGCGTCGGCGATGCGGGTGCCCTGTTCCGACAGTTCCAGCGCGGCGCGCTCGGCGTCGGTGAAGACGTTGGACTCACGCCAGGCCGCGACCAGGTTGATGCGCGTCGGGGTCTCGCCGGCGTGCGCGGCGTCTTTGGTGTGGACGTCGGTGCAGAAGCCGCAGCCGTTGATCTGGCTCGCGCGGAGCATCACCAGGTCCTGGGTCGCGGTCGGGATGGTGGAGTCGGCGATGATCACCCGGCTCGCCGATGCGATGTACTTCAGGGACTTGGCCGCGATCGGGCTGTCGGTGAGGTTCAAGCGGGTCGGAGTGAAAGTCGATTGACCGTTGGCGGGGTGGGTGTGAAACTCCGTTGCCATGTCCAAGGTCGCGAAGCTGCACGATGACGAGGTGGACATTGACGCGTCGTTGGTGGCGCGTCTGTTGGCCGAGCAGTTCCCGCAATGGGCCGGTGCTCCGGTTGAGGTCGTCGCGTCGTCGGGCACGGACAACGTGACGTTTCGGGTGGGCACCGACCTGGCAGTCCGGCTGCCTCGTACCGAGCGGACGCAGGGGCAGGTGGAGAAGGATCTGACTTGGATGCCGCGTCTGTCCCCTCAGCTTCCGCTTGCCGTGCCCGAGCCGCTGGCTCTCGGGGCGCCGGGCGCGGGCTATCCGTTCAACTGGGGCGTGTACCGGTGGCTGGAGGGCGAGCCCTTCCGGTGGGATCGGCTTGCCGACCCGATGGCCGCGGCGCGCGAGCTGGCCGAATTCGTTCGCTGCCTGCAGGCGGTCGACACGGCCGGGGCTCCGGTTCCGCCGGACGACCCGTTCAGTCGGGGTACGCCGCTGGCGCCGCGTGACGCGCTCTTCCGCGAGGCGCTGGATGAGTTGCGCGACGAGTTCGATACCGGACTCGTGCTTGCCGCGTGGGAGGCGTCGCTGGCAGCCGACACCTGGGACGGTTCGCGCAGCTGGATCCACGGCGACCTCATGCCGGGCAACGTACTGGTTGCCGACGGCAAGCTTGCCGCGGTCATCGACTTCGGTACGGCGTGGGCCGCCGACCCAGCAGGCGATCTTCTGGCCGCCTGGTACTTGTTCGAGGGCGATTCACGACGGGCCTTCCGTGACGCGATGGACGTCGACCAGGACACCTGGATCCGCGCCCGCGGCTGGGTCCTGTCCCTGGAGATGATCGCGATCCCGTACTACCGGACCCGCAACCCCGCCGCGGTGAGCGACGCCCACCCCTTCGTCGCCGACCTCCTCGCCGACTTCACCGCCGACCACTGACCCGAGCTGCCGCGGAGTTCCGGAACCGGGGGTGGGGGATGAGGCGTTGACAGCGTGGGACAGGGGACCTACCTTCCTGCGTGGGTGAGCGCTTGATCGCTCAGGGACACGGCGGTTCGCCCGGTACTGATCCGCCCATCAGTCGAGCCGCCGCGCGCCCCCTCATCGTGGTGGCCAGAGGAAGTGTCCCTATGTCCTTTGTCATGCCCGAAAACGTCAACATTCCCGAAAGCCCCAAGCGTCGGTCGCGACGTCGCGCGGCTGTGGTCGCGGCCGTGGTGATCGCCGGCGCCTTGCAGGGGGTGTCGTCAGCGAATGCTGCTCCCGGCTCGTGGTCTACGGCGCAGCCGGGTGCCTCGAGCGGTGGGTGCGATGGCGTCCGCGCGACCATCGCGCTCGACGCCGTCGGCAAGGCCCGGCTGAGTGCGACCGTCAACTGCCAGGACGCGCTCGCCCCGGCGCAACTTGGGCTGACGACGTCCACCGGTGATTATCGCGACGGCCTCGAGTTCGTCAGCCGCAGCGACGCCACCATCACCGACAACTACACGACCGTCACCGGCAAAGAGCGAGTCCGCAATCGGACGGCGACGCTGACCACTTTCGAATTCCGCAAAGCCGGCAATACCTTCTCGGTCATCCTCCGTACGTCGTCCGCGGGTATCGCCTTCCGCTACCAGCTCGGCACCGCCGGCACCGTGACCGACGACGCGACCGAGTTCGCCGTACCTGCTGACACCTCGGTCACGGCCGCGCCGTACTGGCCGGCGCACGAGGCACTCTGGTCGACCGCCACCATCGGTTCGCTCGCGTCCGGGCTCTACGACTACGCGCCTTTGCTGCGCCGGACCAACGGCGTGAGCGTGTTGCTGGCCGAATCCGATCCGTCCGGGGCGTTCGCCGGCGCCGGTCTTCGCAAGTTCGGGAACGGCTTCGAGGTGGAGGTGCAGACGCCGTCGCTCCAGGTGCCGGCGGGATTCCGGACACCCTGGCGTACGGCGACGATCGGTTCGCCTGCCACCGTGTTCGAGTCGACGTTGGTCGATGACGTGGCCAGGCCGTCGCAGATCGCGGACACCTCGTGGATCAAACCGGGTATCAGTTCCTGGAGCTGGATGGACGGCGGCCATGCGACCCAGCGCGACCTCAACCGGCAGAAGGCGTGGGTCGACTACGCGGCCTCGCAGGGGTGGCCTTACGTGCTGGTCGACGACGGCTGGAAGGACATCACCTGGATGCCGGAGCTGACCCAGTACGCCGCGCAGCGCGGTATCGGCATCTTCCTCTGGTACCACTGGACGGACCTCGACACGCCTGCCGAACGGGATCAGCAGTTCGGCCGGATCACCGGCTGGGGTGTGAAAGGTGTCAAGCTCGACTTCATGGACAGCGACGGCCAGGCGCGGTACCAGTGGTACGACGCCGCCCTCGCCGACGCCGCGCGGTACCGGTTGATGGTCAACTTCCATGGCGCGCGTCTGCCGCAAGGGGTTTCGCGAACCTGGCCGAATCTCCTTACCCAGGAGGGAATTCGTGGTGGTGAGTTCCTCGATGGTTCGCGAACGATCGGGCATGTCGCGGCCGCGCCGTTCGGCCGGGGCGCGGTCGGTGGTGCCGACTACACGCCGATGGGCTTTCAGCATGCCCAGCCGAACAGCGGTGCGGTCGAACTCGCGCTCGGCGTTCTGTATGACTCGGGTCTCTTGCTTCCGGCCGGCTCCCGTTCGTCGTACGCCGCTCGTCCGGCCGCGCAATGGTGGCTGAGGCAACTACCGACCGTGTGGGACGAGACCCGGCTGCTGGCGGGTACGCCGACGACCGGTGCGGTTGTTGCCAGACGCAACAATGGCAGGTGGTACGTCGGAGCGATGCGCGTTGGCGGGCCGACGAGCATTGGCTACTCGACCGCATTCCTGGGTAGCGGGACGTGGCAGGCGGAGATCGTGAACGACACGGCGGGCGGCGGGTTCAGCCGTACCAGCCAGACGATCCAGGCCGGTCAGGCGCTCACGGTGCCGACGACGGTGACCAACGGCGGGCACGTCGTACGGTTCACCAAGGCCGCGACGTTGCCCGTCGAGCCCTCGCGGGTGCTGGTCGAGAGCACTGGGCAGTCGGTCAACGTCGCCTTCGCCGAGCAGACCAATGGCGCGGCCGTGATGCAGTGGCCGGCCAACGACGATCCGAACAGCCGGTTCCGGTTCGAGTCGGTCGGTGATGGGCATGTCCGGATGATCGCGCAGCACAGCAGCAAGGCCGTCGTCACGCTCAACGCCAGTACGTCGGCCGGCGCGCCGATCATCCAGTACAGCTGGGAATCCGGCCCGACCCAGAACGACGAGTGGCTCGCCGAGGACGCCGGCGGCGGCCGCTTCCGCCTCCTCAACCGCGGCAGCGGCCTCTACCTGACCATGCCGAGCACCACCGCTGGAGCCCAGTTCACCCAATCCCCGTTCGACGCATCACCTCGCCAACTCTTCCGCATCGGCTGACTGGTCAGGGTGTGCAGGTGAGGGTGGGCAGGGCCCAGTCTGCGTGGTCATTGCCATTGCCGTCGGCGGCGTCGGTGACGCGAAGCTTGAGCACCTTCGCGGCGCTGACGTCGACCGAAACCGCCAACGGGTCGGGCGTGGAACCTCGCATGACCGGACTCGTCCAGCGCAACTGGTCGTCGGCGTACACCTCGAAGATCACGCTGCCGCCGTCGCCGTTCTCGTCGTCTACGCCCACTTGCGCGGTGAAGTCCGTGCAACGTTTGCCAAGGTAGACCTCGACGATCGATTCGGCGTGTGCGCCGAGCCCCTTGTCGTAGGCCCGGCCGCCGATCCGCATCGGCCGGCCGTCTCCACCGGCGGCTTCGCCATTGCTGGTATCACGTTCGACCGGACCCCAGCCGTTCTGGGACGACAAGAAGTCCAGCGAGCTGACGGCCACCACTCCACGCGGTGGCGGCGGGTCGCCGATCAGAATGAGCGAGGCCGAGGTGAAGACCTCGACACCGCCGGGGGACACGGCCGTCACCTCGGCAGTGAGAGGACGTCGCCCAGCCGCCGAGTCGGCTGCCCGGGTTACCCGGACGGAGAGCTGGTGGGACGCGCCCGCCGCCAGCTGCGGCACCTCGACGGCAGTGGGCGCAACCGACCAACCTGCCGGTGCGTTGAAGGTAGCTGAGACCCTGGAAATCCCAACGGAGCAGGGATTCTTGACCGTTACCGTTACGTCGGTCGACGCGCCAGGCTCGAGGTGCTCGTCTGCCGCACCCAGGTCCACCTCGGGCGTACAGGCCGTCGGTCCACCCGGCTCACCAGTGGTCACCTCCGAACCACTCAACGGCCGAAGCAACAGGCTGTACGCGTACTCCCGATCGGCTCGCGTCTGATACTGCGGCAGTACCGGATGGAAGGTCTCGCTCACGCCACTGACGGAGTGGCTGACGTGGAACGAATTCCACCCGGCGTTGCGCTGCAAGGCGAACGGATAAGCGGCCCGGTCCGAGTCGTCGTACTTGCCGAGGGCAACTTCGAGATCGCCTGCCACCAAAAGCCCACCGGACCGGCCGTCGCTCACCGTGGCCCACCGGACGTCATCGTGGTTGCCGTAGTCCTGCGGCGACGTGTACTCGACGTACTCCTGGTCCACGCTCGACCGATAGACGCCGATGTTCGAGCCGTCCACGCGGTCGTTGTAGTTCTCCCGCGGCCCACGGCCGTACCAGCTGAGCCGGTCCATCGAGTCCGGTACGTCGAGCCGGACGCCGATTCGCGGAAGGTAGGGCAACGCCCGCATCCGCCCCCGCGGATCGACCCGATGCGTGAGCCGAACCTCACCCGTCCCGGTCACCGTGTAGCGCAAGGTCTGCTCGAACGACGCATCGGTCACGCCGGCTGCCGCGACCGTGCCCAGCGCCTCGAGCGTCGCGGAGCCGTCCCGCTGCTTGGTGACGGAGAGCGTGCGGGTGGTCGTGGCGAGCCGGTCGAGCCCGACCGCACGCCAGTCGTGACCCTCTCCCCAGATCTCGTTGCTCACCGGCGGGCGCCACGCGTCGAGCCGCACGCCGTTCTTCAGCAACTCCACGCCTCGAACCCGCATCGACACCAGTGCGCCGGTGGCTCGATCAAAGCGGTACTGGAAGTTGCTACCGGCAACCACAACCGCGGCCGGCGACTCCGTGATCGTCAACGGTCCGGGCCTACTCGCGGAGGTGAGTCCGGCGATCTGGTGACCACCGGCGGAGAACTGGCCGGACGAAACCACGTATCCAGCCGGCGCCCAGGCGGTTTGCCGCTTCAGCACCGCCGTCACGGTCAGCCACCGCTCGGCCCCACCAGCAGGCCTCGGCAAGTCGAACGTCCGGGTCTCGCCGGCTCCGATCACCACTGGCACGACGCCCGAGCGAACCACCCGCCGGCCTTCCGTCAGCCGCCAGCGCAGTTCCAGGTCAGCCGTACTCGCGAAGGCCCGTTCGTTGTGCACGGCAACGGAGCCGTTCCGGCCGGCGCCGATCCGGATGGGGGAGTGCACCGCCGACATCGCGACGGCCTCCGGCTGCGGCACCCGATCCGGGTTGACCACACCGTCGACGCCGCCCTGCCCAGCGCCGTACGACAGGTAGTTGCCTCGGGCATCCAGTCGCTCGAAGTCCAGCGCGAGTGCGGCGTCGCTGACCGGATCGCCGGCCTGCTGATCCGGGGTCAGCGCGCGATGGTAGATCCGGACGGAGTCCACTGCACCATGGGCCATCCGGGTCTGGACGTTCTCCATCATCGTCTCGGCATTGCGCCCGATACTGACCGGTTGGGCGGTCGCCTTGATCGTCCCACTCGCGTCGATCGACCCGAGTTGTACGCCGTCCACCAGCACCCGGACCGTCGTACCGTCGTAGATCCCGGTCACCCGGTGCCAGGTGTCGTACCAGTTGGCCGGCACCTTGGCCCGCACGGCACGCCAGTTGCCCTCGGTGTAGACGAAGAACTCCAGCGTGTCGGCATCCGGCATCTTCAGGGCGTACTCGTGATCGCCCTTCGAGAGCACGGTGAAGTCGCCGGTCCAGGGCTTGGCCGGTTTGACCCAGGCGTCGACGGTGAGCGCCGTACGGTCGACATCCAGCCGGCGGTCCCGGTACACCTCGACGAAGTCGTCCAGCCCGGATAGCGCCAGCGCTTTACCGGCCGGCCCGTCGACGTGCTCGGGCATACCGTTGATCCAGGCAAGGATGTTGTTGCCGGAGGCATCGGGTGTGGTTCGGAGTGGCAACCGGATCTGCTGTTCGATGAAGTCCCAGATGAAGCCGCCTTGAACTTGCGGATACTTTCGCGCCACGTCCCAGAATTCCCGGAAGTTGCCCAGACTGTTGCCCTGGGCATGCGCGTACTCGCCCATCACGATCGGCTTGGCCGTCGTCTTCGCCATGCCCTCCAGGTCCGACGGCGATGGGTAGCGCGGGCCCCAGACGTCGGCGTATGGAGCGTCACCGTTCGGCCCGTTGGGCTGGTGGTAGAGCGGCCGGGACGGTTCGTTCGCGTCGGCCCAGGCGGCCATCGCGTAGTGCGCCTTGCCCAGGCCGGCCTCGTTCCCGGTATCCCAGAACAGCACGCTCGGGTGGTTCTTGTCGCGTTCGACCATCGCCACGAAACGGTCCAGGAAGGCGCGCTGCCACTCCGGTCGTTCGGCCAGGCAGTTGTTCGGGCAATTGTCGTGGTGGTGGGTCTCGATCTCCATCTCGTCGTCGACCCACAGGCCGTACTTGTCCGCCAGCTCGTAGAAGTACGGATCGCTGGGGTAGTGCGAGGTTCGGACGGCGTTCACGTTGTGCTGCTTCAACAGCTTGACGTCGCTGAGGTGGCGAGCCCGCGGCACGTGCCGGCCGTGGTCGGGATCGGTATCGGCGCGGTTCACACCTTTGATCAGGATGCGCTTTCCGTTCACCAGCAGCTGGCGGTCGCGGATCTCGATCTTGCGGAAGCCGACTGGTTGGCGGGTGACGTGGGTGACCCGCTCTCCGTCCAGCAGTTCGACCACAAGCGTGTACAGGTTCGGGGTTTCGTCGGTCCACTTCAGTGGGTTGGCGACCGCAGTGGTCAGGTCCACCTTGGCGGCAGCCGGGGCGGTCGCGGTGGCGACCACCTTGCCCGTCGCGTCATGGACACTCGCGCGCACGGTGCCGCGCGGGTTGACGAGCTCGACGTTCGCACGCAAGGTCGCGTCCCGGTACGTCGAGTCCAGGTCGGTCTGGATGCCGACATCCTGGACGTACGAGTTCGGCGTGGAGTACAGCCAGCTCGACCGGAAGATGCCGGCGAATCGCCACTGGTCGTAGTCCTCGAGGTGTGACCCAGCCGACCAGCGATGCACCTGTACGGCGATCTTGTTCCGCCCGGGCCGGACCACGTCGGTCAGGTCGAACTCGGCCGGCGTGTACCCGCCTTGGTCGTAGCCGACGTACTTGCCGTTGATCCAGACGAAGTACGCGCTGGTGACGCCCTCGAACCGGAGGAACGTCCGGCGGCCGTTCCAGGTCGACGGCACCTCGAAGTCGCGAACGTACGCGCCAGTCGGGTTGACGTCCCGCGGCACCCGGGGCGGATCGTCCGGGTACATCTCGGTCGGGATATTGCGGAACATTGGGTGATCGAGCCCATCGGTCTGCCAGGTATGCGGAACCGTGACGGCAGGCCAGGACGAGACGTCGTACCCCTCGGCCTCGAAGCCACGCGCTACGTCGGCCGGCCGGGGTGCCAGCTTGAGCCGCCATTGCCCGTCGAGCGAGCTGGTCCACGGTGTCTGCGGACTGCCCTGGAGCGCACTGGCGACGTTCGCATAGGGCCGGAGTTCGGCATGCGGCGGCTGCTGGCCCTCGGCCACCACTTCGGGGTTGTCGAGGTAGGTGTAGACGTCGTCCGGTGGTGCTAGGGCCGGCGTTGGGGATGGTGCCGCGACGGCCGGTGAAAGCCCGGCGGCCAACGTCAGGACAAGACCGATCAAGAGACCACGGGGCATGGCGGTGCCCTTTCTGTCCGCGCAACCTGAAACCTGTTCGCACGCTATCGAACACAATTCGACAACGCACGGTATTGGCCTGGCCACAATCGGTCAATGGGCGCGCGAGGATCAGCCTGCGGTTGCGACCGCGAGGAGGAACCAGCCTGTGTGGGGGATCCACTGTTCGGCCCAGCGCCAGGCGTCACCTTCGGGGGCGTCGGGTGGGAGGAAGGCGAGGTCGTTCTCGTCGGTCCAGCCGGACGTGATGCCGTTGACGATTCCGCCCGGCAGGTTGGGGAAGTCCGAGGAGTAGTCGGCGTTGTTGCGGCCGCGCCCTTGCAGCATGGAGCTGTCGAAGGGGTTGCGGCCGACGATCCAGGACAGCTGATCGGCGGCGAACGTGGTCAGCCGGGCGCGGAGGTCTTCGGCGAGTCCGTCCAGCCGTGCGCAGGCGCTGGCGGCGGCCGAGAGGGAGGCGATCGCGGCGTTCTCGCCCTGCCACCAGTACCCGGTCTCGTTGGCGTGGGGGAAGAAGAACGCCTCGCGCGGGGATTCGTCGTACGGCTGGACGAGTCCGCGCGGATAGCCGAAGGGGTTCGGGACGGACGCCGTACGGTCGAGGATGTCGAGCATCGCCTGCACTGCCGTCGCGCGCGCGACCTGCACCTCGGGGGCATCGGGCAGGACGTCGGCGAATCTCAGGAGGGCGAGCATCGGCAGTCCGGGCTCGGCGGCGTGGAAGAACGGCCGGCCTTGTTCGTCGGCGCGGAACCAGCCTGGTACTCCGGCGCCCGGGCGGACGTACCGCTCGGTCAACGACGCGGCTCGCCGGCAGGCGGCCTCGCGCGCTGCTTGGTGGGACCCGTCGGCGGCCGCGAGTTCGGTGGCGGCGAGTAGCGCGGTGTAGTCGTCGATGATCGACTCGGTGCCGTCGAAGAGGTACGCGAGGTTGTGCTTCTCCAGATGAGCGAAGCCGTCGCGAGCCGCGGCGAGGTAGTCGGCGCGGGTGTGGTCACCGTCATCGTCGACGGTCGAGGCGCGAGCCAGAGCGGCGATCGCCAGCCCGCCACCATGCCGATAGGCGGCCTGATAGCGACTGGTTCGGACGCTGTTCTGAAGCGGCGCGGTGATCACGCGCTCCTCCAGCCGCTTGGTCAGAGCGTCGAAGATGCCCGTGTAGAAGTAGCCCTCGGGCGAGCGGAAGCGGGTCAGGAAGTCCGCACCCCACAGCGCCTCGTCGCGTAGGCGCGCGGACAGAACTGGCGCGAGGGCTGGATGTTGGGCGACGAGGTCGTCGCGCGCGGCGAGCATCGCCCAAGCACACAAGGGAATCTGCTGCGGGCTCATGGTCGACGTGTAGGTGAGGTGGGAGAGGAACTTGCTGGTATCACCGCTCGCGTCCAGCCACCCACCGCGCGCATCGACGGTCGCGCCGGAATCGTCATCCCAGCAGCGCGCCGCCCGGTCCTTGCGGTCGATCTCGCCGCTGGACCGCATGGCCTTGAAGTACGCCAGTACGTCGGACATCGTCTGCCGCTGAAGTCGCTCCGGCCCGACCACGAACGGCTCAGACCGCAGCTCGACCCCATCCACGACCACCCGGACCGCGTACGTCCCAGTAGCGAGGTTGTCCGGTAGCGGGATCCGGGAGTACGGCCCGCCAGTCCAGCCGGGCACACGCTCGACCGGGCCCGGCTCCAGCGCAACCGTTCCACCGGGCGCGAGTAGTTCGGCGGTGAGCGGCCGATCGGGCACGACCGCGATCACGGCCTGGCCGGCCCCGATCCCGTAGCCGAGATGGGGGACCAGAATCCCCGGCGTCTTCTCATCCCGCAAGCGCACAACCACACCAGCCTTTCCACTCTGTCCGCGAACGGCCCATCCAACAGCACGACGCCCGAATCCCTTCGGCCGCGAGGCAAACCTGTTGCAAGTTGCTGCAGTTTTCTGGCTATCGCGGTCGGTGCGCGCGACAGTAGCGACCAAGGTCCTGGCGCGCCCGCCATCACAGGTTGCATTTTCCTTCAGTAATGCTGAAAAGGGAGTGAAAGGTGAAGCGAAGCCTGCTCAAGAGATCCCTGGTGGGGTTGGGGATCGTCCTACTCTCGGCCGTCGGAACCGTGGTCGCCGCACCGGCGACGCCCGCCCAGATCACGGCGCGGCCCGATTTCGAAATGCCGTTCCCGTGCGGCGAAATCTGGAATGGTGCCACGTATTCGAACCACGGCGGCGCCGGGAATTACTACCCTCTCGATTTCAACTGGGGTTCGGGTGACGATGATCGCGGCAGACCAGTCCACGCCAGCGCGGCCGGTGTCGCACGCCTCGGATCGGCCGCCGCCGGCGAAATCCTCATCGACCACGGGGGCGGCTGGACGTCGCAGTACCGGCACCTCGAACGCCGGGTGATCGCGAGCGGCACCCAGGTTGCCCAAGGCCAGCTGATCGGAAATGTCGGCGACATCGGAAACTCGAGTGGCCCACACCTGCACTATGCGCAGTTGTACAACGGCACGCCGGTGCACATCGAGCTGCACGGCCAGCTGGTCACGTACAGCTTCAACTACAACGGACCGCCCTTCGAGAGCTTCAACACCTGCAGCGGTAGGGAGAGTGTGAATGGCGACCAGTACGACGACGTGCTCGCCGTTGATCCCGGCAACGTCATGCGGGTGTTCCCGGGGAACGCCAGTGGTGGGTTCGGCACTTCGACGGCGCTCGGAGGCGGGTGGTCGTCGGCGTACAACCGCATCGCGGTAGGGGACACCAACGCCGACGGCCATGCCGACATTCTTGCGACCTCGACCGACGGGAGGCTGCACTACTGGCACAACTCGGGCAGTGGTGCGTTCTCGAAGCTGACCAACTCGGGTGTCGGCTGGACCTCGATCGAATGGTTCGCGATGGTCGACGTGAACCGTGACAAGCGGGCCGACATCGTCGCGCGTGATGGTGGCATCCTCTATTGGTATCCCGGTAGGGGCGCCGGCGCGTTCGATCAGCGGATCAGGATCGGTGAGGGCTGGGCGACGTATCCGGAGTTCGCCGGTGCGGACGCCGATGGTGATGGTGACGGCGACTTGTGGGCGACCGATGCCGCCGGCAACTTGTCCTTCTGGAGGGGCAGCGGCGCCGGCACCTTCTCGACCCGGCAGCCGGTGGGCTCGGGCTGGAACGGCTTCGGCCCGTTCAACGCGCTGGACGTCAACGGGGACAACAAGGCCGACCTCGTTGCCGTCCGCACCAGTGACGGCAAGCTCTTCCGATGGACCGGAAAGGGCGACGGCACCTTCAACCAAGGCGCCGAAGTCGGCCACGGCTGGACCGGATACCGCATGGCGTCGTACTAACTAGTCGTACCAACTTGTCGTACTAACTGAACAGGCTGACGGCGCCAGGTTCCAGGCGCCGTCAGTCGGCGTTTGGGGTGGACTGCCACAGATCGGGTACCGGCGCGGTGCGAGGAAGGGGTGAATCGATGTGCCCTGCGCCGGCTGATCGTGAGGCGGAGCGTGCGCGGCTGGTGGACTATATGGCCCGCCGCGGCATTCACGACGACGCTGTGCTCGCGGCGATGCAGTTGGTGCCGCGGGAGCTGTTCGTGCCGCCGGAGCTGGCCGAGTTCGCCTACCGCGATACCGCGCTGCCGATCGAGGCGGGTCAGACGATTTCCCAGCCGTATGTCGTCGCGTTGATGATCCAGGCGCTGGAGTTGCGTACGGCGGACCGGGTGCTGGAGATCGGTACCGGCTCGGGCTATGCCGCGGCGGTGCTCGGCCGGGTCGCGGGCGAGGTCTACACCGTCGAGCGGCTCGCCGAACTGGCCGGCATGGCCCGCGAGCGGCTGGCGGAGCTGGGCTACGACAACATCGAGGTCCGGCACGGTGACGGCCATGCCGGTTGGCCCGAGCACGCGCCGTACGACGGGATCGTGGTCGCCGCCGCGGCTGGTGAGGTCCCTGAGCAACTGCGCCTCCAGCTGGCCGTGGGGGGCCGGCTGGTGATCCCGGTGGGGGCCGCGTTCGCCCCGCACGAGCTGCTCCGGATCCGCCGTACCAGACCTGACGAGTTCCGAGTAGAAAAGCTCGGCGAAGTCAGATTCGTCCCCCTCCTCCCCGGCCACACCGACACGACAGACTGAGCCCGCTCGCAGTCGGTAGGGTGCTCGCGTTCTGCGTGCGGCTCGCGCGAGAGGCGTGAGCGGGCGGACCAGCTGCTGTCAGGGCGTCATTGCGTTGCGGACCAGCGCGGTGTCGACGAATTGCTCGAAGCGGACGGTGAGTCACTCGGCGCGCGACGCGTTGCCGCGCCTGCGCTGACGAAAGCGCCCGGTGACCAGACAGCTGGTCACCGGGCGCCTCAAAGCAGTCAGCTAAGCGAAGCCAGCGCGTCGTTCCAGGTCTTCGACGGGCGCATCGCCGCCTCGGCCTTGGCCGGGTCGGGCTGGTAGTAACCGCCGAGGTCGACCGGGTTGCCCTGTACGGCGAGCAGCTCGCCGACGATGGTCTCCTCGTTGCCCGCAAGCGTCTCGGCCAGCGGCGTGAACGCCTTGGCCAGCTCGGCGTCGTCGGTCTGCTTGGCCAGCTCCTGCGCCCAGTACAGGGACAGGAAGAAGTGGCTGCCGCGGTTGTCAATACCGCCGACGCGACGGGTGGGCGACTTGTCCTCGTTGAGGAACGTCGCGGTGGCGCGGTCCAGGGTGTCCGCGAGGACCTGGGCCCGGGCGTTACCGGTCGTCTGGGCGAGGTGCTCGAAGCTCGCGGCCAGGGCGAAGAACTCGCCGAGGCTGTCCCAGCGCAGGTAGTTCTCCTTCACCAACTGCTGGACGTGCTTCGGCGCCGAGCCGCCCGCGCCGGTCTCGAATAGACCACCACCGGCCATCAGCGGTACGACGGACAGCATCTTCGCGCTGGTGCCCAGTTCCAGAATCGGGAACAGGTCGGTCAGGTAGTCGCGCAGCACGTTGCCGGTGACGGAGATGGTGTTCTCGCCGCGCCGGATCCGGTCCAGTGAGAACTGGATCGCGTCCACCGGCGCCAGGACCTTCAGCTCCAGGCCGTCGGTGTCGTGCTCGGTCAGGTACTGCTCGACCTTCGCGATCAGGTTCGCGTCGTGGGCGCGGGTCGCGTCCAGCCAGAACACGGCCGGGTCGCCGGTGGCCCGGGCGCGGGTGACGGCCAGCTTGACCCAGTCCCGGATCGGGGCGTCCTTGGTCTGGCAGGCGCGGAAGATATCGCCGGCCTCGACGTCCTGCTCCAGTACGACGTTGCCGTTCGCGTCGACCAGGCGGACCTTGCCCGCTTGTGCGAGCTCGAACGTCTTGTCGTGGCTGCCGTACTCCTCGGCCTTTTGCGCCATCAGGCCGACGTTCGGGACGGAGCCCATCGTCGCGGGGTCGAACGCGCCGTTCGCCCGGCAGTCGTCGAGAACGACCTGGTAGATCCCGGCGTAGCTGCTGTCCGGCAGTACGGCGAGGGTGTCGTGCTCCTGGCCGTCCGCACCCCACATGTGGCCGGAGGAACGGATCATGGCCGGCATCGAGGCGTCGACGATCACGTCGGACGGCACGTGCAGGTTGGTGATGCCCTTGTCGGAGTCGACCATCGCCAGCGCCGGGCCCGAGGCCAGCTCCGCGTCGAACGAAGCCTTGATCGCCTCGCCCTCCGGCAGCGCGGCCAGCCCGGCGTAGATCCCGCCGAGCCCGTCGTTCGGGGACAGCCCGGCGGCGGCCAGCGTCTCGCCGTACTGCTCGAAGGTCTTCGGGAAGAACGCGCGGACCACGTGCCCGAAGACGATCGGGTCGGACACCTTCATCATGGTGGCCTTCAGGTGGACCGAGAACAGCACGTCGTCGGCCTTGGCCCGGGCCACCTGGTCCTTGAGGAACTCGCTCAGCGCGCCAACGTGCATGACCGAGGCGTCGACGACCTCACCGGCCAGCACGGGGACCGACTCGCGCAGCACGGCGGTGGTGCCGTCCGCGGCGGCCAGCTCGATGCGGAGCTCGCCGTCTGCCTCGATCACGGCCGACTTCTCGGTGGAGCGGAAGTCGTTCTCGCCCATGGTGGCGACGTTCGTCTTCGATTCCGGCGTCCAGGCGCCCATCCGGTGCGGGTGGGTCTTGACGTAGTTCTTCACCGAGGCGGGTGCGCGGCGGTCGGAGTTGCCCTCACGCAGGACCGGGTTCACGGCGGAGCCCTTGGTGCTGTCGTACCGGGTGCGGATCTCCCGCTCGGCGTCGGTCTTCGGCTCGTCCGGGTACTCCGGGAGCGCGTAACCCTGGCTCTGCAGCTCCGCGATGGCGGCCTTGAGCTGGGGGATCGACGCGGAGACGTTCGGCAGCTTGATGATGTTCGCTGCGGGCGTCTTGGCCAGGGCGCCGAGCTCGGCGAGCGCGTCCGGGATCCGCTGGTCCTCGGTCAGGTGGTCGCCGAAGACGGCGATGATCCGTCCGGCCAGCGAGATGTCCCGGCTCTCCACGCCAACGCCCGCCTGCGCGGCGTACGCCTGGATCACCGGCAGGAACGAGTAGGTGGCCAGGGCCGGGGCCTCGTCCGTGTGCGTGTAGATGATGGTCGACTCAGTCACCGCGTACTCCGCTTCCTCTGCTCCGGCTATGTCACTCCCGGGTCACCCCGACAGGCATGCCCACCCTAATAGGCGCACCGGCCGCGTCCGGCGCCGAGTGGCGATGGTCACCGCTCGGCGGCTGTGGGTCCACGTAGGGTGGCGGGGTGGATGACGAGCCGAGTTGGCGCGAGAAGCGGCGTGAGGCGGCCGCTTCCCATGCTGCCGCTCTTTCGCATCGTCGGGCTGCGGAGACCGCGCAGGCCCGGGCGCAACTGGCCGAATTCGTCGAGAAGATGAAGGCGGCGGGCGTCGAACCTCGGCCGCTGCGGGCACCGGTGGTGGGGTCAGGGTCGAGCTATCGGACTGGTCTCACCGGGTGGTACCTCCGGCGTAACCGGTCGCTCGGCGTGGACACTGACGCCAACTTCTACATCCTGGGCACGCCCGCCAGCCTCAAGGCCCGGCTTTTCGGCGTGCACGTATTGGCGTCCGACCCACCGCTGATCATCGGCCTCGGCGCCCGCGACGGCGAGTCCTTGCCGCTCTCTCAGCTCCTCCAGCATCGTCTCGACGAGGCGCAGATCCAATAGCGCGGTGACCTTAAGGCGCGCGGTGGTGGCCGGAGCGGGCCAGGCGGAAGCCGAGGTCGTCGATGTGGAACGTCGGATGACTCTTCCGCCGGCAGGACGCGCGGCAACTCCACGGCTGGTCGTACGCTCCGCCGCCACGGAACACCCGGTACGGGCCGTAGACCGCTGGGTCGAAGCGATCCCAGCACCACTCCCAGACGTTGCCGATCATGTCGTACAGACCCCAGGCGTTCGGGGCCTTCGTCCCGACCGGCCTGAGTTGTTCGCCCGAATTGCCGTGGTACCAGCCGATCTCGTCAAGCTCTCCATACCGTACGGCGGTGCTCCCGGCGCGGCACGCGTACTCCCACTCGGCCTCACTCGGCAGCCGATACCCATCAGCCTCCCAGTCGCACTCGGCCTCTAGCCCGTCCGGGTCGTCGCCTATGACGTAGCAGGCGTCCAACCCCTCGGCTTCCGACAGCCGATTGCAGATCAGCAGCGCCTCCAGCCAGGAGATATCGGTCAGGGGTAACTGGTCATCGCTCCGGGTCAGCGGGTACGCCGCCAGTCGGAACGGCTCGACCTTCACCGGCCAGGTCACCCGCGAACCTTCGTCCCGCAGTGCGATCTCGCCGGCGGGTATCTCGATGAGCTCCACGAGCCTGATCATCCCGCGCCCGCTGTCCCAGGCCGTGCGTCGTCCATCTGCGCGGCACGGAGTTTCGCGTTCTGCCAGACGTGATACCTGCGCGGTCATTGCGGCGTATTCGGTGGCACCCGTCCCCCTGAGTTCTTCCGAATTGTCAGGTGGACCCGGGCCGCGTCAAGGGCTTCATCACCTAACGGTGACGCTAACGCGCCCTTGACCCGACCCGGCTCCACCAAATGCAGCGGGCTATCAGGGGGACGGGTGAGGTCTGCCCGTTTGCATCACCTGGTGCCGTTCACGACTGGCCAGGTCATGCCGTTCACGAATGGCCGGGTCATGCCGTTCACGGATGGCCGGGTCATGCCGTTCGCGGATGGCCGGGTGATGCCGTTCACGACTGGCCAGCTGATGGCATTCACGACTGGCCGACTGGTGCCGATCTCGGATGGCCGAGTGGTGCCGTACTCGGCCGGCGGGTTGTCGCGGAATGCTCTTGCCTGGCCGTGGTCAAGAGCCCGATCGCCGCGAGGCCGACGAATCGCGAGGGATAGCCACCGTGCGAGCGGGTTACCACCTCGGATTCCGAGGTGGTAACCCACCTCGCGAATGGCCAGCCACCCCCAACCCCCACTGCTCGCGCCGACGCCACCGGCCGTCGCCCTATTCCGAGGGTCGACTCTCGGAATGGGGGGTGGACTCGCCAAATTTGCCGGGTCGACTCCCTATTCCGAGAGTCGACCCTCGGAATAGGGCGGGCGCTTGCCGCTGTGGAGCTGCGCTTCCCGATCTGAGGGGGTAACCGCCGAGGTGATGGCTTCACCCTCGAGATCGGAGGGGCTAACTCGGCATCTTGGGGGTTAACGTCTGAGATTCTGGGTTCCGGGCCGGTTATTTCGTACCGGAACCCAGCAGATCAAGGGATAACGGCCGACTTGCTGGCGGAAAACCACGGCGAGGGCCCGCGTGGCCGTCTTTGTGAGTCCACTGGACGTTTCCGGGGCCGGGAAATGTCCAGCCTGCTCACTAGGACGACGATCAGACCTATTACCCGACGACTCGGCGCATCGACGGCTGCGGGTGCATCTTCCTGAGCGGACTGGACGTTTTTGCGGCCGGAAAACGTCCAGTCCGGTCGGGAAGATGCCGCCCGGGCGCGGGATCACTCGGCAGGCGTGTTCGAGGACGGACTCGCCCGCCGTGCACGGCACCACCCCGCCATCCGTGCACGGGACCACTCGCGGTCCGTGGGCGGACCACTCGCCGTCGTGGATGGCACGACCCGGGCATCGGTGAGCGGGAGGCGTGATGCAAATGGGCAGACCTCACCCGTCCCCCTGATAGCCCGCTGCCTTTGGTGGACCCGGGACGGGTCAAGGGCGCGTCAGCGTCACCGTTAGGTGATGAAGCCCTTGACGCGGCCCGGGTCCACCTGACAATTCGGAAGAGTTCGGGGGGACGGGTGCCACCAAAAGCCCCGGCCCAAATACCGGGCAGGCGGCGGCGTTGATTCGTCCGAATCCGCCCGCCTACGTTGCCGTACATCTGACCGCCGCGGAAAGGGCGAGCGGATGCGGACGAATCAACGCAGGGGGCGGGAGCGGATTGGGCGAGCGGGGCGGCGGGCGCGACCTCCGTGGTGAGGGGAGCGGCCACGACCTCTGTGGTGAGCGGGGTGGTGGGGAGTGGTGTGATGGGTGGGTGGAGGCGTTGGAGGAGGTTGCGGCGGGGGTGCGGGCGGGGTGGGTGGATCCTGTGGTGTTGGTGGAGGAGGCGTTGGGGCGGGCGGGGGAGTGGGCGCGGCTTAATGCTGTGGTTCATCTGGATGTTGAGGGGGCGCGTAGAGCGGCGGCTGAGCACTCGCGGGAGGGGGCGCTGGCGGGAGTGCCGGTGCTGGTGAAGGAGATCGTTGAGGTTGAGGGGTTGCCGTTTCGGTGCGGGTCGGC
This sequence comes from Kribbella sp. NBC_01245, assembly GCF_036226525.1. Classification (NCBI taxonomy): domain Bacteria; kingdom Bacillati; phylum Actinomycetota; class Actinomycetes; order Propionibacteriales; family Kribbellaceae; genus Kribbella; species Kribbella sp. NBC_01245. The sequence continues at coordinate 710,860 of NZ_CP108487.1, forward strand.
GGCGATGGATGTGATCGGGCGGCGGGATGCTGAGGTGGTTGCGCGGTTTCGGGCGGCTGGGGCGATCGTCATTGGGTTGAGTCACTCGCATGAGTTCGCTTACGGCTGCACTGGTACGTCGAATCGCGTCGGGCCATGCCGGAATCCGCATGACCTGACACGGATGACCGGTGGTTCGAGTTCTGGGGCTGCGGCGGCGGTTGCGGCGGGCATCGTTCCGTTGGCGATTGGGACGGATACCGCCGGGTCGGTGCGGATTCCGGCCGCGTTGTGTGGGGTGGTGGGGTTCAAGCCCGAGTACGGCACGTTGCCCGTTGATGGGGTCTTTCCGCTCGCTCAGAGCCTCGACCACGTCGGCGTACTCACCACCACTGTCGCCGACGCGGCATACGCCCTCGCGGCCGTATCCGACACCGTCCGCGCGCCCGCCGGAAATGCTGCGGAATGGCGAGGGGTGGTCGCGGACGACACTGGGCGCGCGCCCGCTCGCGACACAGCTGGGCGGCTAGGGATGGGCGCGAGTGATAGCGGTCAGGGGCAGCGACCGGGCCTGCGGTTGGGGAGGGTGGTGAATGAGGAGTATCTGGATTTCACGGCCGAGGTTGGGGCCGTTTGGGAGGACGCCATCAGGCGGATTGAGGGGGCGGGGGCGGTTGTTAGCGACGTACGGTTGCCGGATTGGGGCGAGAGCTCCCGAGTGGCCGCGGATATCCAGGGGCCGGAGGCGGCGGCGAACCACGCTGGGCTGAGCACCGAGCTCTACCAGGCTGACGTTCAGGAGCGGTTGCGGGAGGCAGCAGGAGTCTCTGAAGAGAGGTATGACGCGGCGCGGGCGAGGGCGGTCGAGATATCCAAGGCGATGGGCGATCTCCTGCGCGAGGTGGATGCCGTTATTACGCCGACCGTTCTCACCACGGCGCCGCCGATCGACGCTGTGGGTACGGCGGCGGGCGCTCTCGCCGTACGGGCGCAGCTGTTGAAGAACACGCGTCTCGCCAATCTGACCGGGCATCCCGCGATCACCATCCCGCTGCCGACCAAGGGCCTCCCGGTCGGGCTGCAGGTGATTGCTGAAGGCAACGATCAGGCGATCGCTGTCGCCCAATGGATCGAAGGGCTAGGCCTTCATGAGGTCGGCTAGTTCGACGCGCGAGTGGATTCCCAGCTTCGCGTAGACCTTGCGCAAGTGGTACTCGACCGTCTTGGGGCTGAGGAACATCGCCGCCGCGGCCTCCCGGGTGCTGTGCCCGGCGGCCAGCAGCAGCGCGATCTGCCGTTCCTGCGGAGTGAGCGCGGCCGCGGTCGCCGGCTCACGACGACGTGCGGTCTCGCCGGTCGCCTTGAGCTCGGCCGCGGCCGCGTCTGCCCAGCCGGCGGCGCCCAGGTCTTCGAAGGCGGCCAACGCCTGGCGCAGTTGGGCGCGTGCATCGATCCGCCGGCGCGCTCGCCGCAACCGGGCGCCGTACGCGAGCCGGGTGCGGGCAGTCTCGAAAACGTCCGGTGTACGCACGTGCAGTGCGAGCGCAGCCCCGAAATGCTCGTCCAACTGCTCGTCGGTCCCGACCAACCCAGCGCAACGGGAAGCCCGAGCGAGCGCCCACGGTTGCCCTTTGGCAGCCGCCCGCTTGGCGAACTCCAAAGCCACCGGCATCGCGTCATCGGCACGTCCGAGGCGCACGTAGCTGTCGACGAGCTCGGCCGCGGGAGACAGATCGGCGTCGAGGGCGCCCGCCACCGACAAAACGGAGAGCAGCCGCTCCAGATGTACGAGCGCATCGGCCGGCGCTCCCCTTCCAAGCTCCAGATCGCCGAGTGCGAACAACGCCCAGGCCTCGCCGAGATGGATCTGGTGTTCCGTACAGATTTCCAGCGCCTCCGCCGCCCGGACCCGGCAGTCGGTCTCACGGCCCTGATGCGCGTGCAGCCAGGCAAGCCCGGCGAGGCAGATTCCGAGTGATGTCGTCTGACCGGTCTCGCGGGACAACCGGATGGCCTCGTCGTACGCCGTCTCCGCGTCGGCCCACCGGTCGGTAGTCGCGTAGTCCCGGGCCAGGTGGAAGAGCAAGGTGGGCATCATCCCGACGGCCACCTGGTCGCGACTTTCCTGCATGGCTTGCTGAATCACCGATCGCGCGGTGCCGGACTCGCGCAGGAAGAGCGGTCCCAGGATCATCCAGACCAACCGTCGCCGGTCGTTCTCGAGTTCACCGGAGGTCGCCAGCAGCTCAACGGCGTACCTGATCTGGTCGGTTCCGTCCTGGCCGGCGATCACCAGGGCCATGCCTTGTGACAGCGATCCGAGGATCCGGATGCCGGGTTTGGTCGCCCGGTCCAGCAGCTTCGCGATCTCGGCGGCGGCCCGCAGCAACGAGGTGGCATCGCCGATCCAGAAGCTCGCGTTGGTGGCGTCCGCGAGCAGACCGATCGCCGCATCCGGTTCGGATTCCGCGCACTCCGCGGCAGCGGCGAACAGCAGATCGCGCGCTGCCACAGGTGAACCGCACTTCACCGCGATGTCGCCACGCAACTCGTACGCCCGCGCCTTGAACGGTGGCGGCGGATCAAGCGCGAGGGCATCGGCGAAGAGTGCGTCGGCGCGCTCCGGCAGCCCCGCAAGCCAAGCGGCCGCGCCGGCGTCCACCAATCGCCGGGCGCGATCAAGCCCAGACGGCGATAGGCGCGCGGCTCGCTCGAATGCCGTGGCCGCGACCGCGTGGGCACCACGTTGGCCTGCGTGATTCGCCGCGAGGTCGAGCGCGGCGGCGGCGTTCGCATCGGTACCGATCACGGTCTCCGAGACATGCCACGCTCGCCGGTCGGCTTGTGCCACAGGCAACGCAGCGGCAAGGGCCTGATGTACGACGCGGCGCTCAGCCGGCTCGGCGCTGGTGTAGACGGCCGACCGCACCAGTGGATGCCGGAACTCGACGCGGCCATCCACGATGGTCACGAGTGCGGCCTGCTCCGCCTCGGCGAGCACGGTGACGTCCACGTCCAGCGTCGCGCAGGCCCGCGCCACGACACCGAGGTCACCGTCCTCGGCCGCCGCGACCAGCAGGGCAGTACGGGCGGGCGGAGTGAGCTGTTCGGCCCGTGCGGCGAAAGCCTGCGCTAGCACTGCTGAAACCGGTGCGGGCGCGCCGGGTGCGGCCCGATCGAAGCGGTCGAGATCGCCCGCCAGTTCGAGTAGTGCCAGCGGATTGCCGGCGACCCGGTGGTGCAACCGGGCAACAAGATCGACCGGTACGCGGCGTACGGACCGGTCCCGGACGATCTGCTGAGCCGCCTCCAGCCCAACGCCCTGGAGCAGCAGCTGCGGCAGATCGGCCTCGGCCAGCGGATTCGGCTCACCCGGACGGCCCGTTGCCAGCAACACGATCGGGTCTGCCAGTAGCCGCCGCGCAGCGAACGCCAGCGCCTCTGCCGACGGCCGATCGAGTAGATGGGCGTCATCGATGAGTACGGCGACCGGAGCGGATTCGGCGTACCGGCAAAGGATGCTGAGCGTCGCGGCACCGATCACGAAGCGGTCTCCCGCAACCCCCTCCCGAAGTGCCAGTGCCGCCGCGAGCGCTCCGCGTTGTGGCGGGGGTATCCACTCGAGCTCACCAAGGGCCGGTCGCAGCAACTGAAGCAGGCCGCCGAAGGGGATCTCGCGTTCGGCGCTGGTGCCCCGGGCACGGAGCACGCGCATACCCGTGGCCAGAGTCGCCGCCTCGTCGATGAGCGAGGTCTTCCCGATGCCCGGCTCGCCGGTGATCACGAGCACACCGCTGGCGCCCACCCGCGCTGCGGCGAGTAAGCGCTCGACCACCCCCAGCTCGTTGTATCTCCCCCTGAGCATGCTCGAGTCTAAGACCAGGTGGGGCACCTGATGCGATGGTGGAGAGCACGGACCTACGGTCGGCCAAAAGCCACTGGACCCACCGAAAGGACCTTGAGATGACCACGACCGAACTGCCGCAGCAGATCGACGGCGACAAGCTGATGGCCTTCGTCTTCCGCGCCGTCGAGGAGGTCGGCGCGACGTTGAACGCCGGGCTGGTCGTGATGGGCGACCGGCTCGGCTACTACCGCTGCCTTCGGGACCACGGCCCCCTTGCGGCGGCGGAGCTGGCCGATCGGACCGAGACCAGCGAGCACTACGCACGCGAGTGGCTGAACGCTCAGGCGGCTGGCGCTTTTGTGGAGTACGACGCTGAGTCCGGGCGGTATTCGCTGCCCTCGGAGCACGCCGTCGCGCTCACGGACGAGACCAGTCCCGCGTTCCTGCCCGGGATGTTCCAGATCGCCGTGGGGACGCTGCACCACACCCCGGAGACGATCGAGGCGGCCCGGAGCGGCGCGGGTATCGGCTGGCACGAGCACAACTCCGACGTACATCTGGGGTGCGAGCGCTTCTTCCGCCCGGGGTACAACGCGAGCCTCGTCCCGGAGTGGCTGCCGGCCCTCGAAGGCGTGGTGGAGAAGCTGGAACGCGGGGCCAAGGTGGCGGACGTCGGCTGTGGACACGGTTCGTCGACCATCTTGATGGCACAGGCGTTTCCGCGGTCCACGTTCACCGGTTCGGACTACCACCCGGCGTCGATCGAGATCGCCCGCGCCCGGGCGGTGGAAGCGGGTGTCGCCGATCGCGTCCGGTTCGAGGTCGCGCCGGCGTCGTCGTACAGCGGCGAAGGGTATGACCTGGTGACGACGTTCGACGCGCTGCACGACATGGGTGATCCGGTCGGAGCCGCGCGGCACGTTCGGGAGACGCTGGCGCCTGATGGCACCTGGATGGTCGTCGAGCCGATGGCCGGGGACCGGGTCGAGGACAACCTGAACCCCGTCGGACGCACGTACTACGGGTTCTCGACGCTGCTCTGCACGCCGGGCTCGTTGTCCCAGGACGTCGGGCTCGCGCTTGGTACGCAGGCCGGGCCGGCGCGAATCCACGACGTCACCACGGCCGGCGGATTCACGCGATTCCGCAAGGCCGCCGAGACGCCGTTCAACATGGTGCTGGAAGTGAGGCCGTAAGTGGAGCGACCCGCGGTTCCTGCCGATGTGGAGGGAGTGGTCGAGCGCGACGGGGTGGCGCTCGCCTACAAGGTGTTCGAGCGGGACCGGCCGACCGTGCTGATGATGCCGACCTGGTCGATCGTGCCGTCCCGGTTCTGGAAGGCGCAGGTGCCGTATCTGGCCCGGCACTTCCGGGTGGTCACGTTCGACGGCCGGGGAACAGGGGAGTCCGGCGTACCGGTGGGGGAGGCGGCGTACCGCGATGAGGAGTACGTCGCCGACACCCTCGCCGTACTCGACGCCACCGGCACCGAGCGGGCGGTCCTGGTCTCGGAGTCTCGCGGCGTTGGATGGGCGTTGACGGTCGCGTTGGACGAGCCGGCGCGGGTGAGCGGAGTGGTCGCGATCGGTTCGGCGACCCACCTGCAGCAGGACGCCGAGAAGCGGAACCGCCGGCTCTGGAATGAGCGGCATGACGGGGACGAGGAGTGGATGAAGTACAACCGGCATCGCTGGTTGGAGGGCGGGTATGACGAATTCCTGGCCTACTTCTTCGCGCAGATGTTCCCCGAACCGCATTCGACGAAGCAGATCGAGGACGGCATCGGCTGGGGCGGTCAGATCTCCGGGGAGCGGCTGGTCGATACGCAAGACGGGTTCCTGGCATCCGACGGGACGGAATTCGCCCGTCGGCTTCAGGAGGTGCGATGTCCGGTCCTGGTGATCCATGGCGACCAGGACACGATCCGCCCACACGCGGAAAGCGTGGCGGTCGCCGAGCTGACCGGCGGTTCGATGATCACCGTCACCGGCGGCGGTCACGGCCCTTCCGGGCGCGATCCGGTGATGGTGAACCACCTGATTAAGGACTTCGTGGACCGGCTTCATCCGGCGTCGGTCAAGCGGACCTGGGTGCGAGCCCTCAATCGACCGAAGCGGGCGCTTTACATCTCGTCACCGATCGGGCTGGGGCATGCCAAGCGGGACCTCGCGATCGCGACCGAGCTGCGCAAACGGCATCCGGAGCTGCGGATCGACTGGCTGGCTCAGCATCCCGTGACCCGGGTGCTGGAAGACGCGCGGGAACAGGTGCACCCGGCGTCGAAGTGGCTCGTCAGCGAGTCCGCGCATATCGAGTTCGAGGCGGACGAGCATGACCTGCACGCCTTCCAGGCGATCCGCCGGATGGACGAGATCCTGGTGAACAACTTCATGGTCTTCAACGATCTCGTGACCGATGAGCATTACGACCTCGTGATCGGCGACGAGGCCTGGGACATCGACTACTTCCTGCACGAGAATCCCGAGCTCAAGCACTTCGCCTTCGCGTGGATGACGGACTTCGTGGGTTGGCTGCCGATGCCGTCCGGCGGTGCGGCCGAGGCGGCGCTGACGGCCGACTACAACGCGGAGATGATCGAACAGCGCGCGCGGTTCCGCCGATTGCGCGACCGGTCGATCTTCGTGGGGGAGCCGGCGGACGTGGTCCCGCAGTCGTTCGGGCCGGGGCTGCCCGGCATCCGGGAGTGGACGTCGCGGAACTTCGATTTCGCCGGCTACGTGACCGGGTTCGACCCGGCCGAGGTCGAGGACCGCGACGCGCTGCGCGACGAGCTCGGTTATCCGCGCGATGCCCTGCTCTGCGTCGTGACGGTTGGCGGGTCAGGGGTCGGTACGTCGTTGCTACGCCGTGTGCTTGACGCGGCGCCACTGGCACGGCGGCTCGTTCCGGATCTGCGGTTTGTCGTGGTCGCGGGGCCGCGAATCGACCCGGCGTCCTTGCCGCAACAGGCGGGCGTGGATGTCCGTGGCTACTTGCCGAACTTGTACAAGCACCTCGCCGCCGCGGACCTGGCCGTCGTACAGGGGGGATTGACCACCTGCATGGAGTTGACGGCAAGTCGTACGCCGTTCATCTACGTGCCGTTGCGCAACCACTTCGAGCAGAACTTCCATGTACGTCAACGCCTCGACCGGTACGCCGCGGGAAGGCACCTGCCGTACGACGAGGCGTCGGATCCGCACGCGCTGGCCGAGGCGATCGCCAAGGAAATCGGTCGCGAGGTCCACTACCACCCAGTCGAATCCAACGGCGCCGCCCGCGCCGCCGCCCTCCTAGCGGACCTGCTCTAAACGCGGGTCACCAGCCGCCGTCGCGGCTGGTGACCCCTGGCCCGGCTTTAGCAGCAGCGTTGTTGGGGGCGTTGGTTCTCGAGGTCCTGGCGGCGTCGTTCGAAGGCGCGCCGATCCAGGGGCGCCTCGTCGGGATGCTTGCGGCACGCCGTTTCGACGTAGCGGTCGTAGGCGGACTCGCCGCTGACCTCGCGCAGGTACCAGCGGAGCCCGCGCCAGGCCCGTACGACGACGGAGGCCGTCACTATCGCTCCTCTGGGCCAGACCCGCCACCGGGCGACGTACCCACAGCAGCCATGGCAGCCTTCTCCTCCTTGGTGGCGATGAGGCCGGAGGGTGCCACCAGGGTGGAGCGGACGTACGGCGCCTCCGAGTCCGTCACCGTCTCCGGAGATCGCAGGGCGCGGATGCAGACCCGAGCGGCATCGACGATGACGACCACGACGATGAGCGCGAAGAACGCGGCGAGGATGCCGTCGACCGTGGTGTTGGTGACGATCTTCCCCATCTCGTCCAGGCTCTTCGCGGGCGGCAGCACCGTGCCGGCGTCGAGTGCATCGGAGAACTTCGCCTGCTGGGCGAAGAAGCCGAGCTTGGGATCGTCGGAGAAGACCTTCTGGTAGCTCGCGGTCAGTGTGACGGTGGCGTCCCAGAGGAGGGGGATACCGGTCACCCAGGCCCACTTCAGCTTGCCGCGTTTGATAAGGATCGTGGTCGCGACGGTGAGGGCGATGGCGGCGAGCAACTGGTTGGCGATACCGAACAGCGGGAACAACTGGTTGATGCCGCCGAGCGGGTCGGTGACACCGGCGTACAGGAAGTATCCCCAGCCGCCGACCACGATCGCACTGGCGACGATGAGGCCCGGCTTCCAGGACACGTCGCGCATGGGCTTGTAGACGTTGCCCAGCGTGTCCTGCAGCATGAACCGGCCCACCCGGGTGCCGGCGTCGACCGTGGTGAGGATGAACAGCGCCTCGAACATGATCGCGAAGTGGTACCAGAAGGCCTGCATCCCGCCGCCGAACGCCGCGGAGAAGATCTGCGACATGCCCACCGCGAGCGTCGGTGCGCCACCGGTTCGGGCCACCAGCGTCTGCTCTTCGACCGCGGCAGCGGCCGCCGCCAGTTGTTCAGGCGAGATCGTGAAGCCCAGCGCGGCCACTGCTTCCGAGGCGGACTGCAAGGAGGTGCCCAACAGCGCCGCGGGCGAGTTCATCGCGTAGTACAGGCCGGGGTCGATGATCGACGCGGCGATGATCGCGCTAACCGCGACGAAGCTCTCGGCGAGCATGCCGCCGTACCCGATCGTCCGGACCTGCGATTCCTTCTCGATCATCTTCGGAGTGGTGCCCGACGCGACCAGCGCGTGGAACCCGGACAGCGCACCGCAGGCGATGGTGATGAAGACGAACGGGAACAGCGAGCCCGCGAAGACCGGACCGTTGCCGTTGAGGGCGAAATCGGTGACCGCCTCGTTCTTCATCATCGGCCGGGCGACCACGATGCCAACGGCCAGCAGCGCGATCGTGCCGATCTTCATGAACGTCGACAGGTAGTCACGTGGCGTGAGCAGCATCCAGACCGGCAGCACCGAGGCCACGAAGCCGTAGATGATCAGGCAGAAGACGAGGGTTTCCTTCGACAACGTGAACGTGTCGCCCAGCGCCGAGCCCTCGATCCAGCCGCCGGCGATCAGCGCGAGCAGCAGCAGGCCGACACCGATCACGGTCGTCTCCATCACGCGACCGGGCCGGACCACTCTGAGGTAGAAGCCCATGAACAGCGCGATCGGGATCGTCATCGCGATCGAGAACGTCGCCCACGGTGACACCGCCATCGCGTTGACCACCACCATCGCGAGCACCGCGAGCAGGATGATCATGATCGCGAACACGCCGATCAACGCGGCGACCCCACCGACCGGGCCGATCTCCTCACGCGCCATCTGCCCGAGGCTCTTGCCGTCGCGCCGCATCGAGAAGAACAGGATGACCATGTCCTGGACGGCGCCGGCCAGGATGACGCCGACGATGATCCAGATTGTGCCCGGCAGATACCCCATCTGCGCGGCGAGCACCGGTCCGACCAGTGGTCCGGCGCCGGCGATCGCGGCGAAGTGGTGACCGAAGAGCACCCGCCGGTCGGTCGGCTCGAAGTCGACACCGTTGTTCTTGCGCTCGGCGGGGGTGGCGCGGGTGTCGTCCACCTCGAGCACCCGCTTCGCGATGAACTTCGAGTAGAACCGATAGCCGATCGCGTACGAGCCGAGGGCCGCGCCGAGCAGCCAGATCGCCGAGATCTCCTCGTCCCGCGCCAAGGCGATGACGCCCCAGCAGATCGCGCCGGCGACCGAGATGGCCGTCCAGATGGCGACTTGGCGCGGATCGCGGCTCCGTCGCTGCGGGGGCTGGGTTGCGGTTGTCGTCACGTTGATCCTCCAGGGGCAGGTGATCGGAGCAGAAGAGCGGCGCCGGCCATGCAGGCGATGCACAGGCCGACCCAGGCGAGCTGGTACCAGTAGAAGAACGGCACGCCGAACAGCCGCGGCTCGTCGCGGGCGTACAGCGGGACCCAGACGAGCCCTGCCACCGGAAGCAGGAGCAGCAAGACACCTGCCCGGCGCCGAGCGCGCCCAGCGCCGGTGCGCGTCAGCGGCATGGTTTCCGGCAAGGCCATCCACCTCCTCTGCCGCGGATCGATCGGGAAAAATGAGCCGTTCCACAAGATGAGTTGCCGATGGCCTCGTTTCGGTTGACACCGGAATCCGGATCACTTGTGATCTCTTCGTAAACCGTCGGACCTATTGACGCAACTTATGGGGGAGTGTGACTCTGCGTCTGATTCCAGGAGCCGGGTCACGGGGAAAGTCCCAGTGTCGACTGTCAGGGTGGTGTGGATGTGGACGTCACCCTGTTCGGCTTCGTGGCGGTCCTGGGCAGCGCCTCAGTGCTCGCGTTCGCGGCAGGCCGCTCGCGGAGCGCTGGTGTCCCGCCGCTCGAGGCGTGGGCGCTGGCCGACCGGCGGTACGGCGCGGTGGCGGTCTGGCTGTTGCTGGGCGGCACGATCTATACGGCGTACACCTTCGCGGCGGTGCCCGGACTGGTCTACGGGGCCGGCGCGATCGGCTTCTTCGCCCTGCCGTACACCATCGTCGTCTACCCGCTCGCGTTCTGGATGTTGCCCAAGCTGTGGTCGATCTCGGCCGAACACGGGTTCCTGACCGTCGCCGACTACGCGCGTGGACGCTGGGGCTCGCATCAGCTCGCGCTCGCGATCGCCCTGACCGGGCTGCTGGCGACGATGCCGTACGTCGCGCTGCAGCTGCTCGGGATCCGTGCGGTGCTGGAGGTCGGCGGCGTCTATCCGGACGGGGTCGCCGGCGACGCCCTGCTTGCCCTGGTGTTCGGGGTACTGGCCGTGGCTACTTACCGCAGTGGGCTGCGTGCACCCGCGCTCATCGCCGTCGTCAAGGGCGTCGTCGTGGTCTCGGTCGCCATCGGTTTGAGCGTTGCCGCACTGGATCGGCTGGGAGGTCCCGGTGGCGTTTTCGAGGTGAGCCGGCTGGACTCCACGGTGGGCTTCTCAGCGTCGCTGGACCCCTCGTTGCACGCGGCCTACGCGACGCTGGCGCTCGGGTCGGCGATGGCGTTGCTCTGCTATCCGCATGTGCTCACTGCCGCGTTCAGCGCGAACTCGGCGGCAGCGTTGCGTCGTGCCGTGGTCGCCATGCCGCTTTGGACCGCGATCCTGGCGGTGTTCGGGCTGCTCGGGCTGGCCGCGCGCAGTGCCGGTATCGAGGCACCGCTGGGCAATGCCGAGGCAGCGCTGCCGATGTTCGTCGCCGACCTGCTGCCGGCGTTGCTCACCGGACTCGTCTTCGGCGCTCTCGCCGTCGGGGCGCTCGTGCCGGCGGCGGTGATGTCGGTCGCCGCGGGGACCCTTTTCACCCGGAACATCTACAGCGAGTACCTCCACCCCGAGGCCACACCGCGCACCCAGACCCGAGTCGCCCGGGTGACGTCGCTGGTGGTGAAGGTCGGCGCACTGGTGTTCGTGTTCGGGCTCCGCGGGCAGGACGCCATCAACCTGCAGCTGCTGGGCGGGGTCTGGATCCTGCAGACCTTCCCGGCCATCGCCCTGGGCCTGTGCACCCGCTGGCTGCACCGCGGCGGGGTGCTGGCCGGTTGGGCCACGGGGATGATCGTCGGCACCTACCTGGTCGCCGAGGGCGGGTTCTCCGCCGTGGTCGACGTGGGCGACGGAACTCAGATGTACGCCGCAGTGGTCGCCCTGATCGCCAACCTGGCGGTCGCGGTGGCGCTCACTCCGCTGCTGGACCGGCTCAGGATCTCCCGAGGTGTGGATGCCACCGCCTCGCGTGGATCTCGTGCGACGACCCGTCCCGATCCGGGTCGGCAAGGGAGGACGGCATGACCGACATCGGGCAGTGGACCGCACGGATCGGCGGCCCCGCCGTGGCCATGCCCCGGGTCGGCAGCGAGGCGGCGGACAATCCGGTCCGCGACCTGGCACCGACCCTCGATCTGCGGGAAGCCGAACGTGAAGCCGCAATCGCCCGCGTCTTCGATCAGTCTCATCCGCAGATGGTCCGGCTCGCCGTACTGCTCGGGGCCGGGCCGGACGCCGAGGACGTCGTGGCTGAGGCGTTCTGCCAGCTCTACCGGCGATGGCCCAAGCTGCGCTCACCCGACGCGGCGCTGGGCTACGTTCGAGGCGCAGTCGTGAACCTGGTGCGGATGCGGTGGCGGCACCTGCAGGTGGTCCGGCGGCACCACGACCGCGTGGTGCGGCCGAGCGACGACGTGTCGGCGGAGAACGTGGCCCTGGCGCGGGAGGACCAGCGAGCTGTGGTCGCCGCGCTGGAGGAATTGCCCCCGCGTCAGCGCGAGGCCATCGTGCTGCGTTACTGGATGGACCTCAAGGAGGCTGAGATCGCCGCTGCGATGGGAATATCGTGCGGGGCCGTGAAGTCGCATACGGCGCGTGCGATGTCCGCGCTCACCCGGGCGATGGGAGAGATCAGATGACAGAGTCCCCGCGCTCCGACGAGTTGCTGCGAGATGTCCTGGAATCGCTGGCGGCACAGGTCACGGTGTCCCCGGATGCCTATCACGAGGTCCGTGCCGAATGGGTGCGCCGGCAGCGCCGCCGCAAGCGGCTCGGCGTACTGATCGCGATCGTGGTCATCGCCCTCGCCGATCTGATCGGGCTGTGGGCACTGAACCGTGCGGACACCGGTGACTCGGTGATTTTCGACGACCGCGCTCCGGCCCAGCGCCAAGAGCAGCCTGTGCCTCGACTCGGACAGCCCTGAGCGGCGGCTGGCGGTGGGAGTTAGACGAGGCTAATGTTCAGGTGTGAGTAGTCAAATTCGTCGGGCCGAGCAGTGTTGCGAGATCGCCCATACCGAGGCGGTCGAGGACTATCTGCGGACGATCTTCAAGCTGGCCGGCCGGAGTCTGCCGGTGACGACGTCGGCGCTGGCCGAGCAGCTGGGCGTGGCACCGCCAACGGTGTCGGCGATGTTGAAGCGGCTGGAGGCGGGCGCGCTGGTCGACCGTTCGGCCGCGCACGAGATCAGGCTGACGGCACATGGTGAGCGGCACGCCGAGGGAGTGACTCGCCGGCACCGTTTGGTGGAGACGTTCCTGGTGCAGGTGCTCGGGCTGACCTGGGATGAGGTCCATGCCGAGGCCGATGCGCTGGAGCACGCGATCAGCGAGCGGCTCGAGGACCGGATCGACAGTGTGCTTGGGTATCCGACCCATGATCCGCACGGTGATCCCATCCCGCCGCGGACCGGCCGGCACGTCGAGTCGTGGGCCGCGCCGCTGGGTAGCGCGGCCGAGGGCAGTCGCTTTCGGGTGCAGCGGGTTGCCGATGACGACAGCGACGCGCTGCGTTATCTCGCCGAGCGCGGTATCCGGCCAGGGGCGGTGGTCGAGGTGGTGAGCCGCGAGCCTTTCGGTGGACCGATGTGGGTGAAGGTCGGCCGGCAGCGTCATGCGCTCGGGCCGGTGCTCGCCGACGTCGTGCACGGGGAGATCGCCTGATGTCCGGGGCGTCTCGTCGAGGATTCATTCTCGGTGGTGCGGGCGTGGCGCTGGGCGCGCTACCCGGGAGCGCGCGGGCGGCGGATGGCGACCCGAGCCCCTCCGCGCACGCCGGTCACGGCGACCCGAGCCCACACGCCGGCCACGGCGTACACGGTGGTGGAATCAACGGGCCGATGTTCCGCGGTGGCGCGGTCGATCACGCGACCAATGGGTTCAACCCGAGTGACGTTCTCCGCGACTTCGACTATGGCAAGGTGTCGAAGCTGCCCAATGGCCGGACGCTGCGTGAGTGGGAGATCTTTGCCGCAGACAAGGAGATCGAGGTCGCGCCGGGCGTGCGATTCCCGGCCTGGACGTTCAACGGACGGGTGCCAGGCCCGACGCTGCGCTGCACGGCCGGCGACCGGTTGCGGGTGCGGTTCGTGAACGCGTCCGAACATCCGCACACGATGCACTTCCACGGCATCCACCCGGCCGAGATGGACGGCGTCCCCGGTATCGGCCGTGGCGTGATCGAGCCCGGCGGCGATTTCGTTTACGAGTTCGACGCCGAGCCGTTCGGGCTGCACCTGTATCACTGCCATGTCGGGCCATTGGCCGAGCACATCGCCCGCGGGATGTACGGCACCTTCATCATCGATCCACCAAAGCCGCGGCCCAAGGCCGACGAGCTGGTGATGATGATGCACGGCTACAACACCACGTTCGATGCCCAGGGCAACCAGCTCTACGCGGTCAACGGCATCCCGTTCCACTACATGCACGAACCGGTGCGGGTGAAGCGCGGCGAGTTGGTGCGCATCTACCTGGTCAACATCCTGGAGTACGACCCGATCAACAGCTTCCACCTGCACGGGAACTTCTTCGACTACTTCCCGACCGGCACCCGGCTGGAGCCCTCCGAATACACCGACACGGTCGTCCAGGCCCAAGGTCAGCGGGGGATCTGCGAGCTGCGATTCCCGCATGTCGGCAAGTTCATGTTCCATGCGCACAAGAGCGAGTTCGCCGACCTTGGCTGGATGGGCTTCTTCGAGGTGACCGAGTGAGCACCCCGCGGCTCCGAGGCAAACCTCCGGTGTGGGTCTTCGTGGCCGCCACCATCGCGGCCGTCGCCGTCGCCCTGACCGCGCTCGCCGTGCTCGGCAGTCGCAGCCTTCCGGCGCGGACGGGCCCGCCGGTCGAACAGCTCGCGGTCGAGCGAACCGTGCTGACGCCAAGCGTCATCGAACTCACCGTACGCAACACCGGCCCCGATCCGGTCCAGATCGCCCAGATCTCCGTCAATGACGCGTACGTCGCCTTCACCGGATCCACCGAACCGCTCAACCGGCTAGGCAAGGACGTCCTGCGTCTGGACTATCCCTGGCAAGAGGGACAGCCGTACGCCGTATCGATCCTGACGTCATCCGGCGCCGTCATCGAACACGAGATCGCGGCCGCGGTGGAGACCCCCGCGACTGGTGGAAATCTACTCGGGTTGATGGTGTTGCTCGGGACGTATGTCGGCGTCATCCCGGTCGCTCTCGGCATGGTCTTCCTGCCCGTGCTGCGTCGAGCCGCTCGCTCGGTGGTGCGGGTGCTGCTGGCGTTGACCGTCGGCCTATTGGCCTTCCTCGCCGGCGATGCGGCGCTCGAAGGGCTCGAACTGGCCGAGAGGTCTGGCGGAGCCTTCGGCGGTCCGCTGTTGGTCTTCCTCGGTGCCGGGATGGCGTTCCTGGCCCTCACCGCGGTCGATCGTTTCCTGACGAACCGGTCGCGCGAGCAAGCCGACAGCCCAGCCAGCTTGGATAGCGCAGACGGCACGAATGGCCGGCGGTTGGCGTTCATGATCGCCATCGGGATCGGCTTGCACAATCTCGGTGAAGGGCTTGCCATCGGTTCGGCGTACGCCGTTGGTGAACTTGCCCTCGGTACGGCGCTGGTGGTCGGGTTCGCCCTGCACAACACCACCGAGGGCCTCGCCGTGGTCGCGCCGCTGACCCGCCAACGGCCTTCGCTACTCCGCCTTCTCGCCCTTGGCCTGCTGGCGGGCGCTCCCGCGATCGTCGGCGCGGTGATCGGCGCGGCAGTCGACAACGCGGCCCTGGCCTCCCTGCTCCTCGGCGTCGGCGTAGGCGCCATCGTGCAAGTCATCATCCAAATCGCCCCCGCCCTCCGAAACCAGACCGGCCGCTACCTAGACCCCGCCACCACCGGAGGCGTGGCAGCCGGCCTCCTGATCATGTACGCCACCGGCCTCCTCGTCGCCGCCTGAGTCGATCAGGTCCGGGTTGCTTCCGCGACGGATTGACGAAGGCCTGCAACGGCGAGGCAGCCGGCGCCGACGGCGCCCAGTACGAACGCAGCCTCGGGTCCTGGCACGGGGGCTACCAGCAGAGGTCCGCTGGTTTGTCCGAGCCGGGTACAGCTCACGAACACGGCGACCGTGGTGCCACGGTTCGCTTCGGTTCCCACGCCGGCCGCCGCGGTCTGGATGGTTGGGATGAGGAGGCCCTCGCCCAGGCCGTAGCAGAGGAGGGCCAGTCCGACCACCGGCAGCGACGGCGCGACGGCGAGGGCCGCGAACGCGATGGCGACGATCGCGAAGCCGGCCGTCAAGACGACGTCGGCACCCCACCGGTTGGTGACTCGTCCGAGGAGCAGCGCCGCCAAAGTGGAGGTCGACGCGGGCAATGCAAGGACCAGTCCCCGTTGCCACGCCTGGAGCTCGAACTCGGTGTCGAGGTGCTCCGGCAACGCGGTCAGCAGGAGCCCGAAGAGGAGCAGGAACACGACGGCTCCAGCGACCAGCCACCTACGCAACCGGGGATCGCGCACCGCGTCGTACGCCGCGCGCAGTTGCCCGGACAGCGGGATCGTGGATCGCGACGACGGTGGCATGGAACGCCGGATCGCTTCAGCTGCCAACAGCCCTCCGGCCGCGGGCAGGCACGCCAGTCGCCAACCTCCCGTACTGGTCAGGAGGCCGCCCAGGGCCGGCCAGGCGATGACGGCGACGCCGATGGCCGCCGCATTACGGCCCATGACGGTGGTGCAGGCCGCGCCTTGCCAGCGGCTGCCGATCTCGGCCATGACAAGCCCGATGAGCCCGGCGCCGCCGACACCCTGGACCAGCCGGCACGCGATGACCGCGGCGAAGGTGGGTGCGAACGCTGTCGCGCAGCCTCCCACCGCAAAGGCGAGCAGACACCCGATCAACAGCTCACGACGGCCGTAGCGGTCGGCTAGCACGCCAAGTAGCGGAGCCAGCACGATTCCAGGCAGGGTCGCCGCCACGGTGACGAGACCCGCTTTGCCAGTAGTGACAGCGAATTCGGCGGCGATCTCAGGTAGGGCCGGCGGCAGCAGCGTGTACGCGCTGACCGCCAGCATTGACACCGACGCGAGAAGAGTCCTCATACGTCCAGACGGTGCCGCCGTCTGGCGCAACGGACACTACGGTGCGGACCGAAGACTCTGGCCCGATAGCGATGCCAGTGAAGCCCGCAGCTCATCCCGCGAGGAGATGCCGAGCTTCTGGTACGTGTGGGTGAGATGCAGTTCGACATTGCGCAGGGTCACGAAGAGGGCCTGCGCGATCTCGGGGTTCTTCAGACCGGACGCCGCCATCCGCGCGACGCGCAGCTCGGAAGGCGTCAGCGCCGGAAGCCCGTGCGTACGGTCACGCTGGGGACGCGCACCCGCCGCGACCAACTCGTCGCGCGCCCGAGCAGCCAGGGCTGTCGCACCGAGAAGGCTGGCCTGGTCCAACCCCTTGGCCAGCCAAAGGCGAGCGTCCGTACGGCGTCCGGCGCGGCGCAGGGCGCTACCCAATTCGACGGCCGATCGCGCGTGCTCCAAGCGTGCGGGGGAGTCGGCGAGAGTCCTCTCGGCATCGGCGAGCAGGTCCAGACCGAGGTCGCCCCCGGCGGTTAGCCCGGCTGCGCGCAAGGAAATGCCGATGGCCGACCGGGTGCCCCAGCGCCGTGCCAGTGGGACTTCTTCCGCGGCGAGCCGCCGAGCTTCGTCGCGATCACCCAACGCGAGCAGGCCGAGGGCGGCTTGCGAGCGATAGGCGAAGACCGCAGGGCATCGTCCCGGCCATACCGACTCGCGCCTGCCCAGCTCCAGGAGATCGTCGACCGCTTCCTGGGTACGGCGTTGCGCCAGGCGTAGCCGACCTCGCGCGGCCAGCAGGAAGTCCATCATGAATGTGTGCGGGATGTCGTCGTGTCCGCCCCACAGCTCCAACTGCGTCTCGGCGTCGTCATACCGGCCCCGCTCGACCAGTACGTCGAGAAGCGCCGACAGCGCGATGAACCCGATCGGCCACCGTCGCTCCGCAGCCGCGTCGAGCGCGAGAAGGGCGTCAGACTCCGCCTCATCGAGATCGCCCAAGCTGAACCGGAACTGCGCCCTGAAACTCGACGCCCGGGCGAACGCCAGCACCGAGCCGCGACGCCTGGCGTCCGCCACCGCTTCGCCCAACGCCTCGGCGGTAGCGTTCACCGACTCGGTCGGCCACAGCGCGCCCAGTGCGTCGTACACGACGTGGTAGTCGGACGTCTGCTCGGCGATCAGCCCGCCGCGAACGGCCCGCGTCGCCAGCTCGGCCACCCGTCCAGCGGGCCCGCCGTCCACGAGGGTCTGCATCGCCAAGGACGCAAGCGCGACGCGCTCGCCGGGGGAGTCGCCCGGGAGCGGTCCCTGAAGGGCACGGAGGTGCCGGTCCGTCGTCTCGCGTGCATCAGGCACCAGCCGGGACACGGTGACGATCTCCGCTGACAGCTGGAGGGCAAGATCCGCATCGGTTACGTGGTCAAGAGCCGTCTCCAGCGCGTCGATCGCTTCGGCATACCGGCCGGGGAGGACGAGCCCGAGCGCGAGTTCGCGAGCGATGCCGACTCGCTCCGCCGGCTCTTCGGTAACCCGCAGGGCCTCCTTCAGGTGGATGACCCCTTCGGGCTGCCCGGAACTCACCTCCGCTCGCCCCAATTCGCGAAGTACAGCGACGCGGTGCTGTGGCGGCTCGGCCAGCGCACGTCGCAGGTACGCCGCGGCCGCGTCCGGCGCGCCCACCGAGGTCTGCCGCGCCGCCTCCCGAAGTGTCTCGACGACGACCTGGTCACCGGCGGGCTCGGATGCCATGAGATGCGTCGCCACCGACCCGGCACCGAGGCCCTCACGCAAGAGCATCGCCGCGGCCGCCCGATGCGCGAGCGCCCTCGCTCCAGACGGCATGCCTTCGTACACGGCACGACGGACGATCGGGTGAACGAAATCGAGGGGTACGCCGGGGCGGAAGACCTGGATCCGTACCAGGGCATCGGCACCGAGTGCGGCGTCGGCCGGGCTGATTCCGGCGAGCTCGGCCGCGTGACGCAGCGCCGCATCCTGGCCAAGTACGGCCACCGACTGGGCGAGGCGCCGCGGGCCCGATCCCAGCAGCTCGAGCCGCCGCAGGACGGCCGCCGATACGGACTGCGGACCGAGCTGACGTACCTGCTCTGCTCCGGCCGGGTGTGCCGCCAGCCCGCGTTCGGCGATCACGACCGAAAGCTCGCGCACCAGGAACGGGTTGCCGCCGGTCACCTCATGGCAGGCCTTGACGAACTCGTCATCGGTCTCAGTGACCTCGATCAGGCCCTGTACGCCGCGCACCGTCAACGGCGCCGGCGCGATCCGGGTCCCCGACTGGTCGCGGATCGCTGCCAGTACTTCGGTATCGGTGGCCGCCTCCCCGGTTCGGTTCGCGAGCGCGAGCAGGATCGGCATGCCGTGGAGACGGCGGGCCACGTAGAGGAGGAATCGCAGCGATGCCGGATCCACCCAGTGCACATCGTCGACCACGATCGCCAACGGGCCCGACGCGGCGAGGTTGGAGGTCAACCAGTAGAGCCCGTGCAGGATCGACTGCTCGTCGCCGGAGGCCGGCCCACCGACGCCGAACATCGGTCCCGCCAAAGCCGCCGACCCCGCGAAGAGCTCGTCCCGCCCAGCGACCAGTCGCTCGAAAAGCTGGCGGACGACGCCGTGGCCGAACTCGCGCTCCCACTCCCCACCACGCGCGGACAGAACCGAGAACCCACTCTCGTGCGCGGCCGCGACAGCGGCATCGAGAAGCGCGGACTTGCCGATACCGGCCGCGCCCTCGAGCCAGAGCAGCTGGCCCTGCCCTTGGGCAACAGCTGCCAGCCTCGCGGCGATCGTCGCGAGTTCCCCTTCCCGCTCGACCAAAGAACTCACGCTAATCAGCGTGGCACACAGCACCCGACTGCCCGGGTAACTCGCCTGGGCAGTCGGGTGACGACCGTCAGGACTTGGTTAGTTGCCGGGACGGTGCTTTTCGTCGGCTGGTGGGTTCGCAAGTTAGGATGTGCGGGCTAACCAATTCTCGATGTACTGCCCGTTGACATAGCCGGTAGGCGGCGTGCGTTCCCGCTTCCTGCCAAACATGGACGGTTGTCGGTGGCATGACGGACCGGTGAAGTCGAACGCCCACGGTCAGATCACCACCCCGACGAGGCAGCGGAAGGTACCACCGTGCCGGCACTTACCGGACGGATCCGCACGCCCGAACACCAGCAGAGCGGCTACGGCTTCGCCCTGCGCACTCCCGGAGCGTGGAAGTTCTTCTTAGCCGGCGTACCGGCCCGGATCGGCATCGCGATGACCGGTTTGGGCATCGTCTGGCTGGTGCACGGTTCGACCGGCTCGTACGCCGCGGCCGGCACCGTGACGGGTGGCTTCGCCGTCGCCGAGGCGGTCGGTGGTCCACAGGTCGCGCGGCTGATCGACCGGTTCGGTCAGACCCGCATGCTGCCCGTCACGTTGCTGGTCCACGCGGCCGCTGTGGCACTGCTGATCGGGTTGACGGTCACCTCGTCCGAGCTCTGGCTGCTCGTCGTCGCCGGAATGCTGGCCGGCGGTTCGCTTCCGCAGGTCGGCGCTCAGACGTCTGCCCGCTGGTCGTACCTCCTGGCCGGCAGCCCGGCCCTTTCGTCGGCCTTTGCGCTGGAATCACTGCTCACCGGCCTGGCCTTTCTGGTCGGCCCGGCGTTGGTTGGGACCGTCAGCGCCCTGGTCGATCCGGTTGCGGGTTCTGCGCTGGCGACGGGCCTGCTGCTGGTTGGTGGGTTCTCGCTCGCGCTGCAACGCCGTACGGCGCCTCCGCCCAGGGCACGGGCGCACCAGGAGAGGTCGGCCCGGCTGATGCGGCCAGAGTTCCTCGCGCTCGTCGGTACGAGCATCGGCGTGGGGCTGTACTTCGGGGCCATGCAGGTGTCTGTCACGGCGTTCGCTGTGGGCGGCGGGATGGCCTCGCTGGCTGGGCCGCTCTACAGCGTGACCAGCCTGGTCAGCGTTGTCGTGGGACTCGTCTACGGCGCGCGCACCTGGCGGATGCCTGCTCCGACGCAAATGGTGCTCGCCCTTGGCTCGCTGGGTCTCCTCAGCCTGCCATTGCTTGTGGCGGACGGACCGGGCGCGCTGGCGATAGCGCTCGCGTTCCCCGGGGCGGCGCTCGCGCCGTACATGGTGTTGTCGGCGGTGATCGCCGAGTCGCGAGTCGAGCCCGCCGTACTCACCCAGGCCTTCACCTGGTTGAACTCCGGCAGCGCGGCAGGGATCGCGGCAGGTGCGTCGATCGCCGGCCGAGTGGTCGATCACTACGGCCCCCACTCGGGTTTCGCCCTGGCCGTAGCGGCTGCCGTCGTTGCGACCACGCTGGCGGTCGTGGTGAGGCGAGGTGTCAGCTAGGGCTGTTTGCTGAGGTCGCCGACTTGCTGGGCGTACCACTCCGACTCGACGAGGTGTTCCGCGATCTGCCGGAGGGGCCAGTCGTCGCCGCGATCCTTGTCCCACTCGGCCGGGTCGACGGCGGCGTAGCGGAGGGCGAACGTGCGGCCGAGTCGCCTTAGTCGCTGCTGGGCTTCCCGCAGATCGTCGGCGGTGAACGGAGCCAGGTCGGCCTCGGACGTCAGTGTGCTGGCCAGCCACTCGTCCGGCTGCGTTGGTACGCCCGCGAGCAGTGCCTCGACCTGGGCCAGATGGTCGACGATGTGGTCCGCGATCCGCCGTACCGCCTTGTGTGGTGTGTAGATCCGGCCGTCCTCTGCCGTGATCGGCTGGCCGTCCCAGGCCGGCCAGGTCTCGATCAGCAGGAGCGAACGCTCGACCGCCTGCTCCACGAGTGCTCCAGGGTTGTCTGTCATGCGCACCACGCTAAGGCCGTGACAGTTCGGCGGTGGTCGAAGTGAATCGGTTGGTTGGGGATCGCGCTTAGACGTGCGTGGAAAGGATCGCGCGTCTGTCGGCTCCGCATGAGGATGTGACGGGTCGATCGGCCTATTGCGAGGAGCACCGATGCGTGCGCGCCTGCACCGAATCCTGTTGTGTGCTGCGATTCTGACCTGCCAGTTGCTGTTACCGACGCAGGCGGCCGGGGACGAGACCTGGAACCCTCTGACTGCTACTCCCGCGGGGATCCCGACTCCTGCCGGGAGTGGGCCGTACTACCAGTACGCGCCGTCCGTCGTACAGCTGTCGCCGACAGAGCGCATGGTCTACTACTGCGCCAACCGCGTCCCAGGGCAGGTCTGGGATCACAT
This sequence comes from Kribbella sp. NBC_01245, assembly GCF_036226525.1. Lineage (NCBI taxonomy): Bacteria > Bacillati > Actinomycetota > Actinomycetes > Propionibacteriales > Kribbellaceae > Kribbella > Kribbella sp. NBC_01245. The sequence goes on from NZ_CP108487.1 coordinate 732,668, forward strand.
AGGCGCCAACAAGGGCACGAAGCAGGCTGACGGCAGCTACGCGTGGAGTCCGACGTACTTCGCCCTCGACCCGCAGGGCGCCGGTACTCCCAGGTGGGCTTCACGGCACCTCTGCGACCCTGAGGTCGTACGGGGCTCGTTCCGGCTTGCAGGCCACACGTACGGCTGGGCGATGTTCTTCCTCGGTTATCCCGACACTGACCGCTTCCCCGGGGAGGACCCGATCAACGTGATCGGGGTCGCGTACGCCGATGCGCCGGAGGGGCCCTGGCGGATCGCGCCTGCCGCGCTGCTGGACCGGCGTACGGAGGGATCCGTGAGCGACTGGGGTATCGGCCAGCCCAGTGCCACCTCGATCGATGGCGCCGGCCGGGTGCTCTTGTTCTACAGCGGTTTGGGCAGTGTCGTACGCCGTGAGGTCGACCTGAGTAACGCCGACAGCCCGCAGCTTGGCTCACGCATCTGGCTGCCGACGGACGGCCTCACACCCGAGCCGGGCGGTGGTGCGTGGTTGCACAACGCCTCGTTCGTGTACGACCCGGCGCGTGACGAGTTCTTCGTATCCCGCGACACCGGGCCTGGCAACGACCGGGTTCAGCAGCACACGGAGATCGACCGGATCGCTGGTGCCGCCATCTGGAGTGGTACGGGCACGTGGTCCGTGGTCGGGCAGGTGACGAGTTGCCTCAGCGGGTATCCGTACAACCACAACTCCGGCATCGTCAGGAACGCGTACGGCATGCTCGGCGACGAGCTCGACGTATACTTCGCCACTGAGCCGACCGGCGGCGGCTTCTGGTCGTACCGGTTGTGGCAGGCGCGGTCCCCACTGAGCTTCGTGAGCGGGAGTAGGCCGGAGGTCATCGCCCAGCAGGACGGCAAGCTGTCCGTGTTCGGGCACACGGCGAACCGGTGTGAGGCGAACGTCTGGAGTTCAACCCAGGCGACCACGGAGTACGGAGCATGGCAGCGCTTTGGCGCGAGCCCCGCGGGTCGGCCGGTGGCATCTCGCCAGCCGGACGGGCGGGTCGTGTTGTTCGCTCGGGCAGCGGATGGGTCGATCTGGTTCAACCTGCAGTCTGCGCCGAACGGTGGGTTTCCTGGCTGGTCGCAGATGGCCGGCTCGGGTCAGCTGCCGGCGGTCGGGGAACCGGTGGTCGGCCGGATGCAGGACGGGCGGCTCGTGGTCGCGATTCGGCGGAACGATGCGCCGGGGTCCCGGGTCTACGTGAACGTCCAGCAGGCGGCGAATGGGTCCTTTGGTAGTTCGTGGCAGGACCTTGGCGCGAGTCCGGCGGGCCAACCGGTCTTCGGGACGAACGAGGACGGTTCGCTGGTGTTGTTCGCCCATGCGGCGAAGGAAAGTGGCGGGCAGATCTGGTTCAACCCACAGCTCACGCCGAACGGTTCGGCGTGGGGTGGTTGGCGAGCTGTTGAGGGAATGGCGTTTGACGGCGAGCCGACGATCGCCAGGCAGGCTGACGGTCGGCTAGTGGTCGCCGCGCGTCGCTGGGAGGGCTCGTTGTCGGTCGTGTACGTCAACACCCAGGTGGCTGCGAATAGCGCCGGCTTCTCGTCCAGCTGGACCAGCCTCGGCGCCAGTCCGGCGTACGACCCTGTGCTGGTCGAGCAGTCCGGCGGCCGGCTCGCGATGCTGGCACGTGCGGCCGACGGCAGTGTGTGGTGGTCGCATCAGGACGAGGGGAACGGTCGTTTCAGTGGATGGTCGAGTCTGGGCGGATCCGCGGGCAGCGATCCGGTGGCAGCTCTCCGCTCCGACCAACGCCTGGATGTCGTACTCCGTCAACCCGACGGCCGCCTCTTCCACCGCCTCCAGACCGCTCCAGGCAGCCCCACCTTCACCGACTGGCAACCCATCCGCTGAACACCTAAGGCCGTCACAAGGGTCCGATGAACGGCGACACGCCGCGTCACAAGGGTCCGATGAACGGGGTGGGGTGTCACGGGTGAGGCGTGAGAAGTGCAGGGGTGGGGCATGACGGGGCGTGGGTGCCCTTTGCGCAGGGGTGGCCGAAGGCTGTTGGTATGAGTGAAACGACTTGTGTGGCACCGAGTGAGGCGCGGCCCGTCGGTGCTGGTTGGCGAAACTGGCTGCGGCATTTCCTGGAGATGGTCGCGGCAATGGTCGTGGGGATGGCCCTCCTCGATCCCTTGTGGAGTGGAATCGTGGGCGACCGGGCGGACGCGCGGGTTTCGGCGATGGCGGTGGATATGGCCATCGGGATGTCCGTGTGGATGGCGTATCGCGGTCATGGCAGGCGGCAGATCGTTGAGATGGCTGCGGCGATGGTGGTGCCGTACGCCGTGCTGCTGGTTCCGTACTGGTTCGGCTGGGTGTCGGGCGAGGGCCTGGAGATGGGCGGGCATTCGGCGATCATGCTGGCGATGGTCGTGGTGATGCTGGTCCGGCGGCGCGAGTACTCCGCCCACCATCACGCGTCGGCTCATCCGGCGATCGTCGCGGTCGGCCGGAGGTGGCCCACCTGGATCGCGCTGGCGGTGACGGCCGAGAACTGGGCGAATCCGTGGGTGCCCAATCCCTGGGTGATGCTCGGCCTGCCCATTGCGTTTGTGCTGGTCGGTGCGATCCGCGGCCGGCTGCGGAATCCGCGCGTCCTCGCGATCCAGCTGGCATCAGGTAGGTTTGCAGTGCTGGCCAGCGATAACCAAGCGACCAGCACTAGCACCACGGTTATACCCTGCAGTGACTGCGGCCGGACGGGCCGTGGCAGCGCGGTGAGCCTTCTTGCGCAGTCGGGCACGGCGATGATCCGCGAACCTCATCTCGCTACCTCCGGGTAGTGGGTGGAACCTCCCGCCTTCAGGCGGGTGGGGGACGTCAAGGTCCGCATGACGTCGCTTGTGTGCCGCCATCGGCCGAGGATCCGGGGCCCCTGGTGCGCCGCGTGATCCTCGGCCTGACCTGCACACCTGGGCCTGATCGCTTCTCGTGCACGGGGTCATCGCCGCGTCCATCGGGCTGACCATTCTCGCGACGGCGGTGCTGCCGCTCCGGCTGTGGACGTTGCTCGTGCAAGCGCGCGCCGGACGCGAGGCGCGGGCCCGGTTGGCCGTGAGCGAGGAGCGTCTGCGGTTCGCCCGCGACGTACATGATCTGCTCGGGCACCAGTTGACCGTCATCGCGCTGAAGGCCGAACTCGCCGCACGACTGGCGGGCGTGGATGCCGAGCGGTCTGCGCGGGAGGCGTCCGATGCGCAACACCTCGCGGCGTCGGCGCTGACGGATGTACGGCGAGCCGTGGAGGGGTATCGCGCCGTCGACCTCGGCGACCAACTCGACGCCACCGCCAGCGTGCTGCGCGAGGCGGGCATCCGGCCGGAGATCGGTGGCGATGCGCTGGACGGTCTTTCCGGCGAGGCGGCGACCCAGTTGGCGCTGGTGCTGCGGGAAGCGTGTACGAATGTGATGCGGCACAGCTCCGCGACATGGTGCAAGATCGACGTCAGCCGGAACGCGACGGAGGTGCGGATGACGATCACGAACGACGGCGCTCGCGCGGGTTCGTCCAAGCCCGGGTACGGCCTGCGCGGAGCCACCGAGCGGTTGGCTGCCGTAGGTGGAACGCTGGACGTCGAGTCGCGCGACGGCCTCTTCAAGCTGGATGTTGGGATTCCCGTCAGGTGATCCGCGTACTGCTGGCCGACGACGAGGAGCTGATCCGGCAGGCCCTCGCGGCACTGCTCGATCTCGAGGATGACCTCGACGTGGTCGCCCAGGCCGCCGATGGACGGGCCGCGGTCGAGGCCGCGCGAGCCCATCGTCCCGATGTGGCGGTGGTCGACCTGCAGATGCCGGAGCTCGACGGCCTGGAGGTGACGGCAGAACTCGCCCGTGCGCTCCCGTCCTGCAAGGTCATCATCCTTACGGGCCGAGGTCGCCCGCCGCATCTCGCGCAGGCGCTGCACGCGGGTGCCAGGGGTTTCCTGCCGAAGGGTTCGCCTGGCGGTGCTCTCGCCGATGTCATCCGCCGCGTGTACGACGGCAGCAGGTACGTCGATCCGGCGCTGGCGGCCGACGCCTTGACCGCGCCGCCTTGCCCGTTGACGCCGCGCGAGTTGGAAGTGCTTCGCCTGGCGCAGTACGACACGCCCGCGACGACCATTGCCCGTCGTACCGGATTGTCGGCGGGAACGGTCCGCAACCATCTCTCGGCGGTAATGACCAAGCTCGGCGTCAACAGCCGAGCCGACGCCTACCGCATGGCCGAGTCAAACGGCTGGCTCTGATCCTCGGCCGACCCACCAGCGACCCAGCAGGCCGCCGGCCGCACAACCGACTGCCATCCCTCCGAAGAGAAGCACGGGCCAGGCGCCGCTCAGGTGCCCGATGACGGCGACGACGGCGCCGCCGACAAGGGCGCCGGTGTGTCCCCAGAGGTAACGAAAGGTGGGTGGGATACGCCGGGACATCGCGCCGATCGTGTAGAACACCGCACCGGAGAGCGCGAGCAGGCCGACCCCGATGTCACGCCAACGGGTGTCGCCTACGGCGATCCCGTAGACCAACGCTCCGAAGCCGGCGACGAAGATGACGCCGAACGGCGCGACCTTCCAGCCACCCATGATGTACAGGCCGCCGCACGCTCCGAGCAGAAGCGCCAGCCCGATCGGAGCGACCATGGCCGCGATCGAGACGGTCATGGCGTACTCGTACGGGTAGACCTCGGCCGCACCCAGCGCGGCCGCGACTATCCCCAGCACCGGGCCGGCGATGACGAGTCCGACCGCTACCCGGGTCGCCGATTTCTCGAAGTGTGCAAGGCGTTCTGTGTTGCGGGACTTCATCGTGCTCCTCTAGCTGGAAGGGCGCGAACCCCCGTGGATTCGCGCCCTGTTCAGTTACTGGCCGTAGGCGCGGGCGGTCCAGCCAAGTAGACCGAGGGAGCCGCCCTTGATGTCGGCGCCGCTCCGGTCCGTCTTGTTCGCGTCGAAGTGCACGGAGGCGGAGCCGGTCGCGGTGATCGCGAGCAGCGGCCGGCCGTTGGGGTGGTTCTGGCAGTAGCCGGTGCTGAGGCTGGTGAAGGCGCCCCAGCCGACGGACCGCAGCACTGTCGAGGCGATGCTGCTCGTCGGGGTGGCCCGCTTGATCCGCCACTCCTTGAGCTCACCGTTGGACTTGCTACCGATCAGCACGTCGACGGCCGCGGTACCCGTGCCCTCGGTGCGCTCGAAGACCAGCGTCTTGACCGTGTTCCACGCCGTACCAGGCAGCTTCACCGGCGCGGAGATCGTCAGCACGCCGTTCGGGTAGGTCACAGTGTGGCGGTAGAGCGCGGTGCCCGCGACCCGGTAGAGGTAGGGGTATCCCCACGCCAGGATCGTGGTCCCGCCGAAGCCGGCCTTGACCCGGGTGGCGGTGTTCTTGGTCATCTTCCAGACACCGTCGGTCCGCGTGGCCGACCGCTGCTGGAGGTAGACGTAGCCGTCGGTCGGGTGCGTGGCGAGCTCGCTGCTGTTGAACGTGTCGGTGTCACCGGACCCGCCGAGTTGCTGGTGCGCGGTCGGCACCCAGGCCAGCTTGTCACCGGCGTACGACGTGACGCTGGTCTTCGAACCGGAGTAGCCGTATGAGACACGTTGCCCGTCGGCGCGGTAGGCCGCGGTGAAGACCGAGCAGTCGGCGGGCACGTCGCCAACAGCCGCTAGGGACGCTTCGGACGACGAGGTGATGAGGACGATCCCGGTCGCGGCGACGGCCAAGGCCGAGGCGGCGGACAGGATGGACTTTTGACGCATGAAGCGCAGTTTCCTCTCTAGATGTGGCGTGGCACTGAGGTTAGAAGGGGCCGCTGGCGGCGTGCTGTCCGTACTTCGCCCGTACCCCTGGGTGGCCGCAAGTTTCCCGGCGGTAAGATCGCCGGGTGCCTCGACCACCGCAGGCCTGCGGGTGCGAATGACGGAGACGAGTTTCGGCGGCCTGCTTCGCGCCCATCGGCGGCGGATCGGGATGACCCAGCGGGAGTTGGCCGACCGGGCCGGCGTGAGCCCGGGCGCGATCCGCGATCTGGAGCAGGGCAGGACGAGAAGCCCGAAGAAGGGCTCGGTCCAGGCCATCGCCACCGCCCTCGGGTTGACGGAGCCCGACGTCGCCTCGCTGCGCGCTGCCGCCGCCGAGGCCCAGCCCGCACAGCGCGCCAAGGCTGGTTCGGCCAGTGGTGGACCGCTGCGGATCCGGGTGCTCGGCCCGATCGAGGTCTGGCACGGCGACGTACAGGCCGCTTTCGGCTCCGACCTGCAACGCACGCTGCTCGCGCGACTCGCGCTCGCGGCAGGCGCGGTGGTCGGCCAGGACGAACTCATCGACCTGCTGTGGGGGCCCGGCGAAGCCCCGCAAGCGGTGAGCCTGCTGCACACCCACGTCGCGCGGTTACGGCGGCTGCTCGACTCCGGCGCGCGCGGCGCCAGTGTGCTCGTCGGCGGTCAGAACGGATACCGGCTCGCGGTCGGCGCCGATCACCTCGACCTGCTGGCGTTCCGCGACCTCACCACGCGAGCGGCGTACGACGCACCGGAAGAGGCGTTGACCCGGCTCACGGACGCCGTCGCGTTGTGGCGTGGTGAGATCGACGTGGACCGGGTGGCGTTGAGCCCGCTCTACACCGCGACAGTCTCGGAGTACGTCGCTGCCGTCCAGGCGTACGCCGAGCTGGCCCGCGATCTCGGCGAGCCGGAGCAGGCGCTGATACCCCTGCGGGAGCTCGCGCATCAGCACGAGCTGGACGAGCCGCTGCACGTCGAGCTGATCCTCACCCTCGCCGCGAGTGGCCGGCAGGCGGAGGCGCTTGCGACGTACGACCGGATCCGGGACGCGCTCGCCGACCAGCTCGGGATCGACCCGGGGGAGTCGCTGCGGTCGGTCCAGCTCGCCGTACTCCGGCAGCAGGACCGGCTGGCAACCGGGCGAACCGCGATCCAGCAGGCGCCGGCCGCGCCGCCGGACTTCGTCGGCCGGGCGGGCGAACTGGCCACGATCGAGGCCGCACTGGCCGGGCCGGACGGGCCGGCGTCATCCCGGATCGTCCTGATCCACGGCATCGCCGGGGTCGGCAAAACCGCGCTCGCGTTGGTCGCCGCGCACCGGGTGCGCGGGCGGTACCCAGACGGTCAGCTGTACGCCGATCTGCGCGGCACCACCTCGACCGCGCCGGAGCCGATGCAGGTACTCGGCCGGTTCCTGCGCGCCCTCGGCGTACCGAGCAGGCAGATCGGGACCGACGAGGCCGAGGCCGCCGCGTTGTTGCGCAGCGAGCTCGCCGACCGGCGGATGCTGGTGCTGCTGGACAACGCTCATAGCGCGGACCAGCTCCGGCCGCTGCTGCCAGGTGCGGGCGGCAGCGACGTGATCGTGACCAGCCGGCGGCGGATGCATGGCCTGGCCGGTGTGAGCGTCGGCCTCGAACCGCTCGATCCGGCGGAATCGATCGCGCTCATCGCCGCTACCGCGGGATCGCAGCGGGTCGACGCCGATCCCGGCGCCGCGAGCGCGCTCGCCGAGGCGTGTGCCCGGCTGCCGCTGGCGTTGCGCATCGCGAGCGCGCGGCTGGCCACCCGGCAGGCGTGGACGATCGACGACCTGACCAGCAGACTGCACGACGAGAACCACCGACTCACCGAACTGTCGGCCGGCGAGTCGAGCGTGCTCAACAGTTTCCAGCTCAGCTACGCCGATTTGAGCGCTCCGGCCCAACGCGCGTTCCGGCTGTGCAGCCTCCACCCCGCGGACGACTTCGGGGCCGACGGCACGGGCGTTCTGCTGGCGGTGCCGACGGCTGAGGCCGATCGACTGCTGGAGGACCTGCTCGAGGCGAACATGCTGATGCAGTACGCGCCGGATCGCTACCGATTCCACGACCTGCTCGGCCTGTACGCGCGCAGACTGCTGAACGACGATCCCGAGCAGGACGCCGCGCGGTCGCGCCTGTACGACTGGTACGCCGACGCGGTGACGGCCGCGATGGAGTGGACGTACCCCCACCTCGTGCGGCTCGGTGGATGTTCGCAGCGGGAAGCGTTCTTCGCCGCCAAGTCCGACGCGCTCGCCTGGCTGGATGTCGAGCTGCCGGCGTTGGTTGCCGTCGTCAACGACGCGGCCGGGTCGGCCGATCCCACGCTGTCCTGGCGGATCACCGACCAGCTCCGCGGCTACTTCCTGGTCCGTCGGCACGTCGACGGCTGGCTGGAGATGGCGGAGATCGGGCTGGAAGCCGCCACCAAGGCCGGCGATGACATCGCACGGACCGCGATGCTGATCAACCGTGGCCAGGCGCTCTGGTGTGTCGGCCGCGACGAGGAGTCGCTGTCCGACTGTCTCGCCGGCGAACAGCTCGCGGCCGCCACGGGATGGGCAACGGCCGTGGCGTACCTCTCTCACCACATCGGTTGGCACTACCTCGAGCAAGGCAAACTCGACGACGCGAACAGGTGGCTCCATCGGGCGCTGGAGCTGACCGAGGACGACCAATCGGGTCACGTACGAGCGGTCGCGCTCAACGGGCTCGGGGTGATGCGGCTCTGCCAGGGCGAACTGGGTGAGGCCGCCGACCTGCTCAAGGCGGCGCTGGAGATCAACAAGGCGACCGGCCGGGAGACTTCGGCGCTGGCCATCCGGGGCAACCTGGCGAGTGCGCTTCGTCAGCTTGGTGCGGAGTCGCAAGCCGCCGAACTACTCACCGAGGTGCTCGCGGGCTATCGAGAGGGATCGAACCTTCGCGGCGAGCTGTCGACGCTGGACGAATGGAGCCGACTGCACCGGCAGCGCGGGGATACCGTCATCGCGCTGGAGGTTGCGAGGCGCGCGCACGAGCTGGCGATCGTAGTTCGCGACCGGAAGGCGACCGCCCAGACCGCGGCCACCGTGGCGTACGCCCATCTCGCGCTCGGCGACACGCCCGCGGCTGCCAGGTGGTTCGAGGACAGCCTGACGATTGCCCACGACACCTACCCGTTCGTCGAGGCACGCGCGCTGGTCGGCCTCGCCGCCGCCCGCCTCGCCGCCGGTGACCCGACCTCGGCGAGCCAGGCCGCCAACCAGGCCCACTCGATTGCCGTCTCCTGCGGCTTCCACCTCCTCGAACAGAAGGCGTCCGCCGCTCTGCAAGCGTCGCTCAGCTCACCGCCTTCTTGATGAGTTCGATGATCGTCTTCTCGTTGGCGGCGGTCAGCTTCGTGACGGCGAAGGAGGTTGGCCACAAGCTGCCATCGTCGAGGTTCGCGGCGTCGTCGAAGCCGAGCGTCGCATAGCGCGACTTGAATTTGTCGGCGGCTTGGAAGAAGCAGACGTTCTTGCCGTTCTTGGTGTACGTCGGCATCCCGTACCAGAGCTTCGGTGCGAGCTCCGGCGCGTTGGCTTTGACGAGGGCGTGGATTCGCTCGGCGAGGACGCGATCCGCGTCCGGCAGCTCGGCGATCTTCTCGAGCACCTTGGCTTCCGCGTCCGCCTTGCCGCGGCGCGGTGCCGCCTTGAGTTCTTCCGCATGTTCCTTCATCGCCGCACGTTCCTCGGCGCTGAAGCCCTCGTACCCCTTGCCCTTCGCGCTCGCCTTACCCTTCGTGCTCGGGGCTGACTTCTTCGTGGCCATGGTGGTTCCTCTCTGCGCGGTCGCTTTCATGCTAGGGAGCCGCCGCGTCGGACACTTCTTCAAAACTGATCGATTCCGTTCCATCCAGGCCCGGCCGTGGCATCGTGTTAGCCATGAGCATCGAGGTGCGCCCGGCTTCGGTCTTCGAGGACGTCCGCGCCGTGCTCGGGCCGAAGTCGCCCGACGCCAACGTCTGCTGGTGCCTGAGCTACCGGATCCCGTCCAAGCTCAACAACGAGCTCCGCGGTCCGGCCCGGGGCGAGTACGTCGCGGAGCTATGCCGTGCGGAGCCGTCGCCGGGTGTGCTGGCGTACGACGGCGACGAGCCGGTCGGCTGGGCCGGGGTGGCACCGCGCTCGGAGACCGCATTCGCGCGCAACCGGAAGATTCCGCAGCTCGACGATCTGCCGGTCTGGTCGCTGTGGTGCATCCGGGTACGCCCGGGTCACCGGAAGGCGGGAATCTCGCACGCCCTGATCGCCGGTGCGGTCGAGTTCGCCCGCGATCACGGGGCACCGGTGGTGGAGGCGTATCCCCTCGACAACGGCGACGCCAGGGTCGACCTCACGATGGCGTACGCCGGAATCCGGAAGAATTTTGAGCGTGCAGGTTTTACCAAAGCCGCCGACACTTCGTCCGTGCTGGCAGGCCATCCCCGCGTCCTGATGCGTCTCGACCTGCGATCACTCAGCCGGTGAGCTATGGACAGCTCCTTACGGAAAGCTGTCTACTCAGCGATTGTGACTGGAATTAGGTTGGACTCTGTGTCCAAGGTGTACAGCGGGGGTTACTTGGCCGTTAACGAGCTGTCCTTGGAGGTCGGGGACGGCGAGTTCATGGTGCTGCTGGGGCCTTCGGGCTGCGGCAAGACGACTGTTCTCCGGATGATCGCGGGCCTGGAGGAGGTCACGGCCGGTGAGGTGTGGTTCGGCCGCACGGAAGGCACGTGGCTCACTCCGCAGGACCGTGGCGTCGCGATGGTCTTCCAGAGTGGCGCCTTGTACCCGAACCGCACGGCCCGCGAGAACATCATGTTCCCGCTGCGGATGGCCGGCGAGGACCCGGTCGAGGCCAGCGCCAAGGCCGCCGGGCTGGCCAAGATCCTGGGCATCGACGCCGCACTCGACCGGCTGCCCTGGACGCTGTCGGGCGGCCAGCGACAGCGGGTCGCCATCGGCCGGGCGGTCATCCGGCAGCCCAAGGTCTTCCTGATGGACGAGCCGTTGTCGAACCTCGACGCCACGATGCGGACCGAACTCCGCCAGGAAATCGGCTCCATGACGCGGGACATGAACATCACGACGGTCTACGTCACCCACGACCAGGTCGAGGCGCTCACGCTGGCCGACCGGATCGCCATCATGCGTGACGGCAAGATCGAGGATGTCGGCACGCCCGGGCAGGTGTACGACGATCCCGCCACGGCTTTCACGGCCGGGTTCCTCGGTACGCCGAGGATCAACCTGATGTCCGCGACCGTCCGAGTGATTGCCCGTCAGAGCGTCAGCCTGGACTTCGGCACCCAGGCGATCGCGCTGCCACCGACCGACCGCAGGTCCGCGATCCTGAGTCACCACGACGGCGAGCAGATCATCGTCGGCGCCCGCTCGGACGCCTTCGCGCTGACGACGGATCCCGCGGCCGTCAACCAGGTGAGCGGGACGCTGCGGGCACTCGAATTCCATGGCAATCAGTGGATCGCGTTCGTCGACAGTGGTATCGACCTCCTGAGCCCAGACCTTGTCGGGCTCTCCCGGCAGCGCCGGACCAGAGCGAATACCGACGGCCGGCCGACCTCCCATAGCGCCGGCTCGCGGGTCCATCGGACCGCCGGGCAGCTGTCAGCTCTGGGAGCCAAGGCCAAAACCCTCATCGTCCGGCCTACCCCGATCACGCTGGAACCACTCACCTCGCCAACGCACCGGCGATCCGACCTGGTCCTCGAGATCGACAACGCCGGCGGCCTGAACGTCCGCGACCAGGTCCGCCTCGCCATCGACGTCTCCCGCGTCCACATCTTCGACCGCCACGGCCAACGAGTCGACCGCGTCCAGCGCTAACCCCTGCGCTCCTGCCTTTGCGGCGGGTCGGACCGCTTGTTGGCAAGCCAGCCGAGCGGTACGACCGCGATGACGTAGACGACGAGCTGGATGAGGGTGGGCACGCAGCTCATCGTCGCGGGGCTCTTGGTGGGCACCCGGCCCCCTGAGTTCTTCCGAATTGTCAGGCCGGTCCGGGCCGCGTCAAGGGCTTCATCACCTAACGGTGACGCTAACGCGCCCTTGACCCGACCCGAACCGGCCAAGGGCGGCTGGCTATCAGGGGGCCGGGTGAGGTCTGACCGGTTGCCTCGCGCCGTCCCGTTCGCTGAGGTCTGCGCGTGCATAGGTCTTCGTATGTCGCAGAGGTCCCCTCGTGCATAGGTCCTCGGGTGCCGCATGGTCGTCGCACGCCGCCTAGGTCGTCGCTTGCGAGGGGGACCATTGCGAGAGTGGGTTACCACCTCGGATTCTGAGGTGGTCACCCTCCTCCGGCATGGCCAGCCACTGCCCGGGCGGCCCATTTGGCCCGAAATCGTGCGTTATCCCCTGAAGTCCTGGGTTCCGGTGCCAGATAAGTGGCCCGGAATCCACAACTCGAGGGGATTACGCACGAATTCGGGCGCTTCCTGAGTGGACTGGACGTTTTCCGGGCCGAAAAACGTCCAGTTCGGTGGGGAAGCTGCGAGTGCGGCCGTCGATTGGCGTCGGGTCGTCGGTTTTGGGGTGATCGTCGTCGTTGTGAGCGGGCCGGACGTTTTTCGGGCCGGAAACGTCCAGTGGGCTCACAAAGCTGGGTCGGCGGGCCGCCACGCAGCCACAACGTGAGAGTGAAGCGCTTCAACCCGGCGGAAGCTGGACTTGTGGCTGCGTAGCGGTCCGCGGCGGACGTGCACCCCCACGCGAGGCACCGAAAAGGCCCGTTTCTGCAGAAAACTGGCCGTCGTGTGGTCGTGCACGTCCGCCCAATCCGACGCGCCAATCCGACGCGCCAACTCGACGCGGCAGCGCCCGGCCCCACACTCGACGCGGCAGCGCCCGGCACTGCCAAACCCGGTCAGACTCCACCCGTCCCCCTGATAGCCCGCTGCCTTTGGCCGGTTCGGGTCGGGTCAAGGGCGCGTCAGCGTCGGCGCTAGCCGATGAAGCCCTTGACGCGGCCCGGACCGGCCTGACAATTCGGAAGAACTCAGGGGGACGGGTGCCCACCAAAGACCCCGGCCCGAAGGCTGATGCCGGGCAGGCCTTTAGCGTTGATTCGTCTGAATCCGCCCGCCCACGCTGCTGGCCAATCGACCCGCCGCGGGAAGGGGCGAGCGGATGCAGACGAATCAACGCAAGGAAATGGGCGGCGCCGTGGCCGGAACGGGTGAGGCCGTGGCGCGGGGTGGCGGGCAGGATGGCGGGCGGGCGTCAGCACTTCACGCGTCGGGTGCACAGGTCCCCGCAGGCCTACCGCCGCGCCTTCCAATCACGCTGAAGTTCTTCGATGCCTACGGCCACATCATGATCCGTGCGGCGATGAACGCAGGTCCGGTGCCCGACAGGTTCAACATGAACGACGCGCCTGGGTCTCCGCCTCACGGCCTCGGCGTCTCGCCGCATCCGGGAGGCGCGTGAGTCGCTGAGTTGCGCCATGGCGAGGTGGTGCGGGCATCCGGCGGGCAGGGGCGCGGTCGGTAGCATCGGGGTGTGGCGATCTTTCGGTTGAATCATGCGGTTTTGTACGTGCGCGACGTTGCCGCGAGTGTCGCGTTTTACCGCGACGTGCTCGGCTTTGGCTACACCGAGGGCGGGGACTCGTTTGAGGGGGCGGCGTTTCTGCGGGCGCCGGGGTCGACCAATGACCATGACCTTGGACTGTTCCAGGTCGGTGCCAACGCCGCATCGTCCGGCGCTGGGAAGACGTCGGTCGGGCTCTACCACCTCGCGTGGGAAGTCGACACGCTAGGGGACCTCGAGGACTTGGCGAAGAAGTTGGCCGATGCCGGTGCGCTGGCCGGCTCGACCGACCACGGCACTACGAAGTCGCTCTACGGCAAGGACCCCGACGGTTTGGATTTCGAGATCGTCTGGATCATCCCGACGGCCCTGCTGACCGACGAGGACCGCCAGAAGACCGGCATGACCCGCCTCGACCTGGCAGCCGAAGTCACCAAGTACGGCCGCGAAGCCCGCAGCGGCCTCGGCATCTCCCGCCCACTCGACTAGTTCGACGAAGGTTTGCGTCTGCGGGGGCGGCGGTCTGGGGGTGCGGGGACGCGGTGGGAGTCGAGGGCTTCCGCGGTTGAGACGAGCAGGTCGAGGGTTTGGCCATGCGTGGTTTGGGCGATGCGCGTGTAGAGGATGTCCAGGATCAGGAATTGCGCATGGCGGTCGGCGAGGGCTCCGGCCGGCTCGATGCTCGTCTGGGACGAAGTAGCGAGGACGAGGTCCGCCACTTCGGCCAGGGGTGACTGCGGTTGGGCGGTGATGGCAACGGTCGTGGCGCCGGCTCGGCGGGCGGTCTGCAGCACTTCGATGGTTTCCACGACCTGCCCGGACGACGAGATGCCGACGAAGACGTCCGTCGTATCGGCCAGGGTGGCGGCGACGATCCCGGTGTGGACATCGGTGGAACTCCAACAGGGGATGGCGATCCGCTGCAAGCGTCGGCGCAGTTCGTCAGCGCTCACCCCGCTGGTCCCGATGCCGAAGAAGTGGCAATGCCGGGCCGCGACCAGTTTCGCGACCACGTCGTCCACGGCGGTCAGGTCGAGTTGTTCGGCGGTTCGGGCGAGCGCCTGGGTATTGGTCGCGACCAGCACCTTGAGCACTTGCTCCGTGGTGTCGTCAGGACCGATCTCGCGACCGATGTCGTCACTCCACCGCTGCGCGCCCGACCGGCCGACCTCTTCGGCCATCGCGACGCGCAGTTCGGCGTACCCCTTGAGGCCGCAAGCGCGGCAGAAGCGGGTCACCGTGCCCTGCGACGTACCGGTGCGCTCGGCCAACTCGGTGATCGTCAACCGCGCCGCCACCGACGGCTCGGTCAACACGAAGTCGGCGATTCGCCGTAGCGAACCGGTCAGGCCCGCATTGGCCGCCCGCACACTGTCCAGGGTCACGGCGCTCTCCTCGCTGGTGGTCGGATAATTATTGCTCAACGGTGCTGAATATGGCAGGGATGGAAAAAATAATCATTCCCAAGTCTTGCCTTCGGCCGCGGCCCGAGCCCATCATCAGGAACCGTAGTCAATCGATCACCGAGCTGACAGCAGACTCCGCCGGCTTGTGGTGCAACGAACCCGCCCGTTCGCGCAGAACCCTTTGAGAGTGAGGCTTTGCCATGCCCGAAAACCGCCCAAGTCCACCTGCCTCAGGTCGTCCGTTCCTTGGCAAGGCGGTGGCGATCCTTTGCAGCATGACGGTCGCGACCGCACTGACGATCACCGTTGCCGGCCAAAGCGCTGACGCCGCACAGCGAGAGGGTTCGGCCGCCGCGGGGGAGTGTGGGGTCATCTTCGACGACTTCCACTACAGCTCCCACACCGACCCGAATCTGCAGGCGCGCGGCTGGAACGCGCGGGACAACGCGGGCGGCCCCGGCGTTCCAGGGGCGAGCTGGCGAGCCGCCAACATCACCTTCCCGACCTTCGACGGCGACAAGGTGGCCCAGCTCGCGGCGTCCACCGACGGAACCAGTGGCGGCACTGTTCACGCCGAACTTCGCCAGACGCAGCAACGCGTGCGGGAAGGCACGTACGCGACTCGGGTCCGCTTCAGCGACGTACCCGTCAGTGGTTCGGATGGCGATCACATCAACCAGACCGCGTTCACGATCACACCACTGCGGTACGACTACGACCCGCTCTACAGTGAACTCGATTTCGCCGAGTACCTGCCCAACGGTGGCTGGGGAGAGACCGGACCCGTCAACTTCCACACCAGTTGGTACACGTATCGGCTCGAGCCGTGGGACGCCTGGCGCGCCTACACCGCCGTACACAACTCGCACGCGGGTTGGCACGATCTGGTCACTCAAGTGGCTGATGGTCACGTGCGGTACTACGTGGACGGCGTGCTGAAGGCCGACCACACCGTTGACGATCGCGGTAATCCCGTCACGCCGCGACAGGACATGACGATGAACTACAACCTCTGGTTCATCGACCTGGCAACTCATTCCGGTGGGACCAGCACCTATCAGCAGCAGGTGGACTGGGCGTACTACGCCAAGAACGAGGTCGTCTCTCCAGCGGACGCCGTTGCCCGTGCAGCGTGGTACCGGGCCGGCGGCACGAGCTTCGTCGACACACTCGTTGCCGGCGGCACCTGCCAGCCCACGACTCCGCCGACCACTCCTCCGACAACCCCGCCGACGACTCCGCCGACCAACCCGCCGACCGATTGTGCCAACGCCCAGGCCTGGAACTGGGGAACGGTGTACTTGGAAGGCCATCACGTCAAGCACGTCGGCAAACTCTGGCGAGCCCGCTGGTGGACCCAGGGTTCGGAACCAGGCCTGACCGCCCAATGGGCTGAAGTGGGCCCCTGCTCCTGAGGCAGTTGCCGAAGGCAACTAAGGCAGTCGGCTCTGGATCAGACGCGGTGGTCGTCGGCGTACGACGCGGCCAGGTCCAGGGTCGCCTGATCCAGTGGTGACGCGTCGACGCCGGCGGCGTACGCGGTGTGGAAATGCTGTTGTACGGCGGCCGCGGTCAGCTCGACGCGTTCGGTCGACACGGAGCCGACGGTCGCCGGGTCGAAGGGGAGCTCCAGGGCGCCGTACACCTCGGTCAGGAGCGACCGCACGCGCGCGTCATCGCCGATCACCGTCAACGAGCTGAACAGCCAGGCGTCGCGGACGACTCGTTGGCCGGTGCCGACGAGCTTGACCGCGCCGCGGGCGTTGATGCTCTGCGCGCCGGGACAGTATTCACCCGCGACCTCGCCGACCCGAGCGTCGATGCCGAGGGCAACGAGTTCGTCGGCGATCAGCTGGCCGAACGACTTGAATCGGCGCTCCTGGCCCTCCGCCGCCCGCGGGTCATGCCGGACGTGGTCGATGACCAGCGATTCGGAGGTGTAGGCGACCGGCCGTCCACCAACCGCCCGGACGAGCGGCACGAAGCCCGCGTCGCGGCCGGCCCGTACGGCGGCCGCGAATCCGGGGTGCCGGGTGTCGCGGCGGCCGAAGACCAGCATCGGCTCAGCCGGCCGGTAGATCCGCAGCGCCTCCGTCAGCTCACCAGCCGACGCCCGTCGGACCAACGCGTTCGCGACCGCCAACTCCATCGCCGGATCGTCGACCGGCCCCGAGAACACCTGCACACCGTCATCCTCCCACCCGTGGGTATGAGCTCGGTCTCAAGAGCTGGGCGTTGGTCGGGAGCCGACTGCTGCTGCAGGTAGATTGTTTAGGTAAGCCTTGCCTAACTAATCTGGGGAGATCGTGAGAGACCTCCGAGTCGCCGTCGTCGGCGCCGGGCCGGCCGGTATTTACGCCGCCGACATTCTGACCAAGGAGTACGACGGAGCCCACGTCGACCTGATCGAGCGGCTGCCGGCGCCGTTCGGTCTGGTGCGGTACGGCGTGGCGCCGGACCACCCGCGGATCAAGGAGATCATCAAGGCGTTGCACCGGGTGGTCGGCCGCGACCGGATCCGGTTCATCGGCAACGTCGAGTACGGCTCCGACCTCAAGCTCGACGACCTACGCCGGCACTACGACGCCGTCATCTTCGCGACCGGGGCGATCGCCGACCGCGAACTCGACATCCCGGGCATCGACCTACCCGGCAGCCGCGGCGCCGCCGACTTCGTCAGCTGGTACGCCGGCCACCCCGACGTACCGCGTGACTGGCCCCTGGACGCCCGCCACGTCGCGGTCATCGGCGCCGGCAACGTGGCGCTCGACGTGGCCCGGATGCTGGCCAAGCCGGCCGACGAGCAGCTCACCACCGAGATCGCGGACAACGTCTACCGGGGTCTGAAGGCCAACCAGGCGACCGACGTGCACGTCTTCGCGCGACGTGGTCCGGCACAGATCAAGTTCACGCCGATGGAACTGCGCGAGCTCTCGCACTCCCCGGCGGTGGACGTGATCGTGCACCCCGAGGGCTTCGAGATCGATGAGGCGAGCCAGCGCGCGATCAACGCCAGCAAGGGCACGCGGCTGATGGTCGACACGCTGATGAAGTACCTCGAGGCCGAGCCGACGGGCGCGGGGCACCGCATCCACATCCACCTTTGCCACGCGCCGGTCGAGGTGCTCGGGACCGAGCGGGTCGAGGGCCTGCGGACTGAACGCACCGAACTGCAGGGCGACGGGTCTGTCCGGGGCACTGGCGAGTACGTCGATACGCCCGTGCAGGCCGTCTACCGCGCGGTCGGGTACCTCTCCTCGCACCTGCCTGGACTGCCGTTCGACCACCAGGCCGGCGTGATGACCAATGACCGCGGCCGGGTGCTCGGCATGGACGACATCCCGCTCGTCGGGCTGTACGTCACGGGCTGGATCAAGCGCGGCCCCATCGGCCTGATCGGTCACACCAAGTCGGACGCGGCCGAGACGATCGCAAGCCTGCTCGACGACATCGACAGCCTGCCGCGGCCCGAGCTGCCGGCCCCCGACGCGATCCTGAAACACCTCGCCGACCGCGGCGCCACCGTGGTCGACGCCGACGGCTGGTCCCGCCTGGACGCCCACGAACTAACCCTCGGCCGCGACCACGGCCGCGAGCGAATCAAGGTCGTCCCTCGCGACGAGATGATTCAAGCCGCCCAGCTCTGAGTGCTGTCCGATTCAGTACGACGTGATGGGCAAGGCAACTTTCTGTGCACGAAGCGGAATGACTCTCCCGGCAAGGTCGCGAAACAGGTGTGATTGCGGTATAGGAATCGATTCGACGATAATTTAAAAGACAATTGTTTATTGGACGGCGTTTTCCAAGGTAAACAGCAGGTAACGCCGAGGATTCATAGGTGAGTTATCACACTTCCACTTATCGAAATTGCCCCGTTTTACTCTCCCGAAGTGACGTCCTGTCACCTAAAGTAGCCACGTCACCAAGAGAGTCAGGGGCTGGGGAGCTTCGTCCGGCGGGGACCTGGCAGGGGGCTGGCAGGGACCGAAAATGGGTCGCCGGAGACTCTGGCGGTGGCGCTGCTCAGCGGGGCGAAAAAGCTGAGCAGAACGGAACGGCGGGCGCGCCTGGCCTTCCGTGGGGCAGCTTTGCCGACCGCATCGGGCGGATACGGCGGCAAAGCTGCCCGTTCCCAAACAGGCGCTTATCGGATGAGTTGGTCAGCGGCCTGGCGGACGTTGGCGGGGATGTGGTCGGTTCGGGACGGGCGGGGTCGGCTTAGGCGGTCGACCGGGCCGGGCTGGGGGTAGACCTGGGTCTCGGCGAACAACGGGGTGGCAGTGCAGACGGTGCGTGCCGGGGGAACGACGTTGTTGAGGAAGTAGGCGTTGACGACGTCGTCGACACATCCTTGGCCCCGGACGCCGTACAGGCCGTGGATACCGGAGTCGTCGACGGCGAGAAGCCGTGCTGGGTACCGCCGGAGGTTGTCGTTGGTCAGCTCGTAGCTGGTGGCAGGATCGAATTCGGACTGTACGGAGACCAGCGGACCGAGGCGGCGTGGGTCGGGGTTGGGAAGCTTCTGCGCGGGGAGGCTCCAGTACGGGCACACCTCCTGCGGGATCGCGTAGGCGGCCAGTGGGTAGCGCGGCCCATCGCGCCGCGCGAGCTGGTCCCACCAGGCCGTGCTGTGCCAGTTGCCTCCGTCACCGCATCGCACCGCGTAGTACACGCCAGGCAGCGGGACGGTAGGCCCAGTGGCGTTCTGGGCGGCGGCCAGCACCGGTAGCAGGCCCTCCGGGCTCGGAGCGGTGAGCTTCTCCGGCTGAGTCAGCAGCGTGCCGGCGGAATGAACCCGCGCCTTCAGCTGGGTGGCGGCCTCTACGCCCTGGTGCTCCTCGAGATACTCGAGCACCCGGATGAGATACGCGAGCGCGCAGGCGTTGATGGCCTCAGGGCTCCAGTCCTGGTTGTCGACCAGGCAGACCTTGAGCTGGCCGAGGGTGTAGCCGATGCCGACGAATCCATCATCGGTGTAGAGACTGCCGCGAATGATGCCGTCGACGGTGTCGCCCGCCGTGGGCCGGCCGGCGTACTTGATGAACGCCGTGCGCACCTGCTCGTAGGTCGCGTTCACCTGCGCGGGGGTGGTGCCGACGTCTTTGGCAAAGAAGTCGCTGCGGTTCGCCCAGGGCACGAACTGCCGTTCCCATCGCCGCTGAAACGCCATCGGCATTCGCTCCCAGGCATCGGCCAGATCGCCCATCCAGCCGGTGTTGGAGTCGAGGACGAGCTTGCCGGCCCGGCTCGGGAACAGCGCGGCGTACTTGGCGCCGAGCCAGCTGCCGTAGGAGTAGCCGACATAGTTCAGCCGCCGCTCACCGAGCACCGCGCGGATCAGGTCCATGTCGTGCGTGGTCTGCCAGGTGTTGATGTACGGCGTGAGGGGGTTGGTGGCGCAGCCGTCGGCGATTGCCTTGAGCAACGTGTGCCGCGCCGCGATCGCCGGAGCCGACAAGTCGCGGGAGTCGTGGTTCGCCGCGCTCGCCGCAGCCGCATCCACTTGGCAGACGAGTTGCGTGCTCTGGCCGACGCCACGCGGATCCATGCCGATGACGTCGTACTGGGCGGCAAGGCTCGGTTGGGCCGTCGCGAGCATCCACGACAGCGTGATGCCAGAGCCGCTAGGGCCGCCAGGGTTGGTGAATACGATGCCCTTGCGTTTCGCGGCGTCGGTCGCCTTGGTACGGCTGATCGCGATGGACAGGTCCTCGCCCTGGCCCGGAGTCCGCCAGTCGCGGGGCACCGTCACGGTCGCGCACTCGGGCACCACGCCGCCGAGGTCCGGCCGGTACCAGACGCAGGCACTCCATTGCACCTTCTGCAATGAATAGGTCGATTGCGTGGCATCCGCCTGGGTCGCGGTGGCGACAACAGCGGTCAACCCGGCCACAAGGGCGGACGCGGTGGTCAGCGCGATGAGCCGCCTTCGACTTTTCCGGTAGGGACTTTTGCTCGGATTCATGGGCAATTCCTTGCGAACGAGGCACACCGAGAGTGATGGCCGAGGGGCGGAAACGTCAACGGACAAAGGGATGTGGGCGCAGAACACACCGTTGCCCACTGATCGGTGATCGTGGCACCATGCGGCTGAATGCGGGAAGCTCCCGGCACGTGCGGGAATACGCAAGTGCGGGAACACGCATCGGTGAGGAGTCCGACCATGCTGGAACCGTTCGACCTCAGCCCGGTCGAGGAGACCCTGTACCTCGCGCTGATCGACACGACCAGCCTCGCCGTCGACGAGATCGCCCTGCTGCTCGACACCACCGAGAATGGCGTCCGCGCGGTCGTCGCCGAACTCGAGTCGGCCGGACTGATCGCCCGGCTGCCCGGCACCCCGCATCGCTACTGCGCCATCGAGCCTGGCATCGGTTTCGCGGCCCTGCTCACTACTCAGCACGAGCGGATCCGCCAGGCGGAGGAACGGGCCGAGCGGGCCCGCGCCGTGACCGGGCAACTGGCCGAACGATTCCGTCTCCGCGGCGCCCGCCACCCGGTCGACCTGGTCGAGATCGTCGTTGGCGAGAGCGCCGTGCGCCAGCGGGTCTACCAACTCCAGAGTGCCGCGCAACGCGAACTCCGCGGTATCGACATCCCGCCGTACCTGACCGAACCCGCTCCCGAACTCGCCAAGCTCGCCGATGGCGTCACCAGCCGATGGCTGTACGACCGTACGGCTCTCGACGTACCGGGGAAGCTCGACGAGATCGGGCAGATGTCGGCCGCCGGCCAGCAGGGCAGGCTCATTCACAATGCCCCGATGAAGCTGCTGATCTTCGACGACAAGTTCGCCCTGATCGCGCTCACCGGCGAGGCCAGCGGCACGGTCAGCGCGCTCGTCGTCAGCCGGTCGATCTTTTTCGACGGCCTGGCGCAGATGTTCGAGAGCCTGTGGCGGTTCGCCGTACCGCTCCGGTCGACCGACCCAGAGCCGGGCACTGACCTGCCGTCGCAGGACGATGGCGTCCTGGTGGCAATGATGGCGGTAGGCCTTACCGACCAGGCGATCGCCCATCGGCTGGGCCTCGGCCTGCGCACTGTGCAGAAGCGGGTGCACCACTTGCTGGAACAGCTCAACGCCGACACCCGCTTCCAGGCCGGCGTCCGAGCCAAGGCCCGCGGCTGGCTCTAACCGGATCCCTGCAGAGCGGCGAGTACGGCGAGAACGCGTCGGTGGTCGTCCTGGGCGCCGTGCAGCCCGAGTTTGCTGAAGATGTTCGCGATGTGGCTTTCGACCGTCTTGAGGCTGACGGTCAGCCGGTTCGCGATCGCTGTGTTGGACCGGCCCTCGGCCATCAGAGCGAGTACGTCGCGCTCCCGCTCCGTCAACGCTGCAAGGGGATCGCTGGCCGAGTCCGCACGCATCAAGTGCCGCACGATCTCCGGGTCGAGCACCGTACCCCCGGCCGAAATGGTGCGCAGGGCACCCATCAGCGTCTCGACGTCGACGACCCGGTCTTTGAGCAAGTAGCCGAACCGCTCGGCATGACGCCGTAGCAATTGGGAGGCGAAGTGGGTCTCGACCGCCTGAGACAGCAGGAGTACGCCGAGCGCGGGCATCCGATCCCGGAGCTCGATCGCCGCCGCGGCGCCCTCATGCGTGTACGTCGGGGGCATCCGGATGTCGACGATCGCGACGTCCGGCTGGTGCCGATCAACGGCCGCGATCAAGCCGGTGGCGTCGGCAACGGTCTCGCAGACGTCGACGCCGGACTCGGCCAGCAGCCGGGCAAGACCTTCGCGGAGCAGGGCGGAGTCGTCCGCGATGACTACGCGCATGGGAGCACCGCCTCGACCCGAGTCCCGCCACCAGGCTGGTCAACGGCGGAGAGCACTCCACCGAGGGCGGCGACCCGGTCGGCGAGGCCCTGGAGACCGCGACCATGGGGATCGACTCCGCCCACCCCGTCATCGAGTACGGCGACACGCAGGTGGGACGGACTCGCCGAAACCCGGATCGTCACCTCGTCAACGCCAGCGTGTTTGACGGCGTTCGAGACCGCCTCGGCGATGACGAACCAGGCCCCGCTTTCCACGGACGCCGGGAATCGCTGGTCCACCACATCGAGCTTCATCCGCACGGGGATCCGGCTGGCCAACTCATCGGTCGCGGCCCGCAGACCGCCTCCGGCCAGGGCGGCGGGTTGCAGCCCACTGGCCAGATCGCGGAGCTCCTGCACCGTCAGCGCGAGATCCGTGATGGCTCGATCGACCTCGGCGCGCAGAACCGTGTCGCCGCCGTTGACGCGAGCGGAACGTAGCTGCAGGGCTATCGCGAGGATCCGCTGCTGAGCCCCGTCGTGGAGGTCGCGCTCCATCCGCCGGCGTTCGTCCAGATGCGCGCCGGCGAGACGGGCCCGCGACTCAGTGATCTGCTCCACCTGCCTGGCGAGTTCCGCCCGCAGGCCCAGGTTGTCGATCTCCGCGGCGGCCTCCTGGGCGACGGCTGCCACGACGGTTCGATCGCAGCGCGACGGGTCGAACTCGATGCGCGCGCTCACCTGCCCCCGACGTACGACATCGACCACGTCTTGGCCAGGCACGGCCACGCGTCCGTCCGAGGTGACCCAACCATCGTCGGCCGGGAAGAGCACACGCGCCTGCGGGTCGCCGGTCGCCTCGACGAGGAGAACGCCGAGGTCGGGCGCGGGAGACTCTGCGAGCCCAGCCCGCACCACCTGTACGGCGTCGAAGCGACGGCGGTTGAAGTGGCGGTCGACGACTCGGCGGGCCCAGGTGTACGCCGGCCGGGCGACCCCGGCCGCGGCCAGCGTGGCCAGGATCGTCAGCAGCTGCGAGTCGGCCCGTACGGGAATGCTCCTGGTGATGACCACGACCACCACACCGAAGACGGCGATGACCGCGCCGGTCGAGATCGCGTACGCCGCCGAGTCGGTGACGATCCGCTCCACGTCGTACAAGCGGTATTTCGCCACGGACATCGCGGCGCCCAGCGCGAGGGTGATGACGCAGACGCTCAGCACCCACCCGGCGGCTTCATCGAATCCGGCGTACGACGCCGCGAACGCCGCGACCACGCATGGCGCCAGCGGCATCGCTCCGGCCACCAGCCACAGCAGCTGCTGGCGTGCCTCACCCCTCGCCCGCCGGAAGGCCGCGACGAGGACGTACACCGAGGCAAGTAGGCAAAGGCCGAGCACGACCACCGAGACGGCGGCCAGCATCCCGATCGGTCCGGCGATTCCTGGGATCGCCCAGGGGCTGACGATCTCGTCGTGTGGTCGCTCGAGATGCGTGGAACGCAACAGGGCGGCAATTTGGTAGACCACGCCGGAGACGACGGTCAGGACCGGCAGGGCGCGGGACGTCGACCGGACGGCAGGGGTGAACTGGAGGCCGAGAGCCAGGAAGACGAACCACCAGACGAAGCTCGTGTCGCTGAAGGTGGCCATCAGCGGCCCGTTCGCGTTTTGGGCCGGGCCAAGCGCGAACTCGGTGTACAGCTCGGCGAACCCGCTCCAGGTCAGGCTGGTGCCGAGTCCCAGGAAGGCCCAGCCGGCGGGCTGGTCGACGACTCGCCAGGTGAGGAGTACGCCCACCGCCCAGCAGACCAGCATGGCGACGAGGTAGAGCACGTCCGCGGGCCCGATTCCCGGCACGCCGCCGAGTCGCTGGTGGATCGCGAGCTGCCAGGCGAAGAGCGCAGGTGCGAGCGGCCAGGCGACCACCCGTGCCAGCACCCGCGCAAACGTGCCCATCTCGTCATAGTGGCAGCAAAATCGCGCGGCGGCCTCAGGGACAGCCCTGATCCGAAGTCCGGTGCCCACTCGGTCGTTCGCGCCTCGGGAAAGTACGACGCTGGACGGACTTGGTCAGCTCGAATCTAGGAGTCCCGTCATGGCAACCAACACCTTGCCCACAGCAACCACTACCTCAGCGAGGAAGGTCGCGTCGGTCGCGTCAGCCCTCTTCGCCGTCGTCTTCTTCTGGACTGTCGGCAGCGTCGACGTACCGAAAAACGCTGATGACGCGAAGCTGCTCGATTGGTGGCAGCAGAGCGAGAACCAGTTGTCCGGCATCGTTTCGCAGTACTGCGCGATCGCCGCGGCCGTGTTGTTCGTCGTACTGATGAACTATTTCAAGGCGCTCACGGCGAAGACCGGCGCCGTGCAGTGGGCGACGTTCGCCCGCACGATGGGGCTGATCTTCAGTACGACGCTGCTTGTGTCCGCGGCGCTGCGTGGAGTGATCGGGCACCTGGTGAAGGTCGACGGAGAACCGCTCCCTGGTGTCGAGATTCTGCGCTACTCCACCGCCCTCAACTACAACCTCATGGGCAGCGTCACGATGACGGCTCTCGGCCTGACGATCCTCGCCGTCTCAGTCGTGATTGTGCGGACGGTTGTTCTGGCCAAATGGTTCGGGTACGTCGGCCTGGTGTGCTCGGCGATCATCCTGGCCGGGAGCGCGGCGATGATCGGGCAGTTCACGATTCCTCTCGCACTGCTCTGGGCCCTCTGCCTCAGCGTCGCCATCTGGCGCCAGCCCGCCACGGTGAACTGAGCAGCTTTCGCCAACCGGGCGGACGTTTCGTCCGCCCGGTGCATACTGGTTTTGTTGAGGGCGAGGCGGGGCAGATGGGCCTGAGATGGCGGTCGAGTGCCCGTGGCGCCGTGGAGCGTCGGGCCGCGTTGCTGGCTGAGCTGAGGCGCGTCGTCTTCGAGGCGCCCGCTCGGACGGAGCCCGCGATCCGTACGGCAGCCGCCACCGGTGGCACGCTGGCTGAGCCGTTGCGGTCGTACGCCACGAAGGTCCGCGACGAGTCCTACCGCGTGACGGATGCCGATGTCGCTGAGCTCAAGGCGGCCGGCGTCAGCGAGGACGAGATCTTCGAAGTCACCGTCGCGGCCGCGCTGGGTGCTGCCTGTCGCCGCGTGGATGCCGGTCTGCGGGCGCTCGGCGAGGAGGCCTGATCATGCGCCTGGCGATCCTGGACGACGGGCACAGGCTGCGGTCGCGGCTGTTCATGCGGGTGGTACGGCGCTTGAGTGGCCAGCGACTCGATCCAGTAGCCCAGACGGCGCTTTACCGGCCCCAGTTCTTCGGACGGCCCATGTTCGCCTTCGGCGGCGACATCTTGCGGGGACCGTCGTACTGGACCGCCGCCGAGCGTGAGTATCTGGCCGTGTTCAGCTCGCGCCTGAACGACTGCCCGTTCTGCGTACGAATCCACACCGAGTTGACCCGGATCGAAGGTGCCGGGTTGCTCGACGTGGATGACACCGGATCGGTGCGACCGCAGGTGGCGGCCGTGCTGCCGCTGCTGGAGAAGGTGACCCGCAACCCCGAGGGCATCGGTCGAGCGGACGTCGACGAGGTCCGCGCGGCCGGCGTCCCCGACGAGGCGATCGCTGATGCCCTCTACGTCAACCTGATCTTCAACTTGATGAACCGGTTGGCGAACGCCTTCGACTTCGCCTGGGATTCCGACGAACACGTCCGCCTCGGCGCGCGCGTGATCCATCGCATCAGCTACCGCCTCCCGAGCCTCTTGACCCGCTGATCACCTCTCTACGCAGGCGTAGTCTGATGGCATGCGGTTCGTGGAGCTGCGTCGGCACACCGAGAACGACGGTGATCGCCTGACGCCGCAGGGTATAGCGGATGCCGTGGCGATCGGTGCCCGCCTGAATCCGCCGTACGCCGCGTTCATCTCGACTGGTGCGGCCCGGTGTACCGAGATGCTGGAGATCCTGCGGCGTGCAGCCGATCAGGACGAGGTACCGATCACGGATGCGGTCGGGCTGCGCTCCTCGGTCGAGGACCGCTGGCGCGACGCGGCCCGCGCTGCCGGCAAAGGCTCGGACCTCGAGGCCATCCGGGCGGTCGATCCGGACCTGGTCGAGCGCGAGTCCTGGCTACTGGGCACGAGTTTGCGCCAAATCGTGGAGGCCCTGCCGGAGGGCGGTCGCGCGCTCGTCGTCGGCCACAGCCCGACCAACGAGGCCGCCGTGCTCGGCCTGACCGCCAAGGTCGTGCCCCCACTGGCCAAGGGCGCCGGAATCCTCGTGACCGAGGACTACGGCCGCTACAAAGTCGAACCCCTGCCTTGAGCCGGACGGCTGGCTTGGCGGAGGGCCTCTAGGACTGTGAGGACGGCGGGGCGGGGTGGGGCGCCGCGGCGTACGACGGCGGTGATCGCGCGGGTGACCGGCACGACGAGGGGTCGGGTGACGACGTGGTAGCGGGGGTCTACGGCGAGGCTCGGCAACATCGCGACCGAGAGGCCGGCCTCTACGTGCCGCAGTAGCGTCGCGTAGTTGCTGAACCGGCCGACCACCCGCGGCTCGAATCCGGCCTGGCGGCACAGCCTGGTGGTCAGGCCGGCCATATATGACTGGGGCCGGTCGAACGCCCACGCCTCATCGGCGTACGCCGCGAGATCGGCCGGTCCCCGGCCCGCGGTTGGGTGCCCCGGAGGAAGGACGAGCACGATCAGGTCGGTGGTCAGCGGGACGAGATCGAGGTCGGGTCCGAGCGGCTCCTCGACAAAGTCCGTGGTGGTGACGATCAGGTCGACGTCCCCGCTCCGTAAGGCGGCCAGGCTCTCGTGCGGCTCCAGCTCCAGCACCTGAATCTCGAGGTGCGGATACGACCGGGCCAGCCGGATCACCGCAGGTGTGGCCAGGCTGTGGATCGCGCTCGCGAACGCGCCGAGCCGGACCAGCCCGGCCGGTTCCGTACCGAAACTGCGCAGCTCGGCCTCGACGGTGTCCATGTGATCGAGGATCGCCTGGGCCCGGCGGGCCAGAATCAGCCCGGCCGGAGTGAGCCGGACCCGTCGGCCGGTCCTTTCCAGCAACTTGGTGTGGGTCTCCGTTTCGAGCAACGCGAGCTGCTGGGACACGCTCGAGGCGCTCAGATCGAGAGCCGTCGCGACGGCCCGGATCGTGCCGTGGGTCGCCAGCTGGTTCAGCATTCGGAGTCGCCAGGGGTTGAGCGTCATACCGGCATTCTTGTGCGGATTTTCTGAACAGCAAGTGCGGGAATGTGTGCTGGACGTGGTGTTCGGGTGGACTCTAGCGTCGTCGGCATGACGATCTGGACAGATATCGACCGGCATCTGGTTCGCTACGCGGGCCCCGGCACGTTCAGCCCCGAGATCATCGACCGCGCGGCCGGCAGCTTCCTGTTCACCGAGGACGGCCGCCGGATCCTCGACTTCACCTCTGGCCAGATGAGCGCGATCCTTGGGCACTCGCATCCCGACATCGTCGCCACGGTCCGGCGCCAGATCGGCACCCTCGACCACCTGTTCAGCGGGATGCTGAGCCGCCCGGTGGTCGATCTCGCCCGCCGGCTCGCCGGGACCCTGCCCGACCCGCTGGAGAAGGTGCAGTTGCTGACGACGGGCGCGGAGTCGAACGAGGCCGCGATCCGGATGGCCAAGCTCGTCACCGGCAAACACGAGATCGTCTCGTTCGCCCGGTCGTGGCACGGCATGACCCAGGCGGCCGCCAACGCGACGTACAGTGCCGGGCGCAAGGGGTACGGGCCGGCCGGGCCGGGGAACTTCGCCATCCCGGCGCCCAACACGTACCGGCCGGACTTCACCACCGCGGCCGGCGAACTCGACTGGCAACGGCAACTGGACTTCGGCTTCGACCTGATCGACGCGCAGTCCGTCGGCAGCCTCGCCGCCTGCATCGTGGAACCGATCCTGAGCTCCGGCGGCATTCTCGAACCACCCGTCGGCTACTTCGCCGCGCTGCAACAGAAGTGCCGCGAGCGGGAGATGCTGCTGATCGTCGACGAAGCGCAGACCGGGCTCTGCCGGACCGGAAGCTGGTACGCCTTCGAGCGAGACGACGTCGTACCGGACATTCTCACGCTGTCCAAGACACTCGGGGCCGGTCTCCCGATCGCCGCCGTGATCACCAGCGCCGAGATCGAGGCGGCCGCCCACGACCGCGACTACCTCTTCTTCACCACCCACGTCTCGGATCCATTGGTCGCGGCCGTCGGCAACACCGTGCTCGACGTCCTGATCCGGGACCGGCTCGACGAACGGTCCGCGAAACTCGGCACCTTCCTCCGGCAAGGACTCGAGACGCTGGCCGATCGCCATCCGATCGTCGGTGACGTCCGCGGCCGGGGCTTGCTGGCCGGCCTGGAGTTGGTCGCGGACGGCGCCGACGAACTCGGCGCCCAGGTGACCCGGCGGTGCCTCGAACTCGGGCTGCACATGAACATCGTCCAGCTCCCCGGCATGGGCGGCGTATTCCGGATCGCGCCACCCCTGACCGCCACCGAAGACGAGCTGTCCCTAGGCCTGGAGATCCTCGACCAGGCCCTGGCCGACGCCGGCCGGTCTAGGCGTTGCTGACCGAGGGCCCGGGCGAGCTCGACGCAGGCTCGGCCGTGGGATAGGGCCTCCTCGCAGCGGACTAACCACCGGCTCAAGCGACCGGTGGTTGGTCCGTGACGGTGTGATACTGCGTTGGGTGAAGATCAAGGACGAGCCGCTCGACGACTTCGAGGCTGCGCTGGCCGATGTCGCGGACGTGCCTGACTGGCGAGCCGTCTGGGGCCCTCGGGCTGGTGGAGGCCCTTCGGCTCTGGCTGAGCTGCGGGAGCGGGTGCTGGCGGCGACGGGGTGGAGCGCTGAGCCCGTGTCCGGGGATGCGGATATGCGGCAGACCGGGTGGTCATTCACGACCCCGCGCGGTTCGTTGGTGGTAGTCGGCGCGGACACCGCGTCCTTCGCGATCAGCCGCGGCGGTTGGTCGGCGTACAGGTTGAGCCAAGAGGACTATCCCGAGGCGCTGCGGATTTTGCAGCACCAGCAATGGCCTCGGTATCTGGAGCTGGTGCGCGGTCGGCTGGGGGAGCCGACGTACGTCGGGAGCTGCGTGGACCCGGGCTTCCCGACCGAGGAGTGGCAGGACGAGTACGACGCTCGCCAGGTCGGGTATCTCGCGGTCTGGCGACGACCAGGTCTGGAGTTCCACCTCTACGCATCGCACGCCGGCTTGGAGTTCGACCCGAAGCATCCGGCGATGAGCGTGCAGCACCGGGTGCGCAGCCGTCGAGGCAACGACGAGTGAAGCGGTCGCTGGCCGAGACTCTGGATGTGCTCGACGCCGAGCACTTCGATCGCGCACGCGCAGCTACGGTCAGCCGAACCCCTGAGCCGAAGACCGTGGCCGAGAGCGAGGCGTTGTTCGAGCAGGCCCGGCTGGAGCTCGTCGCCCGCGGCGTACCGCTGGAGTCTCAGCATGACCTGGCCCACTGGCTCGCGGACGGCATCGAGGCCACCCGGCGTGGCGAACGCTGGTTTGACGTGGACGCCGGTCCGGAGGCGACCCGGCTGTTCTGGGCCGGGCCGACGCTCGACCCGAAGACGGGGGATCCGGTCCGGTCGGAAGACGGCGAGCTCAGCAATATGCAGCTGGCGGAGCTGATCGCCGTCGAGAATCCCGACATCGTGTTGCTGGAGAGCACCACCGACGGCGGCACCATCGAGCGCATGCAGCTGTGGTCCGAGGTGTCGCCGGATCACCTCCAGGCGTTGCGCAGTGAGGATCCCGAGCTGGACGCCAAGATCCGCGTGATGGAGGAGGCCAGGCCTGGTGACGGTTATGCGTTCCAGCGCGAGGTCTGGTCCTGCATGTCGGCTCAGTACGCCCGGGACACCGCTGCGGCGATGGAGGCGAACCCCGCGCTCGAGACCGGCGTGGTCTGCCAGCAGCCGTGGCGGAACACGGAGTACTACGCGGTCGAGTACCCGCAGTTGCGTGCGTATGGCGACCGCGTTTGGTACACCGCACAGGTCCGCACGCCCGGCGAAAACGGCACCTTCAATCCGACACCGGGCCCGGTGACGGACCGCGCCCTGACCGCAGCGGGCCGGGGGATGGACGTCTTGCCGCCACCCAAGGACCCCTTCCCGGAGCTCCGTCCGGTGGATCCTGAGATCGCGCGCCTTCGAGGAACCCTGGCTGCGACCGCGGATGCCCGGGCCGCCGTGACGATGCCGTCGGCCGCGGTTGGAAGTCCCCGCCGGCCGACGGCTACGCCTGGCAAAAGCGAGCTGGAACGCTAGGCAAGTCCTCGTCGTACGTCCGCGGGCGCTTGCTGCTGCGCGTGAGGCGCCAAACCCGGCGACCGGTACATCTCGTACGCGAGCGTCCAGAACGCCACCACGCCGGCCAGGGCACCGACGTACAGTGCAACACCCAGTGGTGCGAAGCGTGTGGTGGCCATGACGACCAGGCCGACTGCGGTGAGCCAGGCCCATGATGGGCTCAGCACTCGGCTGCGGACGATGGCGATGGCGAAGAAGAGGGTGCCGATCCAGAAGATGAGGGCACCGACGACCAGCACCGGGGTGAACCAGGTTGTGAGTTCGACCTGGACGGCGCGAGGGTCGGCCCCCGCCTGGATGCCGGACATGCTGCCCATCTCCATCGCGGGGAGCAGGGCGAACAGCGTGCTGCCCATGACGATGAACGGCACCCCGCGGGCGCTCCAGCGTTCCTCACCCGCTTCGCGGAGGTAGCTCCGGATGGCCAGGAACGCCAGCACCAGGAGACCGGACGCGAGGCCGACCGCGAGATGCGAGAAGCCCCAGCGCGTGTGGTCGGCGTCGAGCGCCGCACCGACCGCTGCCTTGTCGGTGAGATTCGCGATGTACGGGTGGTACAAGATCGCGGCCAGCAGGATCGCCGGAGCAACGGCGACGATGGCTCCACGGAGTTGCGGTGTCCTGTTCATTGCTACCTCCTAGTTGGTGATGATAGGTAGCCGTCGTCGGCGCGGACTCTGCCGATGCGGTCGTAAACGGCGTCGTCTCTGGGAGTGATCGCCCTGAGCCCATCGACGTACCGGTTGAACATGCAGAACGCCGCGGCCACCAGCACCGCGTCGTGGATGTCTTCGTCTTCGGCGCCGGCGGCGCGAGCGCCGGCGATGTCCGCCGAGGTGACGTCGCGGCCTGAGTTCGCCACCTTCGCCGCGATCGTCAACAGCGCTCTCAGCTTGTCGCTCACGGGCGCCGTGTCCACGTCGGCGATCACGGTGCACACCGCGTCGCGGTCACTGTCCAGCAGGTACGCCGCGACCCCGGTATGCAGGTGTGCGCAGAAGTAGCACTCGTTGCGTGATGACACGAATGCGGCGATCAGTTCGCGCTCGCCCGGGCTCAGCGGCGAGGGGCCGCGGAGCAACTCCTGGGCAAATGCCTGGATCCTGCTGCCCAACGACGGCTTGTACGCCATGAGTCCGGCCATTCCCGGAAGCCCATCCGGGACGGCGATGTGTGGTGCGCTTGCGTTGCCGATCATTGTTCCGCCTCCCGAAGGCCGCCTGGTCCGATTACGACGCTAGAGCGGCGATCGGCATGGCCGCGCCGGGAGAAATATGTAATTCGCGCGGTCGGCGGAAAGTGGGTATTTCTCTGTATTGACGTCCTCCAGGCCTCAATGGACCTGGATTCCTTCTGTCCGCGTGTGCGGGCCGGGGTGGGTTCCTGCTTCAACGCGCAGTGCCGGGACCTTCGTCCTGGTCTTACCTGCGCTCTGCGAGGCGTTTAGCCTGTCCGCCCGTCCGGCGGCCAGGATGTTCTTCGCTGCGTTGATGTCGCGGTCGTGGACGGTCCGGCACTCCCGACAAACCCATTCCCGGACGCTGAGGGGTTTGGGGCCGTCCTTGATGCTGCATGCGGAGCAGACCTGGGAGGTCGGCTCGAACCGGCCGATCTTGGCGAAGTACCGGCCGTGTTTGGTGGCCTTGTACTCCAGCATGTTGACGAACGCCGACCATCCGGCGTCGTGCACGGACTTCGCGAGGCGGGTTCGTCCGAGACCTGACACCGCGAGGTTTTCCACGTACACCGCTTGGTTGTCGCGGATGATCTGCGTGGATGCCTTGTGGTGGAAGTCCCTGCGGCGGTCGCCGACACGGGCATGCTGCCGTGCGACTCGGATGCGGGCCTTGGCCCGGTTGTTGCTGCCCTTTGGCCGCCGGTCTCGGTGTCCAGCCCGGCATCCTGCGGCGGAGCGCCGCTGTCGATCATCCGTCAGTACATCGAGAACCAGCAGCACCCAGCGTCATCCTGAAAACAATGCGAACCGTCCGGGCTATCTCCGCCCTGGAAAGACGGGGCCTGCGCCGAAACTATCGGTTACACCAGGTGGTGCTCGTGGGCGTACGCCGTGGCGGCGGACCGGGATCGCATCCCCAGCTTGGCGAGGATGTTGCTGACGTGGCGGGCGACCGTCTTCTCGCTGAGGAACAGTTCGGCGGCGATATCCCGGTTGCTCTTGCCGACGGCAACGAGTGCGAGCACCTGGCTTTCGCGCCGGGTCAGTCCGTTGACCGAGCTCGATGCGGCTACTCCCGATCGCCGCTCCACCTCGGCGAGATCCGGCGCCGCGCCCAGCTCGCGGAAGATCTCGCGCGCCGCGTCGTACTCCAGTTGCGCGGTGTCCTCGTCCCCGGTCTGCCGGCACGCCTGCCCGATCATCACCCGGGCGCGGCCAGCGTCGTACGGCGCTTCCAGCTCGCGCCACGCCTGCCAGGCTCGACGGAGTACGACGAGAGCGGACCTGGCGTCGCCCTCCGCGAGGATCGTCGCTCCTTCGGCGTGTGCGGACATCGCGCGCAGCAGGGGAGCGTCGACGTCGGCGGCGATCCGCGCTAGCTGGTCAGCGGCGACACGTGCCGCGGGGACGTCGTTCGCCGCGAGCGTGATGTCCACCTGCGCCGCGAGTAAGGAGGACTGCGCCGCGGGATTGTGCGCGTCGTCTAGTGCGGTGCGGATCGACGCCTCCGCGGCGCCCACGTCTCCCTGGGCCAGTCGCAACAGCGCCAGACCGGGTTGCGGCGTACGTCCGCATCTGTTGGCTTGCCGGTACGCGTCCTCGGCGGCCACCACCTCGCCCCGCAACCGGTGTAGCTCGCCCAACCGGTAGAGCGCCATGCCGGCCGCCGGCTGCTGCGCGAGCGTCGTACACGCTTGACGAGTCTCCTTGAGGGCGTCCGACCATGCGCCGTGCAGCTGCATGACCTCGGCGCGGTACACCAGGCATTGGCCGCGATAGGGCACCAGGTCGGGCTGAGCCGCGCACCAGTGGGTCAGCGCGGTCGTCCACTCGTGCGCCCGGCGTAGGTCGAACATGGCGTGGCAGGCCTCGATCACGGCGCAGTACACGATTCCGGCGACGATCGACGAGACCTCGCCCGCCACAACCGCGACCATCACCTCGTCCAGCAGCGATGCCGCGTTGCCGAATTCGCCCAGTTGGACCAGCGCTTGCCCCTGGCCGAGCTGTCCCATCGTGACGAGATCCCGCTCACCGAACAGGTCGCCGATCTTGGCCGCCTGACCGAAGGTGGCGTACGCGGCGGCGGCATCGCCTGCCGCGAGTAGCCGCAGGCCGGCCGGTACCAGCAGATACCCCTGCTCGGCACAGTCCCGCGGGGTGTCCTCGAGCAGCCGGTGCGCCCGGCCCAGCCACCCGCCGCCTTGGGCCATATCCCCCTTGAGCAGCAGCGCGAGGGCGAGCCAAAAGGCGCACCTCGCGGCACGTGGCGTCTCACCGAGGCGCAGACACTCCTGATACGCCCGCGCCCACACCTCGGCGCTGTCCCCGTCTTTGCCGATCAGGTACGCCGCCGTCGCCAGCCGCTCGAGATCCGCACGCTCCAGCTGCCCCGCCGCGGACAGCAGGTCGTACGCCTCCGCCCAATCCTGCCGAGCGAACGCCTCCCGCCCCCGACCAACGGAGCCACCCACGCCCTCATTCTCACCCATCCCGCCCCTCACCGTCCGCACCACCGCCACCTGTGCTTCGGGCGCATCGTGGCCGTCGGCCAGAGGTGCGGGAGCATTTCGGGGCGAACAGCCTGCGAGGCTGCCACCGGGTGCCGGAGGCCGTAGCGGATACTCAAGGTGCGATCGGAAGCTCAACCGCGGAACGCCTCCAGGCTGCGAACCCCGGCCGGGCCGATCACGTACGCGTCGGGATACTGGGAGGACGTGGACTGGTTCAGCGTGCCGCCCCGGATCAAGAAAGGCTTCGTCCGCGACGAGCGAACCCAGGCCGCGTATCTGGGCGAGTTGATCGAGCTGTACGCCCGGCACGGCGTACATGGCTGCTTCGTCTACACCTTCGTGTCGCCCGGTTTCCACATCGCATCGACTCACGGTACGACCTCGTCAAGACTCACCCTGATGACCAAGGCCGCTGGCACCCCAAAGCCGCCTTCCGTCAGGTCGCCAGCCGCTACCGTCGGCCTCTCCCACGCTGATCTGGCCCGGCGGTCGACTGACCGCGCTGCTCAAGGGGCCTGGACGGCTCGAGGGCCAGGGTCTGGCTGTCAATGGAGGTTTCCGCCGCAGCGGACGGCATCCGGCGGTACCTCGGTGGTGACCTCGAGCGGGGTGCTTGCCCTGGCCAGATCGTTGCCGACCATGCTGATTCCTGCCGAGCTGCCACCGCTGACCCGAAGGTAGATATCGGTTTCGTGGGGGGCCGTCGAACCTTGGAGGCTGCCGTCACGGGTATCCCGCAGGTCGAGCAGCGCAGTACCTGGGCCCGGGCCCGTTCCGGTCAGCGAACGAAGAGAGAGTTGCTCGACATCATCGGTCACCAGTAGTGGTCGAGGGTCGGGCACGGTGGACCGGATATCGACGTCGGACAGTCTGACATCGCGGGCATGGCGGATATACATCCCGTACGCCGGTAGACGGCCGAACATGCGGGCTTCGGGATAGCTGGCAACCTCCTCCGGTACATGCGCATCCGTCCAGGAGCGCTCGCCGCCTTCGTCGGTCTCGATGCGGATGTCGGAGAGCGTGACATCTTCGACCGGTCGCCCGGGAATGCCGGTGATCGACGAGGTGAGGATGGCGCCGGTGGCGTGGACACCGGAGATCTTGATCCCGCGCAGGCTTCCGGGGGTCGGTATCGGCTGACCCCACCCGCGGTTACCGAGCCGGATGAAGATGGGCGTGCGGACGTTCTGCATCCGGATGTTCGCTATGGACACACCGTCGATCCAGCCGCCGTCGACCATCTCGATGGCGAAGCCCGCGATGACGCGCTGGTTCAGCGGGACGGCACGGTTGTAGATGACCGAGTTGCTGAAGGTGATGTTCTCGAAGCCGCCCCTGGTCGCCGTTCCGAGCTTGAAGCCGTTGCAGCAGCAGGAGAGCACGCAGTTGGTGACGGTGATGTTGCTGGTGACGCGGAGTGGTCCGTACGGGTTCTCGCTCTTCAGGCAGATCGCGTCGTCGCCGGTCTCGATGTCGCAATCGGCGATGAGCACGTTCTGGCAGGCGGTCGGGTCGATGCCGTCGGTGTTGATGCCATGGATCGGATTGCGGATCACGATCCCGCGGATCATCACCGTGTCGCACGCGATGGGGCGCAGGGTCCAGCCTGGCGAGTTCAGTAGCGTGACACCTTCGACGCGTACGTTGCGGCATTCGACCAGCTCCACCATGGGGGACGGGCGGTCGTTGTCGCCGACGGGCTTCCAGTCGTGCGTCGCCACATCGGCCCAGAGTTCCTCCGTCGGCGTGGCGGGCCGGTCGGCCGGCTCCCAGAAGGCCTGTCCCTGGCCGTCCACGGTGCCCAGGCCCGAGATGGCGATGTTCTCGGCGCCGCGGGCGAAGATCAGGTGGCGCTGGTTGGCGTCCTCGTGGGCCGGCGGTCCTGCATGTGCTGGGTAGTCCGACAGATCCGTGCTACCCAGCAATGTCGCTCCAGCCTCGAGATGCAGCGTCACGTTGGTCCTCAGTTCGATCCCGCCAGACAGATATCTGCCGGGCGGCAGGTATGCGATGCCGCCACCTGCTTCGTGCGCGGCGTCGATCGCGGCCTGGATCGCCATCGTGTCCAAAGTCGCGCCGTCGCCGGTCGCACCGAACTCGTGGACGCTGTGGCAACGCTTGTTGCCGACGGTCCGAGGGATGGCAGTGGTGGAGGAGTGGATGAATGGCGCCGTGGACAATTGCGGGTCCTTTCGCATGATCAGCGTTCTGGTGTTGAACCCTGAAGGTGAACGGCCTCCAGGTTGCGGTTCGTGTCCCGCATGAGGTCCGTCATGTCGTGGTAGGGCTGATCCTGCTGATTCACCAACCCCATGTTGAACGCCTCTGTCGAGCCCGGCTTCCGGGTCACGGGCTGGTCGTAGTGCAGGAACCACGCTGAGCCGACGAATACCGGACTTGCGGCCTGCGCTTCGATGAATGCTTTGTGCATTTCTCCGCGGTTGGCAATGCTGGTGGCTGTGATCGAGTTGTTGTGCGAGGTCAGCCCGCGGTCGGGGTGGCAGAACGAATATTCGAGGTTGACGATGGGCTTGTCGTGTACGCCGTACTGGCGTAGGTAATCCGCGCTGTTTGAATACCAGTCGAAAGAGATCGCATCGAGGAACTCGGCGCCGCCGGCATTCCATTCCGGGCTCGTTCTCCAAGTTGGCACCAAGCAGGAGCCGAGGAACAGGTGGTGCGGATCATGTTTCTGAAGCGCGTTCCGCACTTCCCTGAAATAGACCTTCGACGCTTGGGTGATGAACGCTCGCAGATCCGTGCTGGGCAGCCTGTTGATCTCGATCGACTCATCCGCCAGGGCTCGGAACGACTGTGCATTGGTTCCGAGGATCTCGTTGACGCGCGCGAGGTCGTCATCGTAAGCGTCCGCCAGGTAGTGAACGAATGCTCGCTTCGCGGGGAGCTCGGCGTTACTCCTCAGGACGGCGGCGACCACGTCGCGATTCCAGCCGCGCTCGTTCTCGAAGAAGTATCCGATCAGCCACGGGTCGGTGCGGAACCGCCGGAGACCGAAGTCGATGAAGGCACGATCCAGCTTCGCGGAGAAATCAGGGTCGAACGGATCGATCGCCCACAGCACTTTGATGACATCGGTGGGAGTCGGCGCCCGTTCGATGTAGGGCATCGTGACGGCTGGATCGCGGTGCCACTTGCCCTGGGCATTGAAACCCCAGTCGATGAGGCGACGCCGGGTGATGTCGCGCCACTTGTCCTTGTAGTCGTCGCCGTACTTGCGCATCAGATTCGCTTTGAGGAAGCTCACCGTGTGGAGCCCCTGTTCGACGACGGCGTAGGCGGCTGCGAACCGGTCCGGGTCAGGTAGCTCTTCGAAGACCTCGCGTGGGCTGCCGTCGGAGTTCTTGTACAGGGTGCCGTAGCCCCATTCCTCCTCGGAGAACGCGTCGACGGCCTTGAGGAGATAGAGATGACCGGCCGGCGTGACGAACCACCACCGCCCGTCCACCTTCTCCAAGCGGAAGTATCCGGTCGCCGAATGCCGGCCAAGACTCTTCAGACCGCCGTACCGGTCGTAGGTGTCGCCGTCAAAGGTGATGTCGGCGAGCTTCGCGGCTTCCTCGGCGTACTCCCGTCGCAGCTGCGCATCCGAGCTGACCTTGCCCGGCCAGTCCTGGTGCAGGTATTGGCCGTACCGATCCACCAGCAAGGTGGTCGCATCGCTTGCGGGTACGGCGGTCGCGCGCGGGGCACGGATTCCGCCGAGCGTCCCGGCGGCCGCGATCGCGGATGCCCCGAGGAGGAAGTTCCGACGTGTTGTCATGGGCGGCTGTCTCCTTGCCTGGAAGTGGTTGGAGGTGTCGCTACGAGGTGGCGGGGACGCGCACCTGGATTGGACGGGTGAGCGCGGAGGTGTTGTCGGCTGTCCTGACCACCTTCAGCTGGAGCGTGACGACGGTTGTCCGCGGCGGCTGGGTGACGGCACCGCTTGGGGCGATGACGTCGGGACGATCCGTTGACGCGATGGTCAAGCGGAACTGCCGAGCCAACCGGGGGAGTCGCAGCTGCGCAGCCTTCTCGTCCACCGGTGCGAGCGCGGTGATGGAGTCGGCTACGATCTCCGCCGTAACGTCGGCCGTGCCGTTGCGGTGCACCAGCTCCAGAGTCAGGTTGGCGTCGCGCATCGCATCGGTCATCTCGGCGTAGGGCTGGTCCTGCTGGTTGAGGAGGCCGAAGTTGTAGCTCTCGCCGTCTCCCGGCCGGCCGGTGACCGCCTGGTCGTAGTAGACGAACCAGCCCGAGCCGACGAACACCGGGCTGGCTGCCTGCGCCTCGACGAACGCCCGGAACTTGGCGCCTCGCTCTGCGATGGAGCCCGCACGCGCCGCCGCGTTGATCGCCCGCAGTCCGCGGTCACTCGTGTTGAACGAGTACTCGAGGTTGAGCACTGGCTTGTCGTACTGCTCGTAGGCGGTCAGATAGCTCGCGTCGTCGGTGTAGACGTCGAGGGAGATGGCGTCCAGGTGGTCGCGGCCTCCGACGATCCACTCAGGTGCCGACCGCCAGTTCGGCACGAGCGCGGAGCCCAGGAACAGGTGGTTCGGGTCCTGCTTCTTGATCGCTCGCTGGATCGTGGAGTAGTAGGCCTTGGAAGCCTTGGTGATGAAGTTCCTGATGTCGTTGTCCGGCACTTTCGCGATCTCGATCGCGATCTCGGCGAGTGCCTCGAACGAGTCGGCGTTGGTGCCGAGGATGTCATTGACCCGGGTCAGGTCGCCGTCGTAGTTGTCGGACAAGTACGACACGAACGCGCGCTTGGCCGGCAGGCCGCTGTCGCGACGCAACACCTCCGCGACCACCTCGCGGTCCCAGCCGCGCTCGTTGTCGAAGAAGTATCCGATCAGCCACGGGTCGTTCTGGTGAGCCTTGAGGTCGAAGTGGCGGTCGAGTTTCGCAGCGAATTCCTGGTCGAACGGGTCGATGCCCCACAACACCCGGATCACGTCGGCCGGCGGTGTCAGCTGGTCGATGTGCGGCATCACGATCTGTGGGTCGCGTGCCCACTTGCTCTGGGCGTTGAAGCTCCAGTCCAGCATTCGTCGGTAGGTCATGTCGCGCCATGTGTCCTGGTAGTCCGCGCCGTACTTGCGCATCAGGTTGGCCTTGACGAAACTCACTGCGTGGCCGCGGTCGGTTACTGCGTACGCACCGGGGTAGAGGTCTTTGTCGGGCAGCGCGTCGAAGACGTCTCGCCGGCTGCCGTCCGCGTTCTGGTAGAGCGTGCCGTAGCCCCATTCCTGGTCGGACATCGAGTCGACACCCTTGAGGAAGAACGGATGTCCGTCCGGGGTCACGAACCACCAGCGGCCGTCGATCTTCTGTAACCGGAAGAAGCCGGTACCTCCTTGCTTGCCCA
The DNA here is from genome assembly GCF_036226525.1 of Kribbella sp. NBC_01245. Lineage (NCBI taxonomy): Bacteria > Bacillati > Actinomycetota > Actinomycetes > Propionibacteriales > Kribbellaceae > Kribbella > Kribbella sp. NBC_01245. The sequence goes on from NZ_CP108487.1 coordinate 772,633, forward strand.
GAGCCTTCAGCCCGCCGTACCGGTCGTAGCGGGCGGTGTCCGGCGCGACGTCGGCGAGCCGGTCGGCCTCCAGCCGGGCGTCTTCCCGCAGCTGGGCGTCTGAGGTCACCTTGCCTGGCCAGTCCTGGTACAGGTACTGGCCGTACTCGTCGACGAGCCTGGTGTAGCGGGCAAGTTCCTGCCGCATGCCGTCGGTCGTTGCCGGTGGCGCCGGGTCCGTCCCGACCGGACCGCTGCCGATGGCGAACTCCACTTCGGACAACGGAATGTGGAGGTACTGGTTGTTGCGGGTCAGCTCGATGCGTACGAACCTGGCCGTCTTGTTCGCCATCGGGAGGTCCAGCCGATAGTCGAGCTCGGTACGGGCGCGGACGGCTCGGCCGGCGACGCGATACGTGGTACTGGACTCGGGCCGGTAGGTCACCACGATCTCGTCGAACGCCCAGAACTGGTTCGGCGCCTTGCTGAAGATCGTGATCCGATCGAGGGGCTGGTCCCGCAACAGGTCGAAGACGACGGCGACGTTCTTCGGCGCGGTGGCGTGCCCGCGCCAACCGGCCCCGTCGCCGAGGCGTCGGTCGAACAGCGCGCCGTACTGGAAGCCGATCAGCCCACCGGCCTTGTCGGGTACGCCGTCATCAGGGGAGACCCCGGCGTAATAGTTGCCGACATCAACCATGCCGTCGCGGGGGATCTGCTTGACGGGCCTGGTGGTCTGGGCGACCAGCTCTGTCGCGGACAGGGGCGGCGCGGGATCGATCCCGGCGTCGCCGGTTCCCTGGATCAGTGAGATCTCATTGAGCGGCAAGTGCTGGTACTCGTGCAGTCTGGTGATCGTCACGATGACGAACCGGGCGCGGCGGTTGCCGAGCTCGACGGTGACGGAATGGTTCAGCTGCGATCCCTGGGGGAGTGGGACAGCGGTTCCGTACCAGCTCTGCGTGTGGACTGCGGTGAAGTCCGGCTCGGCCTCAGGACGCGTCCGGACGGAGAACGACGCGATGCCGTAGTAGCGGTTGGGGGCGTTGCTCACCAGCGTCAGCCGAGCCAGCGGGTAGTCACGGTGAAGGTCGAGAACCACGGACACCTGCTTGTACCGAAGCTGCCCGTCCCCGATCCACTGGGCGCTAGCGGTCGTCGAGCCGTCGGTGAGCGCTCCCTCGGAGAGGCCGACAAGGCCGGTGGCGCCTCGGTCGGGACTCGCGCCGGCGGTCGGGGCCTGATCGTAGACGTAGCTGCCGGTCCTGATCGGCGTTCCCGTCTCGGCCCTGACCTCGGCGGGGGCAGCGAGGTGGACACTGAGAATCAACAACAGCGCGGCGACGAGTGCGCGCAGAAGGTACGTCCGTGCCGACCTCATCTGGTTCATCCCTTCAGTCCGGTGAAACCGATGCCGCGAACGATGTGGCGCTGGAACACGAAGAAGAGGACCAGCGGGGGAATGGTCGCGATGAGCATCCCCGCGATGACCTGGTTCTGCTCCGCGCTCTCGGCCAGCCGTGGCAGTGCGACGGCGAGTGGCTGTTGTTCGGTGTCGGAGATGGCGATCATGGGCCACAGGAACTCCTTCCAGGCACCCATCACCGCCAGCAAGGAGACGACGGCGACGATCGGGCCGGACATCGGCATCACGATCTGCCAGAACAGCCGCCACGTTCCGGCTCCGTCGACCATCGCGGCCTCGTACAGCTCCCTGGGCAATGCGTCGAAGAACTGCTTCATGATCAAGACGTTGAAGGCCTGTGCTCCGGCCGGAAGCCATACCGCCCAGGGTGTATTGGCGATCGAGCCACCCGTGACCGGCAGATCGAGAATGGTCAGGTAGAGCGCCACCAGCGAAGTGGTGCCTGGAATGAAGAGCGTGGCGAGCACCGCGGCGTAGACGAGTCGTCCGTACCTCGGGCGCAGCACCGACAGTGCGAAAGCGCCGGTGGTCGCCACCAGGAGCTGGACGAACCATGATCCGCCAACGAGCACCACGGTGTTCAGCAGGTAACGCCCGACCCTCAGCTCCCGCCACGCGAGTAGCAGGTTCTCCCATTGCGGCTCCGATGGCCAGAGCCGCAGCGGTTCCTGGAGCAGCTCCAGAGACGGCGAGATCGCGCCTTTGGCCACCCACAGGATCGGTCCGGCTCCGGCGATCGCGACCGCCAGTAGCAGCACGGCGGTGGCTACCCGGATGGACCAACGCACCGTCGGCCGATGCCGGTCTGCGGCCGAGAGAACGCCGCGGGCGGGTTCGGTGCTCATGTGGTGCTCCATTTCCGGGTCAGGCGCAGATAGACCGCGGACAGCGTCGCGAGGACGATGGCCAGCATCACGCTCAACGCGGCTGCCATGCCGTAGTCGCCGTTGAGGAACGCGTACCGGTAGATCAGCAACAGGATGGTCACGGTCGAGTCCTCGGGACCGCCGTCGGTGAGGATGAACGGCTCGGTGAAGATCTGGAAGGTCCCGATGATCTGCAGCAGCAGCATGATCAGCAGTACGCCCCGCAGGTGCGGCAAGGTCACGTGCCACAAGCGACGCCAGATCGAAGCTCCATCGATCTCGGCGGCCTCGTACAGTTCCGACGGCACGCCGGACAACGCCGCCAGATAGATCAACACGGTGCTGCCGGCATGAGCCCAGGTCGTCGCGAGCACCAGGCTGGGCATGGCGGTCGCGGTCGACTGCAGCCACGAACTCGAGCCGAGACCGACCGCGCCGAGGACCTGGTTGAACAGACCGAAGTCCGGATCGTAAAACCACTTCCACAGCAGCAGGGCGACTACCGGAGGGACGAGGACCGGAAGGTACACCAGGACGCGGAACACGCCCCCCAACCGACGCAGTTCCGACACGAAGAGCGCCAGCAGGACCGGAACAGGGAAGCCGAAGATCAGCGCGAGGACGACGAACCATGCCGTGTTCCGCAAGGTGGTCCACAGCAGGGGGTCCGCGAACAAGTACCGGAAGTTGTCGACTCCGACCCACGTCGGCGGATCCACCAGGTTGGTCTGCTGCAGACTCAGCATCACGCTCTGGCCGATCGGCCACCACCCGAAGTATCCGAAGACCAGCAACAGCGGCAGCAAGGTGATCAGCCCGCCGAGACCGAAGCCCCGGCGGAACCGTCGTCGCGGCGGCGGCGGGTGGTACGCCGACCGGGTCGCCGCGCCGGCGGCCCGTGTCGGCGCTTGCCGCTGCTGCAGTTCGGTCACCGCTGGGCCCGTTCGAGGATCGGGGCCACCTTCTCCTCGGCGTTGCGCAACTCGGTCGCCGGATCGGCGTCCTTGCGGGTGAGCACCGCCTGGACCGCGACGTCGAGAGCGGCGTAGACGTCCTGCCCGGCGACCGGCGGCTCGGGGACGTAGTCCTGGGTCGCCACGCCGGCGGCGTACGACTTGAAGCTGTTCAGTGGAACGTTCGCATGCCGGCGTTCGATCTCCAGTACGGGATCGACGACCTGGGGCTGGTAGAACGGCACGGCCGGTATACCGACGGGGATGTCGTCCGCCGCGTTGGCTTTCGCGCGCTCCTCGGCGGCCGTAGTGTCGTACTTCGGCCGCAGGTAGCGGAAGTCGATCCACTTCACCGCGGCGGCGCGCTCGGCGGTGCCGGCCTTGGGACTGACCACGGCCATCTTGCCGCCGAGCAGGGTCGCGGCGGTGCCACCCGAGGGGAGCGCGGTGACGCCGAACATCGCCGGATCGCCGTTGTACTTGGTGATGTGGTCGCCGTACGTGCTCGGTGTTGCGATCGTCATGCCGATCCGGCCGGCCGAGAAGTCCTTCAGTACGTCGGCACCGTTGCGCAGGTGCTGGCGGCCGATCGAGTCGTCTTCCCACCGCATCGCCTTCAGCCATTCGAGCACCTCCAGCGCAGGCCCGTCATTGAAGGCCGGTACCTGCTTGCCGTCGACTTCTTTCTCGGCCCGGCCGCCGTGGGTATAAGTCATCGCGGTGAGCGTCCACCCACCGGTGTTGTTGGTGGTGGGCTGCGCGTAGCCCGGTATCCCGGTCTTCTCGAAGATCGTCTTCGCGGCCAGGCGGACCTCGTCCCACGTCTTCGGCGGCTTGTCCGGGTCCAGTCCCGCCTTCGTGAAGAGCTGCCGGTTGTAAGTCAGGCCCAACGCCCACTCACTGGTCGGTAGGCCGTAGATGCGGCCGTCCGGGCCTGTCCCCGGTTTCAGAGCGCGACTCTCGAACTTGTCGGCGTGCGGCAGCGCCCTGGTCTCGTCGGTGATGTCGGCAATCTGACGCCGCTTGATCAGTCCGGGGGGTTCGGTCAGCGGCACGATGAACACCGTCTCGAGCTGACCACCGGCCAGCCGGGCGGCAAACGTCTTGGCTTCCCACTGTGAGTCGGTGGCGTTGATCTTGATCTTCGGGTTGTCGCGCTCGAATGCGGCCACCTGGTCCAGGAACTGCTGGCGCGACTTGGCCTGCGTTGTCGGCGGCAGATCCGCCACCGTGATGGTCACTTGGTCATCGGCAGGTTCCGACGCCGAGCATGCTGCCAGGGCGGGTACCAGTGCGCCCGCGACACCGCAGGCGGCAATTCTCACCCATCGCGCTCTCATTCGCTGGACTCCATTCAGAAGTGTGGACAACTCGGGTTGGCGTGGCCGGCCAAGGCCGCCTGGCCGTTGTGGCCGGAATCGAAGTCGGCGCCCGGACAAGGTCACGGAACAACGTGAAAGTGGGCAGCGCTTGGCGTGGAATTCGCGGCCGATGCGGCGACGATCATCGGTATCCAGGATCGGGCGCTATTCCGTGCGGGTGGCTCTTCCGAAATGTCCCGGAATGAGCCAGTTACCGTCTGCGACGTTGCCGACGGCTGCAATGTTTCTCGTTTTCGAACCATCGTGGATTGTTTGGTAAACCGGTTGAACTGGAAGCTAGCATCGGTGCCGACTCGGGTCAACACCTGCTGCGGGTAGAAGTGTGATGCCGTTACCTGCCTAGGTTTCTGCGGTGACTCCGGCGACTTGCGAGTTCTCATAGTCGGCCGCGCTCGGAAACCGGTATACTTCCAAGCGGACCGGCCAGGTCCACGAGAACCGACGGGAGACACCTCCGATGGTGGTGCTGAGATGCTCGACGAGCCGCAGGCCGGCCAGGTGCTTCGGATGACCGAAGAGCGAGACGCGCGGAGGCGTCCGACGATCTCGGATGTGGCTGCCCTGGCCGGTGTGTCCAAGGGGGCGGTGTCCAAGACCTTCAACGGTGGCAAGGGCATCAGCCCGGACACGATGGCGAGGATCCGCGCTGCCGCTGCCGAGCTGAGCTGGATGCCGAGCACCGCGGCCCGCGCCGTCAGCGGCGGCCCGGCGCGCGCTGTCGGCCTGGTGATGCGCCGGCCCGCGGAGCTGCTCGAGCTCGACCCGTTCTTTCCCGCGCTGCTGTCCGGGATCGAGAGCGTGCTGTCGGAGGCGAACTACGCGGCAGTGCTGCGATTCGTCAACGACGCGACCACCGAGCGCGAGTGCTACGCCGAGCTCATCGGCGAGCGTCGCGTCGACGGCTTCGTGCTCACCGACCTGCGTCACCGCGACCCCCGGTTCGAATGGCTCACCCAACTGGGCGCCGCTGTCGTGGTGGCCGGCTCGCCGGGCCGCGGTTGCCCGTTCCCGTCGGTTCGTACCGGTGCGGCGGGCGAGATCCGCGCTCTGGTCCGGCATCTCATTGACAACGGCCATCGCACCATCGCGCACGTTGCCGGCCCGCCTGGCCTGCGGCATGCGCGCCGGCGGCAGCAACTCTGGGCGGAGGCGGTGCTGGATGGAGGGCTGACACCCGGGCCGGTGGTCGTCAGCGATTTCACCGCCGACGGAGGCGGGCGGGCCACTCGTGAACTGCTGGACCACTCGCCGCGACCCACCGCGATCTTCTATGCCAACGACCTGATGGCGATAGCCGGGATGTCCGTTCTCGCGGAGCGGGGTGTTCGGGTGCCCGAGGACATCGCAGTGGCCGGCTTCGACGACATCAGCCTGGCCAATTACGTCACACCGCCGCTGACGACGGTGCACTGCGACTACCGCCGAATGGGCAAGGTGGCTACGCAGATGCTGCTCGCACAGCTCCGCAACGAGGAGGTCGTGCAGCAGTTCACCATCGGCGCCGAGCTGCGGCTGCGACGGTCCACCGGAGGCTGACGCCGCCGCACTACGTGCAGCCGACGACCTGTCGTCGGCCACCCAACGACGTACAGGAGATGCCACATGTCCCCTCTGCTTCCTCTCGTCCGCCCGGCGGTCCAGCTGCCGACAGGCGGACTGACCTTGCTGGGTGCCAACTTCTGGTCCCGGCAGGGCGGTCCGCTGATGTGGCGGACCTTCGACGAGTCCTTGGTTCGCGAGGAGCTCGGCGTTCTTGCGGAGCACGGCCTCGACCTGACCCGGTCGTTCTTCTACTGGCCCGACTTCCACCCGGTGCCGGACCGGGTCGACGAGGAGCTCTGCGCCCGGTTCGGCCGGTTTCTCGACCTGCATACGGAGGCGGGTCTCGGCACCATCCCGACCTTCATCGTCGGCCACATGTCCGGTGAGAACTGGGATCCGGTGTGGCGCAACGGCCGGGACCTCTACCGCGACGTCTGGATGGTGGATCGGCAGGCATGGTTCATCCGTGAGATGGTCCGCCGCTTCCAGCGACATGAGGCAGTGGTGGGCTGGCTGATCTCGAACGAGATGCCGCTGTACGGCGGTAGCGGCGGCGCCCCGACGAGTGGTGACACCACGGGTCCCGGCCACGAGGCGGTGACCGCATGGGCAGGCCTGATGGTGCAGGCGGTCCGCGCGGCCGGTGGTGTCCAACCGGTGTCGATCGGCGACGGCGCCTGGGGGCGCGAGGTCACGGGTTCCGACAACGGTTTCCGGATCCGCGACCTGTCCCCGCTCGTGGACTGGCTGGGGCCGCACAACTACCACATGACCGACGACGCCATCCGGCAGCACTTCGTCCCGGCGATGCACGCGGAGCTGCTGGCCCGGTTCGGCCGGCCGGTCGTGATGGAGGAGTTCGGCCTCAGCAGCGACTTCGTTTCCGACGAAGGCGCAGCGGACTACTACAGGCAGGTCTTGCACACGACGCTGCTCGCTGGTGCGACCGGCTGGATCGCGTGGAACAACACCGACTTCGACCTGCCGGATCAAGATCCGTACCGGCACCACCCGTTCGAGATGCACTTCGGCATCACCACGTCCGAAGGGCGACCGAAGCCCCAGCTGCTCGAGCTGCAACGATTCCGGGAACTGCTCGACAAGCTTGACCTGCCGAGCTGCCGCCGGGCGCCGACCAACACCGGGATCGTGGTGAGCAGCTACCTCGAGGCCGACCACCCTTTTGTCACCGAGGCCGACGCGGCCGCCGTGCGAGACTCGCTGCTGCAGAGCTACATCAGCGCCCGGCTGGCTGACCTCGCCCCCGCGATACTGCACGAGCTGGACGGCGTACCAGCGGCAAAGCTCCTCCTGGTGCCGTCCGTCAAGGCACTGACCGCGCCCGCCTGGAGAGCACTCGCCGAGGCTGCCGAGGCGGGCTCCACAGTGCTGATCACGTACTCGAGCGGTGAGACGCCAGTGCAGCGCGGGCCGTGGTGGCCTGGGCTGGACAAGCTCGCCGGTGTGCGGAAGCTGCTGCGCTACGGACTGACCGAGCCAGTGACCGACCCGGTCGTGACGTGGCACTTCACCGAACACTTCGGAGATCTCGGACCGGGTGACAGCCTGACCTTCGCCGCCGGTGGCACGCCGGACGGCCGCTGCATGCTGCCCGTGGAGCCAGTCGACGCCCGCGTGGTCGCGCGAGACTCGCACGACCGTCCGGCACTGCTCGAACGGGTCGTCGGTGCCGGCCGAATCGTCCTCGCGACCTACCCCGTGGAGTACTTCGCCGCGCGCACCCCGCGGGTCAACCCGGACGCCACCGTCCGGCTCTATCGAGCGGCCGCCGAGCTCGCGGGCGCGCTGCCCGATGTGGTGATCGACGATCCGAACGCGTTCGCCGACATCATCGAGCACGCCGACGGCAGGCGGTTCGCCCTCGTTGTGAGTGAGTCCCCGGAGGCTCTCAAGGTCGGCCTGCGTACCCGCGGGTCCGGCGAGATCGAGCCGGTCTCGCTCGAGCCGTACGGCGTTGAGCTCGTCAGCCTCCCTGCCCGCTCGTGAAAATCATTTGCGCCAGGGGTAGGCAAGCCTCGTCCCAGTGGATAATCTTTTGCGACATCTGATGGGAGGTGGAGTGTGAGGCGCAAAAGGTTCTCGCGGCGGGAGGTGCTCGCCGGGATTGGGGCGGCGGCCGCCGCGGTGGCGGTACCGGCGTGCACCGGTGGCGGAGCGCGGTCGAGTGTTTTGCAGGTGTGGGGCGGGGTGCCGGCGGCGTCAGGGCCGGCAGCGGTGGTGGAGGCGTTCCAGAAGAAGTTCCCGCAGTACGAGGTGAACTACACGCGGTTCGTCAACGACGCCCGGGGCAATCTGAAGCTGGACACCGCGTTGCAGGGCGGGCTGGACATCGACGTGTACTTCACCTACACGCAGGCGTCGATGGCCCTGCGGGCCGGGTCCGGGCTGGCGGCGGACCTGACCGACCGGATCAAGCAGGATCCGCAGCTGCAGCCGTTCCTCGACACCGTGGAGCCGCGGGCGTACATCGACAACGGCAAGGTGAAGGCGCTCGCCAGCGCGCGCGAGCCGGCCTTCGTCCTGTTCAACGAGAAGCTCAGACAGCGGGCCGGTGTCGAGCTCCCACGGCAGTGGACGATCGACGACTACCGCGCCACAGCACGAAAACTCACGCGCGATGACACCATCGGCGCGTACACGATCCCCGACGTCGCCCGGATCGCGCTCGGTCCCAACTACTGGTACGACGGTGATCGGTCGAACTTCGGTGAGCCGCACTTCGTGCAGGGCTTCCGGCTCGGCCAGGAGATGATCGCCGAGGGGTCCGCGTTCCCGTGGACCGAGGTGCTGTCGCGTCACCTCGACGCATACCAGCAGAACTCGTTTCTCGGTGAGGAGTTCCACCTTTGGCCGACGGCGCCGTTCAACCTTCGCTACCTCTACGACGCCAAGAAGTACCCGCACGACTTCAAGGTCTCGTTCGCGCCGCCGCCCACGGTCGACGGCAAGGACTGGAACGGCGGCAGCTACAGCAACTTTGTGATGATCAATCCGAACTCGCCCAAGTCAGACGCCGCCTGGGAGTTCGTGAAGTTCTGGCTGACCGAGGGGTCCGCGCCGATGCTCAGGGCCGGCAAGCTGCCCACCCTCGGCAACGTCACCGACGACCAGGTGATCACCGGCATGCTCGGCAAGGAGCCTGGCAAGTTCTTCGATGTCGAGTCGTTCCGCCGCGTCGTCCTGGACGCGGATCCCAAGCTCGCGACCGACACCCGGCTGACCGCGTTCCCGGAGATCAGCCTCGCGGTGAAGCAGCAGCGCGACCTGTGCTGGCTCGGCGAGTTGGACCCCGGCGCGGCGATTCGTGAGGTACGGCGTCTCGCCGACGCCGCGATCGATCGTGACGAGAGGAGTTCGTGATGGCCACCGCCACCGCCACCGCCACCGTCGCCGCGGCGTCGGCAGCACGGACCGGGAAGGAGCCCGGGATCAAGCCGAGGGGCTGGATCGGGTTCCTGTTCATCGCCCCGAACCTGCTCGGCGTGATCGCGTTCACACTGACTCCATTGATCAGCGTTATCGTGCTTGCCTTCACCGACTGGAACCTGGTGTCCGGTCTCGGCGGCATCACGTTCACCGGCGTGGACAACTTCGTCGCGATCGCCCGTGACCCGGGCTTCTGGAACGCGGTCGGCCTGACGATGGTGTACGTCGGGTTGTCCGTACCGCTGACCGTCGTACTCGGGCTGGCTCTCGGCATCGCGCTGAACCGGCCGCTCCCGGGGCGCGCCGCACTGCGGGCGATCTTCTTCTTGCCGTACATCGTGAACGTGGTCGCGATCGGCATGACCTGGCTGATGCTGATGAACCCGACGGCCGGCCTGGTCAACCAGGTGCTCGGCGCCTTCGGCCTTGAGCCGGCGTGGTTCGCATCGTCGCACTGGGCGCTGCCGGCGCTGATCGTGATGGTCTGGGGTGGTGTCGGCTACTGCTCGCTGATCTACCTGTCGGCGTTGCAGGACGCGCCGCGGCAGCTGTACGAGGCGGCCGACATCGACGGTGCCGGCGCGTGGGCGAAGTTCCGCGTGATCACTTGGCCATCGTTGCTGCCGACAACGATCTTCCTGGCGGTGACGCTGATCATCGGTGCGTCGCAGGGCTTCGGCCTGATCGCGTTGATCACTGCGGGTGGTCCGGGTGACTCGACCACCACGATCTCCTACTACATGTACCAGACGGGATTCCAGTTCTACCGGTTCGGATACGCGTCCGCGATCGGCCTGGTGACATTCGCCGGCGTACTCATCCTGACCCTGCTGACCTGGCGGGCCCAGCGAGGGAGGGCCCTCAATGACTGAACGCAGCATGACTAAGTCGAAGTGGTACTGGGGCATCCCGCTGTGGATCCTGGCAATCGCCTTCCTCGCTCCGTTCGCGTGGATGTTGTCGACCGCACTCAAGGCGGACGTCGATGCCTACAAGATCCCGATGCAGTGGATCCCCGATCCACTCCTGTGGGACAACTTCACCACCGTGCTCTCCGGTGCCACCTCGGTGCTGCCCGCTTTCGGCCGGTCCGTGTTCGTCGCCGTGCTGCGAGTAGCCGGAGAACTGGTCACCGCGACGATGGCCGGCTACGCGTTCGCGCGAATGTCGTTCAGGGGCCGCGACAAGCTGTTCTTGTTGTACCTGGCGACCGCGATCATCCCGGCGCAGCTGCTACTCGTGCCGCGGTTCATCTACTTCCAGCGGCTCGGACTGTACGACACGTTGTGGGCGCTGATTCTGCCCGGCATGTTCACCGTGCTCGGCACGTTTCTGATGAGGCAGTTCTTCATCAGCCAGCCGGCGGAGTTCGCCGAGGCGGCGCGGATGGACGGCGCGAACGAGTGGCGCGTGTTCACCCGGATCTACTTGCCGTTGGCAACACCCGTGCTCAGCGCGCTCGGCATCCTGGCGTTCGTCTGGTCGTGGAACGACTACGAGACGCCGCTGGTGCTGATCAGCAATCCGGATCGCTACACGCTGCCGCTCAGCCTGACCAACTTCGTCGACGAGCAAGGGCAGATCGCGCCCGGGCTGACCATGGCGGCGTCCGTGATCTCGATCGTGCCCGTGCTCATCGTCTTCGTCGTGCTGCAGCGCCGGTTCATCGCCGCGATGACCCATACCGGCATCAAGTAGGGAGTTGCTGTGAACGTCTCAGGTGTCTTCCCGCATCTCGCCCAGGTCGGCGACTTCGGTCCGCCGCGCAGCGAGCTCGGCGTCGGTTCGCTGATGCCGTGGAACGGGAAGCTCTACGTCCAGAACTACAACTCGCACAAGGCGCCGTCCGGTGCCGGGGTGAGCCTGCGCCGGATCGACCAGGACCTGTCGATGGAGATCGTGCCGGAGACGCTGGGCGTGGACGGCACCTACACCAACCGGTTCGTGCACTACCCGACCTCGAAGCTGGTCCTCGGACCGCACGTCATCGACACCGATCACAAGATCGTCACCATCCCCGAGCTCCAGCCGCTGCGAGTCTGCGGCACGTCGCGACACCTGACGAAGCCGGATACCCATGTCTACGTCCTCGCGATGGAGGGTGAGCTGCTCGAGCTGGACCTGACGACCTACGAATGCACCCGGCTCTTCGACCTCAACGACGAACTCGGCACCGACGGTGAGATGAAGGTCCACTACAAGGATTGCTACACCAGCTTCGGCCGGCTGGTGGTTTGTTCCAACGAGTACGCCGAACCCGAGTGGGCCGGCGTCCGTTCGCGGGGACGATTGGCCGAGTACGACGGTCGGTCATGGCAGGTGCTCAGGGCGGATCCGTTCACCGCGATCGGTGGCCGGCACGAATTCGGCGGCACCATTTTCGCGGCGGGCTGGGACCGGGCGTCGGCGATTCTCGAGGTGTTCACCGAGGCCGACCAGCGCTGGACGCGGTACCGGTTGCCCAAGGCGTCGCACTGCTTCGACCACAAGTGGCAGACCGAGTGGCCGCGTATCCGGGAGGTCGAACACGAACGGCTGCTGCTCGACCACCACGGCATGTTCTACGAACTGTCGCCCTGGGCATACGGCGGGCGGATCTGGGGGGTGCGGCCGGTTTCGACCCACCTTTGGGTACTGGGCGACTTCTGCTCGTGGCGCGGGATGCTCGTCGCCGGCGCCGACAACGCGTCACCGAGTCACGGGCTCAGCCCGACCACGGCCGAGCCGCAGTCCGGGCTGTGGTTCGGGAAGACGGACGACCTCTGGAGCTTCGGCAAACCGGCCGGCTGGGGCGGTCCGTGGTGGGAGACACCGGTGGAAGCCGGTGTGCCGTCCGATCCGTATCTGATGACCGGCTTCGATGGGAAGTGCCTGCACCTGGAGTGCTTCGGTGCGGAGTCGCTGACGGTCACGGTCGAGATCGACTTCCACGGGCATGGGCGGTTCGGTGCGGTCGAGCGGCTGACGGTCGAGCCGGGGCGGATCCGGACGTACGTCTTCGCGCCCGGGTTCAGTGCGCACTGGGTCCGCGTGGTGAGCGACACCGATGGTGTGGCGAGTGCCCAGTTCGTCTATACGTGATGATCGCTGAATGGGATCTTCGATGGAGAGAGCCGACAGCCCAAGTCCACTGCAGCTGGTCAGACGTGCGCTGCCGGATCTGCACGGCGCGACGCAGCGGGTCGCCGAGCACATCCTGGCGAACCCGGACGAGGTTGCGCGTGGGTCGATCACCAAGCTGGCCGAGAGCGCCCAGACCTCGGCCGCGACCGTGTCCAGGCTGTCCACGCATCTCGGGTTCGCCGGTTACCCCGCGCTCCGGGCCGCTCTGGCGATGGAGATCGGCCGGGGTCTCGAGGCGGGCTGGGCGAGTGACATAGGCCTGGCGATCGGGCCGGCGGATCCGCCCGAGCAGGTCCTGAACGTGCTGGCGTCGACCCAGGCGAACGCTCTCCGCAATGCGTTGGGCGCGATCGACCTGGCCGCCGCGACGCGGGTCGCCGATGCCATCGCGGGCGCTCGCCGTACGCATATCTACGGCGAATGGGGTGACGCGATCCCGGCGCGCGAGCTGTACATCCGGCTGCTGCGGATCGGGATCCCGGTGTGGTTCTTCGACGGACCGCAGTCGGCGCAGATCGCGGGAGGGCTGCTGGCCCCGGGCGATGTCGCACTCGTCGTCACGCGTTCCGGGACCGATCCGACCACGTTGGAGTTCATCAAGCAGTCGAAGGCCCAAGACGCCCTGACCGTCGCGATCACCGGTGTCGTGAACTCGCCGATCGGGCGAGTCGCCGAGGTGGTCGTCGACACCGGTACGGCGGCCGGTGGGACGTGGACCGAGTTCTTCGCCGGCCGGGCCAGCGACACCTTGACCGCGGGACTGCTGTTCGTCCTGGTCGCGCAGCGCGTCCCCGATCACCTCACCGCCAACCATCCGAATGGTCCGGGGCAACCCGTCGTACATCCAGACACCTGAAAGGTCTGTGCATGCAGCAGCTCGACGTCCACACCGATCTGACCGTCGTCGGCGGAGGTCTCGCCGGAATCTGCGCGGCGATCGGCGCCGCCCGGCAGGGCAGCACAGTCGCCCTGGTCCAGAACCGGCCGGTGCTCGGCGGGAACTCCTCCAGTGAGGTGCGGGTGTGGGTGTGCGGGGCGACCGCCCACGGTGTCCAGCACTTCGCCCGGGAGACCGGGATCATGGGCGAGCTGTTCGTCGAGAACCAGTACCGCAATCCGGAAGGCAACCCGTACTACTGGGACCTTGTGCTGCTGGAAGCGGTCAGGGCGGAGCCGCGGATCTCACTGTTCCTGAACACGGACGTGCGGACCGTGGATGCCGCGGATGGCGTGATTCGATCGGTCACCGGGTGGCAGCTGGGGTCGGAGAAGGAGATCACGTTTCATAGCGCTGCCTTCGCCGACTGCTCAGGTGACGGGTTGGTCGGTCATCTCGCCGGTGCGGACTATCGGACCGGTCGCGAACCTCGGTCGATGTACGGCGAGTCCTGGGCGCCGGAGGTGCCGGACGGCAACACGTTGGGCAGCACGATCCTCTTTTACACCAAGGACACCGGCGCGCCGGCGCGGTTCGTACCGCCGTCCTTCGCGCGGGACATCACCGCCACCGCGATTCCCGATCGCCGGATCATCCGGACGGACCTGAACGGCTGTGCCTACTGGTGGATCGAGTGGGGAGGTGAGTTGGATGTTGTCGACGACAACGAACGGATCCGGGACGAACTGCAGGCGGTCGTCTACGGGATCTGGGACTACATCAAGAACTCTGGCCACTTCGACGCGGACAACCTGACCCTGGAGTGGATCGGTTCGGTGCCGGGGAAGCGGGAGTACCGGCGGTTCCTCGGGGACCACGTGCTGACGCAGCACGACGTACTCGAGCAGATGTCCTTCGAGGACCGAGTCGCCTTCGGTGGGTGGTCGATCGACCTGCATCCTGTCGGTGGTGTCTATGCGTCCGAGCGCGGTTCCAAGCACTGGCATCCCGATGGGAGCTACCACATTCCGTTGCGGTCCTTGTACTCGCGGAACATCGCCAACCTGTGGATGGCGGGGCGGAACATCAGCGCGAGTCACGTGGCGTTCGGTACGACGCGCGTGATGGCGACCTGTGCCCTCCTCGGGGAAGCCGTCGGTATCGCCGCTTCTGTGGCCCTACGCAACGGTCTGGCGCCGCGCGAGCTGGCGCGCGACCGCTTCGAGCTGATGCGGCAGGCCCTGACCCGCGCCGATGCCTCGGTGCTGGGGGTCATCGACGACGACCCGGCCAACCTTGCCCTGACCGCCTCCGTCTCCGCGTCGTCCACCCTGACTCGTCCGGCCGTCGAGGTCTCCTCCGGAACCTTGCCATTGACCACTGACATCGCGATGGTCGTCCCGGTCGATCCCGCGCTTCATGGCCTGCAGTTGCTGGTCGACGCGTCCGAAGATGCCGTACTGACCGTCGAGCTGCACGATCCGCTGAAACCCCAGAACTACCTGCCGTTGGCGCTCATCGACTCGGCTGAGGTCTCGGTGACGGCGGGGGAGAAGCGGTGGATCGACGTACCGCTGGAGTGGCGTCCGGACAAGCCGGCCAACGCGATGGTGGTCCTCAAGCAGAACCCGGTGATCGCGGTCCACACCGCCGCGTCCGCCCTGCCCGGCATGATCTTCCTCGCCCACCGCGACCCGGCTCCGGACGAGCAGTGGACCGAACAGTTTCGCGCCTGGAAACACATCCTCCCCCGAGCCGGCCTGTGCCTCCGCCTCGGCGAAACCTCGGCGTACTCCCCGGACAAGGTCATCGGCGGCTACTCGCGCCCCTACGGCGGCCCGAACCTCTGGTCCTCCGAAGACCTCGCCTGGGACCCCAGCCCGTGGATCGAACTCACCTGGCCCACGCCGGTCGAGATCGCGGAGATCGTTGTGATCCTCGACGCCGACCTCGACGAAGACCTCATCAACCTCCACCACCACCGCACCCCCTTCGAATCCCTCCCCAGCCTCCTCAACTCCTACATCCTCGAAGCCCGCCAGGCATCCGCCGACTGGCGGCCCATCGCCACCATCACCAACAACCACCACCGCACCCTCCGCCACTTCCTCCCCGCCCCCGCCCGGCTAACCGACCTCCGACTTCGCTGCCTCACCACCAACGGCACCCCCAGAGCCCATGTCGTCTCGATCCGCGCGCACGGCGCTTCACAGTCTGGTGGCTAGCCGGTTAACCCGAACCGGCTGCTGCCGGAAGACTTCGGCGTCACCGGCGCGGTGGTCCGCGGCGTCTGATCGGTTGTGGTGGGCCGGTTCGGTGCGAGGATTACTGGTATGGATTCGTACGTCGAGCGTCCGCCGTCGCCGGGGTTGGCGGGCGTGGTGCGGACGGTCTGGATCCAGCGCACCGGTGCGGCGCCGTACGTGCAGCGGCACTTGCCCACGGGCGGGGTCGAGATCCACTTTCCGATCGGTGGCCGGCCCCAGCTGGTCGGTCCGCTGACCGGTCCGGTGGTCGAGGTCCTTCCGGCGCACACGACCATCGTGGGTGTGCGGTTCCATCCGGGGACCGCGCCGCCTCTCCCAACCGTGCTTGACGACTTGGTGAACCAGCGCTTGGGCCTGGGGGACCTGTGGCGAAGTTCGGCGGATCGCCTTGTGGAGGCGATGGCGCTGGCCGGGACGCCTGAGCGGGCACTGGCGTTCTTGCAGGCCCATCTCCTGCAGGAGTTTCGAACCAGGGTCCATGTGGATCCGCTGATGGGCGAAGCCGTGACGGCACTGATGCCGTGGCAGCCGGTCAATATCGACGCCCTGGCCGCTCATTTGGCACTATCCCCGAGCCAACTGCGCCGCCGCTGCCTGCAGGCAGTTGGGATGAGTCCCAAGGTCCTTCAGCGGACGCTGCGATTTCAGGGATTCCTCGCTCTGGCTCAGGCCGGCGCCGCCGCAACGGGCCGGCGTGGCGCAGACGGCATGGCGGGCCTGGCAATCGACGTCGGGTACGCCGACCAGGCACACCTCAGCCGGGAATGCCTCCGTCTGACCGGTCTCACCCCGCGCCAGCTCCTCGGCGTCAACGCCGATCGGTGCGCCTGCGACCATGACCACTCCGGGTCCTACCTGCCCTTCCTGGCCAGTCGTAGCAGGCAGCCGCTCCGAGTCTGACCCTGCGCGATTTGTTCAAGACCCGGCGTCGCGATGGCCCGTAGTTTCGAACTTGTGTCCGACCTAGCCGAGTTCGCCGATTCACTCGACGGCGAGTTGTTCAGCCCAGACTCACCGGGATACGACGCGATTCGCCGCCCGGTCAACGTCGCCTATCGGGAGGTGCGTCCGCGGCTCGTGGTTCGCTGCCTCTCGGTCTCGGATGTCGTTGCCGCGATCAGGTACGCGACAGCCACGGGGGACCGGATCGCGCCTCGCGGCGGGGGACACTGCTTCTCGGGCCGATCGTCGACGCACAGGATCGTGCTCGACCTATCCGGCCTCGATGGCATCTCCGTGGCAGCCGGCGGGATCGCCACGATCGGAGCCGGCGCTCAACTGGGTCCGGTGTACGCGGGGTTGCACGCCTATGGCCGGACGCTGCCGGCCGGGTGCGGCCCCACTGTCGGCATTACGGGCCTCACGCTTGGCGGCGGGATCGGTCTGCTCGGGCGCAAGCATGGGCTGACTTGCGATCGCCTTGTCGGCGTACAGATTGTGCTCCCGGACGGCAGCGTCGTGGATTGCGACGACGACCACGAACCGGACTTGTTCTGGGGTTTGCGGGGCGCGGGCGGCGGCCAGTTCGGGGTGGTCACGTCATTGCGGTTCGACACCGTCCCCGAGCCGATGACCACTCGCATCGAGGCGCACTGGTCGGACGTTGCTCTCGAGGAATTGGTCTCAGCCTGGCAAGCCTGGGCACCGGACGCCCCGGACGAACTCACCGTCAACCTCAGCCTGGTGTCGGAGCCCGGCGCGTCTGTCCAGGCCACCCTCTTCGGAGCGTCCACTCTCGAGGAGGGACCGACTTGCGAGCTGCTGCGTGAGTTCATCGATCAGGACTCGGCGATCGAGTTGCGCGCGGGTTTGCCGTACAGCCAGCTGAAGAGCACCTTTGCCGACCCACGAGAAGTCCCCGAAAGTGCCCTGCGGATCAGGTCGGAATTCTTCTCCCACTCGATCTCCCGCAGCACCCTCGCATCGCTCCTGACTCAGCTCGGCGAGCCGAGGACCACGGGCCGACGGCAGATGTCGTTCACCGCGATGGGCGGGGCGTACAACAGGGTTGCCGAGGGCGCCACCGCGTTCGCCCATCGCGGCGAACGCTTCCTGCTCGAGCACATCGCCGAGCCGGCGGATCCTTGGGTTGATTCTTCCTGGGCGACCGCCCATGCCGACAGCTCGGGACGCGTCTACCTCAACTTCCCCGACCCTGCGCTTGACGACTGGGCAGCGGCGTACCACGCGGGCAACTACCCCCGGCTGACAGATATCAAGAAGGCCTACGATCCGCACCGATTCTTCGACTTTCCCCAAGCCATTTGATCAACAGGAGGAGAGATATGAGCAAGGTCTTCGCCGGCCACGCGGTCTCGGTCGACGGCTATATCAGTGGTCGCACTCCCGACGGCGAAGAGGAATTTGGGCGCGGTTTGGGTGACGCGCCGATGCTTTTCGACTGGTACATGGACGGGGATACGCCGAGCGAGGTGTTCGCCGGATTCAAGCTGAGCGAGCCGAGTGCCCGGTTCTTCGACACGATCGCGGCGCGAGTGGGCGCGACGGTCGCGGGGCGCACCACCTACGAGCATTCCAGCCATTTCGGCGGCGGCAGCCCGCACCCGACGGCGCCACTCTTCGTCCTCAGTCACCGGCCCGCCCCTGAGATCAGCGAGCAGCAGACGCTCATCAGCACCGGCATCGAGGACGCGATCGCGGCGGCACGCGAGGTTGCCGGGGGCAAGGATGTCGCCGTGATGGGCGGCGGTGCGCTGACCTCCGCGCTGGCAGCGGATCTGGTCGACGAGGTGATCCTGCACCAGGTGCCCATCCTGCTGGGCGGCGGTCGCAGTCTCTTTCAGGAGGTCCCGAAGCACGTACGCCTCCGTCTGCTGGAGGCCATTCCGGCGCCCGGCGTGACCCACCTCCACTACGAGGTGGTCCGATGATCCTCGTCACCGGAGGGCTGGGCATGATCGGCGCCCACACCGCCCGCGCGCTCGTCGACCTGGGACACGAGGTCGTCGTCACCTCACACCGCCGGGCCGAGGTCCCGTCGTTCCTCACCGGCAAGGTCGTCGTGGAATCCCTCGACGTCACCGACCGGGATGCGTTTCTCGCCCTCGGCGATCGCCACGACATCAGCGACATCGTCCACCTCGCAGGCAGCATCCCCGAGGATCCGGTCCAGTTCTTCCGCACGGATATGGCCGGCCTGCTCAACGCGCTGGATGCCGCCCGCACGTGGGGCGTCCGCAGGTTCGCGGTCGCCAGCAGCCTCGGCGTGTACATCGGCCGGACCGAAAACCCTTGGCACGAAGGGCTGGAGCTGCCTACCGCGGAGCTGCCGCATCTGATCGTCGCCTACAAGAAGGCCCTCGAGCCGCTCACCACGCACAGCCTGCAAGGCAGCGGCGTCCAGCCGGTCGTACTCCGGATCGGGACCATCTGGGGACCGCTCGTCGACCCGGAAACGCCGTTCTACTACGTCCCGCCGTACATCAGCGCCGTGCTCCGCGGTGAGAAGCCTCAGCCGCTGTACGCCGACGACGGCGGTGACAGCTGCTACGCGCCTGACGCTGGGCGCGCGATCGCCCTCCTGACGACCGCGGAGACCCTGCGGCACGACACGTACAACGTCTCCAGCGGTCGGCCGGTCACCAATCGCGAGTTCGCGCAGGCCCTGCAGGCGATCACCCCCGGCCTGCAGCTCGACCTTCTGTCCGGACGCGAGGCGGGGCCGGGCGACAACCCCTACCTCGACACCACCCGGCTTGCCCAGGAGACCGGCTTCGCACCGGACTTCGACGTCGCCGCGGCGGTCGCCGACTACGTCGCCTGGCGCGCCGCCAACCCTCGCTGAACTCGCCAACCTTCGCTGAAGTCGCTGAGGGAGCACAGCGCGAGTTGGCCATGAAGTACGCGGGTGAGCCGTACCCCCGCGGCGAAGAGCGCGTCGTGCGTGTCATCGAGCCCGACCGCCAGAAAGTCGGTATGGGCTGTGCGGGCCGTACTCGCTTGTGGCGTACGTCATGCGACCGAGCTGTCACAGGGATCGAGTCGCGGGCGTCTTGTGCTCGTCAGTGCATCCGCACGGAGCTCACGAGTGAGGACGAAGTCATGGAAACCCGTTTGGACCTGTTCAGCAACGAGATGGGTATGAAGTTCGCCAAGCGTTTCGCCGGCCTCGGCATGGTGCTCGAGCAATCTTCGCTGCCGAAGGCCACGCAGGAGTTGGTCAGCCTGCGCGCCAGCCAGATCAACGGCTGCGGTTGGTGTATCGACATGCATACCAAGGAGGCTTCGGCCGCCGGCGAAACCGCGGTCCGGCTCAACCTGGTCGCCGCCTGGCGCGAGTCGACGGTCTTCAGCGAGGCCGAGCGGGCCGCGCTGGCACTCACGGAGGAGGGGACTCGGCTCGCCGACGCTCACCAAGGCGTGTCCGATGAGACTTGGGCCCGGGTGCGCGAGCACTACGACGATGACCAGATCGCGACGCTGGTCTCCCTGGTCGCCATGATCAACGCGGCCAACCGGCTCGCCGTGATCCTGCATCAGAAGGGCGGTTCCTACCAGCCCGGCATGTTCGCCGGCGCATTCAACTGAGCCGTCGCGTTCAGCCGAGCCGCCGCGCCCAAGCTGAGCCTCCGCGTTCGGCTGATCGGCACCTCGGTCCGGCTCCCTCGTCCAGCGGGGGAGCCGGCGAGGTTCTTTGACCCTCGCTCGGATGTGTGGGCACGCGAGCCATTTGCCGGACACCAGCGCAGCCAAAAGTCCAGGGCGGAGCATTTCAACCTGCACGGCTGCATGGTTTTGGTTGCGCTGGTGTCCACGCCCGGACCGCCAGGTCCACACGGTGGCCCGAGACAGGCCGAACGGGGCCGAATACGGCGACCGTGTGGTGCTGGGGGTCCGCAAACCCGCAGGGCGTTCACCGCAGAACCCGCGAGGTGTTGGGAATAGGGGATTCGCCGTGTACTGCATCCCATGGCCAACCGGGGCCGAGGCGCTTCCGCGGCGAGCGAGGTCGACCCCGGAACCCAGCGACCGGCCTCCCCATCTCCGCGAGTGGTCGCGTCTGCACCTTCCTCCCATCTCCACCTTCCGCGAGTGGTCAGGGTCGGACGCGACCACTCGCGGAAGAAGGGGAGGCGGCCGGCGGTGCGACCCGTGCATCTGACAGAAGAGCCGGGCTTTACTCCGCCATCGTCGTTGTCAGTTGCTTGTCGACGACGAAGCCGTTCGAGACGGCGGCCGGGCGGTTCCGGCTCCGGCTACGGAGTACGCGGGGCATGAGGCGGGGCGAGAAGAGGGCTTGTGGCTCGTCGATCAGGTTGAGTACCCGTAGGAACGCGGCGCTCACGATCGGATCGTCGGAGACGGCTGCCAGGACGCGATCGAGGTACTTGTTGACGACCCGGTCCATCCAGGTCTGGCTCGCGCCTACGGTCGTCGGGTACCGCAGGTCCGAACCGGTGGCCAGCATCCACGGACCCTTGGCCCGCGCCGCGATCGCACGCTGCGCCCCTCGGAGTGCGCGGGACAGGTCGGCCTGGGAGCGGCAGCCGGCGAGGATGCCCGCCAGTACGTCCGCCTCTTTCGCCGCGACCGTCATGCCCTGGCCGTACGCGGGGTTGAACGCGCAAAGGCTGTCGCCGATCACGAGGAGCCGTCCCGGCATGGCCAGCTTCTCGTAATGGCGCCAGCGATTCGCCGTACGGCGATAGCCCCAGATCGGCGAGACCGGCTGGGCGACGCCGAGGACGTCGGCCAGCAACGGGCTGCGCAGACTTGCGGCGAAGTCGCGGAACCCTTGCTCGTCGGTCGGCGGGTAATCGCCACCGCCACCGATCAGCGTCAGCACCCAGCGATTACCTTCGATCGGGAACATGATGCCGCCGCGTGGCTGGGTCGGCGGCGCGTTCTGGATGTAGACGGACTTCCAGCGAGCGCTGAACCCGGCGGGGATCTCGAACAACCTCGTCGCGTAGCCGAGGAACGAGTCGACGGTGCTTTCCTCGGGAGTCGCGAAGCCGAGCGCCCGGAGCCACTCCGGCAGTTTCGAGCCGCGTCCGCTCGCGTCGACGACGAGATCGGCGGACAAGTCGACCGTCGTACCGGTGTGCCGGCCGCGCAGCGTCAGCCCCGACACGTCGCCCGTAGGCCCGAGCCTCAGTGCGGTGACCTCTTGCTCGGTGCGGAAGCTGATGTTGGCAACCTTCTCGACGTGGCTCCGCACGGTCCATTCGAGTAGGGCGCGGGTAGCGGAGACGAGGCGCTGTGTCGCCGGGAGCGGTTGGGTCCAGCGGTTGGCCGGGGTCAACCAGGCGATGTCCGTCGGTAGGTTCATGGGCACTGCGCCGGCGGTGAGCAAGTCGCTTTCGACGCCCGGGAGCAGGCGCTCGACGACCTCCATCCCGCCAGCCCAGAACGAGTGCACGTGGCGCGCTTGTGGCACGCCTTTGCGGACGTCCGGGCCGTCCGGCAGCCGGTCTCGTTCGATCACGGTGACCTGGTCGAAACGGTCGCTCAGCACTCGAGCGGTCAGGATGCCAGCCATACTCCCGCCGATCACCACGGCGTGGGCCAGTCGGTCCTCGTTCATTCTTATTCCCCCTCGGAATGGTCCGGGGCGGCCACCCGGCCGCGTCCCGTCGGATCACGGTGGCAGCGCGTCGTACGGGAGTCATGAAGAAGATCTGCAGAGCGTCCCGAGAACGGCTGGAGACCACGCGGCCCGTTCGTGGCACACTCTCGATCAGGGGGAACTGATGACTTATCGCTTCCACGACTGCGAAGTGGATCCCCGCGGATTCGTGATCCGGCGGGGTGGCGATCAGGTGCGCGTCGAGCGCCAGGTCTTCGGTGTCCTGGTCCACTTGATCGAGAACCGGGACCGCGTCGTACCGAAAGTCGAGCTTCTCGACGCCGTCTGGGGCAACCGCTTCATCAGTGACTCCGCGCTGACCAGCCGCCTCAAGGACGCTCGCCGCGCGGTCGGCGACGACGGGCAACGGCAGGAAGTGATCGCCACGGTGCACGGCGTCGGGTACCGCTTCGTCGCCCCGGTCGAGGTCGTGGGCGAGGCCGGCTCGCTTTTACCGGCCGCGCGCCAGGCCCAGGAGATCCAGTACTGCCACTCGCCGGACGGGGTGCGGCTCGCGTTCGCGGTCTGTGGCGAAGGCCCGCCGCTGGTCAAGGCCGCGAACTGGCTCACCCACCTCGATCACGAGTGGAACAGCATCATCTGGCAGCACTGGATCCAATGGCTCGCCGGAACGCACCAACTGATCCGGTACGACGAACGCGGCTGCGGGCTCTCGGACTGGGACGTGACCGAGTTCGGTCTCGACGCGTGGGTCGAGGATCTCGAACTGGTGGTCGACTCCGCGGGCGTGGACCGGTTCCCGCTGCTCGGCGTGTCCCAAGGCGGCGCGGTGGCGATCAAGTACGCCGAACTGCACCCGGAGCGCGTCAGCCGGCTCATCCTGGTCGGCGCCTACTGCCGCGGCCGGCTCGCCCGCGCCCGTTCCGAGGAGGAGCGGCAGGAGGCATCCCTCGATCTCGCGCTGGGCCGGGTGAGCTGGCGCCGCGACGACGCCGCGTTCCGGCAGGTGTTCGCCAGCCAGTTCCTGCCGGACGCGCCGCGGGAAAGCTGGGACGCCTTCAACGAGCTGCAGCGGGCGACGACGTCGGCGGAGAATGTCGTCAGGTTCCTGGACGCGTTCGCACACCTCGATGTCTCGGACGTCGCACCGAGAGTTCGCTGTCCGACGCTGATCGTGCATTCACGGCGTGACATCCGGGTGCCCGAATCTCAGGCTCATGAGTTGGCGAAGCTCATTCCGGGCAGTCGCCTGGTGTTCTTGGACAGCGGCAATCACATCATCACCGAGCACGAAGCCGCGTGGCCGGTTCTGGTCAACGAGGTCAACAGGTTCCTGGCAGCCTGATTAGGGGAGGGGATTGAGATGGGGAAGTACGCGAGGTTGTGCGTTGCCGCCCTGGCGGCCGTGGTTGTTTTGGTCGGCTCGACGCCGGCACTCGCTGGACCGTCGGACAGCGATCGCTACTACCTGTCGCTCGGTGACTCGCTGGCTTTCGGCTTTCAAGGGCCGAAGGTTGATGCGGGGCTGCCGCTTAACGCGTTCGAGACCGGCTACTCGCACGTTCTGGCAGGTCGCCTCGAGCACGGAGGCCGGCCGTTGACGCTGGTGAACTACGGATGCCCTGGCGAGTCCACGACCACCTTCACCGCCGGCCCGTGTCCGTGGAAGACCGCGGGTCGTCCGCTGCACGATCCGTTCGTCGGCTCTCAGGAAGAGGCCGCGCTGGCGTTCCTTCGCGGCCACCGTGGCAAGGTCGACGTCATCACCCTTTCTTTGTGGGGCAACGACGCCAACGCTTTTGTTGCCTCATGCAACGGCAACTTGCAGTGCATCATCGACGGAGCACCCGCCGCCATAGCCGCGATCGCGTCGAACCTCTCCCGCACGCTGGCCCACATCCGCCAAGCCGCCCCAGACGCGCGAGTCGTCGTACTCGGTGCCTACAACGCCAACATCGGCACCTTCCCCCTGACCCACCCGATCATCCGCCAACTCAACCTCGCCCTAGCCGACGCCGCCGCGACCAACCGAGCCGCCTTCGCCAACCCATTCCCAACCTTCAACCCCGACGGCGACACCGGCGCCGCCCTCTGCACTCTCACCCTGATATGCACCCACGCCGACGGCCACCCCTCCGACACCGGCTACCTCGCAATCGCAGCCCTACTCCACAACCAACTCGCCAACTAACTCCCGGCCGGTCGAATACCGCCTGTGCTCGTGTCTTGACAGTAGTGCGGCCCGGCCGGATTGTGGATTTGCGAGGTGGGGTCGTCGAACGGTGGGGGACATGGTCGACGTTGTGGGCATTCATGGGATCAGTCAGCAGCAAGGTGGTCGCCTCCAGGTGCTCGAACCGTGGCGGCTTGCCCTGGGGGACGGTATCGAGCGAGCACGCGGGCGCGTTTTTCCCAAGCCCAGCATGGATCTCGTGTACTACGGCGACCTGTTCCTCTCGGATTCGGACTCCAAGGGTGGTCAGGACGACCTGGAGCTCGATTCCGACGCGATCGCGTTCTTCGCGGCGATCCAAGACGAGGTGGTGCACGAGGACGAGCCGGACACTCGGATGTCCAAGGGGATGAAAGGCGTACCTCCGCGGCTGGGCAAACTGGCGAACTGGGTCGAGCAGCGCTTCGGCGTCGCAGGTCGGCTGCTGTTCTTCGGCGATCTTGTGCAGGTGCGCCGCTACCAGAGCGATGACGACCTCGCGAACGCTGTGCACGACCGGATTCGCGAGGCACTCGCGGACCGCCCGTACATCATGGTCGGTCACTCCCTCGGCAGCGTCGTCGCGTACGAGGCCTTGTGCACGATCCCGGACCACGGGATCACGACGCTGGTGACAATCGGCTCGCCGCTCGGGTTGCGCAGTCTTCGCGAAAGGCTGCGCCCAGCAGCAAGACGTCCCGGTCCGCCGCCAGGAGTGGAGACCTGGGTGAACATCTACGACAGCAGAGATCCGGTCGCGCTGGCCGGTCCTCTGCAGCCCTACTGGTCGGCCGTAGTGGACCGCGTCGTGGACAACGGCAACGAACCACATGCCGCAACGCGCTACCTGGGCAAGCTGGCCACCGGTGCCACGATCGCCGACTCCCTGACCGTCGCCTGAGGTCGCCGTATGAGCATGGATGACGTACTGCGTCGCCGCTTCATCGCGATAGCCACCGATACGTTCGTTGCGAATGCCGTCTATCCACCACTCGACGTCGAGTCGGAAGTCGCTGCGGTCGCTGGTTGGCTCATGGACGAGGCCTTGCAGGATCGCCGGTTCTCCAACGAGGGATACGAGCCGCTGGCCCGCTGCCCGACGTCCGACCAGATCAAGAAGCTTGTCACCGGCGCCGAGCTCAGCGCCGGCGACGCGGTGTTCCTCTATGTCACCGGGCACGGCCAGACCGAACAGGGCGTGCACTGGGTCGTCCTGCACGATAGCCAGCCGGGCAGGCTGTCGCACCGGTCGTTGAGTACGGCGGATCTGATCAGATGGATCGCGGCGTACACGGATCTCACGCAGGTCGTCGTCATCGTTGACCTCTGCCAGGCGGCGGACGCTGTTGACGAGCTCCCAGCGGCGCTCCAACGCGATCTGCCGGAAGGATGGTTCGTCCTGTTCACCGCGCCGGCCGGTCGCGATGCCGGCCTCGGAGCCTTCTCGGGCGAGCTCCAGACGCTGATCGCCGATTACCGGGAGGGCCGGGTCAAGGAGAGCAACAGCCTCGACGAGTACCTCGATGCGTCCCCGTTCATCAGGACTCTGAAGCAGCGGATGGCGGTACGGCATCGCCAGAAGATCACCGTCATCAACGAGCCGTACGGGTCGAGTGTCTGTCTGCCGAACCCCAGGTTCGACTCGGCCCGGGTGACTCCTGTCGCGACCAGCCCGGCCCGCCGCGATCTCGCCGTACTGCAAAGTGCGCTTGACACACATTGGCTGCATCGTGCCCCAGTGACGTCTGAACAGGGTTCGGTCTTCACTGGCCGGAAGCGGTTGATGAATCGCTTGATCGAGTTCGCCACCGGTGCGCCCGGCTCCCTGATCGTCACGGGCCGGGCGGGATGCGGGAAGTCCGCCGTACTGGCCCGCTTGGTCACGTGCAGCGATCCGATGTTTCGCGAGCAGTACGCCGACGCGGTGGCCGTGGCCGAGCCGGTTCCCCCGATCGACTCGGTCGACGTCGCCATCCTCGCGACCGGCAAGACCCAGAACCAGATCGCCCGTCAGCTCGCCGAATCCCTCGGCGCGGCGGCACCTCCGGGCAATACCCTCGACGACTGGATCACCGCGATCCTGAGCGAGCTGTCTCGCCGTGATGAGCCGCCAACGGTCGTCATCGACGGACTCGACGAGGCAAGTGATCCGACCGCGGTCGCGCTGGCCCTGCTCGAGCGGCTCAACCCGCCACGGGCTCGGGGCATGCGGCTGTTGATAGGTGTCAGGTCATCCGGATCCGGGGCGGCCGAGGTTCCTGGCGGTCGCCAGTTGGCCGACGTACTCGTCGCTGCTCTGGCCGCGGACCGGCTGCGAGTCGACGCGGACGAGTTCTGGGAACACGAGGATCTCGCGAGCTATGCCGCCCAGTTGCTGGCTCGAGGCAGTACGCCCAGCAATGAGCAAGTCCAGCTGGCCGACCGGATCGCGGCCCAGGCGGAACGGTCGTATCTGCTCTGCGGACTGGCGGCCCGTCACCTGACGGACACGCCGCCTGGCGGGGTCGACGACGAGCGGTTGCGCGAGGTTCTCGGGACCGGGATCAACCAACTGGTGTTCGACGATCTGCAGACCTCGATCGCCGACATACGCGCCAGGGAGAAGGTCTGGCGGCTCTTGCGGGTGGCGGCACTCACCTTCGGACGTGGCGTTCCCTGGCGCGATGTCTGGCCTGCGGCCGCGTCCGCCGTCGATGGGTCGGAGGTGATCGATTCGAGCGATGTCCAGTGGCTACTCGCTCATCGGGTAAGTGGCTATCTCATCCGCGACGTGGAGGACGGCGCTGTCGTCTACCGGCTGTTCCACGACGAGCTGAGAGAGGCGCTGGCCGCGGGGCGAGTGGGAGCGTCCAGTCGGGAGGATGCCCAGAGAGCCATTACGCATGCCCTGCTGGCAATGTCCGGGTGGAATGGGAGGCTGCGATGACCGAGGTGCCGCCGTACGTGCGTAGACACCTGGCCAGCCACGCAGCAGAAGCCGGAATGCTGGAGGAGATCCTGGATCCGGAGAAGCTCCCGTACCTCGATCCGGTCCGCGTGGCCGAGCTACTGCGGTTGACACAACCTCCGTCGTACTCCGAGCTGTGGCAAGTCCTGGGCGCTTGGCGATCCGTACGACATCGCCTGTCCTGGGAGGATCCGCGCGGCAACGCGGCCGCGCTCGACGCCGCGCTGCTCGCCAACGGCATGGTGCCTCCGACCAGGAGCGGACCAGGACTGACCTGGCGGCCACGCTGGTCCACCTGGATGACCGGCGGCACCGTCGTCAGTTCCCCGATCGGCCCTGGCGAGGGAGGGCGACCGACTGCGGCCTTCGGATTCATGGCCGGTCGTGTGGTCCTGGCAGTCGGCGAAGTCAGCGGCGACGTGTCGCTGTGGGAGGCGTCAACGGGACAGGTCCTGGGTGAGCCGCTGCGCAGCCCAGCCGAGCTTGGCGCAGTGGCGATGCGTGGAGCAACGCTCGCCGTCATCAGCCGCGGGGGTCGACTGACGATTTGGGACGCCACCACGCGGGCGCGACTGCACGATCTCACGCTCGATGGCGGCCCCTTCCGAAGTATCGCGATCGCGGAGTGGCGGGGCCGGTACGTCGTTGCCGCCGCAGGTGGGACGGGCCTGTTGTCTTTGCATTGGGCGGATTCGGGCCTTTCGGCGATGGGATCGATCCAATCGCCGGGGGAAGTGCGCTCGGTCGCTCTCGCGGAGACCTCGCTCGGGTTGATCGCAGCTCTTGGGCACGGGCATAGCCAGGCGATCGTGACGCTCTGGAACCTCGACGCCCCGGAGCCGAGGCTCCCTGAGGTCTACGCCGGCGGCGAGGTCAACGCCGTGGACCTGCTCGAGGTCGCGGATCACGAGATCCTGGTCGCCATCGGCACCGAGGCTGGGTTGGCCAGTGTCTGGGAGTTCGGCACGAGGCGCAGGTTGTGCGGCCAGCCTTGGCGGTACGACGCCGAGGTGCGCGCCGTCGCTCTCGGGCTGGTGGAGGGGACGCCCACGCTTGCGGCGGGCGACATGCACGGAACGGTTCACCTAGGCCCAGTCGGCCCAGCGGCCGCGGGCACACACCTACCGCACCCGGACGCGATCACCTCGATCGAGTTCGGACCTGTCGACGGGCGGACCATGCTGGCTTCCGCTTGCCTGGACGGCAACACCCGGCTTTGGGACCCCGTCCAGCCGTCCGCCGCGCGGGTCCCGGCGGAGGGGCATGCTGGGTCGATCGTACTCGTGCAAAGGACCCCCACCGGGGTGCCGGATGTTGTCACAGGCAACGATCTGGCAGTCGTGCAGTGGTGGTCCGGTGCTGAAGGTCGCCTGCTGGGGGAATTCGCCGTTGCCCGTCAAGCGCCGGTGAGGACGGTGAAGCAGTCCCGGAATCCGGTCGCGGACGTTGCGGCCGGCTACGTTGACGACCGGCTGATCGCGCTCACGTCGTACCAGGGGACTGTTGAGCTCCTGGAGTTCGACGATCCGTCCTCCGAACCACCCCGCGTGCTGCACCAGTACCCGGCGAAGGATCGACGCTGGCGACCGGTGACGCTGTACGTCGGTGCCGGCCGCGCGTTGTTCACCGCCCAGGAAGACTGGTCGAGTCCGGTCCGGGTGTACGACGCCTTCACCGGCCGGCCGGCCACACGACAGCACGCTGTGCCTGATGGCTCGACCGTTCGCGGGTTCCATCACGGTCTCGGGCGCTTGTGGCTCGCCGTCACCGAGGACGACCAACTTCTGCGATTGATCGAGGTGGGGCGTCGCGTTCGGCAACTCGGCAGACCGATCCGAACCCAGTCCTGGAACGTCGCCGTCGCGTTGGGTGTGCTCGAGGGTGACGACGTACTCGCTGTGCTCACGCCCGGGCTGCTGCGATTTTGCGATGCGAAGTCTGGAACGGACCGGATACCTCCCGTCGAGACATCCCTCACCTGCTGGGGAGTGAAGTTCGCGCGACTGGGGGAACGCGACCTCGTACTCACGGGTCACCACTCCACTATTCGGGTCTGGAACCCGTATACCGGCCGCATGCTCACGAAACTGGCGTTCGGCACCCCCATCGAGAGCATGGCGGTGTCTTCCGCAGCCGACGGTTCGCTCACCGTGGCAGTCGGCGGCCCAGGCCTTCTGCTGACGAACCTGCGCGAGCCGCAACCACCGCTGTGATCCTGGGCTCCTCTGGTCAGGAGTCCCAGATCGGGCCGAGGGCTGGGATGCCCAAACGCTCCATCCCGTGTACGACCGACCACGTGACCTTCTTGTTCGACACGCAGATCACGGCCTCCGCGTTGGAGGACGAGTACGCCGAGTAGGCCAGCTTCACCATGTCGGGTTTGCCGTGCGCGTCGGTGTCCCAGATGAGGGTGTCGGGTTGGGCGGCCAGGATTTCGTCGACCAGTTCCTGCCCGTACGTCTTCACCGGGTCACGCGTTACCCACACCAGCTTGTACGGCACCCGGGCCGCGAGGACATGCGCGAGGACGGGCCCGATCCCGCTTCCGGTGACTACGTAGACCACTCGGCGGAAGACCGTGCCGTAGTTCGCCATCCCGGCGGTCGCGACGCCCCGTACCCAGACGTGTGACGGTGGGTTGTCGATGAAGTCCCCGGTCCAATCGCCGGCCCGGGACACCGCCATCCGGAACCCTGGTGCACCCGGCGTCGGGATCACCGCGAAGCTGTGCCACTGCCGCAGCGGATGCCGCGAGATCGACCGCGTGGACCCGGCCATCGGCCTACCACGACCACCCCGCACCAGCGCGACATGCGACGACGGCCGCACGACGTCGATCGGGATTCGGCGCAGCAGCATCCACGGCACCAACGAGCTGAGCGTCGTGAGCACCAGCACCCACACCGTCGGCGTACCGGCCAGTGCCGTCGGCAGGGACTCGGCGCCGCGCCGCTCGTCCACGAGCAGCACCGCGCCGATCCAGAACAGCACCGACAGCCCCCACCCTCCGAACCGGTGAACCCGCTCGAACAGGTCGTGCCGCGTGGCCCGGAACCCTGGCCGGGCAGTCATCACGATCGCCAGTAGCAAGAGCGTCTGCACGTAGTACACGAGCAGCAACCCCAAGCCCACCTCGCCGGTCGCGACGACGGTCAGCCCCAGAAACCACAACGTCCCGCACACGGCGCCACCCACATGCAGCCCACCCAGGTGGTACCCCTTCGCCAACGTCCATCGCAGCCGCAGCGGCCACGACTTGGGCACCTTCATCACCGCCCGGGAAAGCCAATTCACGAAGAACTGCTGCCGCACCAGAATTCCCAAGGCGAAATTCACCTGAGTCACCAGCGCGACATTTACCACCTCGAGCCACCAGTGATTTCCCAGTCCCCACCCGAAGATCACCAGGTTGACCATCAACACGAGCAAAGCCAACCGATTGCTCTGCATCAACCGCGGATGTTTCAAAACCCGCCGCCGCCAAGGCAGCGCCTCCGGCAACACCACATCCGGCAACCCGGGGTCCCACCGAATCTCCGGCAATCCCTGCGCCGCTTCGACAGTCCTCGCGGCCCGCGTGCCAACCCCACCCGCAGCCTGCGCCCGCGCCAGCCGTTCAGCCGGCCGCCCGTCATGCCCCAACTTCCGACTCGCCTGGCATTCCACCCCGCCGCGCCCAGCCAACGACGACACCCGCACCGCACCCATGAAATTCCCCCAGAATTTCCGAACCACCCGAAATTCGCCGCATTCATCGAATCCCCACCCGATGACCCACTCCGGCGCCGAGCCTCAATCAACCCGGTAATGCAGGTAGAGACGCCCCTTCACCCATTCGAGTTCGCCCCCACCCCTGTGTCGAACCCCACTGCAACCAAACCTTCACAATCCACTCCAGCCACCAGCCCCAAACCCGCTGGGCCGCGGCGGACGTACTGTGGGGCCCAAGATGTGCTTTGGCGGACGAACTCAGCCAGGCGGCTGAGGGCGCCCGGGTATTCCGCGACCGACCGACGATTGGTGGGGGCGTATGGCTGATGCGCTGGCAGAGTTGCAGGATCGGACCTTCAGTCGCGCGACCGCGGCGACTGCCAAGAGCTATCCGCCGGAGCGTCGACTGACTGCCGAGCAGCTGACGAGTTACCTGAGCCGTCGCGAGTACGCGGTGATCGGTTCGACTCGGCCGGACGGTCGGCCGCATGCGTCGATGTCGATGTACATCAGGAGTGGCAGCGCGTTCTGGCTGCCGACGATGGCGGGGTCGGTCCGCGCCATCAATCTGCGGACGCAACCGTGGCTGACTCTTGTCGTCGCCGAGAACGATGACGACACCCACATCGCGGTCATCGCCGAAGGTCCGGCCGAGGTCGTCCCGCTGGATGACTTGCCCGGCGACGTACGCGCGGTCGTCGATCGGCAGTACGCGTACGTCTGGAAGTGGGTCGACGCCTGGATCTGGGTCAAGACCGAGCGGGTGCTGTCGTACGCAGCCGAAGCCGCCCAACCCTAGAACCCCTCGCCGCTCCAAAGGACCAGTGGCCCTCGCCGTCGGTAATTTGGCCTTGTTCTGTGAGGCTATCCGTTAAGGGGCGGGCGACATGGACATCAACAGGCGAAGGGCATTAGGGCTCGGGGCAGGCGTGGCGGCGGTCCTGACAGGTGGAGCAGCGCAAGCGGCGCAGGCTCAAGCGCAGGCGGGCGCGCCATCCGATGAGGCGCTGGCGAGATCGCTCGGTCTGCGCAGCCGGTACGCACAGGTGAACGGCGTCCGGCTGCATTACGTGACGGGCGGTTCGGGGGAGCCACTAGTGCTGGTTCCGGGCTGGCCGCAGACCTGGTGGGCGTGGCACAAAGTGCTGCCGGCGTTGGCCGAGCGCTATCAGGTGATCGCGCTCGACATGCGCGGTATGGGCGGCTCGGCCAAACCGGCCGGCGGGTACGACAAGAAGACGATGGCAAGGGACATCTTCGAACTGACCCGGCACCTCGGCTTCGGCAAGGTGAACATCGCCGGCCACGACATCGGTTCGATGGTGGCGCACAGCTTTGCCGTCAACCACGCCGCGGCGACGGACAAGGTCGTGCTGATGGACGTCGGCCACCCTGATCCGAGCCTGTACGACATCCCGTTGCTTCCGCGGCCGCACGAGGGGCTCAACCTCTGGTGGTTCGCCTTCAACCAGGTACAGGGACTGCCCGAACAACTCGTGGCGGGGCGTTCGCGTTTCCTGGTGGATCACCTGTTCGACACGATCCTGATGGACCCGGCCTCGATCGGTGAGCGGGACCGCCGGATCTACGCGCAGGCGTACGCCAAGCCCGACGCGATCCGTGCCGGGAACGCCTGGTACCAGGCCTTCCATACCGATATCGCCGACTTCGCGACGTACGGCAAGATCACCGCGCCGCTGCTCGGTCTGGCGTCGGAGTACAGCTACGACTTCATGCAGTACGTCTGGGCCGGGCAGGGCACCGACGTGCGAGTCCAGAAGGTGCCGAACACCGCGCATTTCCTCGCCGAGGAGAATCCCACCGCCGTCCTCTCGGCCCTCACCACCTTCCTCGGCTGAGCTTCAGCATCGTGTATGCCGAGGCGGGCGCGGTAGCGGATTTTGTCGGAGGTGACCGGTAGCGTTCTCGTCGTGGACGTTGGGAAACGCATTCAGGAGCTCGCTGACCAGATCGTGCTGCTGCGCGACGCCTACTACCAGGGTGCGCCGGCGGTGGCGGACGCGGAGTACGACACGATCGAGGACGAGCTGCGCACGCTGATCGAGTCGAACCCGGAGCTGGCGCCGGATCCGAACCCGTTGGACCAGGTCGGTGCGCCTGCAGTGCTGCATGCGCCGGTCCGGCACTCGCGGCCGATGCTCTCGCTGGAAAAGGCGACCCGCCCGGAGCAGGTCGAGGCGTTCTTCAACCGCTTCCCGGGCCGGTCTGTTGTCGTCATGCCGAAGCTGGACGGGCTTTCCCTGGCACTGGTCTACGAGAACGGTCAGCTGGCGCGGGCTATCACGCGTGGCGACGGGACGACCGGTGACGACGTGACCCCGCTGGTGCGGGCGTTGGCCGACGGCGTACCGACCAGAGTCGACGCGCCGGGCCGCGTCGAGGTTCGGGGTGAGGCGGTCATGTTGCGCTCCACCTTCGCCGCCTACAACGCCAACCACCCGGACAGGCCGCTGATCAACCCACGCAACGCCGCCGCCGGCACCCTGCGCGCGAAGGATCCGGCCACGGTCGCCGAGCGCCGCCTGCAGTTCCTCGCGTTCGACCTCCACACCGATCCCGACAGCACGGACTCCGACCTGGACCGGGCGTTGCAGGCCCTCGGGTTCACGGCCGCCGACATGCAGCACTGCGATGACGCGGCCGCGGCGCAGGCTGTGATCACCACGATCGAGAAGCAGCGCAACGACTTGGACTACGACCTCGACGGCGCCGTGCTGCGACTGGCCGATCGCGGCGCCTTCGCCGCGGCCGGGACCCGTTCGAGCTCGCCGCGCGGCGCACTGGCGTTCAAGTTCGCCGCGGAGGAGAAGACCACCGTGCTGGCCGACGTCGTCTGGGATGTCGGGAAGACGGGCAAGATCGCCCCGGTCGCGTGGCTTGAGCCGGTCTTCGTCGGCGGTACGACGGTCACGCGCGCCACGTTGGCCAATCAGGAGGTGATCCGGGCCCGCGGTATCAAGATCGGCGACACGGTTCTGGTGCGTCGAGCCGGTGACGTGATCCCGTTCGTCGCCGGAGTGCTCGACGCGTCCCGGCGTACCGGCGCGGAGCGCGACATCGTGCCGCCCACCACCTGTCCGTCCTGCGCGCAGCCGTTGACCGAGCAAGGCAACAGCCGAGAGTTGTTCTGCACCAACGTCGCCTGCCCGGCCCAGACCGTACGACGGCTGATCCATTGGGCCTCCCGGGCAGCGGCCGACATCGACGCGATCGGCGGGGTGTGGATCGAGCGCCTGGCCGAAGCGGGGATCCTCGAGCACCCGTCGGACTTCTACCGCCTGACCAAAGAGAGACTGTTCGAGTTCGACCGCATCGGCGAGATCTCCGCCACCCGGATGATCGAGTCGATCGACAACAGCCGCCAGGTCGGCCTCCGTCGCGCCCTGATCGGACTCGCCATCCCGATGGCCTCGGAAGGCACCGCAGCGCGCCTTTGCCGCGCGGGCTTCGGTTCCTTGGAAGAGGTCGCCGAAGCGGGCGAGGATGGGCTTGTCGCCGTGGACGACATCGGACCGAAGGTCGCCGCCTCGCTCGTCGAGCACCTGGCCCGCCTCCGACCCGAACTCGAACGCCTTCGCGAAGCCGGGGTATCACTCGACGTCCTCGAGGAAGACCTCCCACCCGTCGTCGCCGCGGGTGCCCCTCTGGCCGGCAAAACGGTCGTCGTCACCGGCGCGATCAGCGACCCTCGTTCCGGCGAAAAGGTCGCCCGGCCGGCTTTCCAGCGTCTTTGTGAGAACGCCGGAGCCACCATCGCCTCGTCAGTCTCAGCCAGCACCGACCTCCTCATCACCGGTGCCGACGTCGGCGCCTCCAAACTCACCAAGGCCGAAAAACTTGGCGTCGGAGTCGTCGACCAAGCCGAAATCTGGCGCCAACTCTCCGCCGCAGGCATCACCCTCTGACACCGGCGTGCGCCGCGAGCGAGAGTCGCCGCGGCCAGGGCGAGGGCGGAGATGAGGCTCAGGTGCTCTGGCGGAGGCCGGCCAGGAACGGGAGGATCGCCTGGATGAAGTGCTCGTTGCGATCGCCGGCGACCATGTGACCGGCGCCTGCCACGTCGATGCGTTGGGCGGCGGGTACTTTCGCGCAGAACTCTGCGGCGATCACGTCGGATACGACGTCACTGATCGCGCCCCGGACGAGCAAGATCGGGACACTGGCGGCACGGGCGGCGGCGAGATAGCGCGCCGGGGCGCCGGGCGTATGGATGCGATCGACGAAGCGTTCGACCAGGAGTGGGTCCCAGTGCCAGATCCAGCGATCGCCTTTCCTCCGCAGGTTCCGCCGAAGTCCGTCGTGGTCTTCCGGACGATCACGATGCGGTAGGTAGGCCGCTACGGAATCGGCGGCTTCGTCGAGGCTTGAGAATCCGTCTGGCCGGCCCGCCATGAAGTCGACGATTCGGCGAGTACCGGCAGGGTTCGGGCGGTGGGCGACATCGACGAGTACCAGGGCGCGGGTGACGGCTCGCGGTGCTTCGCCCGTGGCCAGCAAGGAACTGAGGCCGCCGAGCGAAGCGCCCACGAGCACGGGCGGCTCGCCGAGGCCGGCAACGATCGCGCGTACGTCGTCGGCGAAGAGGTCGACGTCATAGGCGCCGTCGGGCGACCAGTCACTTTCGCCGTGCCCGCGCAGATCCGGCGCGATGACCCTCCACCCCAAGCCAGCCAATAACCGCCCCGCCGCCTTCCACGCGCCGCGAGTCTGGCCGCCGCCATGCAAGAGAACGATCGGCGGCGCGTCCTCCACACCCCAAACGTCCGCCACGAGCCCGATCCCGCCGCTGCCCTCGAACCGCTGCACCAGCGGTACCGGCTCCGCGGCGGCGCTGGTGGTCATGTCGTCTGTCGCGTTGTGGGTCGTACCGTGCGGTGGCTATTCAAGCGGCTCAGGAAGTGGCTGCGTTGTTGGTCCACGGCCGCCGCGGCGAGGGCTACGTCGAGGGCGAGGAGTGCCTGGGCGGCGAATTGTTGCTCGTCGATTTGGCCGGCGATCCATTGGTGCGTTACGCCAACGCTGGCGCTGGCGACGACCCCGGCGAGTGTTGCCACGTCGATGTCGGTGCGCAGCAGGCCTGTGCGCTGTGCGTCGGCGAGAGCGTGCCGCAAGTGGCTGAGTGGGCCGCGGCTGAGGACCAGCCCGCTCTGCTCCCACTCGATGAGGATCCGCCGCGACACACTGGCGTTCTCGATGAACAGGTCGACCGTCTGTGCTACCACTTCCTGTGCGCGGCCGATGGCATCGCGCGTGTGGGCTTCGGCGAGGCGCTGCTCGAGCTCTCCCAGGAAGGATGCGGCGAGGGCCTGCCAAATCTTGTCGCGCGGTCCGACGAGGTTGTAGACGGTCGCGGGCGCTACCTCCGCACGCTCGGCGATCCGCTCGGCCGTCAGGGGATCGTCGGGCCGCTCCCGCAGGAGCTCGCGCGCCGCTTCGAGGATTCGAGTGCGCCGCGCCAGTTTGTGACGCTCGCGCAGGCCTCCTTCACGCAGCTGCGCCGTCTCAAGGGCGGCCCGCTCAGTCGGCATCGCAGTACCTTCATTCTTAGAGGGTGGTCTATTTCTAGAGAGATCTCTAAGTTCCGTCAAGGCTCAACGGCCGCGGTGACGGAGATCGGCGGCTTGCGAGCGCCAGGATTCGACGTTTCGGCGCCGATCTCCAGAGGCTTCGGGCCGGGCGGGAGCGCCCGAACGGGCGAAAGGCTCGCCTGTGCGAGGACTGGCCGCGCGGCGACGGCCCTACGACGGCGTCAGGTGGCCGTCGTAGGGCCGTCGTGCAGCTCACCTTGAGGGCGACGGCAGCTAGCGCGCCGCGGCAGGTGGTGAGGTGCTGCTGGTTAGAACGTGCCGCCAGTGGGCTGGTGGTCGATCACTTGATCTTTACCAGGACGAGCGCGTCGCTGCTCCATGGCCGGTCCGGGCTCTGCCAGTAGAGGGTGATCATTCCGGGCGTGCCGGAGTCGGGCTCGCACACCCGGCTTGCGCTGATGAACTCCTGGGACGCGATCTTCACCGCCAATTTCTCCTTGTCGGCGGTGAACGACGGCTTTCCCTCGAAATTGTCGAGGATGAGCTTGCCGTCCTTGTCGAACTGCCAAAGGGTGTCCCACACGCCCTCGAAGCCGCGGTAGTTATGGCCGGCATAGTCCTCGAGTTTGGTGCCGCACTCGGCCGCGGTGGTCTGTGCCGAGGTGAGGCCGCTGGCGGCAAGGCCGCTGACTGTGGCCACTGCGACGAACTGGCCTACGCGCTGAACGTTCATGGTGGTCTTCCTTCCCCGTAAGGTTTGATTGCGGTAGGTAATCAAACGCTTGCATACCGGTACCACCCCCTAAACCTGTCCACTCAGCGACGATTTCTACCGCGAGAGCCGGGGCGAATGTGGCGTGGGTCACAAAGATCGGGTGTCACGTTCCACCGTCGTTATCTGTCCCATGGCCGTCACCAACCGACGAACCCCGTACCGGTGACACCGACCAGGGAGCAACGACATGAACCACCACCCGCATCGGATCGTCGTCCTCGGCGCCGGTTACACCGGCATGCTGGCCGCAGTGCGGTTGGCCAGGCGGACCCGCAAGCTCGATGTCGAGATCACCTTGGTGAACCCGTCCGCCCGCTTCACCGAGCGGCTGCGGATGCACCAGATCGCGGCGGGCCAGGAACTTGCCGATCATCGGATTCCCGACCTGCTGGCAGGCGCCGGCGTCGAGTTCGTCCAGGGCTGGGCCACGTCCATCGACACGGTTGGCCAGCGGGTCCTCGTCGACGACACCACGGCCCTGCGCTACGACACCCTCGTGTACGCGCTCGGCAGCAGCACGGCCACGGACATCGTGCCCGGTGCCGCCGACCACGCTTGGACCTTGAACGATCCCCGCACCGCACACCGCTTCTCCGAACAGCTCGCGGCGGTCGCGGCCGATGGCGGCAAGGTCGCGGTCTGCGGCGGCGGCTTGACCGGCATCGAGGCCGCGGCCGAAATCGCCGAGAACCACCCGGGACTGACGGTCACGCTGATCAGTGGCAGCCGCCCGGGCGCGATGATGGGCGACAAAGCGCGGGCCTACCTGAACAAGGCGCTGGACCGGCTCGGTGTCGTGCGCGAGATCGGTCACGCTGTCACCAAGGTCCTTCCCGATGCGGTCGAGCTGGCCAACGGCGAGCTGGTTGCCGCGGACCTGGTTCTGTGGACCGCCGGCGTCCGGGTGTCTCCGCTGGCTGCCCAGGCGGGCATTGAAACCGACGCCCGCGGCCTGATCGTCGTCGACCCGGGCCTGCGTTCGGTGTCGCACCCGAACATCCACGCCATCGGCGATGCCGCGGCTGTACGGCAGCCCTGGGGCCAGATCCACGGCACCTGCCAGTCAGGCCTGCCGACCGCCGCCTATACCGCCGACGCGATCGCGCGGGAACTGCGCGGCAAGCAGGTAAAGCCGTTCCGGTTCGGCTACTTCCACCAGCCGGTCAGCCTCGGACGCAAGGACGCGGTCATCCAGTTCACCAACGCCGACGACACCCCCGGACGGTTCCATCTGACCGGACGTGTCGCGGTGAAGTACAAGGAGGCCGTCAGCAGCAGCCCGGTGCCGACCTTCAAGCTGAGCAGGAAGCTGACGATGTCGGTCCAGCTGTCCAAGGACGGCAAGGCGACTCGCGCAGCCAAAGGCTGAAGCGTCAGACATCGCAGCGGCGGATAGGTGAGGCGGGCGGATAGGTTAAGCCGATGGCCGACGTACTGGATCCCTTCATCGAGCATCGACGGCTGCTGTTCTCGACCGCCTACCGGATGCTCGGCACCGTCACCGATGCGGAGGACATCTTGCAGGACACGTGGTTGAAGTGGCACGACATCGACCAGTCGACGGTCACGCACCCCAAGTCCTATCTGGTCCGTACGGTCACCAACCTCTCCTTGAACCGGCTCACGTCCGCCAAGGCCACCCGCGAGACGTACATCGGCCCTTGGCTGCCCGAGCCGCTCCTGACCTCGCCGAACATCGCGGAGCAGACGGAATTGGCCGACACCGTCTCCACCGCGATGTTGGTGGTGCTGGAAACCCTGAATCCGGTCGAGCGCGCGGTGTTCCTGCTGCGCGAGGTCTTCGGCTACTCGCACGCCGAAATCGCCGACACGCTCGACCGGCCCGAGGCCACGGTTCGTCAGATCGCGCACCGCGCCAAGGGGCACGTCCAGTCTCGCCGCCCGCGGTTCGATACCGACCAGGCCGAGCGGTCGCACATCACCGAGCAGTTCATGGCCGCCTGCTCGGGAGGCGATCTCAACGCCTTGATGGATCTGCTCGCCCCCGATGTCACCGCGTGGTCCGACGGCGGTGGCGTGGTGACCGCGGCCCGGCGTCCGTTGCACGGCGCCGACCATGTCGCCCGTTGGATCCTTGGTGTGCTCGCCAAACCGGTCTCCGCGGGCTTCACGCTCGAGTCCGCCGACATCAATGGCGAACTCGGCACCCTCGCCCTGATCGGCGGCAACCCGGGTGCCGCGTTCACCTATGACCTCGTCGACGGCCGCATCCAGAACCTGCGCTTCCAGGTCAATCCCAACAAACTCAAAGGGTTGTACCTGGGCACCGACACTCTCGGCTGAAGCTGAAGGGTGGGCTCAGTCCTGGCGGGGGAGCAGCAGGGGTTTGAGCGATTCGCGAGCCCGGTTGATCCGGGACTTGACGGTACCGACCGGGACGCCGAGTTGGTCGGCGATCTCGTCGTAGCTGAGTTCGTAGACGTCGCGCAGCACCAGCGCGGTGACCGTCTCCGGATGGTGGGTATCCAGCCGCTCCAGCGCGTCGAGCAGATCCAGCCGGGTGCCGGCGACAACGCTGGTGGTGCGCGGATCTGGCCGGTCGTACCTGGCCGGGCGATCGTCCTGCTGCACAGCCGAAGCGTTCTCGACCGCGCGGCGCTTGAGCCGCCGGTACGTTTCCCGGGCGGCGTTCGACGCGACCACGTGGACCCAGGTGGTGAACCGGCTCCGGCCGGAGAAGGTGCCGACCTTTGTCGCGACCGCCAGCAGCGCATCCTGGCAGGCGTCCTCGGCGTCGGCGCGATGAGGTAACACGCGCTGGCAGATCCGCATCACCTGCGGCTGCACTTGCCGGATCAGCTCGTCCAGTAGCGCGGGATCTTTTGCAGCGCGCCGGGCCAGTTCGTCGAGCGCGTCCGCATCGATTGACATGGTGTTGAGGATAATGACGCCATGGTTCAGCCCTCTCACTTTGGCCGCTATGCCGTGGTCCGGAAGCTGGGCAGCGGTGGTTTCGCTGCCGTCTGGCTGGTCCGGGACGAGGAGCTGGACGCCGAGGTCGCGGTCAAGGTCCTGGCCGAGCACTGGGTCGACGACCACGACGTACGCCGCCGGTTCGTCGAAGAGGGCCGCTTCTTGCGCAAGGTCGAGTCGCCGTACGTCGTTGGTGTGCACGACATCGGCACCACCGCGGACGACCGGCCGTTCCTGGTGCTCACGTATGCCGACCGCGGCACGCTGGCCGCCCGGATCAAGGCGGGCCCGCTCGCCCTGTCCGAGACGGTGGACGTGATCGAGCACGTCAGCGCCGGTCTGCAGGAGCTGCACGACCGTGGCGTCCTGCACCGGGACGTGAAGCCGGAGAACGTGTTGTTCCGCAGCACCCCGACCGGCGAACGGGCGATGCTCGGCGATCTCGGCCTGGGCAAATCGCTGGACGCGGTGTCACGGATAACGATGCCGGGCGGCACCCCGGCGTACGTCGCGCCCGAGCAGGTTCGCGGTGACGTCCTCGATCCACGAGCCGACCTGTATGCGCTGGCCGCGGTTACCTACGCCGCGCTGGCCGGCCAACCGCCGTACGGCGCGACCACCCTGGCGGCGGTGCTGGCCGTCGACGGACCGCCCGAGTCGCTGCGCACGGTTCGCGACGACATTCCCGCCGAGGTGGACGCGGTCATCCTGCGCGGACTGCACCAGGACCGCGAACAGCGCTGGCCCGACGTCCGATCGTTCGCCGAAGCCCTCAAGCTGGCCGCGCTGGTGCATAGCCCCGCCGCCGATCGACCTTCGGCGTGGCCCTGGGTGGCCGCAACAGTCGCGGCGGCGTTGCTGGGTGGCGCCGGTGGCTACCTGGGCTGGCAGTACGGCAACGACCGGAATTGGGTGCGGGTCGAGGACAGGCAGGGAATCCTGTCGGTCGATCTACCCCGCGGCTGGGCCGACAGCCGGTCCGACGGGGGCTGGCAGCCGACGGGTTCGACGACTCTGCCCGGTCTGCTGGTCAGCGAGGACAACAAGACCTGGGGCAAGGCCGAATCGAAGGTGTCGGGCGTCTTCACAGGGGTGTTGCCGCGGGGCGGCGAGTTGCCCGCGGCCACCAGTCTGCCGGTGCCGGCGGGTTGTACGGCGACGCCCGTGCATACCTCCGGGACCGCCGCGGTGACCGCCAAGTACGACGGCTGCCCGGACGGCATGACGACGTACGAGCGAGTGATGCTGAGCCAGGGGGCGCTGATCCGGATCCAGGTCCGGGCCGACGATCAAACGAAAGCGGAGCGGGTGCTCGACTCGGTGCGTTACCAGCCGACGAAATGACGAAGGTGCGGCCCCTCCGCGGAGGGACCGCACCTGAAGAAGTCAGTGGCCGAGTTGGTACGGCCGCTTCTCGTCGTGGCCGGTGCCGTTCTTCAAGGGGGCGGCCAGTTCGCAGGTGCCGGTCTTCGGCGCGCACCGGACGATGGCGGTCTGGTTGCCCTGCTCGGCCAGCGTCAGGATGTGGTCGGCGTCCTCCAACACGGTGCCGACGATCGCGACAGCGGAGCCGCCGGACCATTCGCGGATCAGCTTGCCGTTCCGC
This sequence comes from Kribbella sp. NBC_01245, assembly GCF_036226525.1. Taxonomy (NCBI): domain Bacteria; kingdom Bacillati; phylum Actinomycetota; class Actinomycetes; order Propionibacteriales; family Kribbellaceae; genus Kribbella; species Kribbella sp. NBC_01245. The sequence goes on from NZ_CP108487.1 coordinate 814,779, forward strand.
ACGTCCAGGGCTGCGAACACGCCGTCGCCGTAGCCGTCGCGGTAGGCCGGTCCGCCGAGCGCGAAGTCGCCCGCGCCGGGCAACTCGTCCACCGCGTACTTGCAGGTGCTCCAGCGCTTCTTGGCCGACGCCAGGTCGACCACTGCGGTGCAGCTGCCGTCGTCGAGCTGCGAGACGACTCCTGCCGCGAGCTGCCCGTCCGATGACACCGCGGACGGCGTCGGTACGGCGCTGATGGCCCGCGGCTGGTCCGAGCCCGCGGTCCACACGTACAGGGTTTCCTTCGAGTTTTTGCCCAGGGCACTGAAGTAGACCTCACTGCCGATGACCGCGCGCACGATCGGTCCACTCTCGCCAGTGCGCTGCAGCGACATCGTCTCGCCGGAGGGGTTGTCGCGCCAGGTCACCGTGAACCGTGGAAGCTCACTGCCGTCCGCAGCGGTCGGCTGAACAGTGTAGGCGCTGGTCGTGCGATCGGCTGAGGACGCTACGGAGTTCACGCTCTTGACGGTCGCGCCCCTGGAACCCCCGCTCCAGGTGGTGAGCACGGCCGTGCCGTCGTTCTTCGGGCTGTGCAGCACCAGCGCGCTGCCGGCACCGGCGCGGACCACGTCCCAGACCCCGCCGTCGGACGCCGGCAGGGTGAACTCGGTGTCGCCGAAGTGCACTGTCCGGTCCGCGACGTACGGCGTCTTCGGTGCGTCGCCTTGCTTCAGCTTGGTGAGGTCGAGCGTCAGCTTGACCGGAATGGCCGGGTTGCCGGTCGGCTTGTTCGTCGGCGTTGTGCCGGCGGTCCCCGGTGGGCCACTCGGCTTCGTGGACGGCGTCGGCACCGTCGGGGTGCTGGCGCTGCTGTCGATCGGCTTCACGTCGCCGGACGCCGACGCGAGGTCAGGCGACTGCTGCGCGGCGACGAGCACTCCCGCCACCACGGCCGCGAGCGATACGCCCGTGACGAGGCCGGCCAGCTTGATGCTCCGGTTCATAGTGCCCTCCAAAGTGGTTTCTCAGTCTGTCTTAACGGGAGGGTTTGATGGTCCGGGGGCACGTTCGGTTCACGACTTCCTGAAATTTCCCAGATCGGGCTCTGGGACCGGGTTCTACCTGGCCTAGACGGCGTAGGTGCTCTCATCCAAGCGGGTGATGATCACGCAGTGCCATCCCGGGAGCCTAGGGGTATGAGCGAGCCGATCGTCACCGCGCTGGGTCATGCCGGCCTGCGCCTCGACGCGCCCGGAATCCGGCTGCTGGCCGACCCCTGGCTGTCCCCGGGCGGCGCCTTCCTCGGCGCCTGGTTCCCGTTCCCGGACAACTCGCACCTGCTCACGCCCGAGCTGCTCGAGGTGGACCTGGTCGTGGTCTCGCACGAACATCTGGACCATCTCGATCTGGACCTGATCGCCGGCCTCCCGCCGGAGGTGCCGGTGGTGATACCGCGCTATCCGTCGACGATCATGCAGCGCCGGCTCCGCGCGATCGGCCGGACTCGGGTGGTCGTCCTCGATGCCTGGCAGCGATACCCGCTCGGCGACGACCCGGACGACTGGCTCACCGTGATTCCCGAGCAGTGCCCGATGAGTCACGACTCCGCGGTCCTGATCAAGGTGGCCGGGCGGAGCGTGCTGCATACGAACGACGCCCGGATCTCGCTCGCGCAGACCAGGCGGGCGATGGCCGAGGTCGGCGGACCGTTCGACCTGATGGGCGCGCAGATGTCCGGTGCCAGCTGGCACCCGGTCCGGTACGAGTACGACGAGGTCGAGCGGGAGCGGATCTCCACCATCAAGCGGGTCGGCAAGTTCAAAGCGGTCACCCGGCTCGTCCGCTCGGTCCGGCCGCGGCTGGTGATGCCGTACGCCGGTCCGCCCTGCTTCCTCGACGACGAGTTGTTCGAGCTGAACAGTGGGCTCCAGCCGGGTGGCATCTTCCCGGACCAGGGCGAGGCGCTCGCGTGGTTGACCGAGCGCATTCCGGAACAGGCAGGGGTCTCGCTGCTGCCCGGTGACCGGGTGGAGCTTGGTGGGCTGGAGGTCTTCCGTGATCAGCATTGGCAGGGGTTCGCGCTCGACGCCGGTGCCGAGGAACGACGCCGCTACCTGACCGAGTACGCCGCCCGGCGCCGCTCCGCGATCGAGGCTGCCTGGGCGGCGAACCCACCAGCCGCGCCCGGGCTGGCCGAGAGGTTCAAGGCCCACTTCGAGTCGCTCGGGACCTTGTCGGAGTACTTCCTCGCACGGATCGGCATGACCGTCCGCTTCGAGGTCTCCGGCCCGGGCGGGGGCGTCTGGGATGCCCACATCGGCCCGGACCGCGTGGTCGTCGACCTGGACGGCGGCGACTGCCATGCGGACTATCGGCTCGTGCTGGATGGTCGTTGGCTCGACGGTGTCGTGTCTGGCCGTACCCGGTGGGAGGAGCTGCTTCTCTCCCTTCGCTTCACCGCTCGTCGCCAGCCCGACCTCTACAACGACTACCTGGTGGGCCTACTGAAGCATGCCGACCGCGCCGCTCTCCGCGCTGTCGAGGAGTTCGAAGCCGCCCGCGACCCCGAGGAGACCATCGAGATCACCGTCGACGGCCGGCAGATCCAGGTCAGCCGCTTCTGCCCACATGCCGGTGAGGATCTGGCCGAGACAGGTGTCGTGATCAACGGCGTACTGCGCTGCCTGGGCCACAACTTCGAGTTCGACCTGACGACCGGCAGTTGCCTGAACGCACGCTCGGACTCCCTTTACGTGAAGGCGGTCAGCTCCTACGAAGAGGTGTCGGAAGCCGTCTGAACAACGGTGCGTTGGGGGTCCCTCAAACCGGTGACGAACAGTGCGGTCAGGAAGAGATAGTGGATCGTTCGCCGCAGGGAGGGGTCGGCCAGGTACTCCTGGTCCGCGGCAACCCGGATGGGCACGAGGACCTGGAGGTAGTAGGCCTCGACGTCGGACCAGCCCTCGGGAAGGACGTTCGAGCGTTCGCGATAGTGCAGCTGGGCGGGACCGGTCAGGCCAGGACGGGCGAGCAGGATCGCCTGGCACGAAGCGGGGTAGCGGCTGGCAAGGCTGTCGCTCTCGGGGCGTGGGCCGACGAGGGTCATCTGGCCGCGTAGTACGTGCCAGAGCTGGGGGAGTTCGTCGATCGCCGTGCGGCGCAGGAACGCGCCGATGCGGGTGATCCTGGGGTCCCGCTGGGTGGTGACTTCGGGGCCGGAGGCAACCACCCGCATGGTGCGCAGTTTGTAGAGGCGGAACGGCCGGCCCAGTTCACCGATGCGGGTCTGCCGGAAGAAGACCGGCCGCCCGTCGGTCACCAGGATCAGAACGGCGATCACCGCCACGAACGGCGAGACGAGAAGCAGCAACACCACGGCCACGAGGATGTCGAGTGTGCGCCGCACCGGTCCGACGCCGTCGACCTCGGATCGTCGTACTGGAGTGTGGGTTCGGGTTCTCTGCGACATGGGTGTGCACCTCTTCTCTCAGCCGGTGCCGGCGGCAACGAACACCGCGGTGAACACTGTGGCGGCCAGATCACACTCGCGGGCGAACGCGGCATCGTCGCTGGGCATCGCGGACGGTGTCATGTGGGTGACGAGCTGCCGGCCGCGGCCGCGTTGCCGGACGAGTTCGGTCCAGAGCGAGTTCGCGGACAGGTCGGTGCCGAGCAGGCTGACGGTGTTGCCCTGGTACTGCTGCCGCCAGGTCCAGATATCGACTGCCTTCGCCCCGGCGGTGACCGGAATGTCGATGTAGTCGGTGGCGTCGGCGCCTGCCTGTTCGGCCGAGCCCTGATAGCCATCGGGCTCGGCCAGCGCCTTGCGGGCCTGGAGGATCGTCAGTTGCGCCCAGCCCTGGTTCCTGACCCGATCCCACGCATCCGTCTGGGCCTCGCGCTTGGTCAGTCCCCATTTGGCGTAAGTGGAGTCCTCCAGCAAGCCCGTGCTCAGGTCGAGCCGGTCGATCAGCCCGGCGCGCAGGTAGCTCTCCATCGCGGCCGCGGTCGCCGCCGGATACTTCAGTCGTACGCGTTGGGCGCAGCCCTGCTGGTTCGTGCCGCGCCAGGGCAGGCAGCCGAGTTCGGGCACGATCGCGTCCACCAGCAGTTGTTTGCCGGGGGCAACCTTGCCGAGTTCGGTCTTGGACTGCCTGAGGAAGTCGGCCGCTTGGGCCATGGTAATGAGCCCGTCGCGGTAGCCGAGCTCGTCGGACACCTTGAAACCGATGGTTCCCGGCACCTTGGCCAGCTCGCCGAGCCGCGCGATCGCCTGGTTGAAGGCAGCCGGTCCATCCAGCCAGCGGGCGACCAGATCGGTCTCCCACCAGATCGAGACACCGCGTTTGTGGAGGGCGGTGGCCAACCCGACGTACCGGTCGGTGCTGGGGTTCGGTGCCGGGGCGGACGAGGTGGCTGGGGGCGTGGACCCTCCAGTCGGTTGCGATGGCGTCTCCGTGTTCGTGATGCCCGGAGAGGGGGACTGGCCCGCCCCAGGGGTCTCGTTGGAACAACCGGAGAACAGGAGTAGGAGCGCGAGCGGGACGACTGCGACCTTCATGGCGACACCTCGGCAGCTCGTACCGCGCCCGTGCTGTGGCGGGCACGAGTCCGTCCGCTGAGCCGAAGCAGGAGGGCGATCAGAAGCGCGTCCGTGCAGAGGTACGCCGCTGTCGAGGCGGCCGCGGCACCCAGTGCTCCGTAGGCGGGGATCAGCAGCAGGTCGAGAACCACCGTGATGACCAAGCCGATGCCGAGCACGATCGAGTTGAGGCCGGGCGTGCCGCGTCCGTACAAGTAGGCACTGGCCACCCCCGACGCCCCAGCGAGCAGCATCCCGGCGAGCAGCACCCGCGCGGGCGCGACCGCCGGGCCGAACTCCTCGCCGTACAGCAGGCGCATCACCGGCGAGGTCAGCAGGAAGATCGGGATGGCGGCGACCACGATGCCGAGCAGTGTCGGCCGGATCATCCGGCGCGCGACCGAGGCGGCCTCGGTCTCTCCGAGTTTGGCGAGCCGTGGATAGAACACCCAGGTCAGAGCCGTTCCCGGCAGCCGGAGAAGTTCCGCGTACTTCGAGGCGACCGCGTAGCCGCCCAGTACCGCCGGACCTGCCATCGCACCAAGGATCGCGAAGTCCAGGCGCAGGTTGAGCAATGTGATGAACCCGCCAACCTGACCTCGCAGTCCGTACGACGAAACTCGCCCTGCCAGCGCGCGATCTGGCCGCCCCCACCACCCGAAGCCGTTACCCGCCAGGCCGAATCGTCGCCAGCCGAGTCGTCGGCTGACCCTGCGCCAGGCCTCGACGGCGACGACGAGATCCGCCAGTCCGAGTCCGATCACGATCGCCGCCACCCCGTGGAACCCGACCAGGAGCGGCAGCAGGTAGCACGGCAAGAACGCGAGCTCTTCGGCGGCGATCACCACATCGCCACCCCGGCGATCCTCGAGACCCTGCAAGGCCGTCTTGCCGAGAGTCAGCAGTAGTTGGGTCGGAACGGTCGCGCCCGCGACCGCGATCAGGAGGACCGACTCCTGGGGGAAGAACACCTTCGCGACCACCGGTGAGGCGATCAGCCAGCATGCGGTGCCGAGCACTGCACCTCCGAAGCCGATGGCGATGAGCGTCGGCCACAACCTCGGCAGGTCGCGCCGGGGCGACGCGAGGAAGTAGGCCAACGCACCGGGCAGGCCGAGCACGCAGAGGACGCCCACCAGGCCGGGCAGCATGCGGAGCAGTGCGTACTCGCCGACAGCGGCCGGGCCGCCGATCCTTGCCACGAAGACGGTAGCCAGCGTGAGTCCGACGATTGCCAATCCACGGGCGGAGGTGTTCGCCAGTACCGTCCGGAGCAGTTCGCCGGTGACAGGGATCCGCAGCCGGCTGCTCATCAGACCCGCTTCTTCTGACGGTCCTGCATGACAAGAACCAGCACTGCGACGAGGCCGAGCCAGGTCCACAGATGACGGAAGTGCAGGACTTCGTAGAACCCCGCGGCCGTGGCCATCACCGGTCCTATGACAGCGAGCAGCCAGGGCCGTGGCACAAGCTCGGCATAGTCGTCCGGCAGCTTCCCGACCACCAGTCGTACGCAGCGCACGAATACCGCGACGCCGAGAGCCAGCAGGCCGATCGCACCGATCAACCCGCGTTCGAGCAGCGTCGCGAGGTAGTCGTTGTGCGCTTCCTTGACGTACGGCGCCTGATTGGCCGCGAGGGTCGCTTTGGTCCGCGCCGGGCCGAAACCGGTGGCGTCGCCTTGCAGGAACAGGTTGGTTCCTTCGTTCACGATCGTCGCGCGTTCGCTGGTGGAGCTGCCGCTGCGGCCGAAGGAGTCGCGGAGCAGCGGCACGCTGCCGGCCGCCGCTTCACGGATCTGCCCCAGGTCGACCCGTGGCATCACGAAACTGAACATCAGGCCCGCCACCAGCGTCGACGCCGCCAGCGTCGACAGACCGACGACCGCGCCATACCGCTTGTACCCGGTCACCGCCACGCAGAGAGTCAGCGCGACCAGCAGGGTCAGCATGGCGCCGTTCGATCCGGTGAAGCCGATGGCGGCGAGAACGAGGGCGTAGGCGATCCGCCGTACGCCGGGCGATCGCGGACACTTGCAGGCGGCCATGATGAACAGCGAGACGACGAGGTAGTTCCCCGCCAGGTTCGGATCGCCGAACGTGTACGACGCACGCACGCCGTCCTTGGCCGAGACGCCGGTGAGCGCGTTGATGCCGAGGATGTAGGAGAGCGCCATCACGCCCGAGTAGACCGGCGCCGTCCGGCACCAGGCGCGGCTGACGGCGGCGATCACGGCCGGGTTATGCCGTCCCATGACCAGGGCGGCGCTCCAGGCGAGCAGCAGTACGTCCTGGGCCAGCACCAGGCCGACACCGACGGGCGCCTGCGCCACCATGGCCGCGAAAGCACCGCCGAGCACCAGACCGGCGACCCCCACCAGATAAGGCACTTTGACGGGCAGGTGCTCATGAACCGACCACAGCAGGGCAAGTCCGATGCACAGCGTCATGCCGACGTCCGTCAGCGCGGTGTTGGCCGGCCCGGTCGGCAGCAGGAACGGAAGCAGGCAGACGGTGAGCCCCATCATCGTCGCGAGTACGTCACCGCGAGGTGGTCTGGTCCGGGCGATGCCGCCGGGCGCACGTTGTGGAAGCTCGATCGTCATCGGCCTGCCCCCTGTCCGTGGTGATCGGTCGGCCAGAGCGGCAGCCCTGCCAGCAGATCGAGGTGATTACTGCCGAAGTCGTCGTCGTTCGCCAGGGCAGCCACCTCGCCCAGTCCGGTCAGGGCCGCGCTGTACCAGAGGTCAGGCGGCAGCCCGAGGGAGACCAGACCATCGCGCAGGTAGTAGCGGACGAGGTCCGGTAGCCAGCCGTCGCCGAGCAGTCCGTACGTGATGCCGGGCCCGAAGCCGATACGACGGAGGCCTCGGTGCCGCAGCACCCGATGGCCGGGACGCGTGTGCCGGTCGAGGTAGAGGCAGTAGCTGAGGGCGAACCGGACCAGGTCGCGCAGCGGCCAGCCGCTATGAGCTCCGGCCTCCCAGTCGACCACACCTGAGATCACACCGTCGGTCAGGAGGAGATTGCCGAACCAGTAGTCGCCGTGCACCATCGTGCGGGCCACTTCCTGAACGCCGAGCTGGTGATCGGCTGAGGTCAGCCGAACGAGGGCTGCGGCCAAGTGCGGGTGACCTGGCCACCGGTGACGCAGCTGGTCGCCGACCTCCGCGGCCCACTCGATCCGGCCGCGTTCACCCGCGGTCGCCATCTGGAACCGGCGCAGCCAGCCGGCGGCGAGGGCGAAGTCCGTGGCGACCAAATGCGGTCGTGCCGTGTGCAGCCAGTGGTGGTATCCGATGCTCATCGGCGTGCCGCGTAACGCGGTCGAGACGAGTGCGGGCAGGCCGTCGCTGTCGAGAGTGTCCACGTATTGGGGAACGGTTTGGGCCATGCTGCCCATTGGGACCTCGCGGAGATCGAGCAGCATCCGCGTCTCGCTCCTGATCGCGCTCGCGGCCACCGGGGTGGCCGGGATCTTGATGGCCACCGGGCCGTTCGGGTAGGTGCCCGGCGGCGGCGTGACGATGAAGGTCAGCTTGGCGTCCGGATCACGTGAGGTTGCGAGCAGCACGCCGCGGGTGGCCGGCGCGAGCAGCAGGTCGCGCACCGATCGGGGCCGTGGATGGATCGCCCGGGGGGCTTCGGTCATGGTCGTCTCCCCAGCAGAGCGCGGCCAGGTGCGGCGATGCCGGTCCAGCTCCAGGGCAGGTTCCGTGCCAGGGCGAGCAGTGCGGACGCCGGCAGAGCGGTGAATGCCAGGCCCGGCGGGACGGTGGCGATCGCGGACCAGAAGTGGCGGACCGCGGCCTCGGTGTCGTCGATCAGGATCAGCGGGTGGCGCAGCGACGGCAGCACGATGAACTCGCGCTCGACCTCGATGGACAACGTCCGCGCCAGTCGCTGCAGCCGACGGCGGCTCAATGGCCGCTGGTCGATCAGGACGACCGGCAGGTTGGGCTTCAGCTGATCCGCCGTACCGGCGTCGATCGTCCGGGCGTCGATCTCCAAGGTGCCGAGCGGGCACAGGGTCAGCCAGGGCGAGGTCGTGAGCCGGGTGCCGGCGGCCGGCTCGGGGATGCTCATCGCGCCACCAACCCCGCGGTCCGCCCGGTGGAGTAGACCTGGTCCAGCACTTCGGCCAGTCGCCCGGCGTCAAAGTTGGCGCCGGCAAGGACTCGCCCTAGCGCCACCATTCGTTCCGCCGCCCGCGGGTCGTCCAGTACGCCGTCGATCGCGGCCGCGAGCAGGTCCGGCCGCCCGGGCGGAACCAGTACTCCGCTCTCGCCGGGGACTACCAGGTCGGACAGGGAGTTGACCGCGGTTGCCACCACCGGCACGCCGCAGCGCATCGCCTCGACGACCGCACAAGGCAATCCCTCGTAGCGGCTCGCCATCGCGAACACGTCGAACGCGGGCAACAGGGCGGCAACGTCGGACCGTTCGCCGGCGAAGACGAAGCGGTCGACCAGCCCCGCGCGACGGATCAGCCTCTCGGCCTCGGCAAGGCCCGGCCCGGAACCGATCCAGACGGCCATCGCATCCTGGTGCCGCAGCCTGGCGATCGCGGCGATCAGGTGCTCTGGGGCCTTCTGGTAGTCGATCCGGCCGACCGTCCCGATCACCACGGCGCCGTCGCTGATCCCCAGCGCGGCTCTCGCGGCGGCCCGCGACTGCTCGGTCTTCGGCACGGTGATCGCCTCGACCACAGGCGCGATCGTTCGTACGTTTGACGGCGTGGCGAGGCCGCGGCGCAGCGCTTCGGTGGCGACCCCGCTGCCGATCGCCAGGACGGCATCGGTGATGGTGGCGAGCCTTCTTTCGATCGCGACGTACGCCGCCCGGCGTAGCGGGTTCTGGAACTCGTGAAACGGGAACCCGTGGTACGTGTGGACGATCAGCGGTACGCCGGCCCGATGCGCGGCCAGCCGGCCGAGTGCTCCCGCCTTCGCGCTGTGCGTGTGAACCACGTCGTACCGGCCGGCCAGGCAGAGCGCGGTGAGCCTGCGCAAGGCGGTCCTGTCATCGCGAGGGGACAGCGGCGAGACCAGGGACGGTTCGAGGATGACGCGGAAGCCCGCGGCCTCCGCCCGGTCGGTCAAGGAGCCGCCCTGGCCGGTGATGATGGTGACGTTGTACCGATCGGGATCCAGCGGCAGTACTCCGCGCAGCGCGACGCCGCCCGCACCTGCGATGAACCGGGTGACGATCTGCGCGACCTCGATCCGCGCTTGGCCGGACATCACCGCACTCCGCTCGAGCGAGCGGCAGTCAGGAACGGCTGCAACAGTTCGGCCAGACCCGCGCCGGACCGCTCACCCAGTTCGAGCTCGAGACACGGCAGTCGTGCGGCCAGGGAGGCCGCGACCTCTTCGACCGGTGGGTGGACCGGACCGCACTTGGTGGCCAGCGCCAAAACGGACGCGATCGCCCAGAACCGGCGCAGTTCACCGGCGGAGTAGGTCCCCGCGACGATGGCTCGCCTGGCTTGCCGCTCGGAGATGAGCCGCACACTCGGATCGGCCTGCAGCCCGCGACGCAGTACGACGACCAAGCTTGGCCGGAGCGACCGCATCCGCGAGTCCCAGCCGATCTCGCGCCTGCCGTGGAACGTCTTCCGGCCACTGGCATCGGTCAGTTCGGCGGGCAGCCGGAGCGGCTCGGCGACGCCGTACGCGACAGTTCCATCGCAGGCCGCGAGGTTGTCGCACGTCGCCCTGCCACCGGCGGCCAGCTCGCGGGAGACCAGACTGGACTTGCCGACACCACCCGGCCCGGCCAGCAGTACGGCGACTCCGTCGATCTCGACGACCGAGACGTGCAAAGGCGCGAGGCCTTGCTGCATGGCCAGCCACAGTGCCGGATAGTGCACCAGCACCTGGCCGGACAGCGCCCGGTGCCTGGCCGGCAGCAACTTCGCCGCCGCGGCCTCCTTCGCGGTCGGTGTCCAGCGAGACGACACGCGTAATCCGTCCTCGTCGATGCACCACAGCTGGCTGTAGCCCGAGCCGCCGACGCTCTCGACGATGGCCTCGCCACGGCCGGTGGCCCAGGCTCCGCGGGTGATCGGTTCGCACCCGTCGGTATCGAACGGCCGACGGTCATTTTCCAGCGAGAGCACGACGTTGGGCACGTCCGCGTGGGCGATCTCGGCTCCGCCGGTTGCCGCGATCACCGCGCGAACCGCGTCCGGGGATCCTTCGACCGCGACCCGCTGCCCGGCGGTGTGCAGCAGCAGGCGTGTGGTCGTTGTGGCGTTCACCCTTGCCTGCCGAAGCGGCGCTTGGCCGGACCGTTCACGATGCCGAGCACGGGCCAGCGAACGGCCTTGAGCACGTCGTCGAGATCGTCCAGCCGGCGCAGCATGACCGTGCCACCGGAGACGACCACCACTCCCGCCGTCATCTCGTCCTGGGGTGTTACCGCGGACAGCCCGGTGAAGCGCACGTTCGCGAAGGGTGCCTCCATCTCCAGCACGCTGGGCTCCGAGGCATCCTCGATCCCGGGCGGTGCCGGGCTCTTCATCCGCCGCGGCGCGGCCGTGAAGCCCGATAGGGCGTAGAGCAACTGGGTGACAGTGTCGGCGTCCGACTCGTCCGCACCCATCAGCACGACCGCGTCGACCCCCTGACGGCGGGCTGCCAGCGCCATCGTGTTGCGCAACGACCTGATCTCCTCGGTCGACTTGCCGAGCACGGGCGCCTGCAGCAGATGAGCCAGCGCCCGGACGCTCGCCACTCGTGGCCGCATCGTCTCGAGGATCGCGGCGGCGGTGAGGCCCAGCACCAAGCCGAGCAGCAACGCGAGCGCTGCCTGGGGCAGCAGCGAAGATGGGACCTGACTGACCTCGGGCTTGTTCCCGATCGGTACCACGATGTCGCGGGTGGCGTCCTGGACCACGAGCGACGCCCGCTGGTTGGACAGCTGCCCGAGCAGTTGGTCGGCCGCCTGGATCTGAGTCTGGAGGTTGGCACGGGCGTTGATGTCCGCGATGCCCTTCAACTGCGCAGCGAGTCTGTCGCGCTGCACGTTGGCGTCCTCGACCTGCTTGTCCAGTTTCGTCATGGCCGCGTTGAAGGTCGCGCGATCGCCTTGGTTCATGAACAGGGCCACCTGACGGCCCAGCGCCATGACGATCTGGCCGGCCGCGATCGGGTCCTTGTCGGTCACGCTCAGCTGGACGACCGACGACTCACCGAGCCGCTGCGACGCGACATGATTGGCGGCGAAGTCGGCGACGTCGCGTGGGGTGCCGGCCTCCTTCAGTGCGGCGTCGAGCAGGCTGTGCGTGGTGGCCAGGGCCAGGACGCGGCTGCTGATGCCCTCGGCCTCGGTCGCCGACGACGGCGCACCGGAGACCACCTGCAGCCTCATCGAGGCCAGGCTCATCGCCGGCTTGCCTGCCTGCAGTCCGATCGCCGCGGCGACCGGGAGGAGCACACACACCAGGATGATCCCCAGGTGGGCCCGCACGATCCGACGGAACATCTCTTCGATGGTCATCGTTGTGCCCTTCGTCCGTTGGTGTTGTGCCTCACAGCAGCACCCACACCGTCCTTGTGGTGGAGCTGGACAGCCCGACCGTGTCCGTCACCGTCACCCGGACCGTGAACAGGCCGATGTCGGGATAGGTGCAGGTGGTGGTCGGCGTCGTCTGGACCGGCTTCGCTGGTCCGTTGCCGCAGTTGAACTGATAGGTGGCGATCGGCGACTTGTCGACGCTGGTCGACCCCGAGGCGTTCGCGGTGATCGACTGGCCCCTGCGGATGCTCGTCCTGGACAACGTCAGATTCGCCGTGGGCGGCACGTCGGCCAGGATCCTGACCTGTGCTGTCGCGGTGCTGGTGAGACCGGCCGTGTCGTGAACGGTCACTCTCGAGGTGAACGTGCCCGCGTTCGGAAAGCTGCAGGTTGTCGATGACGTCGTCAGCGCACCGGTCGTCTGGCCGTTCCCGCAGTCGAACGTGTAGCTGGCCAGCGGCCTCCCGTCAGCGTCCGTAGATGCACTGGCGTTGAGGACGACGTCCTGCGGGCGGTAGGCCTCGGTGGGCGTCGCGGTCAGCCGTGCGGTCGGGAGTCCGTTCGGCTGGACCACGATCGGCGCGCTGGTCCAGGTGTCGCTGAGACCGGACGCGTCCGTCACCGTAAGCGTCGGCGTGAAGGTGCCGGCCGCTGTGTAGCGGCAGATGCCACTAGAGGTGGCCAATTCCGTGCCGTTGCCGCAGACGATCCGGTACGTCGTGATCGGCGCGCCGAGGGCCGCGCTGCTCGACCCGTTCACAGTTACGTCCAGCGGCGCGAACCCGCCTGCCGGTGTCACGGTCGCCGCGGCCACCGGTCCGACGTACTCGAGTGCTCCGAAGTCGGCGTAGAGGATCGGTCCGACCCCGGTGTTCGCGACCCCCGGGTGGTCGGCGGGAGCGGACCCGTCGCGGTTGGTCGCGGTCCAGCCGGTCACTCCGGTGTCCGCGGCGTCGATCGCGGGGGACTGGCTGGTCAGGTGCAGGTCGCGGCCGGCCACGTTCACGAAGCGCGGGTTGGCCGCCTTGCCGGCGGACTCCTGCCCACTCGCCGCCCGGAAGGCCGCGATCGACTTGTAGTCCTTCGACGCCCACTCGAACAGGGCGCCACCCTCGATGCTCTGGAAGACCAGGTCCCGGTTCAGCGTCGTGCCCGGGATCGACGCCTCGTCCACCCGGATGTCGCTGACCGTCCGGGTGCTGCCGACCGCGTTGTCCATCGCCACGTTGTCGCGGCTGGTGGAGTTGGTCGATCCGCCCTCGAAGTTGATCCCGGCGGTGGCGTTGCGTACGACTGTGTTCGACAGCACCGTGGTGTTCGGCGCGAACGACGTGTCGATGCCGTGATCGCCATTGTCGTAGACGACGTTGCGGCGGACTGTCGTCGCCGTCGAGCCGCTGTAGATCTCGATGCCGGAATCGTCGTTGCCGTACGCGAGGTTCGCCTCGATCAGCGTCTGCTGCGACGACGCACTGACGTCGATACCGGTGGCGATCCGGGTGGACAACCGCTTGTTCAGGTAGGTGACCACGCCGGCCACCGTCACCCGTGTGCTGCCCTGGACGCTGACACCGTGGTGCTGGTTCTCGTGCGTGACCGAGGCGCGCAGTTCGCTGTCGGTCGAGTTGAAGAACCGGACGCCGATCGAGAGGTTGAAGGCCGACTGGATGCCGGTCAGCTTCGCGTTGCTCGACGCGTCTACCGTGACGCCGGGAGCTCCGGCCTGGGCGACGTCCAGATCGGCGAGGGTGACGCGTTGGGTCCGGTCCAGCGCCACCGCGTTGAAGTTCTGCTGGCGCAGCGCGAATCCGGAGATGGCAATGTCGTTGACCTGGCGGACCAGGAATCCGAAGCTGCGGGCACCCGCGGACACGACGTGGCCGGCGGTAGGGTTGGTGCCGCCCGTGTCGACGTACAGGCTCGTGGTGGCGGCGTCGTAGAACCAGCTGTTCGTCGTGGTCGTCGTCGCACTCGTTGCCTTGGGCAATGGCTGGCCGTCCAGGAAGACCTGGGTGGGTGTGACGGCGAAGGCGTGCTTCCAGGCGGTCGTCGCGGTGGTGGTCCAGCCGGCCGCGTCGGAGACGTCGTTCGTGCCGACGATGACCGCGCTCGGCGAGGTCGCCTTCAGCGTGATCGGGTTGGCCGGTTCGCCGCTGCTGGTGAAGCTGACCTGCTCGCGGTACTGACCAGGTCCGACGAGTGCGGTGTCACCCGCGAGGAGCTTCTTGGTGGCCGCGCCGATCGTGCAGAACGGCGAAGCCGCGCTACCCGGACCGGTGTCGTTGCAGGCGGGATTCGTCTGCTCCACTGAGTACGTCTGGAGCGGCCGCGTGCTGACGACCTCTTGCGCGCTCGCCGAGTCGGTGAGACCAGCCGCATCCGTAACGGTCACGGTGATCGCGTAGCTGCCGGGACCGGCGTACTGGTGGCTGGCCGTCGGTGCCGCCTGCGGGCCGACCACGGTGCCGTCGCCGAAGTCGAAGGTGTAGGACGCGATGCCGTTGTTGTCGGCGTCGCTCGAACCGCTGGCGTCGGCGGTCACCGGGACCGAAGGCGGTGCGGCCACGGTGGCCGGGTCCAGGATCAGTGCCGCGTGCGGTGCGTAGTTCGTCGCCCCGGCGACCGGCTGGAACTCCAGCGCGCCGCGGTCGGCGTACGCCGGACTGCCGGCGCCGGTGTTCGCCACGATCAGATCGTCGGCGAGCGGGTCGCCGGCGGGATCGGTCGCGCGGAAGCCTGTCGCGGCGGAGTTTGCCGAGTCGACCGCGGTCGAGCCTGCTGTCAGCCGGAAGTCTCCCGAAGCGGGGCTGACGAGGTCAGGGTCGAGTGATGATCCGTGACTCTCCTGGCCGCTGGCCGCCGCGTACATGGACAACTTCTGGTAGACCGTGGCACCGACCTTGGTGGTCGCCGCGGTGGTGTGGTTGTACGCGGTGTCGTAGTCGCCGCTGAAACCGGAGAGGGAACTCGTGTCGACCAACAGGTTGAACGAGCTCGCGGTGATGCCGTTGTCGACCATCAGGTTGTTGGCCAGCGTGGCGCCGGTGGACGAGCCCTCGACGGAGATGCCGTCGCGGCGGTTCGCGTACGACGTGTTGTTCAGGTAGCGCACGCCGGTCGAGGAGAGCGTGTCGAAGCCGTGGTCACCGTTGGCGTACGCGATGTTGCGGACTACCAGAGCGCGGTGGGACCCGTTGTAGATCTGTACGCCGGTGTCCTGGTTCTGGTAGGTGACGTTGTTGACGATCGTGTTGTCGGGGGAGTTCGTGTTGATGTCGATACCGGTAGAGGTGGTGGTCGGGCTGGACGACGTGTTCGCATAGGTGGTGTTGCCGTCGATCACGTTGTTCGCCGACGTGGACAGACCGATCCCGTGCAGGCCGTTGTGATGACTGGTGGATCCGGTGACGGTGACGCCGCTGGAGCCGGCCACCCGGATGCCGGTGGACAGAGAACCGTCGACCGCTGCCGCGCTGACGACGTTTCCGCCGCCCGGACTGGACTCGATCAGGATGCCGTTGCTCGCGGACTGCGAGGCGGTGACGTGATCGACCGTGGCCCCCGTCGCGGACACCAGTCGGACTCCGGCGAAGTTCGGCCGGATCACCTCGAGGTTGCTGATGACAACGTTCTGGCGGCCGGTCGCGGTCACGCCGAACGACTGGGCGCCCGCCTCGATCAGGTGGCCGTCACCGGGATTGCTGCCGCCCGTGTCGACGTACAGGATCTTGGCGGTCGTGTCGTAGAACCAGCTGTTCGTCGAGGTTGTGGTCGCCGAGGTCGCGGCGGCCAGTCGCTGCCCGTCGAGGAAGACCTGGCGAGGTGCCGAGGGCGGTGCGTACGGCGTACTCCAGGCTGTCGTACTCGTCGCGGTCCAGAGCGCCGCGCCGCCGAGGGCACGGGTGCCGAGCACGACGACACCTGGTCCGTCGCCGATCACGGTGATCGGTTCGGCGGCCGTGCCGGACGCGTTGATGGTGACTTGTTCGCGGTACGTTCCGGGAGCGACGTGCACGGTGTCGCCGGCGACGATCGCCTTCTTGGTCCCCTGCGTGATGGTGCAGAACGGCATGGCCTGCGTGCCGGCGCCGACCAGCGTGTCGCTGCAGTTCGCCGCGGTGTTGTCCACCCAGTACCCCGTGCCGGCCGCTGCCGCCGTGCTGCTCGTGAGTACCAGCAGGCTTGGCGCGGCGAGGATCATGACCGACCCGGCCGCTACCTTCTTGAGCCGTCTGAACATGATCTCTCCCGAATCTGAAGCGACTGGTTAGTGGAGTACGGCGACGGGCCGCATGCGGGCTACGGGCTTGACCAACCCGTTGCGGACAAGGACGTCCAGAGCCGCATTCACGCCGAGGTCGTCGAAGTGGTACGCGTCGGCCGGCGCGGTGTCGTCGTATCGGTAGCGGCGGGTCTTCCGGCCGAGCGGATCGTTGCCGGAGACGCCCCGGGTGACGAGGTCGGAGACGATCGTCCCGGCTCCGTGGCAGGCCGAGTAGAGACTGTCGGCCGCACGGTCGCCCGCGACCGCGAGGTAGCTGGACGTGCGATGCGTGCCGGGCAGCAGAACAGCCTGGCCGGTGTCGGCGAAGGTGGTTCCCGGCGTCATCATCTCGGCGGGGAAGGCACGGCAGGAGTTGTGCCGGTGGACCACGGCCATGGTGTCGCCGACAGGCTCCTCGTAGATGCTGTTGTGCGGTGAGTCGACGACGAGACGACCGGTGGCGCCGCCGAAGGTCTCGGCCGCGATCTTGCGCAGCGCGGCGTACGTCGCGGTCCGGAAGGCGAACCCGTAGTTCATCGCGGCCGCGGTCGCGAGCATCAGCCGCTGACCTTCGTCACTGGCGAGTTCCAGCGGTGTGCAACCGTCGGTGAAGTAGAGGCTCAGCCGGGCCCTCAGCTGGGCGAAGGACCTGGCCGTCCGGAGATGGAACCAGGGCTTGAGCGCGGCGTTGACGGCCTGGATCTGACGCGGGTAGTCCTTGCGGCGGAAGAACAGGCGGCCGATCTCGCCGGTGAAGACACCGCCACCACCGTGGTACTGGATGGTGAGCTGCCCTTCGGCCACACCCAGCTTGGCGGCCCGGTCGGGATCGAGGATCTCCTCGACCCGTTGCAGCTCGACGAAGTGGTTGGTCGGCCCGACCGTGCCGAACCGGTAGCGGGCCAGCTGGAAGGCGAAGCCGGGTAGTTCCGACTGCAGCCGTTCGACACCGCCGTACCGCTCGAGGTCGATCCGGCCGCCTTCCTCGATGCGTTCGAGGTCGTCGGCCGGGGCATCCCACCGGTCGACGCTGAACTGCGAGCCGTCCTTGATCGCCTTGACCACCTCGGAGCGGGACAGTTCGCGGGTGCCGCGGGTCGGATAGGGGAAGCGCTCCCGAACTGCCCGCGTGTAGGTGTCGATCGCCCGGTCGTCCGGTACCTCGCAGTCGACGGCGATCAGCGCCATTCCGCAGTTCACCGACGAACTGGTCAGGTCGGGCCGGATCGTGCCGGTGGTCGCGACGGCGACGCTCGACGGCAGTTCCATCTTCGACTTGTGGTGGAAGTCGGGCAGAACGACAGGCGGTGCGGCCAGGTCCGCGCCCCCGACCTGATGATGCAGCGCTGACACCGTGGTTGGGTGAGCCGGCAGCAGGCTGGGGTCATCAAAGACCGTCGGGGGGGCGTTGACAGTCGAGTCGAGGACGCGGACGTTCGGGAGTGGTCGCCTGCCTTCAGTGGTCATCTCGCCTCGCAGTCGTTTCGGGTGGTCTCTGGCAGCAAGCCGCTGCTCAGAAGTCGTCCGGGTAGGGCGCGCCCGCGGTGGCCGCGGACACCAGCCCGGGCGCCGGCGTGTACTCCGGGACGAGCCGGCGCAGGTGCCGGAACACCTCGTCGGGCCGGTTGTGTGAGGCCGCGTCGTATAGCTCGCGCAGCCCGGCCCGGAAGCCGGGTACGGCGCTCGGCGGGCGCGTCATCGAGATCCGTGGGTGATCCGTCGGCAGTGCTTCCTCCCCGGAGCCGAAGAGTTCCTCGGTGAGCTTCTCGCCGGGACGCAGCCCGGTGTACTTGAACTTCACGTCGCGGATGTTCAGCAGCGTCGCGAAGTTGCGGACCAGGTCGACGATCCGGACCGGGTCGCCCATGTCGAGAACGTAGGTCGAGGAGCCGTCGGCCATCCGGGCCGCTTCGAGGACCAGGCCGACCGCCTCCTCGATGGTCATGAAGAAGCGGCTCACCTCCGGGTGCGTGACGGTCACCTCGGAGCCGCTGGCGAGCTGGTCGCGGACGATGTGCAGGAGCGAGCCCCGGCTGCCGAGCACGTTCCCGAACCGGACCGCTGTCAGCACGGTGTCCGACCCCTTATGTGCCTCCAGCACGAGCTCGGCCAGGCGTTTGGTCGCCCCGAGCACCGAGGCCGGGTTGGCCGCCTTGTCGGTGGAGATCAGTACGAACCGCTCGACGTCGTACGCGATCGCCGCCTCGACCAGGTTCTCGGTGCCGCGGACGTTCGACTTCACCCCCTCGCAGGGATGGCGCTCGAGCACGGGCAGGTGCTTCAGCGCCGCCGCGTGGAAGACGATCTGTGGCCGGTGGTCGCGGAACAGCTGGTGGATTCGCTCGGCGTCGCGAATGTCCGCGACGACCGTGCTCTCGGTGTCGAGCAACGCCTCGCCCCAAAGCTCGAGCTGCGTCCGGTGCAGGTTGGACTCGTCGTGGTCGAGCATGATCAGATCGGCCGGCCGGAAGCCGTACACCTGGCGGCAGAGCTCACTGCCGATCGAGCCGCCGGCCCCGGTGATCAGCACCCGCTTGCCGGCGATCGCGTCGGCCACGCCGCGGCTGACCACGTGCATCTCCGGGCGGCCGATCAGCGGTCCGACCTGAAGAGCGCGCATATCGGTCCCGGCGATCTGGCGTTGCAGAGCCGACAGGAACGGCGGCAGGTGCAGCACCGTGACACCCTGCGCGGCGGCTCGCAGCCCGAGCTGCTTCACCTCGTACGAAGGCATCGACGGGATGGCGACGACGACGACGTCGACGCGGCTGCGTTCCAGCACATCCTCGAGATCCGCGAGCGTGCCCAGTACCCGGCGTCCGCCGTACCGCCGGCCCTGCTTCGCGGCGTCGTCGTCCAGGAAGCCCACCGGCTGAAGCCCGAACGAGCTGACCCGGTGCAGGTCGCGGGCCAGCGCGAGGCCGGCCTCACCGGCCCCGACCACGATGGTCCGCAGCAGGTTCTTCTCTTCTTGCCGTAGCAGCACGGGCTGACTCATTCCGATCCCTTTCTGGAGAACCGCCGGTGCGTGATGTCCGCCAACGCCGCGCACACGGCATCGATCTGGGTGTCGGTCAGCCTCGGGTGGATCGGCAGTGACAGCAGTTGGTCGAACAGCGCGTCCGCCCCGGTCATCCCGCCCGGCGGGATCGATGCGACTCGGCCGAAGTACGTCAGTTGGTGGACGGGGATGAAGTGCACCGAGGTGCCGATCGCGCGGCCGGCGAGTTCCGCGATCACTTCGTCACGCTCGATGCCGGCTGCCAGCCGGATCGGGTACAGGTGCCAGGCATGCGTTCCGGTGCCGGGCTCGGGGCGATGGGGGAGTCCGATACCGGGCTGCGCGGCCAGCAATGCGTCGTACCGGGCGGCGATCTGGGCCCGGCGACGTTGCCAGGCCGGCAGGTGGGCGAGCTGGGCGCGTCCCATCGCCGCCTGGATGTCGGTCATGTTGGCTTTCAGGCCGGCCTCGGCGACGTCGTAGCGCCAGCCACCGCCGGGGAGATAACGCCGCCAGGCGTCCGCGGTCATCCCGTGTAAACGGGCCTGACGCAACCAGCCGGCGCGTTCGGGGTCGTCGGTGGTGACCATGCCGCCCTCACCGAGGGGCAGGTTCTTCGTTGCGTAGAAGGAGAAACAGGTCGCTCCGCACTGCGAGCCGATCGGCGTCGACCCGGCGTAGGTGCCGATGGCGTGGGCCGCGTCGACGACGACCTGGTCGAGCGACAGCCCGGCGGCTTCGGCGAGCGCCGGTACGTCGGCGAGGTCGCCGGCCCAGTGCACCACCGTCATCGCCGCCGGCTGCCCGCAGGCCCGTACGGCGTCCCGCACGGTGGCGGGCGTCGGCATGCCGGTGACCGCATCCACATCGACGAGGACCGGGTGCAGTCCGGCGTGCACGATCGCCTGGACCGCGCCGCAGAACGTCAGCGTGGAGGTGAGGACCACTGATCCGCGCGGCAGTCCGAATGACCGGAGCGCGAGCTCGATTCCGTGCGTACACGAGGAAACGGCGACCGCGTGCCCGGCGCCGACGTACGCCGCGAACTCGGTCTCGAAGCCGGCCACTTCCTTGCCGGTGGTCACCCAGCCGGAGCGGAGCACGCGCAACGCGGCCATCTGCGCCTCGGCCGAGATGTAACAGTCCGCGAACGGTACCTGGACGTCTTCGGCCGGTACGGCACGCGGCAGAGCGTTGGTTCGGGTCGTCATCCCGTTGCCCCCCTCAGAGCACCTCTGTATTGATCCCGACGCTACGGGCTGTGAGCGTGGCTCGCGCCCGACGTGGGGGTGAGAACGCCTACGTCATTAGGGCGATCCGGGTCCGGCCGTGGCCCGGAGATCGTCGATTTCGTCGATGCCTTTCACTCCGTGTGACCGGGCGAAGGCGACCAGCGCCAGCGCCGAGTGCTGGTCCGATCGGCGGAGCAGACTCTGCACGTGGGTGCGGACGGTGTTCATCGACACGAACAAGTGCTGGGCGACCTCGGCCCTGGTCATCCCGGACACCAGACACCGCAGTACTTCGACCTCGCGCGGCGTCAGATCGGCCAAGAAGTCGGCCGCCTCGTCGCGTCCGCGCAGATCCGCCAGCAGGTGCATCAGTACCGGCCGCAACGTCGCGGGCGCGAGATACATCTGACCGTCGAGGACCTGCCAGACGGCGGTGACGAGGGCGTCCAACCGGGTCGTCTTGGACAACCAGCCCTTGGCTCCGCCCTCGAGTGCCTTCACGATCAGGCGCGGCTCGCTGCTTCCCGACAGCACGATCGTGGCCGGCGCGTCCTCGCCGTGCGCGAGTTCGGCAAGGAGGTCGAAACCGGATTCGCCGGCCAGAACGAGGTCGAGCAGGACGAGATCGGGTGGATCCGCGGCGAGCAGGGCGCGCGCCGTGTCCAGCGACCAGGCGCGGCTGACCCGGCCGATCCCATCGGTGGTCACTAGTGCCTCGGCCAGCGCATCCGCGAACACCCGATGATCGTCGACGAGCAGGATGACCGCTCCCGCGGCACCCGAAGTCATCCCGGCGGACCTTCGCTCGACAGGGTTGCCACGTCGACCAATCCGGCTGCTCCGGCGGCCCGGGCGATCTTGCCCCGGCCATGAACGCCGAGCTTCCGCAGGACCTGCTGCACATGGGTACGGATCGTGTGGCGGCTGACGCCGAGCTGGTCTGCCATGCGCTGGGTCGAGTATCCCTGTACGACGAGCCGCAATACTTCGAGCTCACGGCTGGTCAACGTGTCGACCACACCATTGCTCGGTCGGCGCCCTGGCGCCTGCCAGCCATCGCAAACCCGCTCACCGGCGGCGACGCGGTCGATCGTTGCCATCAGCACCGAAAACGGCCTGGACTTGTCGACGACGCCCTGGACGAGTCCTTGTTCGTACGCTTCCCTGACTCCGTCCTGGTACGAGTCGGTGAGCAGGATGACGGCCGGGCTGGGGGCGAGTCCGGCCAGCTGTTCGGCGATCTTCACCACGGATGGGGGACCGGTCAGGATGTCCAGCACACAGATTTCGGGATGGACGTCAGCCGCCTGGTCCATCAGTACCAAAGGGTCGTCCGTGGTCAACACGATCTGGTGACCCTGCTGGGCAAGAGCCGAGGCCAGGACGGACGCGAACAACCATTGCTCGTCGCAAACGGCGACTCTCATGCCGGTCTCACCGGCCGTCGCAGCGCAGGCAGGCAAAGCCGGACAGTAGTGCCGACGCCCGGGCCGCTGGAGATCTCCAGCCGACCCTTGCAGGCTCGGACAGCAGCGGCGACGACCTGCAGGCCGTGACCGGTACCGGAGCTGATGCCGCCGAAACCGGCGCCGTCGTCAACGACCTCGACCGTGGCCTCGTCGGCGTCCACACCGACATTGACGGTCACCGATCCGTTGGGGCCGGCAGCGCGGCAAGCGTTGTCGACCATGTTCCCGACCGCGCGTCTCAGCAGGGTGCGTTCGCCGTGCACGAGTACCTGCTTCGACCGCCGGGCCGTGATCCGGCCTCGATGCGTGAGCCGCGCGACATCGGTGCATTCGGTCGCGAGCTTGGTCAGATCCACCGCGCCGTTGTCCTGGCCGCGGTCGCACTCCACGGCCAGGATCTCGGCGATCGCGGTGAACTGCTGGTGGATCAGGGTCATCCGGGTCTGCCCGGCTTCCTGGCCAGGCCTGGCTTCGGACAGCAAGAGGCCTGCGGCGACGTACTGCCGCAGGTCGTGGCACAGCCTCATAAGCTGCTGCTCCGCACCGCTGGTCGGAGACCCGTCCGCGACGAATGGCTCCGGCACCCTGACAGCGCTCATCTGTGACCCCCCTCAGAGTCATCACCGAGCGATCCGCCTGCCCACGCGGATCCGTGCCTGCTCTAAGCCCACCGACGTCGGTTACGGACAGTTATCCTGTCGTCGCCGCTTCGATGGGTCCCCCAAGAGCAGACACGTCTCGGTCTGAGGGCTCCAGTAGATGCTTTTCCCCGCCTGAAACGACCGATTTTGGTCGAGTCGTCATGATGTGGTCATTTTTCCGTCATCTACCGTTCACCCTGACCGCGCGGCCAGAGTCTCACGGACCGTGACGCCGGTTCAGGGCCGGAACTCGTACGCGCCCAGATCGTCGTACCGGCGCGGTCCCTCGGCGAAGGTGTTCGCCGTCGCGGGATCGTCGTACCGCGCGCGGCCCTCGAGGTCGGTCGCCTGCGCACCCGAGACACCGGAGTGGCCACGGTCGATCGCGGCCGACCCGGCCAGCAGCCGCAGGTTCCACCAGCCGGCCCCGACGAAGCGAGGATCGGCCTGCACGCCATGCGACTCCTGGTGGGTCGCGGCCTGCATGGCGGCCAGCGAGTAGTAGCTCGACTTGAAGACGTACATCTTGCCGGCCTTGGTCAGCCAGACCAGGTTGTGATCGACCACGGTGCTGGCCGGGGCGGAGTCAAAGATCCCGATGTTGCCGGCCCGCCGGGCGCAGGAGATGCCGTTGTAGGCGGGGTAGACGGCGTTGTCGGCGGCGATGTTGTTGAACACCTGGAAGTTGCCCGAGCTGCCCTCGACGTTGATGCCCGAGGTGCAGTTGCGGTAGACGGTGTTGCCGATGATCCGGCCACCGGTGACGTTGAGATTGTCGATGCCGTGGTCGCCGTTGTTGTAGGTGACGTTGAGCGCCGCCAGGTTGTTGTTACCGCCGGTGTAGAACTGGATCCCGGAGTCCTCGTTGGTGTGGGCGACGTTGCGCAGGATGGAGTTGCCGGGGCTGATCACGTTGATGCCATTCGCGTTGCGCCGGTAGCCCTCGGCGTTGAAGCTCGAGTTGTTCCCGGTCACCGTGATGCCGGTGGCCCCGGCGTTGAGCACGATGCCGGTGCCGTTGTTGTGGTGCACCCAGTTGCCGCTCACCACCGAGGAGGTGGCGCCGCGAATGCTGATCCCGGGCGCTGTCTTGCCCGAGGTGGGGCGGCCCGCACCACTGACTCTGTTGCCGGTGATGGTGAGGTGGTCGCCCTTATACACGTAGATGCCGTCAGCTACCGTGCCGGCGAAGGTCAGTCCGGAGAGGATGACGTAGCTGCGGCTGGTCAGGTTGGCGCCGTAGTAGGAGCCGCCGACGATGGTCGGGTTGCGTCCCGACCACTTCGTGATGGTGATCGGCGCCGCCGCGGTGCCGGAGGCGACGGGCTTGATCGTCTCGGCGTAACTCCCGTTGCCGATGTACAGGGTGAAGCCGGCCGCGAGCCGGCTCACCCCCTTGCCGATCGTGCAGTACGGCGTCGTCGCGGTGCCCGGGCCGGAGTCCGAGCATGCCGCGGTCTTGTCGACGTACAGAGACGTGGTCGCGGCCTGGGCGACTGAGGGGATCGCCAGCAGACCGGCCGGCACCAGCGCTGTGGCGCACAGTCCCAGAACCCTGGTCAGTCTCATATATTCACGGTAGGAGCGTGACGGGACCGTCGCATCGCGCAAACGACGTAGCCTCCGGCGTCCACTGGACGAGACCGGTCAGGTCGCTTGGGCGGGCCGCGGCAGGGTGAGTTCGAACACCGCGCCGCCGAGGGGATGGTTGCGGGCCGCGAGCGCGCCGCCGTGGGCCGCCGCGGTCGCGTGTGCCATCGACAGGCCCAGGCCGCTGCCCATCTGCCCGTTCGGCGGCATCCGATGCCAGAACCGGTCGAAGACCTTCGATAGATCCTCGGCATCGATGCCGGGCCCCGAGTCTGTCACCGTGATCGTGCAGGTCGTGTCGAGCGCTTGGCAGCCCACAGTGATCGTGCCGCCGTCGGCGGTGAAGTGCACGGCGTTCTCGACCAGCGCATCGACCGCCAAGGCGATCCACTCGGGATCGAGCGAGACGACGCCGGTCGGCTCGTTGCGGATCCGCCAGTCCCGGTCGGCGCTCGCCGACCAGTTGCGGCCGATCCGCCCGACGAGCTCGGCCAGATCGGTCGGTTGGCAGCGTAGGGCCTCTCCCGCGTCGAGCCGGGCGAGTGCGAGCAGCCGGTTCGACAGGGCCGACATCCGCTCCAGTTGCTGGAGGGCGACGATCAGGTCCTGACGTACGCCGTCCGGCAGTTCGCTCCCGGTCGCCAATTCGAGGTGGCCGCGAGCGATCGTCACCGGCGTCCGGATGGCATGCGAGGCGTCACGGAAGAACTCGCGCTCCCGGTCCAGACCGGCGAGCTGCCGCGCAGCCAGCTCCTCGACCTGTCGCAGCGCGGTCGCCCGGCGCCGGGCGTGCCAGACCATCACGAGCCCGTACGCCAGCGAGAGCGCGACGAACAACCAGTGGAACGGAGCGGCTTCGCGCCCGGGCAGCGCCACCATCAGCCCGACCATCGCCACGACGAACGCGGCCAGGCCGAGATCGACCGCCAGCGCGGCCCCGGGGCGCAGTACCGAGACGGCGGGCGCCGTCAGCGGCTCAGGCGCTCTGGAGCTGATAGCCGACATTCCGCACCGTCACGATGAGATCCGGCCGCACCTTGGCGCGCAACCGGCCGATACAGACGTCGACCACGTTGGTCGCCGGGTCGAAGTCGTAGCCCCAGACCTCGGACAGCAACTCCTGCCGCGAGCAGACCGTGTCCGGGTTGCGCATCAAGTGCAGCAGGAGCAGGAATTCCCGCTGTGACAAGGCCGTGGTCTTCCCGTCGACGAGCAGTTGCCGCGCTTGCAGGTCCAGTACGACGTCGCCGACCTGCAGCGTGTCCCGCCGCCTCGAGCCGGCAGTCTCCTGGAGCCGGCTGCGCACTCGGGCGATGAGCTCCCGGACGGCGAACGGCTTGGCCAGGAAGTCGATCGCACCCTGCTCGAGACAGGAGATCCGCAGCTGGGCGTCCCCGGTCGCCGACAGGACCATCACCCGCATGCTCGGATCCTGTGCCATCAACGCGGACAGCACCGCTTCGCCGTGGACTCCCGGCATGATCAGGTCGAGTATCACCAGATCCGGTCGCTCGGTCAGGGCGAGCCGGATGCCGTCGAGCCCATTCGTCGACGTGAGCACCTGGTAGGACTCTGTTTCCAGAGCCCTCCGGACGAACCTCACCAGGTCTGGTTCGTCGTCCACCACCAAAATTTTGGTCATCTTGCCCCCCTCAGGATGATGACCGTTTGTTGATCCCCCGCGGCCCATTGTGGCCACGGTGGCCTGTCCACGCCAGACCTGGAGGCCCGGAAGGGGGAGAGATTTGGCGAACGGCGCCCAGTGGTTCCGGTGACTCCAGGACTACTTGGCGTAGGCCAGGGTGCCGAAGCCGGTTTGGTCGAAGCCGCCGCTGGTCGATCCGTAGTCGCCGCCGCCTCCCTCCGGGCGGACCTGCGCTGCCATTGCGGAGATGTAGGGCACGGAGAGGGACTTCCGGCGCGTGTAGTGGAAATGCAGGATCTCCCACACCGGCCGGAGCTGGCCGCGACCCGCGCTGGAGATCACCGTGTGCTCGTTATACGCGCAGTTCTGGCCGTTGCCCCAGGTGTACTTGGTGAACGGAACGTCCTGGCCGAGGTTGTACTTCGCGACGTACTGCGCGGCCTTCATGAACCGGTTGCCGTCGTAGCCGTAGAGGTCTTCGCCCTGGTTCCACGCCATCTCGCAGAAGGCACCCATCTGCCCGATGCCCATCACGGTGTGGCCCTGGTCGCGCCCGGCCTCCTGCCACTGTGCGAGCCCCTGGTCGCCGTACACGAACGGGATCGCGTGCCGGATCGAGCCGTTGCCGGCGCCGGTCTTGAAGTAGTTCACCGCCTGGTCGTACTTCGCGGCATCGTCGCACAGGATCCCGATCGCGAGGATCGAGTTCATGGTGCACAGGTCCCAGTTGGCCCAGTAGTTGGTGATGCAGGCGTCGTTGTGGTTGAGCAGGAACTGGTTGTTCAACGGGTAGAAGACGTTGAGCAGCATCGTCTTGAACCGGGCCAGGTCGAAGCCCGGGTAGCCGCGCATCAGTTCGGCGACATTGGCGAACTGGTAGCCGTAGAGGCCGGCCGCCAGGAACCGGTCTGCGTTACCTGTCACCGTCGTGAGCGTGGCGGACCATGCGTTGAGGATGTCGCGCGCGCAGTCACCGTGCGCGCTCGAGCCCTGGACCGACCAGCGCAGGGCGTTCTGGTAGGCGGCGTGGATGTCGTTGTAGAGGATGCCGTAGTTCTGACCGGTGCCGCCGCGGATGATGGTGGCCTGCGGGTTCGGCCGCCAGGTCGATTGGGCGTGAGAGTTGGCCGTCAGGCGGTTCCACCCGGCCAGCCATGGGTCGTTGCCCGCGGCAACCCGCACCTTGGCCCGGTTGAGGTCACCCCAGTTGTGCAGGCCACCCGGGTGGGTGAACGTGGCCGGTGCCGCGTCCGCTCGCCGGTCGAGCGAGACGGCGCCGGCACCGGCCGCCATACCAGCGACGGTCACGCCGGCGGCAGCCTTGAGAATCGTGCGTCGATTGATCTCCTTCATACGGCCTTCTCCTTCGGTGGGGCGGTGCTATCGGACGGAGAGTCGCAGGGGCTTGGTGATGGCGCCGACGACGTTCGACGCGCTGAGCGTCACGTCGTACGTGCCAGGTGTGGTGGGTGCGCCAGAAATGACGCCGGTGGTCTTGTCCACGGCGAGCCCGGCGGGCAGGCCCTGGGCGTCGAAGCCGGACGGGTAGCCGGTCGCGCTGATCGTGTAGACGGCCGATGCGCCGGCGGTGAGCTCGGCCGCTGCGGAACTGGTGATGGCGGGAGGGGCGTCCGTCGGGGCGGTGGCCGAGTCGAGGAACCGAAGGTTCGTCACGTGCTCGTTGACGTGCATGTTGGCCATGTCGGCGACCGTGAACCAGCGAGGCTTCTGCATAGTGGCGGCCATCGCGGTGCCGTTGACGACGAGGTTCTGGAACGTGACGTCCTTGATGGCGTGGGTCTCGTCGTACCCGAGCATCATCGCGGCCTCGGCGTTCTGGCCGGTGTAGCTGAGGTTCTTGACGTAGACGCCTTCGATACCGCGTCCGACCGAGGTGTTGTACGAGCGGTTGTACGCGACGCGCAGGTGGATGAACTGTCCCCAGCGGAAGTCCTCCACCCGGACGTTCTCGATCCGTACGTTGCGGACCAGGTTGCTGTCGCCCGGGTTCAGCGCGATGCAGCCCTGGTACATCTTCTGCGGCTCGCGGTGGTCGAGGATGTCGACGTTGCTGATCGTGAGGTTCTCGAGCAGCTCGGGCTGGGCGGTGTTGCCGTGCGTTCCGACGTTGATCGGGTGCGCCACGTCCGCCCACAGGCTCGAGTTCTGGACGGTCACGTTGCGGGTGTCGCCGTAGTAGTCCCAGCGATGGGTGTAGAGGGCGATGCAGTCGTCGGAACACCGCAGGAACGAGTTGTCGATCAGCACCTCGCTGCTGGAGAAGATGTCGATGCCGTCGCCCCACTGGCCCGCGCTGAAGTAGCCGAAGTCCGTGATCGTCACCTGCTCGGACTGGCCGGCCGTGATCGCGTATCCGGAGGTGAGGTTGAGCATGCTCACGCCGTCGATGCGGATGTTCTTCGAGTCCACGATCGTCGAGCCGCCGGCCTTCGTGCCGTAGATCAGGCCGCGCCCGGCCAGGCCGGCGTTCGTCACGCCTTTGAAGTTCACCGATGCGTTCAGTACGGCGCCACCGGCCAGATAGACGGTCTTGCCGCTCGGCACGACCACCTCACCAGTCGCGGTCGTGTGCACGCCAGGGCCGTAGTAGATGACGTTGGGATCGTCGGCGGTCGGCCGGGTGGCCTCGATCGGCCGGGTCAGCAGGTGCAGGCAGTCGAAGAGCTCGTCGTTCACCTCGACGACGATCTTGCGCGGCTCCGTCAGGGTGAACCTGAGCGTGTTGTCCTCGGCCCGCGGCTCGATCCCGTACGACAGCGGCCGGATCCGCGCCCTGCGCACCGTGCCCTTGGTGTACGTCACCATCACCTCGACCGTGCCGGCGAAGTCGAAGTACGCGAGCGACGACTTCTTGATCTCACCGGCACCGGTCTTGGCGTTGATCATCTTCAAGTTGACCGAGTACGTCGACACAGGCTGCCACTTGCCCTGCGGCGTACGAACCTTCACGTCGAACGTCGCACCCTGCGCGATGCCGTCGGGGATCGGGTAGGTGACAACGAGCGGGGGTGCGGCGGCGGTGGTCGCGTCGGCGGCGCTTGCCTGGGTGGTGAGGTAGCCGGCGGCGATGGTGGCACCGGTGGCTTGAAGCAGGCGGCGACGGGTGAGGTCTCCGGACATGGGCGGACTCCTTAGCTGATCGACACGTGGTCGAAGACAGTGGTGTTGAGGACGAAGGGATCGCGGGAGACGACGACCAGTCCCGCGTGGTACGGCGCATCGCCGAAGCCCGGGATCGTGGCGGGCACGCCGAGCGCGGTCCAGGTCTGGCCGTCGGCAGAGGTTTCGGCGACGAACGCCTCGCCGGTACGACGCAAGCGCAGCCAAGCCGCCGCGCCGACGGCTTCGGTCGTGACGAGACCGGTCGCCACGCGCAGGCGTCGTACGAACTGCGACTTGTCGCCCGTCAGGACTGCGCCGGCCAGCTGGTCGAAGGGGGACAACGACTTGGCCATGATCAGGCCGACCCGGCCGGGCTGGCTGCTGGCGATCCGAGCGGTGATCGTGCGGTCGCCGATGACCGGCACGGAGGCGTAGTGGGCGGCCATGCCTTGATTGATGACGTTCAGGTCGGAGCCGGCGCCGCGCACGGTGAAGCTGCCGTTCTCGTGGCTGGTGATCCCAGGGGTGCGAATCGCGACGGCGCTATACGTGCCGAGTTGACGCTCGTCCAGCACGTGGTCGCCGATATCGCGATAGGCCCAGGGCGCGGGTGGGGGAGACGCGACGGTCAGAGCAACCCGCGCTGTCGCGGCAGCGGTGGCGTTGGCCGCCGTCAAGTCGATCGCGAAATCGCCTTGCCTGCTTGGTGTTCCGGAGATGATCCCAGTGCTCGCATCGACGGATAGGCCTGGCGGGAGCCCGGTCGCAGCGAACGCGGTCGGGTCGTTCGTCGCGTCGATCCGGTAGTGGAAAGGTCTGCCCACGTTGGCGAAGGCGGTCGCCGTACCGGTGATCACGGGTGCCGGCGGGTTGGGCATCGTGGCAGCGGCTTCCTTGGAGCGCGGACCGGCGCCGGCGACGTTGGTCTTGGTCACCGCGTAGTGGTACGTCGTTCCTGGCACGCCGGACGCGTCGCGGTATCGCGTCTCGACGCCGAAGCCCACGGCCGACACGCCCTCGGCGATCACCCCATACCGGCCACCGGGCGTCGTACTGCGGTGGACCGTGTAGGTGGCGGACAAGTCGGGATCGGTCCAGGCAAGCTCGACGGCGCTCGTCGCGCTCCTCGCGGTCAGCTCGCCGACGGGCGCGTCCGGACGCCGTACCGACCAGCCAGGTGCCGAGACGTTGTCGAACGCGGCGGTGGTCGTTTCGGCGTCGCCCAGGGCGGAGCAGGCGGCGATTCCGACGTACAGCTGGTTGCCAAGGCGGACCTTCGACGAACCGACCTCGGTCCAGGTCTTGCCGTCGGGGGAGATCGACCCGGTGAACCTGTCGCCCTTACGAATAATGCGGACCCAATACGGGCGCCGGAGGCGATACCCGTCGCTGGCGGCCTCGACGTACGGCGCGGCCAGCGGGGTGGCGGACTGCGGCAGTGTGCCGAGGTTGGAGATGGGGAAGCCGGCGTTGACGGTGATGGCCTGCTGCTGTGAGGGCGGGACGAGAGTGCTGCCCGCTCCCGTGGACGGCGCTCCGGTGGACGGCCGGACCGTCCAGACGCCACTCCACGTGTGCAGGGGGAGTCCCTTGATCAGCATCGACGCGTGCGCGGAGTTCGCGGCGAGGGACTGCCGCATCATCACGCCGACGGTGGCGTATTGCGAGCTGACCGGATGGACCACCCGCGCGGTGACGACACCATCACCCGACATCGGCAGCCAGATGAACCGAAAGCTGTCCGCGACCCCGCCGACGTCCGTGCCGGCCGCCTCGAGCACGAACGTCTCGCCGTCGAAGTCCGTGCTCCCCGGACGGTTGGTCTGGCCGACGTCTTTCGTTGCCCACGGCAACGGCAGGGATCCGGTGCGACGTACCGGGAGCGAGTCCGCGCTATCGCCGACGGCGTTGGACGCCGAGACCGTGTAGTAGTACGCCTGCCCTTTCCTGGCGGTCGAGTCGGTGTAGCCGGTGGTCGTGACCCGGCTCGCGATTGGTTGGAACGGACCGGTCGCGGTCGCCGCCCGTTTGATCGTGTAGCTCGTCGCGTCCGAGCAACTCGCCGGCTCGACGGATCGGGCCCACGCCAGTACGACGCCGTCCGCCGAGCTCCGCGCGGTGAGACCGGACGGGCTGCCAGGTGGTGCGGTTGGCGCCGATCCGGTGACTGGTGGCTGCGCGTGAGTCAGGGTTCCCCAGCCCGGGTGGTCGTCGCTGCCGCCTTCGACGAATCGGGTGCCACCCCGGAACACCACGCCCTCCAGGTACGGCGTACTCAGGCCGCGACGGCTGCGGTAGTGCGCGTACGCGAGCTCGTAGATCGGCTGGAACTGTCCTCGGTTGCCGACGGCAACGGCCTTCTTGAGGTACTTGCCGGTGCGATCGAGGTCGGGAACGAAGGGAATGCCGTCGTCACCGAGGTTGTAGCGGGCCGTGTACTCGAAGCCGCGCAGAATCCGGTCGCCGGCATGCCCGAAGAGGTCGACGCCTTGGTTCCAGGCGACCGCGGCCGTGTTGACGAGCAGACCGAGCGCCAACTGGGCGTACGCCTGACTGCGCCCGCTCTCCTGACCCTGGCCGCTCGCCTCGACGATGATGTGCTCGATCCGGCCGTTGCCGGCGCCGGCCACCGCGTACCGGATGGCGTCGTCGAACATCACCCGGTCGTCGCAGAAGACCGCGATACCGAGGATCGCCTGCAACGCCGCGACGTCCCAGTTGCCGTTGGCGAACAATGCGGTGCCGGAGAACGAGCGGTACCAGACCGCCCGGAACGACTCGACGCACTTCTCGACGTCGGCCGCCGCCCAGCCGGTGTAGCCGCTGTGCCGCAGGAGCTCCGCCGCGTTGACGAACTTGAAACCCTGTAGCCCCGAACCCAACTGGCCGTCCGCACCGGTGATCGCCTCGAGGCTAGCGGCCCACACGTTCAGGATGTCGCGGGCCTTGTCGGCGTACCGGACCTCGCCGGTGACGCACCACATCAGCGCGTTCTGGTACGCCGCTCCGGAGTCGCTGACCGCCTCGTTCATGAAGTTCGCCGGGCCGCGACCCCAGGAGGTGATGTGACCGGCGTTGCGGATCACATAGTCGTACGACGACCTGCCGTGCGCGGCCAGCGCCTGGAACCCGTCGTAGATCGGGGATTGCCGCAGGGCGACCGCGGTTCGCATTCGCGCCAGGTCGTCGGCTGTGTGCAGGAGACCGGGGTGGGCGAACCCCTGCTCGGGACCGGACGGCGTGCCGATCCCGGCCGGTGCGGCGGCCGGTGCGGCGTCCGCTGTGGCGTCCGCGAACTCGAGCTGCGAGGCGAGCACGGCTCCGCTGGTGGCGATCAACAGGGTGCGGCGGCTCACGTCTGGTACTGCCATGGAGCACTCCCTCAGCAGGCGGGCGGGGCGGGCATTACCCTTCCGGGCGTCTTTGGACCGGTCAATACCAGGTCCTGTTTGGAAAGTTTCGGGCCGATTTGATCGATCGAATAGCTTCCCAAGAGCTCTCTGCGGGCCACAATTGGACCGTTCAAGCCACAAGCCAAGGGGGCAGCCGGTGGTCACGATCAAAGACGTCGCACTCCGTGCGGGAGTGACCAAGCAGACGGTCTCCAACGTCATCAACCAGCGGCCGGTGGTCAAGGCCGACACCCGGGCCCGGGTCGAACGCGCGATCGCCGAGCTCGGCTACACCCCGAGCCTGCTCGCCCGGGGGCTGGCGACCGGGCGGACGATGATGATCGGCCTGGTGCTGCCGACGCTGGCGAATCCGTTCTACACCGAGCTGATCGAGCGGCTCGAGCGCGAGCTCGAGGCCCACGGTTATGGCATAGCGCTCTGTACGACGGACGGTGACGCGGAACGTGCGGCCAGGCAGTTGACGACGCTGAAACGGCGGTACATCGACGGCCTGATCCTCTTCGACGACGGCAATGTCGGCCATCACCTCGACCTGGTGCGAGAGCTGTCGCTGCCGTTCGTCCTGTGTGGGGCCGAGGCCGAGATCCCGGCCGGCGCACCCGTGGTGACGTTCGATCACGGGCAGGCGGGCTATCTCGCCGGCGAGCATCTCCGCGAGCTCGGCCATCGGGAGATCGCGGTGGTCGGCGAGTTCCCGGCGCATCGCGTGCGGCTGAGGGGTGCGGAACGCGCACTGGCGGAAGGCTCGATCGCCATTCGTCCGGCGCGCATCCAGGACACGACGGCGAAGTCTCTGCACGGAGGTTTCGAGGCCGCGACGCGGGTGCTGACCGAGTCCCCGGACGTGACGGCCGTCATCGGGACCCACGATCTGCTGGCCCTCGGCGTACTGCAGGCCGCTGCCGCACTTGGCCGGCGAGTCCCGGAGGACCTCTCAGTGATCGGTATCGACGACATCGCCGCGGCCGGACAGGCGTATCCGCCGTTGACCACCGTGGCGTTCCCGATCGCGAAGCTTGCGCAGGAGTCCGTCCACAAGCTGCTCGGGCAGCTCGCGTCCCGCGTCGATGATGCCGAGGTGATCTCGTTGGCGCCCCGGCTCGTCATCCGCGAGAGCACCGCGCCACCGCGGCCGTGACCAGGTCCGGGCGGGATCGGCCCGGACCTGGCCGCTGCTACCGAGGTAGATCGTGGAACTGGAGGAACTGCACCTCGGCGAGATTGGTGTTGCCGCCGTGTTCGTCGAGGATGCGGACCATCGGCACCGACGCGTGCTGCGGCAACGTGAACGAATACCACTGCTGGTCGCTCGTGACGCCGCTGATCGTGGCAAGCGTCTGCCAGGTGGCACCGCCGTCGGTCGATCCCTGCACCGTGGTGCCGTTGGCCCGGGCCGGGAAGGTCGCGCGTGGCCGTACCCGGACCGCGTCGAAGTCCACCAGAGAACCGTTGGTGGGCGTGACCGTCACCCATCCGTTCGCGCTGGTGGTGTCGGTCGCGGTGGAGACGTCGCCGTCGAACATGCGCCAGCCGTTGTCGGCCGTGGTTCCGGTGCCCGGCCATGCGGGCGTGGACGCGTTCACCCAGGCCCGGTCGACCGCGACGAGCTGGACGTGGTTGTTCCACAGCTCGAGCGTCGACCCATCGGTGGTCTGGTAGACGGTCGCGCCCGGCTGACCATCGTCGGTCGTGTAGTCGACAGCGAATCGCAGCGCACGCCCGTAGCCGACGTTCTCAGGTAGCACCGCAGTGGCCCGCCAGTGCTGGTTGTCGCTGCTGGTGACGTTGGCGTTGACGCCTTCGATCGTGGCAGTGACGGCGCTCAGCGGCCTGGTGGCGACGAGGTCGAGGGTGACGGTGTCGCCGTTGATGGCCTTCGCAGGTTCCGGGTTACTGGAGGAGAGCGTTGCCGTCGAGATCGCCAGTGCCGTCTCCACGCGGACGCCGTGGATCCTTAGCTCGCTGAAGGACGAGAGCCCCGGGTACGCCGGATCGGTCGGCACACCGGGGTGGTCGACTTGCACCTTGAAGAACCGGAAGGTCTTTCCCTGTACGTCGTTGCGCACGGGGATCGTCTCCATCGCGAACCCCTGGGCGGTGGTATCGGTCGTCTCCCGCGAGGTCAGGAGCGTCCAAGTCGTACCGTCGTTCGAGCCGTAGACGTTCGCCCCTTGCGACCGATTCCCGAAGTTGTAGCGGGCCTGCAGACCAAAGGCGTCCGCGCGGACCCGGAAGCCGGCACCG
Source organism: Kribbella sp. NBC_01245 (assembly GCF_036226525.1). Lineage (NCBI taxonomy): Bacteria > Bacillati > Actinomycetota > Actinomycetes > Propionibacteriales > Kribbellaceae > Kribbella > Kribbella sp. NBC_01245. Next base: position 849,485 of record NZ_CP108487.1, read on the forward strand.
AAGTCCAGCGTGAAGGGTGCCCGGAGGTCGCCTGAGAACGTATTGATGTCGTCGTCGATCAGGTTCGCCGGTGCCGTGGCGGACAGCGTCGTGGTGACCAGGCCCGGGTACTTGAGAGAACCGTCAGCGAGCTGCGGGTTCAGGAGCTGCAGGTTCTTCACCGCGTCCTGCAGCGTGACGAGACCGGCGAGGAAGGTGCCGTCGTCGGCCGTGTCAACTGATGCCTCGACCGCGGCTCGAGTGGCGTTGAGCCGGTCGAGCGTCGCCTTGACGTACGTCGCGTCGGGGTCGAATCCCTCGAGCGCGGCACTGACAGCGTGCTGGCGGTTGGGGGCGACCACGACGGCGACGTTGAGCACCGTATTCGTCGTACCGTCGGATGCCACGACGTACGTCTGATGCCTGCGGACCTGATCACTCGTGGGCGTCCACGTCAGTGTGCCCGCTGCTGGGTCGAGCGTCGCACCGTCAGGCAGCGACTGGGCCTCGTAGGTCACGGTCTCACCCGGCTTGTCGGTTGCGGCGAGCGACCGCGACAGGGAGGCGCCGGCAACGCCGATGAGCGTGACGCGCTGCCCTTGGGGGAATGACGGCGGGGTGAGCTGTGCCTTCGCTTGGAGGTTGACGTGGTCGATGTCGACGCTGACCTTCGATGAGCCGACGACTGTGTAGTACGCCAGGTTCTCGCCGCCGGTGCTGCCCGGAAGTACGGCGTAGTCCATGTCGTACGTCAGATAGCGCCACTGGCCGTGGGTGTCGGGCAGCGTCAGGGAGTGGTAGGGGGCGAGGGACCGGTCCTTCCTGATCTGAAGCGTCGACCTGCCGTTGGTGCGGATCCGGATCCCGACCGGGCTGTATCCGTTCCGGTTGTCGTAGAGCAGGGTCCGGATGGCGATCGTGGTGCCGTTGTTGCCTGAGGCATGCATTCGGACGAAGCCGAGGTCCGGCTCGCGCAGCACTGCCGAGCGGTCGTCGAACGCGAGGCTGCGGTTCTCGACCTGGACCAGCGCGTTGGTCTGCGGGGGACGGGCCTGTCCAGCGACGGCCGGCGGCAGCGAGAGCCAGTAGTCCGGGTTGTAGTCGGGGTTGCTGTTCCAGAAGTTGTACGCCGAGGTGCCCCAGTGGAACTTCGGTCCGTCAGCCTGTCGGCGCATTTGCGCGACGCTGGGCGCTTGCCTCTCGACGTCGACCCCGAGGGCGTACTTGTAGACGTCGTACAGCTCGTCGCTCGGTTCGAACTGCCGGCCGCGATAAGCCTCGGACAACTTGCCGCGCCTGCCCGTGGTGTCGATCCAGGGAACGTTCTTGCCCATCATGTAAGCGAAGAACGCCTCGGCCCCCGCGAGGAGCCGGTTGTCGCGGAACCGGTACGGCGATACGGCGTTGCTCCGGGTCGACACGGTCCCGTTCACCGGGTCGAGCCGGGTGCCCTGCACCGTGAGCATCCGGGCCGTCGTGGTCAACGCGTTGACGCCGTCCCACGCGTGCGCCTGGTCGCGCCCCATCTCCTGGACCTGCACGAAGGAGTAGCCGAAGGGGTTCAGCGGGTCGCCCTTGTCGATCCGCCGGATGTACGACGCCAGCGCGCCGCTGGTGTGATGGTTCGGGCTGGTGGAGTTGACCGAGAACCACTCGACCCCCTCGCGGTATCGCGGGAGATTGTCGGTGAAGATGTAACCGGCCAGCGCGCCGACGTTCGCGTAGGCCTGCTGGTTCATGAAGTAGCCGTTGTGGTAAAGGAAGGTGTCAGTCAGCGGTACGACGAGGTTCGTGGTGAGGTTGGTGGTGTCCGAGTCGTGCCACGCGACGTCGTACCCGGACTCACCGGGGTTGACGCTCGAGTAGCGGATGAGCTCGGCGGCCGCCAGCAAGCGCATCAACGGGATAGGGCTGTGGATGCGGGCATCGGGGTACACCGCGTACTTCGCCGGAGCCATGTGGCTCCAGATGCGGACGATCCGCAGGCCGTTCTCCCGGTGGACGGGATCGCCGGTGATGACATACAGGATTGCCTGGGTGTAGGCGGCGAACGCGTCCTCGATGAACTTCGACTGGATCGCCTGCGAGTTGAACGCGTCATTGGCCGGCAGATCGGTCTGGGCTCCGGCGTTGGCGGAGCGAACGGTCCGCGACGCGAACCTGGTCTCGATCATCGCCGCGTAGTAGGACGCCCAGGGCTCGACACCGGCGAGCACCTGCTGACGCGCGTTTACCAGGCTTTGCGCGCTCACGCCGATGCCCGGATGGACGAAACCCGCGCTACTGGTGACCTGGTTCAGCACCACCGTCGGGTAGGGACCTTGCTGCGCCGCGTCGGCCGAAGGCGAGACGGCGATGAGGCTGGCCAAGGCTGACACAGTTGCCAGCCATCTCATTGGGGTCTGTAATCGCATGAAAACTCCAATCAATAAAGGCGGAGGAGTCGTGCCGAGTGACTTGCGGGAAGGGCGATCTCGAGTGCGTGTTCTCCCCGTGCGTTCGTGACGACGTCGACGATCTCGCCGCCCCAGCGCGGGTAGAGCACCTCGACTTCCCGAGCCGCATCGAGGGGAAGGGTGAGCTTGGCGTCGCCATCGCGCCGCCAGACGGCCAGGAGCAGCTCATCGCCGGTACGACGGCCGACCGCGATCCACTCGTCGCGCCAGGCGGGGAGGCCGAGCGGCCACCACGGCGTACCGGTTGACACCGTGGAGCGCAGTTCGCGGTAGGTGCTGAGGGCTTCGCGCACAACCGCTCGCTGGGCCGTTGACAGGGTGTCGATCCGGCCGGCCAGGTGAACGCGGAACAAGAGGCTGGTGATGAGGGAGAACGCGAGTTCCTCATCCGACATGGATCCGTCTACGGATGCCCAGACGCCGGCCTGTTCCGGGGTGATCGCCAGTGGCGAGGCGGCGACGATGGGCGGCATCAGCCGGAAGTTCTGCTGGTCGGTCAGCGACTGGATCGGGAAGACCGCGCCTGACGCTCCATCCGTCCGGCTTCCGCCCGCCGAACACCCCTCGACCGTCAACCCGGGATGGCGATCCATCAGCTCGCTCACCCAGGCCAGGTACGCACGATTGTGCTCGAGCAATCCGGCACCGATGCTGCCGCCCACGTCCGTTCCCGCGCCGATATCGATGTTGTAGTCGAGCTTCAAGTACGCAAGGCCGAACTCGGCCATCAGCCGATCGACCACGCCGTCCAGGTGCGCCTTTGCGGCGGGATGACGGAGGTCGAGCTGGTGCCGGCCCCACTCGGTCAGCCGCTGTCCGTCCCGCTGGAAGAACGCCGCATCGGGCAGTGAGCGCGCGATCGGACTCCGTACGCCGACGACCTCCGGCTCCAGCCATAGCCCGGGTCGCAGTCCGGCCGCCCGGATCCGGTTGATCAGCGCGCCGAGACCACCGTCCGGGAAGCGGTTGACGGATGGCGTCCACTCGCCGACCGCGTCCCACCAGCCGCCACCCTCATCGTCGTACCAGCCGGCGTCGATACAGAACACTTCCGCACCGAGCTCGGCGGCCGCCTCGATCAGCGGCAACTCGCGCTCGGTCGTCGGATCGGCCATCAGCCCGTTGAGGAAGTCGTTGTAGATGATCGGTGCCTGCGTGGTGTCGGCATGCGGGCGGCGGATCCGGCGGCGGTGCGCGGTGAGGGCTGCCACTACGCCTTCGAGGTCGTTGCCGAGGACAACGGTCGCCGGGACGGTCCGGAAGGTCTCGCCCGGTTCCAGGCGCTGCGACCACTGGTGCTCGGCGGCTGTCGGCCCAGAAGCGGTGAGATAGACCGCGTCGTACCGATCGCCGAGTTCGTAGTGCCAGGCGCCGTTGTGCTCGATCTGCCAGCCGAGCAACCGGCCCGTGCGTTGATCCTCCAGCAGCCCCATCGGTAGCCGTTCGGAGGTCGACCAGCTGCCGGTGCTCGTCACAGCGATGCGGTTCTTGGACCCGGTCTGGTCGTAGGCGACCATGCCGACGTCGTACAGACCGAGCTCGGCCAGCGACGCGGAACGCCAGCGGAACTCACCACTCCAAGGGTTCGCGGCCTGCCACAACGCCAGCTCGTCCTCCCACCGCCGGTCCTGGCCAAGGCCCGACAGGGTGAAACTCGAGACATAGTCCAGTACGACGCTGCCGGTCGTCGCGCTGACCTCCGCCCAGGTGTGGAGAGCGGGTACGCCGTTCGCGATCGAGTAGTGGACCTTCACCTCGAGGCCGTGGTCCCGGTCGGCGAGATCGAGCAGCAACCGATGGACTCCGTCATCCACGTGTTGCTGCCAGGTGACCAGCCGGAGGCCAAGCCCTGCCAATCCATCGACGTGGCGCTTGCCCGACGTACCGTGCCGTCCGCCGCCGGCCAGAGCGACCTCGACAACGGGCAGGGCGGAGCGTAGGAGGGTGCCTGGATCAGGGTCCTGGTCGCCGGGAATCGTCAAGGCGAGCAGGCGTGGCGGCTCGTGCTCGCCATGGGCGATGTGCAGGCGCAGGCCGTCGTTGCCCCATTGAAAGATCGGCACATTCATGTCGCGACCGCCTCGCCGAGGCAGGTATCGAGCCGGAAGCTTCCGCTAGGGGAGGAAATCGCTATCATCCCTTCATGGCAACGAATTCGCGGACCAAGCGCGCACCCGTTCTCGACGATGTCGCGCGGCTTGCGGGTGTCTCGGTGCCAACCGTCTCGCGGGTGCTGACCGGGTCGAAACCGGTCAGCCCGGAGGTCGAGCAGCGGGTGCGGCGCGCCATCGACAAGATCGGCTACCGGCCGAACGGCGCCGCCCGCATGCTCGTCTCGGGCCGGCGGTCGCTGGTCTCGGTCATCGCCGGAGGTACCGCGAGCTACGGTTACGCGAGAACGATCGAGGGCATCGAGCACGCCGCCCGGAAGGCGTCGATGGACGTCGGGATCACGGTGATCGACTCCGCCAGGCCCGAGGCGGTGGCGGCGACGATCGACCAGGTGCTCGTGCAGCCGGTGGCGGGCACGATCATTCTCGAGTTCGACCGGCCTGGGCTGGCCGTGATCGAGGCGATGCCGGCCGGCGTTCCGACCGTGGTCGCGGGTGGCGGTTCGCGCCGTACCGGTCCGCGGGCGTATGCGTTGATCGATGAGCGAGCGGGTGGGCGTGAGGTCACGTCGTACCTGCTGAGTCTGGGCCACAAGACCGTGCATCACGTCGCCGGTCCAACGATGGGGAAGCACTCCGGTCGCACCGACGGCTGGCGGGCTGCCCTCAAGGCGGCCGGGGCCAAGGTCCCCGAGATCATGCACGCCACCTGGGAGCCGCGCAGCGGATATGCCTGCGGGGAGCAGATCGCCAGACGGCGCGATGTGACCGCCGTGCTGTGCGGCAGTGACGACATCGCCGCGGGCGTCCTCCGGGCCTTGCTGGACATCCAGGTCCGGGTGCCCGAGGACATATCGGTCGCGGGCTTCGACGACCAGCCGTACGTCGAGATGCTGCGTCCCGCGCTCACCACCGTCCGGCAGGACTTCAACGACCTCGGCGCTCGCTCGTTCGACGCGTTGGCCCGCCTTCTGGCCGGTGTCCGGGACGTTCCGACCTCCGTCGCCACGCCGTCCCTCGTCATCCGTGAGTCCACGGCCGCCGTGCGGGCGCGCCGCCGGTGACGTTGATGGGTAGGTCACGACTTCTCCTTGTTCACGGTTGGGGAGCGGATCGCCGGTCATGGGACGACATCGCCGAACTGGTGGCGCCGTGGGCCGACGTGCTCGCCCCTGATCTCGCGGGCCATGGCGAGGCCCCGGCCGCGAGCGGCCTGACGATCGATCAACTCGCCGACGACCTGGCAGAGCTCGTCGCGGATGGTGGCCCAGTTGTTGCCGTGGGCCACTCGATGGGCGGGCAGGTCGTCGTATCGCTCGCGGCTCGCTATCCCGAACTGGTGCAGGCGATTGTCGTCATCGATCCGGCGTACGGCGCCGACGAGGCCGAGATCGCGCACAGTCCCGACGTACTGGCGGATCTGCGGCGGCGCGGGACCGAGGCAGGCGTCGAGTTCGTCGATCGGGCGCTGGCCGGCAACGCCCTCCATGAAGAGGTTCGGGCACAGATGTCGCGGACACCGGGTTCTGTGCTGGCAGACCTCTTCGAGTCGATGTACCTGGCGCCGGGCAGCATCGGTGCGCGGGCCGCGACGAGGGCGTTCCAGCCGAGGCTGACCCAGCCGTGCCTCAGTCTCTACTCGACCGAGTCCGCCGCGGACTTCGCCCGCTCGCTCACCTGGCCGGCCGGCTCCGCCATCGAAGTCTGGCCCGGCGCCACCCATTACCTCCACCAGCAGTACCCGCGTCGCTTCGCGGAGCTGCTCAGGCGTCAGCGGTTGGCCGAGAGGTAGGCGTTGGCCTGTTTTTCCATCTCGGCCTGGACCTTGTCGAGACCGGCCGACGAAACAGCCTTTTTCAGCTTGTCGAGGCCGGCGTCGACGTCCACCGCGCCGAAGAACAACGGGTTCCCGTACTGCGTGAAGGCCTGCGAGATCTGCGCGTCCTCGCGCTTCACCGGGGTGACGTCGGGGATGAAGCCCGCGAAGGTGTCGACGGTGAAGTTGTCGTAGTCCTGCGCCCAGGTGAACCAGTCGGCCTCGGACTCCGTCATCTGCGCCGACCGCCGCTCGAGCGAGGTCCGCCAGCAGAGCGCGAAGCCGGGGAACGCGTACGTGCTCAGCGGCTCGAACTTGTCCTCGCCGACCGGCTTCCAGTCCTTGCCCTCGACCCCGTACGAGATGAGGTCGTGGTTCGCCTTGATCGACAGCCAGTCCTCGAGCTGCATCGCCCGCTCGTTGCTGGCGCCCTTGGCGTTCAGGACGGTGAAGTTGTCGGACTGGAAGGTCTGGTTCGGCTTGGCGGACTTGCCACCCTTCAGCGGGATGACGTTCGCCAGCTTGGCCGCCGGCACGGCCTTCAGCAGACCCGGCAGCAGGGTCGTGGTCGACAGGCCGTCCGTGGTCGCCCACGCACTGGCGGTCTGGCCGTTGGTGAACAGGCCCTTGGACGTCGCCGCGTCCGCGTTCAGCGCGTCGCGGTTGATGATGCCGTCCTGGTAGTACTTCCGGATCGTCCGCAGCGCGTCGACCACACCAGGCTCCTCCCAGAACGGGATCGGCCGGGAACTGCCGGTCGTCTTCGCGTCCGCGGCCAGGAAGAACGGCATCGAGTTGCCGCTGAAGCTCTGCCCGATCCGGGTCGGGTTCTCCCACGCGTGCGCGTTGAACATCGCGACCGGGCCGGGCACGCAGGTCAGGTTCGACTGGTTCTGGCTGAGCGCGATCGGGACGATCTTCGAGTCGCGCTGCTTGACGTCGTACCAGAACTTCTCCAGCGCGGCGTAGTCGCTGATCTCGCTGGTGCCGTACTTGTCGGCCAGGTCCTGGCGAATGGCGAAGTGGTGGATCCGGCCCGCGCTGTTGACCTGCGGGATGCCCCACAACTTGCCGTTCCACTTGTTCAGCTGGAGCAGCTTGTCGTTCAGCGTCTTCTTCAGGTTCGGGTACTTGTCGATCAGCGGCCCGACGTCGACGAGGGACCCGCTGCCGGCCAGCTGCGACATGTTCAGCCAGCGCGCCTGCAGAGCGGTGTCGAAGTTCTCGCCGGCGGTGAATTTCAGAAGTGCCTGATCGCCGTAGTTGGTCCAGTTGATGAACTGCGGCGCGATCGTGAAGCCGAGGTCCTCCTGCAGCTTCTTGTTGACGGCGGTTAGTACGGCGTCCCAGCCGTCCGGCACGGCTCCGGGGAGCAGGAGCTTCAGGCCGTCGGCGCTGCCGCCAGAGGCCTGACCTCCATCGCTACAAGCGGTGAGGCCGAACAGAGCGGCCAGCGAGACGCCACCGCTGGCAGCCAAGAAGCCGCGTCGGGACAAGGAATGTGGTGCGGACATGGAGAGCTCCTGCTTTGTGAAAGATGGGGTACTCGGTCAGCCTTTGGTGGCGCCGAGAGTGAGGCCTTTGACGAAGTAGCGCTGCGCGAACGGGTACGCGAGCAGGATCGGGCCGATGGTGACGGCCGTGAGCGCGAGCCGGATCTGGTAGACCGGCGCTGCCTGGGCGGTGGTCTGCGGCAGCGTCGCCGCGTTCGTGACACTGGAGATCAGGTTCTGCAGCAGCAGCTGCAGGGGGTACTTGTCCGGCTCCGAGATGAACAAGAGCGCGTGGAACCACTCGTTCCAGTAGGTGACGGCGTAGAAGAGCCCGATCACCGCGAGGATCGGCTTCGACAACGGCAGCGCGATCTGGAAGAAGATGCGCAGCTCGCTCGCGCCATCGACCCGGGCCGACTCGAGGATCTCCTCGGGGAGCTGGCGGAAGAAGCTGACCTGGATGAACACCAGGAACGGCGCGACGACCATCGGCAGGATGACCGCGTACAAGCTGTTCTGGAGTTTCAGGTACTGCGTCACGAGTAGGTAGAGCGGGACGAGTCCGCCGGTGAACAGCATCGGGATGTACGTGAAGATCGCCAGCGGCTTGCTGAGGTACGGCAGCCGCCGGGCGATCACCCACGCGATCCCGGACGTCGCCGCGAGCGAGAGCGCCGTACCGACGATGGTGATGAACGCGCTGGTGCGGTAGGCGCTGAGCACCGCCGGCCCGGTGAAGATGGTCTGGTAGGCGTCGAGTGAGAACGGCTTGGGGAACAGGCTGTAGCCGCTGACCGAGAGCTTCGACTCGTCGGTGAACGAGCCCGCGATGATCATCCAGAACGGAACCAGGCAAACGATCGCGAACGCGGCCACGCCGATCACGCTGATCACGGTGAACGGGTCGACGGAACGCCGTCGTACTGAGGTGCTGCTCATAAGATGCTGGAATCCTTCGCGTAGCGGCGTTGCACCATCACGGCGGCGACGACCAGAACGAACCCGACGACGGACTGGAACAGGCCGATGGCGGCGGTGGTGCCGAAGTCGCCGAGTTGGCGCAGCGATCGGAAGACGTAGGTGTCGATCACGTCGGTGGTCGGGAACAAGGTGCCGTTGTCGCCGACGATCGCGTAGATGGTGCCGAAGTCGCCGTAGAAGATCCGGCCGATGCCGAGCACCAGCAGGACGGCCGCGGTGGGGCGGAGCAACGGGACGGTGATCCGCAGCGCCATCTGGGCGCGGGATGCGCCGTCCATCATGCCGGCCTCGTACACCTCCTCGGGAATGGCGGTGATCGCGGCCAGGAAGATGATGCTGAGATAGCCGCCGAGCTGCCAGACCTTCACCACCGTGAGGATCCACGGCCACGGACCGGGCTCGGTGTACCAGCTGACCTCCGGCAGGCTGAACACCTTGAGCAGGTCGTTCGCCGCACCGCCGGAGCCGCCGACGCCGGCGAGGAGGACCTGCAGGATGATGCTGATCACGATCGGCGAGACGAAGTACGGGAAGAAGATCACCGACTGGACGGATCGCTTGAAGAGCTTGTGCCGGACCTCGTTCAGCATCACGGCCAGGCTGATGCCGGCCAGCATCGTCGCGGCGAGGAACAGCAGGTTGAGGAACAGCGTGTTGACGAGGATTCGTGGCGCGTCACCGGAGCTGAAGAAGTACCGGAAGTTGTCGAGCCCCGACCACGGACTGCCGAAGATGCCGAGGTTGACGTCGAAGTCCTTGAAGGCCACCACCAGGCCGGCCATCGGGGCGTAGCTGAACACGACGAAGAAGGCGACCGCGGGCACCGCCAGGATCAGCAGGGCAAGCTGTGGACGATGCCCGGCCCGGTTGCGGGTCTTCCGCGTCCGCTGCCCGGGCGCATGGTCCGGTTCGGTGGCGGAGACAGGTCGGGGAGCACGTACCTCGGGCTCTTTCCCGGGTGCAGTGGTGCTCAGGCTGGGGCCCACGATGGCCTCCTCCAAGGGGTTGATAGGCAAACGCTTTCCCGCAACGTACAAGGGGGAAACGGCGTTGACAAGACCCTGGAATCGGACTGTTGCCGGACGCCCCGACCGAAACTTTCCGTGCTCTTCGACGCCTTGACGGGGTCGAGTTCGGCGCCTTAGCTTCCCGGCCAGGCAAACGTTATCCCGCTACGTGGGCCGGTTCCCTGAGTGGAGGAGTTTCCTGGTGGCGTGTGTCGACCGGAGAAGGTTGCGCGAAGGCGGGGTTCACCGCGGCGGTGGCGCGGTGGACTCGCGGATGACGAGCTCGGTGGGCAGCTCGAGGTGCCCGGTGACCTCCTCGCCGCGCATCCGGCGAGCGAGCAGCTCCAAGCCGGTCCGGCCCATCTCGATCAACGGTTGCCGGACGGTGGTGAGTGCCGGGACAGTCACCCGCGCCTCGGTGACGTCGTCGAAGCCGACGACGCTGAGGTCCTTGCCGACCTGCAGGCCATGGGCGCGGATCGCCTGGCCTGCCCCGACCGCCATCAGATCGGAGGCGGCGAACACCGCTGTGGGCGGTTCTGCCAGCGACAGCAGCTTCTCCATCGCAGTCCGCGCTTCATCCTCGTGGAAGTTGCCGTCGAGCACATACTCCGGCTGTACGTCGATACCGGCGTCGGCCAACGCGGATCGGTACCCGGCGAGCCGTGCCCGGGCACAGAGCTTGGGCGGACTGCCGCCGATGTGCGCGATCCGTCGATGACCCAGCTCGAGCAGGTGCCGGGTCGCGGCGTACGCGCCTTTCTCGTTGCTCGCGGCAACAGTCGGTACGCCGTCCGGCGGGCTGGTGATCGGGTCGACGATGACGCATGGGATGCCGAAGTGGGTGAGCCACTCGTGCTGCGCGGCCGTCGTTTCGACGAGCACGAGCAGCACACCGCCGGTGCCACGGTCGATCAAGTGGTCGAGCCAACCGCCGCTGGGGGACTCGCGTCGGCGCAGCTCGGCCTCGGAGGCGGCGACGACGATGTCGAGACCGGTTTCGCGAGCTGCGGCTTCGATGCCACCGAGCACGCTGGCCGCGTACGTGCTGCGCAGGCCGTGCAGGACGACGTCCACGAGCCGTCCGGAGCCACGCGGATCGGCCGGCGTACTGGGAGCGCGCAGGTAGCCCACCTGCCGGAGCGCCTCGGTGACCCGGTCCCGGGTTGCGGCGGCGACTCCGCCACGTCCGTTCACCACCTTGCTCACCGTCGGGACCGAGACCCCGGCCATCCGCGCGACGACCGCCATCGTCGGCCCGGACCGAACCGTCTCGACCATCTATGCCACCTCCGCTCGCCATCAGTATCTCTGGTCGAGCCTCGAACGAAACTTAGGGTGAGATGACCAACGCAACCGTCCGGAACCCGATCCTGCCGGGGTTTCATCCGGATCCGTCGATCCTGCGGGTCGGGGACGACTACTACCTGGCGAACAGCACGTTCGAGTGGTATCCGGGTATCCGGCTGCATCATTCCCGCGACCTGCGCGAGTGGCGGCCGATCGGGCATGCCCTAACTGGTGAGGCGATGCTGCCGCTGCGCGGCGTACCGGACTCCGGTGGGGTGTGGGCGCCGTCGCTCAGTCATCACGACGGACGGTTCTGGCTCGTGTACGCCGTGGTTTATACGACGGCCGGTCCGTTCAAGGATCTGGACATCTTCCTGGTGAGCGCGACGTCGATCACCGGGCCGTGGTCAGCGCCGGTGAACCTCGGTGGTGGCGGTTTCGATCCGTCGATCTTCCATGACGACGACGGGCGAAGCTGGCTGGTGAACATGAGCTGGGACGCCCGTCCGGATCGCGCGCCGTTCGCCGGAATCGTGCTGCAGGAGCTCGACCTCGAGCGTGGCTGCCTAGTGGGGGAGCAGCGGCGGATCCTCACCCACGACGAGTTGGTCGAGGGGCCGAACCTATACCGCCGCGACGGCTGGTACTACCTGATGCTGGCCGAGGGCGGTACCGGCTGGAACCACGGCATCCTGATGGCGCGATCGCGCACCATCGACGGTCCGTACGTGCTGGATCCGGACGGCTCTCTGCTGACCTCGCGCGACAACCCAGGGCTGACCTTGCAGAAGGCGGGCCACGGTGAGGTCGTGCAGACGCCGACCGGCGAGTGGTACCTGGTCCACCTCGCGAGCCGCCCAGTCCTGGCCCGCGGCGAACGCCGTTCGATGCTTGGCCGCGAGACCTGCCTGCAACGAGTCCACTGGACGTCCGACGGCTGGCTCCGCCTCGCCAACGGCACCCACTGGCCTGACACGTTGGTGGAACTGCCCACTGGTCCAGTCAGCGACGACTTGGTTCCACTTGTGGAGCGGGATGAGTTCGTGGAGGGATCGCTGTCCGTCGAGTGGAGTTCACTTCGGCAGCCGATGACCGCGAACTGGTTGAGCTTGACCGAACGCCCGGGCTGGCTGCGGCTGCGAGGACGCCAGAGTCTGCGGTCGCGGTTCTCGTTGAGCCTGGTGGCACAACGGCTGACGAGCACCCGGGTCGCGGTGACGACCTTGATCGACTGCACGCCGGTATTCCCCGGGCAGCAAGCAGGGCTGCTCTTCTGGTACGACACCACCACGCACTTCTTCATCGGCGTCACTGGCTCCGAGGCAGGCCCTCGCGTCGTACTCGCGAGCTCTGACGACGGCCGCTACACCGAACACGTGACCGAGATCGAGGTGAACGCACCGCTGCGGTTGCGCGGAACACTCGACCACGCGAGTCTCCAGTTCGCGGTGTCCTTCGACGGCGAGAAGTGGCACGACGTCGGTCCACTGCACGACGCGTCCGTCCTCTCCGACGACTACGGCAGTGCCTTGCGATTCACCGGGGCCTTCACCGGCCTCGCCGCCGTCGACTCCTACGCCGGCCGAATGCCCGCCGACTTCGCCTTCTTCGAAATCGCCCAGGAGCCAACGGTTTAGGGCGAGGTGAGGGAGGCGTAGTCGGAGGCTTTCAGTGGGTTGGTGGTGAGTGCGCCGTCTGCGAGAAGTGCTTCGACGGGTGCGCCGTCGCGGATCAGGCGAACCTCGTCGACCGTGGGGAGGGCGGTGATCGAGAGGACGATCTGGCCGACCGCGAGCACGTTCTCTGTTGGGGATCGGCCGTCTGTGTCGCCTGACAGCTCCAGGTCCACCAGTTGTCCTTGGTGGGCGATGACCGTCAATTGCAGGTCCGGCGGTAGCGCCGAGGCGATTGCCCGACCTTGCTCGAGATCAGTGGGTCCCGCGGTGAGCGACTGCAGGACGGACTCGATCCGGGCGGCTGGCGGTGTCCGCGGTGCTTCGCGACGGAGGCCGACGAGACGATCGTCGCGCACGAAGTACACCGTCACGGCGGAGGTGGCCGGGTCCGACGTACTCGGGGGTGCTGGTGTTTCCGTGGCTCCGCTGCGCAACTGGCTCGGGATGGCGGTGGGGTCGATCCCGACGGGTTCATTCTGGCCGGCGACGCCGCAGCCGGTCGCCGCGATCAGCAGCGCGCCGACAGCGGCCAGAAGCGAGGTGCCCGGCCTCATGCGGGCTCCGCTGGGAGTCGTACGACGAAACGCGCTCCGCCGCCTGGCGTTTCCGTACACCAGACGGCTCCCTGATGGGCGGCGGCCGTCTCGGCCACGAGGGCGAGGCCCAGGCCGGTTCCCGAGGACGATCCGCGTCCGGTTCGGCCGGTGGCGAAGCGGTCGAAGATGCGCTCGCGTTCGGGTGGCGGGACACCGCGGCCCTGGTCGTCGACCAAGATGACGACATCGCCATCGGTTCGGGAGGCGGTGACGGAGATCAGGCCGCCGCCGTGCCGGTCGGCGTTCTCGAAGAGGTTCCGGAACAGCCTGCCGAGCCGCGCTTTGTCCCCGCGCACGCGGATGGGTCCGCCGGAGGTCAGGAGTTCGGGTCCGTGGCCCACCTCGGCCAGGACATGCGAGATCAGCAGGTCGACCTCGATCGGTTCTTCGGTGTCGTTGTCGAGACCGGCGTCGGAGCGCGCCAGCTCCAGGAGGTCGTCGAGTAACCGCCGGAATCGGTCGAGGTCCGCGGTGACCAGATCGAGGGCCTGGCGCGAGCGTGGCGGCAACTCCGACCGCCGGGCGTTGAGCAGGTCCACGCTGGCGACCAAGGTGGTCAGGGGCGAGCGCAGTTCGTGACTGACGTCCGCCGCGAGCCGGGCGTCGCGGTTGATGCGTTGCTGCAAGGTGTCGACCATGCTGTTGAACGAACCGACGATGGTGGCGAGTTCAGGGTCGCGGGTATCGGGCAGCCGGCTGTCCAGGCGCCCGGCGGCGATCGCGGCCGCCGTACCGGCGACCCGGTTCAGGGGTACGACGACGGCGCGGCTCGCCCAGGCGCCGAGGCCCGCGCCGGCCGCGGCCGCGAGCAGCGCTCCGCCGATGAGCACGATGCTCAGCACGTTCAGGATTCCTTCGAGCTCGGTCAGCGGCGCCAGCTCGTAGAACTCCGCATCGGCCGACGGAATCTGCACCCCAACGGCGAGGACCGGTCCGGCGGCCGTCTGGATGCGTTGCGAGGCCGCTCCTCCTGACGAGATCCTTGTACGCAGCGCTTCGGGTACCGTCTCGCGGCCGTGGTCGAGCGAAGAGGCGTACCACCGGTCTTGCCACCTGAGCACAACCGTGGTGTCAGCAGGCGTTCCGGCCGCTGTCAGTACGGCCGAGATGTCCGCGTCGGCCGTCTCCAGCCTGCGCCTTACGAAGTCCGCATCGGCGAAAGTCTGATGCTGGACGGTGCGCTCGCGCTGGGAGAGGAGGTAGTTCCGTGACAGCTCGTAGGTGCTGATCGCGAAGATCGCCGGCACCAGCAGGGCAACCGCCGCGATGGCGAGGATCAGCCGGTGTCGCAGCCCCAGCGGGCCGGCCACGAAGCTCACTGTGGATCGACCCGGTAGCCAAGGCCGCGGACGGTCACGATCAAGCGTGGCTGGGAGGGATCGCGTTCCACCTTGGTACGCAGGCGGCGAATGTGCACATCGACGATTCGCTCGTCGCCGTAGAACCCGTGCTCCCACACCGAGGCCAGGAGCGCCTGGCGGCTGAGCACCCGGCCAGGCACCTGCGCGAGTTCGGACAGCAGGCGGAACTCGGTGACGGTCAGGTGTACGTCGGTGCCGTCAAGTCGTACGGCCCCTCTGGATCGGGACAGAACCAGGCTGCGCCGGGGATCGCCGTCGAGTACGACGTCCGGCTCGGCCGCCTCGGTACCCGTACGGAGCCGGCGCCGTAGTGCCCGAAGCCGGGCGGTGATCTCCTTGATCTGGAAGGGTTTGGTGACATAGTCGTCGGCGCCTGCTTCCAGACCGGCGACGATGTCGTGGGTGTCCGACCTGGCGCTCACCACGACGATCGGGATGTCGCTGAGGCGCCGGACCTCACGGATGCAGGTGTAGCCGTCGATCTCGCCCAGCATCAGGTCGACGATCATCAGGTCGGGCATCGCCTGGTGCACGTGTGCCAGCGCCGTCTCGCTGTCGGGCGCTTCGCTGACCTCGTAGCCCTCATCCTCCAGCGCGAGCCGGAGGACCGCCCGGATCCTGTCATCGTCCTCTACGACAAGAACTTGGAGTGGCATCCGCCCATCGTCGCAAACCAGCCTCGAACGTGTCGGTTGATGCCGATCTCGTCATCTGATCGTAAAGAACCGGTTCGAACGAACTCAAAGTCCGGCGCGGAGGCTGGAGGCCAGCTACACGAGGTCGGAGGCACCCGTCATGACCCACACCGCCCACAGCCCGTTGCCGCAAAAGGCGATCGTGACCCTGTCCGACGAACTCCTCGCGGACGGCCTATCGGCGTTGCGCTGGCGCCTCCGAGACCTGGTGATGGACGGCGTCTGCCTGGTCGTGATCGACATCTCCGACGTAGAACAAATCGAGTCGACCCTGCTGGCCGCCCTCCTCGACACCCACCGCGTCTGCCGCCAACGCGGCGGCGGCGTCGTCATCCGCCACGCCGACCGCAAAGCCGCCGACCTCCTCCGCCGCACCGGCCTAGACCGCGTCTTCAAAGTAGAAGACGACTCCTAACCACCAGTCGGCTCTTCGTTAGCGACACGCGGAACCACCGCGTCCGCGAACAGCATGTCACTACAGTGAGTAGTCGTCAGCGCACGAGCAGCGCTGATGTCGACGTCCTGGGGGAGGCATGCGCAATCCGCGACGTGAGGCCATCCTGGTTCGCAATGCCAGGACAGGGCGCTTCGACGACAAGACGCTGGAGGTCGTCAGCTACGCACAGCGGGCGGACGGAAGGATCGAGATCGTCTTCACCAGCAGCTCCAGGCCGTACCCGTACGGTCCGGAGCGAGTGCGGATCCTCGGACAGCCCGAACATGTCACTCTCGGCCAGGGGCAACAGATCGAGGTTGACGGTGTCATCTGGGAGAACGCGACGGAGGTCTGCACCTTTCCTGGCGACGATGGGTCCTGGTCACGCGTCTTCTATACGACGACGGAACGGGGCGAGGCGCACAGCATGCGACCGGCATCGCAGGTACGGATTATTTCGAATGTCGCAAACAATCCGGCGGCCGCGGACATTCTGGGCTACTGGCGCGACATCGTGTCCCGCCTGCCGACTGGCGACTCGCTCCGGTCGGTGTACGACTCGCTGGACTTCGTTCACCCCGAGAGCGCTTTGGGGCGGTACCTGGAGGGCTCACCGATCGAGGCAAGGGAACTCGGCACGGCCCCGATCTATCCCTTTCGCTGCAATCTGAGCCAACGGCAAGCGGTCGAGAACGCCCTCACCCACTCGATCTCCGTCATCGAGGGTCCGCCGGGCACCGGCAAGACCGAGACCATCCTGAATCTGATCGCCAACATCATCACGACCGGTTCGGCGACCGTCGGGGTGGTCTCGTTCGGTAACTCGGCTGTCGACAACGTTCGGGACAAGCTCGAGGCCCTTGGATTCGGGCACGTGGTTGCTCGGCTCGGCAACGTGGACATGGTCAACGACTTCTTCGCTCGTCAGCCGCACCGGAACGCGGAGCTCAAGGAGTTCGTGAACCAGACTCCGCCCGAGCCTCCCGCCGAGAGACTGGTCGAGCTGGACAGGCGCCTCCGCGGACTGCAAGAGGCAGAGCGGGATCGCGCGCGACTGCGCCAGGAGGTCGATGCCTACAGCTTGGAGCTTCGGCACTTCGAGAAGCACGTCGCGCCGGGTGACCTGTCGCAGCTCGACCGCCTACCGTTGCTCCGCCGCTCGTCCGACCGCATTCTCGACTACCTCGCCGAGTCGGAGCTGGAAGCGGGCCGGCGTCGCGGTCTCGTCCGACGGATCAGGACGTATTTCAAGTACGGATCGCTGCGTGGACTCGACCCCAGCGAGACGGCCGTGGTGCTTAGCCTGCAACGGGCGTTCTACGACCAGCGGATCGCCGAACTGACTTCACGGCTTGCGCAGCTGGATGACGAGCTGAGCAGAGCCGATTTCGCCGGGCTCCTCGACGAGCACAGCCGGCTATCGGTCCAGGCCCTGTACGCCGCACTCGGCGTCCGCTACCAGGGCCTTGAATCCAGGATCTTCACCGCCCGTGATTACCGACAGAATTTCACGCGCTTCGCCGCTGACTATCCGGTGCTGCTGAGTACCTGCCACTCACTGCGCCGAAACCTTCCGTCAGGGCAGCTTCTCGACTACCTCATCATCGACGAGGCGTCGCAGGTCAGCCTGCTGGCCGCGGGAGCGGCGCTGGCCTCTTGCCGGAACCTCGTCGTGGTGGGGGATCTCAAGCAGTTGCCACACATCGCGGATGGCGACGCCGCGCGCGACGCCATCGCGCCGCAGCCTGCGTACGATTATGAGGCGCACAGCATCCTTTCGTCGCTGAATGCCCTGTACCAGCAGGACCTCCCGAGCACCTTGTTGCGTGAGCACTACCGTTGCGACCCGGCGATCATCGGCTTCTGCAACAAGTCCTTCTACGACGGCCGGCTCGTCCCCTTCACCCGGAGCGAAGGCGAGCAGCCGATGATCGTGTGGCGCACCGCCGAGGGCAACCACATGCGCCGGCATCAAAGCGGTGGCCGATCGAACCAGCGCGAGGTGGATGTCATCGTCAACGAGGTCATCCCGCAGAACTGCGCGGCTATCCCTCGCTCGGACATCGGCATCACCACGCCGTACCGGCGGCAGGCCGATCACGTCAGCCAGGCCTTCATTACCGAGATCGACAAGATCGATGCGAACACCGTCCACAAGTACCAAGGGCGGCAGAAGGACGTCGTGATCATGACCACCGTTCTGGACGAGACCTGGCCTGGGCAGACCGGACTCAAGTTCGTCGACGACCCACAGTTGATCAACGTGGCGGTGTCGCGTGCGGTCAAGAAGTTCATCCTGGTGACGAACCACGACAAGCTCTCCAAGAGCCGGTACATCCGTGACCTCATTGACTACATCGGCTACCACGACGTCGATGGCGGCGTGCTCGATAGCCAGGTCGTGTCGATGTTCGATCTGCTCTATCGCGAGTACTCCGAGCGGCTGAAACCGCTGGCCGCGCGGTTGCGGAACGAGCTGAAGTACCGGTCGGAGGACATCGCCTGGACTGTGCTGCACGACATCCTGGCCGAGGAGCAGTACCAGCACCTGACCGTGAGCTCCCAGGTGCTGGTGCGGAACCTGCTGGCCGATGTCGAGCGACTGACATCTCGGCAGGCGACCTATGTCGGTAATCGGGCATCCGTCGACTTTGTCGTCTACAACCGGGTGAGCAACCGCCCGCTGCTCGCTATAGAGGTGGACGGGTTCGCGTACCACGAGAACAATCCGGCCCAGCTCGAACGCGACGCCCTCAAGAACGCGATCTTCCAGACGTACGGCCTGCCGCTGCTGCGGCTACCGACTACGGGCAGCGGCGAGGAGCAGAGGATCCGCGCGGAACTGGATCGCGCCGAGACCTATCGGACCGAGTCGCCCACCCGGTGAATCTCTGCGTCGCGATGCTGTCAGCCGACTCGTAGGAGATCGACTGCTAGGACTGCGAGTGCTGAGGTGGTGAAGATGGAGTAGGCGAGGAGGGCGCGGCCGCGGTCGCCTGCGCGGAGTTGCCGGTCGAGGGTCCAGCCGAAGATGAGCGTCTCGATGGCGGCGCCGATGACGCCGACCAGTGGGGTCCAGAGGCCGATGATGACGGCGACGGCGCCGACCGTGTGCAGGCTGCCCAGCAGGGTGACGACCCAGAGGTTGCGGCCCTGCAGGACGCCGAGGCGGGTCAGCTCGTCCAGACGGGCCAGGGCGACACCGAGGCGGGGGAGCTGTGTCGCCGCGGACGGCACGACCTCGAGCAACAACAGCACCGTGACCACAACAGCCAGTGCGAACATTCCCACCCCTACAAGCCCACGCGGCCGAACGACCGACGCCCAGACCCTACGCGCGGCAGCACTGAGGACCGCCGGAAGGTCTGGCGGAAATCGGAGGCGGGGGCTTGTTTGAGCGGCCTACGATGTTAGGAGGCCGGTGGGTGGGGGGAGTGATGGCTGGTTATGGCAGCGGTAGTCAGGTGCGGATCCGCGTGAGCGGGGTGGTCTGGTCATGATTGCTGTCCGGCGTGGCGGGCGCGGGCGCCGGCGGCGGCCGTTTTCGGTTGAGGCGCGGTTGGCCGAGCATGTGGACCGGTTGGGTGAGGAGCATCCGCCGATTCCGCTGGGTAGCGCCGACTATTCGATGGCGCGGCCGGAGTTGCTGGCCGAGAGGTTCGGTCCGGTGCTCACCTACATGTCCAGGGTCGAGCTGGAAGTCGAGCGGAACGTGCTCGAGCTGAATTTCCTGCTGCCGGATCCACCTGTTGTCGACCGGCACTTCTACACCGACGTGTGGCTTCCGCAGGAGACCCACCATGGCCTGCTGCTGGATCGGTTGCAGTCACTGGCCGGTCTGCCGCCGGCGGACCCGAACCTCACCTCGGTGGCGTTCAGCTTCCGCGTGCTCGGTTCCCTCGGGCGATGGAGCGCCGTACAAGACGTGAGCCGGATGCTGTATTACCTCACCGGCGTAGCGACGGAGCAGTCGGCCATTCTGGCGTACAACAAGCTTCACCGGGGATTGCTGGACCTCGGCGAGCGCGCTGTCGCCACGACCATCATCGCGCCGATTCGTCGCCAGGAGCCGGGCCACTTCGCCTACTACAAGATCGCCGCACAGGGGTTGTGGACGGAGCTGGGCTCGTGGCAGAAGTGGCTGGTCCGGACGCTGCGGCGCCATACGTTCGAACCGGTTGGCGCGTATACCAAGAGGCAGTGGGCGGAGTTCGGCGCGGTGATGCACCATCTCGGCATCACGGCGGAAGGTGGCAGCGGGTTGACCCGCTACGCCCAGCAGATCGGGCGGCTGGAACTCGAACTGTTGTGGGCGCGTAGGCAGGGGTTGCGTGTGCCTGCGTACGTCGTGGACGCCCTCAGGTCCGCCGCCAAGCTCGCGGCAACCGACCGCATCTAGAGACCCGTCGAGCTGTTGCAGGGGGTCATCGGGGTTATTAGTGTCGAGAAGATAACCCCTTCTGGGAGGTGCCCGCCATGCGCAGATCGATGCTTGCGTTGCTGGTGATGAGCCTTGCTGTGGCCACCACGGCGACCGCGACCGCTGATCCACAAACCGTCCCGAATGGCCCTTGGGTGCAGGATTCCCAGCAGGTCAGTCTGCAGCGCCTGCATTCGTACGACGAGATGGTCAAAGCGCTCCGGCAGATCGAGCAGCGTTCCAAGGGACGCGTCTCGCTGGAGACCGTCGGCCGCTCGAACGAAGGGCGGAACCTGTACCTGGCGAAGGTCGGCACCGGCCCGACCAAGGTCCTCTACATCACGCAGCAGCACGGCAACGAGCCCCTCGGAACCGAGGCCGCACTGCAGCTGCTCCAGCGGCTAGGCAACGGTGGCGCCGGCTGGGACAGCATTCTCAGCAAGGTCACTCTGCTGGTCATCCCCAAGGTCAATCCGGACGGCTCCGAGCGGTTCCAGCGAGAGAACCACGATCCGGACTGCTCCGGCGCTTTCTGTACCCCAGGCGTCGGTTTCGACGTCAACCGCTGGCACGATCCGGCAGTCGCGCCCGACGCGAACCCGGTGCCAGAGGCTGCCGCGGTGCAGCGGGTCGCCATCCGGTACCAGCCGAAGATGGTCGTCGACTTCCACCATCAGGGCTCTTATCGCAGCGCCGACGGTGACCTGATCACCGCGTCGATCTTCTGGCCGAACCACCCGGACGCGCCGGCCGCGGCGATCGCGCTGTCGCGGCAGATGTGCCTGGTCATCTTCGACACCCTCATGCACTACGGGTTCGCGGAGGTCAGCCAGTACCCGGGCACGCTGCCGCGTGGAATCGCGCGCAACTCGTACGGCATTCGCGGTGCCGGCAGTGTCCTGGTCGAGCTGCGTGGTGACATCGGGCAGAAGAGTTCCGGGATGCTGGTCCGGACGGCGTACGTGACGATGGCGGCGCTGCTGGAGTCGATCGCCGAGGGCACGGTCTTCACCCAGGATCCGGCCCGAGCGGACACCATCCCGCTGCGCGGCGTCTTCGTGGACAACCCACACGAGGAGTAGGACGCGCCACCCACTAAGACGCGCCACCACTAAGCGGAGGCGGTGAGCTCCGGCTTGATCAGGCCCAGCCGGAACGCGGTCATCATCGCGTTCGCACGGTTCGGCGCGCCGAGCTTTTCGTACAGGCGGGACACGTAGGTCTTGGCCGTCGAGAGGCTGACGAAGAGGGTGGCGGCGATCGCGGGGACGGAGAGGCCGGCGGCGAGCAGGGTCAGTACCTCGCGCTCGCGCGGACTCAGCGTCAGGCTGACGGCGAGGTCGCCCGCGGTGACCTGGCTGATGGCGGGTTGCCCGGCGGCGACCTGGCTGCGGCGGGCGACGGCATGCGCGAGACCGGTCGCAGTGAAGGAGGCGGCAGCAACCGCGGCATGGCGGATGGCGCCGAGGACTTCGGTGGTCGGGGCGGTCTTGGCGACGAACGCGGAAACGCCGGTCTCCAGGGCCCGGAACAAGACGTCGTCCTCCGCCTGGGCCGTGAGTACGACGATGCCGAGCTCGGAGTGGCGGTCGCGGAGTTCACGGGCCAGGCGCAGCCCGTCGGCATCGGGCAGTGCGACATCCAGTACGACGACGTCCGGGTGTTTGGACACGACCAGAGCGTGTGCCTCGGACGCGAGGCCGCCTTCGCCGACGATGGTGATGTCAGCGTCAGCGCTGACCAGTCGGACCAGGCCGTACCTGGTCAAGGTGTGGCCGTCGATGATGACGACCTTGATCGAGCTCCGCATGGCGTGTCCCCCGTGAACCTTGCTTAATACAGGAGAGTGACTGAAGTCACCTGCTGTAACAGTGATCGGGGAATCCCTACGGTCCGTTACGGAATCTGCTCGGGTAGTTTGTTTCTAAACAGTTGAGTGCTTGGTTATCGAGTCACGCGCCGGCCAGAACGGCCAATAGGGCACCACCGAGCATGAACGGCCCGAAGCTGATCGCGTGTTGGAGGGTGATCCGGCGGGCGAGCAACAGCCCGAGGCTGACCAAGCCCATCAGCACGAAGCCCAAGGTCGCCCCGGCGACGAGGGTCGGCCAGCCGAGCCAGCCCAGCGCGATGCCAAGTCCGCCGGCGAGCTTGACGTCGCCGCCGCCGAGCTGCCCCCGGCTCGCGAGCGCAAGCACCAGGTAACCGCCGCCCAGGGCCAGCCCGCCCAGCAGCGCGCGAAGCAGGTTCGCTGGTTGTCCGGTCAGCACAGTCGCGACTCCGAACAGGACGATCAGACCTGGATACAGGAGCAGGGTCAGCCGGTCCGGTAACCGCTGGACAGCGATGTCGATGGCCGCCAGTGCCACGCCCAGCGCGCCGATGAAGACGAAGGCGGCCGCATCCGCGCGAGCGGCGAATCGCCAGAGCAGCAAGGCGAGGACGGCGGCGGTGGCCAACTCGAGGACGAGCGGCGTACCGAACCAGCCATGACAGCGCGCGCACCGGATCCGCAAGGGAACCCCGAGCGGGGTCGCGCACCGCGAACAGCTGGTGCGGTCCGGCTCGCCGGAGGCCACCGACAGCCGGAAAACCGTGCTGCGCAAAGCCATTCCGGCGACGAAACCGATCGCACCTCCGGCGACCATCCACGCGATGTCCATGCCGGCCAAGCTAACCGCGCCCGTGCCGGTGACGGAATCACGCCGCGGCAGAACTGGCCGAGTGGCGCCGGATGGTGACTGACCGGCCGACGGGTGTCGTCCGATCGCCCGACAACCCTGTCGTCCGATGTCCGCCGATCGACAGGCCGTGTCAGCCGATCAGTGGCCTCGTTCTGACCGGTTGACCGATGTCCTGCCGGTACGCCGATGCCGCACGGTTTCGGTACCGATCGGCAGCTCGCCGCTCGAACGATTCGGTGGGGTCCGACACCCGCCGGCAGAAGGAGGAGTTCCAAATGCTCAAGAACCTGCAGACCCTGCTGAAGGAAGCCCGTCGCGACGAGCGCGGCGCAACGATGGTCGAGTACGGCCTGATGGTGGCTCTGATCGCCATGATCGTGGTTCCGGCGCTGGTGATCCTCGGCCCGGCCATCGCGCTGCTGTTCCAGAACGTCGCTGGCAACCTCTGATCGATCCGAGCGATCTGCCGATCCACTCAGTTCGATCGTGTGGTGCGGCCCGGCCGAATCGGCCGGGCCGCCGCTGGTCTCGACACCAGCCGCCAAGAATCACCTTTCAGCAACCGGGAGAAGTCATGAACCTGCGACGAGGAAGTGGCAGCGCGGATCGTGGTGCTGCCGCGGTGGAGTTCGCGCTCCTGCTTCCCCTGCTGCTGTTGCTGGTGCTGGGCATCGTCGACTTCGGCCGGATGCTCAACGCCCAGCAAACCCTCACCCAGGCCGCGCGCGAAGGCGTCCGGCTGGTCGCGCTCGGGCAGCCGAATGTGGCCGGTCGCACCCAGGCCGCCGCGACCGGGTTGTCCCCGGTGGGCGTGGCGATCCAGTCGTCCTGCCCGGCCGGCGCGGGACCAGGGAGCAACGGCGTTCTCGACGCCAGCTACAGCTTCCAGTTCACGCCCGGGCTCGGTTATCTCGTCAGCCTCTTCGGTGGTTCCGGCTTGACCGGCCAGACCACCTTGTCCGCGCGGGGAGTCATGCCATGCGAAACCTAGTCCGGCCAGTGCTGCGGGATGACCGAGGTGCCTTCGGCGTCCTGGTCGGCATGCTGTTCGGGAGCGCCGTGCTCCTTGGTATGGCCGCGCTGACCATCGACGTCGGCACCTTGTACCAAGAGCGTGCCGAGTTGCAGAACGGCGCTGACGCCGGCTCGATCGCCGTCGCCAAGACGTGCGTGATCGGCCCGACCTGTGCGCCGGGAACCGCCGTGCCGTACGCGAATCTCAACTCCAAGGACGGCGTTTCCGCGGTGAGCCTGGTGTGCGGTCAATCCAACACCGGCGGCCTGCCCGGTTGCCCGGCATCGACCGGCACCATGATCGACTGCCCGAGCGCGCCACCGGCTGGTACGAACTACGTCGACGTGCATACCGCGACCAGGACCACGGGCGGATCCTCACTGTTGCCCCCGGTGTTCTCTCGTGCGCTTGCGGGGAACGCGGGATACCAAGGCAGCACGGTTCTCGCCTGCGCCCGCGCGATGTGGGGGCCGGCTATCCAAAGCTCGAAGTCGCTGGCGATGACGCTGTCCCTTTGTGCGTGGACGCAGGCGACGGGTGGCACTCCGCCGACCTTCGGCGTCGACGTCAGGATCTTCGTCCGCGACGCGCCGAACGCGCCCACCTGCGACGGCCTGAGCCAACCCGGTGAGTTCGGCTGGCTGAACGACGTCGGCGGCTGTACTGCCGAGGTCGACCTCACCCAGAACGGGTATGCGTCGGGCAGCGACCCCGGCAAGAACATCTCCAAGGCCTGCCAGGACGCGCTGACGTCGTACGTCGCGAACGGGACGCCGATCTACATCCCGATCTTCGACACGACGACGGGATCGGGCAGTGGTGCTAGTTATCACCTGATCGGCTTGGCCGCGTTCATCCTCACCGGCTACGCCAACATGAACCCGCTGCACGACGACATCCCGGCACCGTTCACCAACGCGTCCTGTCCGAACGGGCACACGACTCCGTCCTGCATCTACGGCCACTTCACGCAGGCCCTCGTACCAATGACCACCACCATCGGCGGCGGCACCTACTTCGGTGCGACCGCGATCAAGCTCGCCGGATAGTACGGCCAGGAAAGAGAAAGCCATGAAACGTCGAGTTGTGACCATCATTCTGGCCGTGGCGCTGGCCGTGCTCGGAACGGCCGCCGTGCTGGTCTATGTCAACCACGCGGACGCCCGCGCGGTGGCAGGACAGCAGGCGGTGACCGTGCTCGTGGCGGACAAGGCGATCCCGTCCGGAACCACTGCGAAGGACGCGAAATCCTCGCTGCGTAGGGAGATTCTGCCGGCCTCCTCGGTGTCGACCGAGGCGATCACGGAGATCACGGCGAAGCAGGAGGAGCTGGTCATCTCGGCCGACCTCAGTCCCGGCCAGCTGCTACTGCACTCGATGCTGGTGGCTGCGAAGGACGCCGGGGGACTGGTCATTCCGGACGGCAAGGTGGCGGTCACTTTCACGCTTTGCGCGCCAGAGATCGTCGCAGGCAACGTTCGGGTCGGTTCGGACGTGGCCGTGTTCGGCACGGTAGTTGTCAATGGCAACGGTGATGTCAGCGCGCAGCCGAACTGCACCGGCCAGCACAAGCAGCAGATCGGCAAGGGCCTCGGCACCACCCGCGTCGTCGTACCCAAGGTGCGGGTGATCGCGATCGGTCCGGCATCCTCCTCGACCCCGCCCGAGGAGGATGCCAAGGCCACCGGCAACACGTTCTCGCAGAGTGGCGCAGGCCCGCAGAACGACCGGACGCTGGTGACCGTCGCGGTGAACCAGGACGACGCCGAGCGGCTGATCCTCTTGACCCAAACGGGGTTGCCGTACCTGGCGCTGATCGGACCGTCGGCCCAGATCACCCCCGACGACCACGTCGTACCGCAGTTCCCACCACCGGCGAAGAAGAAGTAAGGAGGAGTGCGATGACCATCCTTTGCCAGACGGCCGCATGGCCGGCCGTAGGCACCTCGATCGTCGGTGAAACCGTGCGCGCGGTCGATGACCTCGATGCCGCCCTACGCGCCCTGAGCGACGACCCCGCCGAGTACCTAGTCGTGGTCGGACCGGAGGCTGACACCGCAGAGGCGCTGCGGTTCGCCGCGCACCTCCGGCTGGAACGGCCGGCCGCCGGCGTGATCCTGGTCCGCGATCAGGTCGACGTCGCACTCCTTACCGAGGCGCTGCGGGCCGGCGTACGGGAAGTGGTCACGGCCGGCGATACCGAGGCGCTCACCGCCGCCTGTGATCGCTCGTTGGCGCTGTCGAGGCAGGTGCACGTCGATGTGCGTGACACCGACGAGCCCGAGCCGGAACACGAGGGCAAGGTGGTCACCGTGTTCGCCGCCAAGGGTGGCTGCGGCAAGACCACGATCGCGATCAACCTGGCCGCGGCACTGGCGGCGAGCGAGACCCACCGGGTCTGCGTGGTCGACCTTGATCTGTCGTTCGGCGACGTGGCGATCAGCGTTCAGCTCGAGCCGGTGCGCACGATCAGCGACGCGTTGACGATGGCCGGCCACCTCGACACGACCGGGGCGGCGTCGCTGCTCACGTCGTACCGGCCGGGACTGGACATGCTGCTGGCCCCGGTCACACCTGGCGACGGCGAGAAGGTTCCCGCTGCGCTCGTCGGCGAGCTGCTCGCCGTACTGCGTGGAATGTATGACTTCGTCGTCGTCGACACCCCGGCCCAGTTCAGCGAGCACGTGCTCACGGCGATGGATGTCTCCGACCACCTGGTGCTGCTGACCACGCCCGACACCCCGGCGATGAAGAACCTGCGGATCACGCTGGACATGCTCGACCTGTTGTCCTATTCGCGCGATATCCGCTCCGTGGTGGTGAACCGCTCCGACTCGAAGGTCGGGCTGTCGGGCAGTGACGTCGAGCGGGTGGTGCGGAGTCCCATCAACGGCAACGTTCCCTCCAGCCGCCACGTTCCGATCTCGATCAACAAGGGGATCCCGATCGTGTTCGGTACGCCGGGGCATCCGGTCAGCCAGGCGATCACGCGGTTCGCCCACGAACGTCTGCTCGGCGGGGCCGAGCCGGCCCGGACCAAGGTGTACGCGCGTCGTGGTGTGAGGAGGCGAGGATGAACCTGACCGAGCGGCTGGCTCAGCAGCAGGCAGGGGGGTCGCGCGCGCCAAGGCCGCAGGCGACCGTCGGGGTGCCCCGCCGTACGGCGCGGAACGCCGACCCGTTCGCCGGCGTGAAGCGCAGCGTGCACCAGGGCCTGCTGGAGACGTTGGGGCCCAAGTTGTACGACGCGCATCTCGACCAGCGCGAGCTCGAGACACGGGTTACCCAAACCCTGCAGGCGGTTCTGCAGCGGGACGACACCCCGATGACCGCTGCCGACCGCGCGCGCGTCGCGCAAGAGGTCGCCGACGAGATCCTCGGCCATGGCCCGCTCGAGCCCTACCTGCGCGACGCCGGTGTCTCCGAGATCATGGTCAACGGCCACGACCAGATCTACGTCGAGCGCGACGGGCGGCTGGAAGCGGTCGACGCGGCGTTCACGGACGAGGGGCACCTGCGTCGTACCATCGACAAAATCGTCTCCCGGGTCGGCCGCCGGGTCGATGACGCCAGCCCGATGGTGGATGCGCGGCTGCCCGACGGTAGCCGGGTGAACGCCGTCGTACCGCCGGTCGCCCTGGACGGGTCGCTGCTGACGATCCGGAAGTTCGCCGCCGACCCGTTCAGCGTCGAGGACCTGACCTCGTTCGGCACGCTGACCGCGCCGGTCGCCGAGCTGCTGCACGCGTGCGTCAAGGGCCGGCTGAACGTCCTGATCGGCGGCGGCACCGGCTCCGGCAAGACGACCACGCTGAACGTGCTGTCCTCGTTCGTGCCGGACGACGAGCGCATCGTCACCATCGAGGACGCGGCGGAGTTGCAGCTGCGGCAGGAACACGTGCTGCGGTTGGAGTCCCGGCCGGCCAACGTGGAGAAGCGCGGCGAGATCGCGGTCCGCGACCTGGTCCGCAACGCGTTGCGGATGCGCCCGGACCGGATCATCATCGGTGAGGTTCGAGACGGCGCCGCGCTGGACATGTTGCAGGCGATGAACACCGGGCACGACGGGTCCATCACGACGGTGCACTCCAACGCGCCGCGCGACTCGCTGGCCCGCCTGGAGACGATGGTGCTGATGGCCGGGATCGACCTGCCGCAGCGGGCGATCCGCGAGCAGATGGCGTCCGCCATCGACCTGATCGTGCACCAGTCCCGGCTCAAGGACGGCACCCGCCGGATCACCCACATCACCGAGGTCACTGGGATGGAGGGCGAGGTCATCACCCTGCAAGACCTTTTCCTGTTCGACTTCCGAGCCGGTGTCGACGAGCGCGGCTGGTTCCGCGGCACGCTGCGATCCACTGGTCTGCGCCCGGGCTTCCTGGACCGGTTGGCTGAGCGGGGCGTGTACCTGTCGCCGCGGATGTTCGGCCTGGATGAGGTGCCGCGATGACTGGGGGACTGCGCGCATTCGCGGCCGCTGTCGCCTGTCTGGCCGTGGCGCTGCCGACCGCTGCGCAGGCGGACAGCAAACCGTCGGCCCGGATCGACTCCGTGCAGGTCAGCCAGGGGCGTGCCAGCTTCGTCCTCACCACCGCCAATGTCTCCGGAAAGCTGGACTCGAAGACCGTCCGGGTCGACGCCGGCGGCACCGCGTTGCCCGCGAGCGTCACGCCAGTCAGCAGTACGACGACGTCCTCCGCCCCGCCGCGCGGAGTGATGATCGTGCTCGACACCAGCGGCTCGATGGCGGCCTCGGGGATCGCCGCCGCGCGGCAGGCGGCGTTGAGCTACCTCACCGCGCTGCCGAGCGACGTACAGGCTGGTCTGCTGACGTTCTCCGACCAGCCCCGGCTCGTCGTACCGCCGACTGCCAACCGCGCAAGGGTTCGCAACGCACTGGCTGACGTGCAATCAGCTGGGGCCACGGCCTTGTACGACGCAGTCCGCGCAGCCGTTGCGGCCCTTGATGCCGCCAAGCTCGGCCCTTCCGCGCAACGCCGATTGGTCGTGCTGTCGGACGGCGTGGACACGACCAGCACAGCCACGCTCACCTCGGTCACCGGCCAACTCGCGGCCTCGCGTATCCCTGCCGACGTGGTCGCGTTCCGGTACGGGAACGGCGACGCGTCGGCGGCCCAGCAGATCGCGGCGGCCGCGGGCGGACGGACACTGACCGCCCAAGGCGCGGACGAGCTGACGACGGCATTCGCTGCCGTGGCGCGCAACTTCACCGCCCGCGCGAAGGTCGATGTCACCGTGCCGGACGCACTGGCCGGCCGACGTACCACCCTGCGCGTCACCATCGGTTCGGTCAGCGCGACGACCACGGTGACCTTTGCCGCGATCCCAGCGGCGAAGCCCTCAGCTACGCCGATCCCGACAGAGGCCGCTGCCGTGCCGGTCCGGACGATCTGGTCATGGCTGTTCTTCGCCTTACTCGGTGCGGTCTTCGGCGTGGTGTTGCTCGTTGTCGTCCTGCTGCGGTGGCAGGGTGTTCGCCAAGACGCCGCGCGCCGGTTGGACCGGCAGATGAGTCACTACGGACCCCGTCATGACGTATTAGTCGCGAGCGAGTCCGAGGGTGCGGCCGCACGGACGGCGGTCGGGTTCGTCGGCCAGGCCCTCCGCACCACGGGCGCCGAACAAGGACTCGCGAAGCGGCTTGACCTTGCCGACGTACGACGGAAGCCGGCCGAATGGACGGTGCTGGCGTTCTGCGGCGGCGCCGTACTGGCGGCCGCGTTGATGCTCATCGGTGTCACACCGCTGCTGAGTGTGCCGATCGGACTTGTCGCCGCCTGGATCCTTCAGCGCCTGTACCTCAGCATCCGCATCAGTCGCCGTCGCGCGGCCTTCGGCGAACAACTCCCGGACGTGCTGCAGCTGATCGTCGGCTCGCTTCGCTCCGGGTTCTCGCTGGCCCAAGCCATCGACTCGGTCGTACGCGACGGGACGCAACCCGCCGCGGCGGAGTTCTCGCGCGCGCTGGCAGAGACCCGGATCGGCGTACAGCTCGAAGACGGACTGGACCATGTCGCGGACCGGATGGAATGCGGCGACCTGCACTGGGTCGTGATGGCCACCCGGATTCAGCGCGAGGTCGGTGGCAACTTGGCCGAGGTACTGAAGAACACGGTCGACACCATGCGTGAACGGGCTCAGACCCGTCGCCAGATCCGTACCCTCAGCGCCGAAGGCCGACTCTCCGGCTACATCATCGTCGGCCTGCCGATCGTGCTCGGCACCTGGCTGACGTGGAGCAAACCGGAGTACATGAGTCCGCTTTTCACCACCCCGGTCGGCCTGATGGTGGTGGCCGGTGGCGGCGTTCTGATCATCATCGGCGCGTTCTGGATTCGCGTGCTGGTCAAGGTGGAGGCGTGAATTGACGTCCTCCCCGCCGTTACCGACGGGGATTCCAACCACTACGAGGAGG
This sequence comes from Kribbella sp. NBC_01245, assembly GCF_036226525.1. Classification (NCBI taxonomy): domain Bacteria; kingdom Bacillati; phylum Actinomycetota; class Actinomycetes; order Propionibacteriales; family Kribbellaceae; genus Kribbella; species Kribbella sp. NBC_01245. The sequence continues at coordinate 879,940 of NZ_CP108487.1, forward strand.
TAGCGAGATGAAGTTCACGCTTCAGCGGCACAGATCTCGTGCCTCGGCGTGCGGTCACGGCCCGTCCGGCCGCGATGTTGCGTGCTGCGTTGACGTCCGCGTTTGCGGTGTGGCCGCAGGCACCGCATCGGAAGGCCGCTTGGTTCTCGCGGTTCTCCGACGCGCAATGCCCGCACTCCGCGCACGTCTGACTCGTGTAAGCCGGGTGGACCTTCTCGACCCGGCCTGTCGCCTTGTGTTCAAGACGCTGGATGAGGAGGCCCCAGCCCTGGGCGAGGATGCCCCGGTTCAACCCGGCCTTCGCCGCGACGTTCCGTCCTGGTGCCTCGACGGTGCCGCGTGCGGCGGGGATCGGCTTGGGGATGGCGGCGAAGGCGATGTGCCACCGACCCATCCGGTCACGGGTGATCCGGTACGACTTGGCTTCGGGCACCCGCCGCGACCAGCGGAACTTGATCCAGCCGGCTTTCGGCACCCACACCCGACCCCATTTACGGTTCAACCGCTCAACTCGTTGGGCCTGTGGCCCTACGATCCGGAACCCCTCGTGCTGGCCTTCCTTCCGCCACGTCGGCCGGGAGTGGGTACCGCCAAAGAAGTTCCGCCAGGCTTGGTCAAGGTCGCGCAGCGCTTGCTGCTGCACCGTCTGCGACCCCGCCGCCAGCCACGGTTCCGCCGCGCGGGCCTCGGTCAGCTGCGCTGCCTGGACCCTGTATCCGGGGGTGGGTGGCCGTCCCGGTCGCCACATCAGCCGTTGTTCCAGCCCCAGGTTCCACACGTACCGGGCGTGGCCGCAGTGCCCCAGCAACGCGGTCTCCTGCGCGGGGGTCGGGACAAGGCGGTACCTGGACACAACATCAATGGTGGCGGCCGCCACCGACACTTTCCTGAAGGGAGGGACCGGCGCTACCTCCCCACCCTGAAGGACGGGGCTTCCACGCCGGTACGCCGATGACGACTACCTTGCTCCTGGTCAGCGGCGTTGCCGCGATCTTTGTCGCTGTTGTGCTGGCAGTAGTCAGTGTTTCCGCGCGGCCCGTCGATACTGGCGTGGCCAGGGCGCTCGCCACGATCGACAGCCACTACACGCAGCACGCGCCGGTCGAGGCTGAGGCAAAGCGCGATCCGTTCGCGGCGCTACCTGGTTGGTTGCGGGGCTTGGCGTTGCGGCTCTCGCCGTCGGGAATCACCACCACGCTGCAGCGCCGGCTCGACCTCGCAGGCAACCCGTCGGGCTGGACGCCGGACCGGATCCTGGCCGCGAAAGGTGTCGGTCTGTTCGTCCTCGGTGGACTCGGAGCTCTGTACGGCATGCGCACCGTCGGCTGGCTCATCGTGGGCGGCGCGGTGGCCGCGACCGTGGGGTTCTTCCTGCCGGACCTCCTGCTGTACAACGCCGGCATCAAGCGTCAGGACAAGATCCAGAAGGCCTTGCCCGATGCGCTGGACATGCTCACGGTCTGCGTCGAGGCCGGACTCGGGTTCGACGCGGCGCTGGCGCAGGTCTCCCGCAACACAGTTGGCCCGTTGGCTTTGGAGTTCTCCCGGGTGCTGCAGGAGATCCAGATCGGGAAGTCCCGCTCGCAGGCCCTGCGCGCGCTGACGGATCGGACCACGGTGCCCGAGCTGCGTTCGTTCGTGTCCGCGCTGATCCAGGCAGGCGAGCTGGGCATCACGATCGCCGACGTACTGCGTGAACAGGCGAAGGAAATGCGGCTGCGCCGTAAGCAGCGCGCTGAAGAGAAGGCGCAGAAGGTGCCGGTCAAGATCCTGTTCCCGCTGGTGTTCTGTCTCTTCCCCTCGATATTCATCGTCATCATCGGGCCGGGCGCGCTCAGCATCGTCAACGTCTTGTTCGGAAAGTAGGAATCATGACCATCGTCAAGACCGAGACCAGCTCCCGCCGAATGGACGCCGGACGTCTGGTCATGGTGCCGCTTTGTACGCTGATGCTGACCGCCGACGCCATCATCCTGACGCAGTCGGTCGGACCGGGATTCGCCGGCGTGCTGCGGTGGATCAGCAACGCCCTGGTCGGAGCCTTCTACGTCCTGATCATCTGGGCCTACCTGCGCCGCGGACCCGCCAAAGCAACGACTACCTCGGTCGTGGCCCGCACGGCGGCGGTCACCGGGACGCTGACGCCGTTCGTCTTTCCCATGCTCCCCAACGGCACGGTCAGCATGTCACGGGAGTTGGTCGCCGACGTCTTTCTCGTCACCGGCACGGTGTGGTCGCTCTGGTCGCTCCGCACCCTGGGCAAGAACCTGTCGATCATCGCCCAGGCGCGCGAAGTCGTTGAACACGGCCCCTATCGGTGGATTCGTCACCCGCTCTACACCGGCGAGATCGTGTCCTCCCTCGGACTGGCCATCGCCGTAGGCACCGTCCCCGCCGCTGCCGTCTGGTGCACGCTGGTAGCACTCCAGGTCTACCGCGCCAGCCAGGAAGAACAAATCCTGATCACCACCCTGCCGCCCTACACGGCCTACCGCGCCCGCACAGCCGCCCTACTCCCCGGCGTCTTCTAACGGCGAAAGCCCGCAGCCTCTCGGCGCCGTGGCATGGTGCGGCCAGCGGAAGCCGGCGCCGGTCGCGGTGCCAGATCCGTAGGTTGCGGAGCGCGGAGCGCGGGCAGATCCTGTGGTGCTGAGGTCTCGTCAGAGCAGGTGAAACGATGTAAAGCTCAGCTCCACAGGTTTCCGCCCCACCTGAGGAGTGTTGTGATGCGCAGACGAGTTCCGGTGCTGCTGACGGCGCTGGCCCTGCTGGCCGCCCCCGTCGTGCCGGCCGCGGCAGGTGAGCAGGCCACGACGGCCGCCGTATTCCCGCAGACCGTGATCGCCGAGGATTTCCCCGATCCGGACGTTATCCAGGTCGGCAACACCTGGTACGCCTACTCCACGAACAACGGCCGCGGTCATGTGCCCGTCGCGAGCGCCCCCGCGCCGAACGGTCCGTGGACGATCCGCGGCGACGCGATGCCGGGTGGACCGTCGAGCGGTTGGGCGCAGGCCGGGCGGACCTGGGCGCCCGACGTACATCGCAACCCTGACGGCAGTTTCACCCTCACGTACACGGCTTGGCACCGGTCGACCGGGCGCCAGTGCGTCGGCGTCGCGACCGCGAGCTCGCCGCTCGGGCCGTTCAGCCCGGCCGGGGGAGCGCCGATGATCTGCCCGCTGAACCTCGGCGGTGCGATCGACGCGAACACCTTCGTCGCCAACGATGGCACGCGATACCTGCTCTGGAAGAACGATGGCAACGCGGTCGGCGTGAACTCGACCCTCTGGCTGACCCGGACCGTCAACAATGGCACGGCCCTGAGCGGAGGCAACACCGCCCTGTTGTCCTCCAGCGGCGTGATCGAGGCTCCGGACCTGGTCCAGCGTGGCAGCAGGTTCGTGCTGTTCTACTCGGGAGGTGGGTACGTCGATTGCAACTACCTGACCTCGTACGCGACGGCGACCTCGCTGAATGGTCCGTGGACGGTGGCGTACCGGCCGCTGATGACGACGGCCAGCTTCGACAACCGGGTCTGCGGTCCGGGCGGGGCCGACTTCACGGCCGACAAGGTGTTTCTGCACGGCTGGGTCAACGGATCCAGACACCTGTACGTCGCGGATCTCGGCTGGGCCAATGACTACCCGGTCGTCCGCGGGAGCCGGGTGCGGTATGAGGCCGAATCCGGAACGCTGAACAACTGCCGGGTCCGGACCGGCGCGGCCGGGGCCTCCCAAGGAGCGGTCGCGGCGTACATCGACTTCGGGGATTCCTGGGTCGAGAACACGGTCTACGCACCCCGGTCGGGTAGCTACACCCTGCACGTCGGCTATGCCAACGGCACGAGTGGCACCGCCACCCACGGTGTCGTTGTCAACGGCAACAATCAGGGGTCGGTGAGCTATCCCGCGACCGGCTGGGACAACTGGCGGCAGGCCTCCGTTTCGATCAGCCTCAACGCCGGGTTCAACCGCATCCGGCTGACCAAGGGCGCCGCCTACGCCGAGGTCGACTACCTCGAAGTCCAATAGACCCTGCGCCGTCGGGCAGGTCAGAGTGCTGGGTAGAGCGGGAATTTCGTTGCCAGGTTGGATACTCGGGTCCGCAGCTCGAGGGTGAGCTGCTCGGTCGGCTGATGGATGAGCGCGGTCGCGATGATGTCCGCGACCTCGGTGAACTCGGCCGGGCCGAAACCACGGGTGGCGAGTGCGGGGGTGCCGATGCGCAGTCCCGAGGAGACCATCGGCGGCCGCGGATCGAACGGGACGGCGTTGCGGTTCACGGTGATGCCGACCGTATGAAGCCGGTCCTCGGCCTGCTGCCCGTCGAGTTGCGAGTTCCGCAGGTCGACCAGCACGAGATGGACCTGGGTGCCTCCGGTGAGAACGGAGATTCCGGCCGCCCGAACGTCGTCGGCCAGTAGTCGTGCCGCCAGCGTGCGCGCACCCGCCAGAGTACGGCGCTGCCGGTCGCGGAACTCCTCGGTCGCGGCCAGCTTGAACCCCACTGCCTTGGCGGCGATCACATGTTCCAGCGGTCCGCCTTGCTGACCTGGGAAGACCGCTGAGTTGAACTTCTTCGCCAGGTCCGCGTGATTGGTCAGGATCACACCGCCGCGAGGTCCACCGAGCGTCTTGTGCGTGGTCGTTGTCACGACGTCCGCGTGCGGGAGTGGGTTCGGGTGCAGGCCCGCGGCGACGAGGCCGGCGAAGTGGGCCATGTCGACCATCAGGTACGCGCCGACGAGGTCGGCGATCCGCCGGAACTCGGCGAAGTCCAGGTGCAGTGAGTACGCCGACCATCCGGCCACGATCAGTTTCGGCCGGTGCTCGAGTGCGAGCCGCTCGACCTCGGCCATGTCGACGGCGAAGTCGGTGTCGCGGACGTGGTAGGCGACGACGTCGTACAACTTGCCGCTGTAGTTGAGGCGCATGCCGTGCGTGAGGTGGCCGCCGTGCGCGAGGTCGAGGCCGAGGATCGTGTCGCCGGGATCGAGCAGGGCGACCATGGCGGCCGCGTTCGCCTGGGCGCCGGAATGTGGTTGGACGTTCGCGAAGCCGGCGCCGAACAACTGTTTGACCCGATCGATGGCGAGCTTCTCGACGACGTCGATGTGCTCGCAGCCGCCGTAATAGCGGCGACCGGGGTAACCCTCGGCGTACTTGTTGGTCAGGACGGAGCCTTGTGCCTGCATCACCGCGATCGGGGCGAAGTTCTCGCTGGCGATGAGCTCGAGAGTGTCCTGCTGGCGTCCGAGTTCTGCCTCGATCGCGGCGTGGATCTCGGGATCGAAGTCGGCCAGCGACTGGTCGTGGGTGCTCAGGTCGCGGGTGTGCTTGGACGTATCGCGCGATGTCGTCATCAGTGGGAGGCTCCCTTGTCAGACACCGCAGGTTGCGGTGCCACGGTTGGGTGACCTCCCCGCTCTGTCATCGGTACCTGAGAGCTTCACCGCCGGTGGGCGGCTTGCACCGTGGGCGCAGGACCAGGGTCCTGTCTTTCCAGAGTTCGCCTCATCGGAGCGGTAATTGGGCCTGAGAGATTCTGGGGAGAGTTGCTCCTTCGGCGCCTCGCCATGGTGGACGAGAGCTCTCCCGCCCCGATTCGAGCGGCGCGATATGCAGTTGGGCCGCTGACTCTAGGTCGAATCCCGCAACATGGTCAACACGGTCATTGCTGCATCCTTGGATCGTGGGTGGGGTCGGCGTACATCGGAGGGCAACCATCACCGGTCGCCTGGGGGCGTAGCTCGTAGTGCCAGGGCTCGTTGCGGTAGATCTGGCACAGTCCGTACTTGGCGCCGTGGTCGGACAGCCACGCCTTGGCATCGGCGTGCCCGATGTCGACCGCGTGCCCGGACACGTGCGGAGACTTGTCGGGGGTGGCTACCCATCGGGAAGCTTCCTCTGCCGAGCCGTACTTCGAGATCGCCTCGCGAAGAAGCTGATTCTGGTACGCCGGGGAGCGCCATCCGCTGTTGATGTAGAACTCGACGCCGTCGTCAACGGCATCGGTCGCCGCCTCGCGCAGGGCCTGGAGCAGCTCGGGGTCGAGGTTGGCCACGCCGGGATACTCGTCGTCGAACACTGTGACGCGGTCGGGGAGGGAGCCGCCATCCTCGGTGGTCGTACCGCCTTGGCCGCTTTGGTCGCCGACTTCGCCGAATGAGGGCGTCAAAGCCGACCGATAGACGAAGAGTCCGATGACCGCGGCGGTGACGACGACCAGGCCGACGGCGTAGGACCGGGGAGTCCTGCGGGAGGTTTTTCCTGTTGCCGTTTGACTCATGCTGTCAGTCAAGGCATCGCGAGGTTGCCAGCACGTATGGCGTTTTGAATACGCCGACGATATGCGCCAACTCGTAGCATCGGGAGTATGCGTGTGCTGGTTGTCGAGGATGAGCCCTACATGGCCGAGGCCATCCGCGATGGCCTACGCCTGGAGGCGATCGCGGCCGACATCGCCGGCGACGGGGACACCGCGCTGGAACTGCTGAGCATCAACACGTACGACATCGCCGTCCTCGACCGCGATATCCCGGGCCCTTCCGGCGACGAGATCGCCAAAAGCATCGTGGCCTCCGGCAACGGTATGCCGATCCTGATGCTCACCGCGGCCGATCGGCTCGACGACAAAGCCACCGGGTTCGAGCTCGGCGCTGACGACTACCTCACGAAGCCCTTCGACCTTCGAGAACTCGTGCTCAGGCTCAGGGCACTCGACCGCAGGCGCGGCCACAACAGACCGCCCGTGCGGGAGATCGCAGGCCTGCGGCTGGATCCGTTCCGCCGCGAGGTCTACCGCGATGGACGGTACGTCGCGCTCACCCGGAAACAGTTCGCCGTGCTCGAGGTTCTCGTCGCTGCCGAAGGCGGTGTCGTCAGCGCCGAAGAGCTACTGGAACGAGCGTGGGACGAGAACGCCGACCCCTTCACGAACGCCGTGCGGATCACCGTCTCGGCACTGCGCAAACGGCTCGGAGAACCCGGGATCATCGCCACCGTGGCCGGCGTCGGCTACCGCATCGACACAGGAGCTGAGGGAGCCGACCGTGGCTAGGGCGCCTGGTTGGAGCGTTCGCCTCAAGCTGACCCTCAGCTACGCGGCGTGCATCATGCTGACAGGCGTCTTGCTGCTCGCGGTCGTGTGGCTCTTCCTGCTGCGGTACATACCCTGGGTGATCGTCGACCCCCGCACCCGGCGGGACGGATCGCCGGGCCTCCCGGGGACGGGCGTTCCCGACCGCTCGGACCTTCTGATCGCCTTTGGACCGAAGGCCGCCGCGATGCTGGTCTTCCTGCTGCTGTTCGGCCTCGTCGCAGGATGGATCCTCGCCGGCGCCATGCTCGCGCCGCTGGCTCGCATCACCCATGCCACTCGCATGGCCGCGAACGGATCTCTCGCGCACCGGATCCAGCTGGAAGGACGCACGGACGAGTTCCGCGAACTCGCCGACGCCTTCGACACCATGCTCGCGCAGCTCGAAGCCCACGTCGCCGAACAGCAGAGATTCGCGGCCAACGCCTCCCACGAACTGCGCACCCCGCTGGCGATCACGCAGACGCTGCTCGATGTCGCCCGCAATGATCCGGACCGCGACAATGGCGAACTCGTCGAACGCCTCCACTTCGTCAACACCCGGGCGATCGACCTCACCGAGGCAATGCTCCTGCTCAGCCGCGCCGACCAACGATCCTTCACCCGAGGACACGTCGACCTGTCCCTGATAGCGGAAGAGGCCACCGAAACGCTGCTCCCGCTCGCAGAAAAACGTGGTCTCACCATCGAGACCTCCGGCGACCCGACTCCCACCATCGGCTCACACGCGCTCCTGCAGCAACTGACGACGAACCTTGTGCACAACGCGATCGTCCACAACCTGCCTGACCAGGGGACCGTGTGGGTCACGACCAGCGTCCGCCCGGAAGCCGCGGTGCTCACCGTCGAGAACACCGGCGAGAAGCTCACCCCACAAGTGGTTTCCACGCTGGTCGAGCCGTTTCAGCGCGGCACTGGACGGATCCGCACCGACCACGCAGGTGTCGGCCTCGGTCTGGCCATCGTCAAGAGCATCACCCGAGCACATGACGGAACCCTCACCCTCACCCCGCGCCCCGGCGGCGGGCTCCGCGTCACGGTGCAACTACCGGCCGCTGGTAGCTGACGATCAGCGGAGCCCTGCGGCTCGACTAGGCGATGGGAAAATCGAAATAGGTATCCGGGTAGGGTTCTTCTTTCAGCGCGTAGTGCCACCACTCACTGTCGTACCGCCTAAAGCCGCAGGCCTCCATGATCGAACAGAGGTACTGACGGTTTTGCGCTTCGGTCGGCGTGATCCCTGCTGCTCCGTGATGTGAGATCGAATCCATCAGATCATGATCGCCGCCCATCGGGGCGAGTTCACCAGTGGTCAGGTGATAGAGCGTCAAGTCAACGGCGCTGCCCCGGCTGTGGCCCGACTTGGCGGACACATATCCTTGGTGGATCATCTCGGCTCTCTCGATATTCGGATAGTGCCGTGGCTTCGTCCGCCCGTCCTCCGGCTGCCTCGACCAGCGCAGAAAGCAATCCACGGCGCGTTGCGGGCGATAGGCATCCCAGAGAAGCAAACCGAAGCCGGCGGATTCGGCCTTTTCGCTCGCCCTTTCCAGGGCCGCGCACAAGGCCTTCGTACCGACGATTCGATTTGCCAGATATCCGTCCACCGGTTTGCCGGTGAAGTTGTCCCAGGTGGCGTACTTGGCGTCCCAGCGCACTTCGGCCGCAAGCTCGTCTACGAAGACGAAATCACCCTTCATCGTCTACTCCTCGTCAACGCGAGCGACACCAAACGGTCGATCACCTCGGAGAGCGGCAAACCTGCGGCTGCCATCATTCGCGGGTAGCGGCTGTAGGAAGTCATGCCAGGCAAGGTGTTGACCTCGTTGAGGGCAACCGTTCCATCTTCCTTGAGGAACATGTCCACCCGGGCCAGTCCGCTGCATCCCAGGGCACGGTAGATGGCTTTTGCGGTTTCCTGAACAAGCAAGCGTGTCTCCGCGGGGATGTCCGCGGGGACGATCGGCGTCGAGTTTTCGGAACCGACTTCCGGCTCCTCCTCCTGGTGGATTCTGAAGAAGCCGTGAGTCAACGCGATTCGATCTACCTCGCCGGCAACCAGATCGCCATCGTTGCCCAATATGGCGCAGCCGACCTCGCTGCCGACCACAGCCTCTTCGATCAGCACCTTGGAGTCGTACTGTCTCGCGGTGTCCAACGCGGCCGGCAGTTCTTCTTTTCGGGACACTTTGCTGACACCGAAAGATGAACCCGAGCGGGCCGGCTTCACAAAGACGGGATAAGTGAGCCGGTCAGGATCGATATCCTCCTTCGCCGTGACGGTCCAGAAGTTCGGCGTTGCGATTCCCGCACTAGCGGCGACGACGTAAGCAAGGGATTTGTCCATGCACAGAGCGGAACTTTGAACATCGCAGCCCACGTAGGGGATGCCGGAGAGCTCCAGCAGGCCTTGTATCGCACCATCCTCGCCAAGCTTGCCGTGCAGGACGGGCAACACCAGGTCCAGACTGATCGTCTCGTATAGCCCCTGCTGCAGGACAAGCAACCCCTGCGCGCTCCTGTCCGGTGAGAGCACGGCTGGACGGCCGTCTTCCCAGTTTTCGCCTGGGCCGTCACACAGCTTCCAGGCGCCACTCTTCGTGATCCCGATATAGAACGGTTCGTACTTTTCGGTATCGAGGTGTTTTGCGACCTCTTGCGCAGATTTGACCGAGACGGGATGTTCTTCGGAACAGCCCCCGAACAAGATTCCGATCTTCATATCCATTGCTGCTTTCTGCTCTCGAATTTCAGACAATTGGCGATAGAGTTTTCGACAGTGTCGCGCAGGGCGTGGTCTGTGTAGTAGGCGGTGTGTGGAGTAATAAGCACATTCGGGAGTTTTTGCAACCGCAGCAACGATTGGCTTTCGATGGGTTTGTTTCTGCAGTCCGCGTAGAAGACTCCTTCCTCTCCTTCGAGGACGTCCAGCGCCGCACCGCCCAATCGGCCGCTCTCCAGGGCTGAGAGAAGGGCCTCGGTGTCGAGAAGTGAACCGCGGCCGGTGTTGACCAGGAAGGCGCCGCGCTTCAGTCGCTCGATACGCGCACGATTCAGGAGATGGTGGGTGTCGGCGGTTAGCGGCGTGTGAAGCGTCACGATGTCGCTCTGCGCTAGCAACTCATCGAGAGGAACGTATTCAGCGGAGGTGCTGGGGTGGTTGTCGTAGGCAAGTATTCGGCAGCCAAAGCCCTGCAGCCTGGCCATGACCGCTGCGCCGATACGACCTGTTCCAGCGATTCCCACGGTCAGATCGCGCAATTCTTTCCCGCGGACATCACTCAATCTGTAGTCATGCACCTCGGCACGCCTGATAGTGGATTTCACGTGCCGCACCGCCATCAGCATCAGCATCAAGGTGTAGTCGGCCACGCTGTCGGGTGAATAGGCGACGTTCCCGACGGAAATGCCGACACGCTCCGCGTACGTCACGTCGAGATGGTTGTATCCGATGCTTCTGGTCGAGATGTACGCGACACCGGCTTGGCTGAGCGCAAGAAGAGTGGGGTTGGTGATCTGGCTTTTGTGGCCAACGCTGATGCATCGATTGCCAATTGACAGCTCGATAGTGGCCTCGGAGACCGCCGCCGTTGTGATGGTCGGCATGACGCCAAAGCGAGGCGCCAGCTCCCGGAACAGATCCGCCTCGTCCGGCCCGCAACCGTAGATCGTCATTCCCATTCTGGGAACCGCCGAGGAGGCCCACGACGCCAGCGGCCGCGCGCGGCTGTCGGCTATTCGTGCTGATTCGCTGTAGGTCATGCGCCGAGTCAAAGCGGCGTGGTGTTGCCAGCGTGTATGCGGTTTTCAATACGCCGACGAAATATTACCCCGCGGTAGCATATCGTCGGCATATCGAAAACCGCATACCTGCTGGCAACACCACATTTCCTTCACTGGAGGCGTGACCAATACCTTCTGCCTCCTCGCGCTCGCCGCCGTCTTCGTGATCCGCGCTCTGCGCATCGGAGCCCAGCGGCGGCGAGAGCGCGCAAATACCGGCACCCAGGGCGGTTGGGCATGATTCCGCTCAGGCTCGACGAGATCGCGGCGGTTGTCGGCGGGACGGTCGAGGGCGACGACGCCGTGACGGTGACCGCGCCAGCCGTGCTCGATGGCCGGCAGACCGAGCCCGGCGGTCTCTTCGTTGCCTTCGCCGGTGAGCACGTCGACGGCCACGACTACGCCGACCAGGCCGGCCGGGCCGGCGCGGCGGCCGTGCTCGGCTCCCGGCCCACGCCGCTTCCCACCGTCGTCGTCGAGGACGCCCAAGCCGCGCTGCAGGCGCTCGCCGCTCACGTTGTGGCCCGGCTGCGCGACGGGCTGACCGTCGTTGGGGTGACCGGCTCGCAAGGCAAGACCAGTACGAAGGACCTGCTGGCGGCCGTGCTTTCGAGCGTCGCGCCCACGATCGCCACGATCGGCTCGCTCAACAACGAGCTCGGCGTGCCGCTCACCATGCTGCGCGCCAACGCGGCCACCCGGCTCCTCGTCCTCGAGATGGGAGCCCGCCGCATCGGCCACATCGCCCAACTCACCGGCCTGGTCCCGCCCGACATCGCCGTCGTCCTCAGCGTCGGGCAGGCCCACCTCGGCGAGTTCGGTTCGCGCGGGGCGACCGCCAAGGCCAAGGGTGAGCTGGTACAGGGGCTGGCGCCTGGCGGCACCGCCGTACTCAACGCCGACGATCCCCGGGTGGTCGCCATGCGCGCGCTCACCGACGGCCCGGTGCTCACCTTCGGCCGGGCGGAGCACGCCGACGTACGAGTGCTCGACTTGGCGCTGGACCGGCTCGGACGGCCGTCCTTCACGTTGCGGACCGCCGACGCCTCGGTCCCGGTCGCGCTGCCGCTCGTGGGCGCCCACCAGGCGCTCAACGCCTCGGCTGCCGCGGCGGTGGGGCTGGCGGCCGGCGTACCCCTCGACGTGGCCGCGGCGGCGCTTGCCACCGCCTCGCTGTCGAAGTGGCGCCTGGAGTTACGCGACCTCGCGGTCGGCGCGACACTGCTCAACGACTCCTACAACGCCCATCCCGAAACGACCCGCGCCGGCCTGGACGCCCTGGCGGCGGTCGAGGGCGGGCGCCGCATCGCCGTCCTCGGCGAGATGCTCGAGCTCGGTGACGACAGCGAGGCCGAGCACCGCGCCGTCGGTGAGTACGCCGCCTCCCGGGCTGACGTGGTGGTCTCGGTCGGCGAGGGCGCCCGGCCCATCGCCGACGGCGCGGGGGAGCGGGCAGTGGCGCTGGCCGACAACGCCGCGGCCGTCGACTGGCTGCGTGGCCATCTCGCCGTCGGCGACGTGGTGCTCGTCAAGGCCTCCCGCGAGGCGCGCCTCGACGAGGTCGCCGCCGCACTCGCCTAGTTTGGTGGGCCCGCCGAGCCGGGCGGTGGGGCCTGCAGCTAGGGATTGCCGCGTCCTGCCGTAACTTCCTGCGCCCTGCCAGGCATCTATGCAGGCAGAGGAGCAGCGAAGGGGAGCGGATGAAGGCAAGTGAGCAGGCCGATCTCAGGGACTACGTGATCGCCCGGAAAGCGGCGCTGCTGCGTACGGCGTATCTGCTGTCCGGCGACTGGCACAAGGCCGAGGACCTCGTCTCGATGACCGTCCTGAAGTTGTACGGTTCCTGGCGCAAAGTCCGCGCAGCCGCCTACCCGGATGCCTATGTACGGCGAATCCTCGTGCGGGTCTTCCTGCAGGAGAAACGCCATCCCTCTCGGCGCGAACACCCGACCGACCTGCTGCCGGAGACAGCGTCCGCGCCGGCAACGACCGACCTGGACCACCGGGAGGATCTCCGCCGCCTCCTTGACCGAATGCCGCCACGGCAGCGCGCAGTACTCGTCCTCAGGTACTACGACGACCTGTCGATCGAACAGACCGCCGAAGTCCTCGGATGTTCGGCAGGCGCCGTGAAGTCCCTGACAGTCCGGGCCATCGACTCCATCCGGGGCCTGTTGCCGGCAGGCGTGACCACTCGCACCGATTACGAGGAGGCGTTATGACCGACCGCGAAGTCCGCGCTCTGCTGGCCGACCTGGTCGACCAGGATCCACCGGTCGACGTCGACGTCGATCTGCAGCTCACACGCGGTCGCCGCCGAGCCCGACGTCGTACGGCAGTGGTCGTGGTCGCCCTGGCATTGCCGATCGCGGCCGCCACCGGCACCTACGCCGTCACACAGCAGCAGTCCGAACCCGTCGTTCTGGGCAGCCCTCCGTTGGACCTCCCCGGCGAGCCTGTCGCCAAAGCGCCGAAGTTCCCGTGGGGGCTCCCGGACGGATGGGACCTCCCGTCGGAGAGCGAATCGCCGCAGTCCAAGCGATTGGCCAGCGAGCTGAAGCAGCTGACCCCCGAGCTGAAGAAGTACCCGCAGGCCCAGGTGCGCCAGTTCGGCTGGTACGGCAGCAACAGGGGTCTCACCCCGCACCACAGTGCCGTCGCCGGCCACCGCCTGCGCGACGGGGCCGAGCTGGTCGTCGTACACGTCGAGATGGTCGACCGGAAGGCCGGTTTCGGCACCCCGTGGGTTTGCGAGTCCGAGTACGAGAAGGACGACCCCTGTGATGCGATCAGGAAGTTGCCGGACGGTTCCTACGCCTTCGTCAAGAGCAGCACCGACAAGTCGGCGGTCGTTCACGGTGTGCGGCTGGTCCGCCCTAACGGTACGCAGATCATGATCAGCAGCACCGTGCGGTTCCCCTACAAGAACTTCACCAAGCCGGTGCTGTCCCCGAAACGCCTGATCGAGATCGCGAGCAAAATCACCGTCAAACCCTGACGATCCGGCTGGGCCGTGCGCCTCCCGTGGGTCAGCGAAGGTCGGCTAGTTGGTTGAGGGCCACCGTCAGGTCGTGGTCGCGACCGGCGGTCAGCATCCGCTGGTAGGTGGGGTCGACGGCGGCGGCTTGGGTCATCAAGGCGAGCTGCAGGGTCAGGCGTTCGGCGATGAGGTCGAGGATGTCGCCGGTGGTGCCTTGCCAGCCGTACTCGCGGAGGAAGAGCGCCAGCCGGGGCATCCGCGAGTCGAGGTCGGTGAAGCCTTCGGCGGCCACGACGTGGGAGGCGTGCAGTGGCGTCCAGGAAAATGCGACCCAGGCGACATCCAGCTCCAGGCGCACCGGCCCCGCCATGTCCCAGTCGACGAATCCGACCAGGCCGTTGGCGTTCCCCACCGCGTTGTACGGCGCCGCGTCGTTGTGCGCGACGATCATGCCCGGGCGCCACGCCTCCCCTTCGCGCCAGCACGCGTCTGCCGGCGGAACGAAGTCGGCAACAGCCGCGTGATAGCGCCGCAGCCACCGCGCAACGTCCATCAACGCAGGCGAACCATGCGTCCACGACGGCCAGGGCCGCGCGTTCCCCACCGTCTGACCGGGCAGGAAGCTGACCATCTCCCGCCTGTCGGCATCCACTCCCAGCGCGCGGGGCGCCCCCGGGAACCCGGCAGCCTCCAGATGAGCCAGCAGCGCATGGACCGATGACGTCCACGCTCCCGCGGTGCGCCGTACCACGCCATCGACCAGTGAGGCTCCGCCGTCGAACCCACCCTCCAGTCGCTCATCCATGCCGCACATACTGCCCGTTCATTCGGCTCAAGATGTCTCGTACGGCGGTGGCCTCGGGCGAGCCGAATGCCTTGAACAGGCGAAGTGCCTCGGCGAGGTGATCCGGCCCGGATCCGGCCTCGCCCAGGACACGGTGTGCGCGAGCGGTGCCGAGGAGGTAGCCGGTCTCCCGTTGGATCGCCAGGGCCTGTTCGCCGTACTCGATCGCGGCGTCGGGGCGGCCAAGGGCCAGCTGGACCCGCGCGAGCACGACGAGCGCCTCGCCTTCGTGCAGGCGGTTCGCGCCGGCGGCGAGTTCGAGCGCGACGCGCGCCCGGGATTCGGCGGCGACCAGGGCCGACTCGGCCAGGTCGGCCAGCGCCAGTCCGCGGATCGCATGGGTGCGGTACTCCCGGAGCAGCTCGGAGTCCGACCACTCGGCGGCTTGCTCGAACTCGGCGCGCGCCTGGACCTGGTCATCGAGGGCCAGCCGGCAGTAGCCGAGCTCGTTCCGGATGTGGATCCGGAGCCGCAGCAGGTCGAGCTCATCGGCACGGCGTCCGGCGGCCAGCAGAAGGTCCTGGGCTTCTTGGACGCGGCCGGCTTCGCGGTACCAGGTCGCCCGCGTATAGGCGTGCACACATGCCCACGCGTCGTCCTGCAGCTGCTCCGCCAACTGCCGGGCTCGGTCCAGCAGGTCACCGATTCCGTCCAGTCGACCCAGTGCGATCCGCCCGTGGCACATGTTCAACAGGCCGGCAATCGTCAGACTCGGCAACTGGTCGCCGGAGAGCTGGACCATCCGCTCGAGGGCATCCACCGCGCTGCGGAGATCTCCTTCGGTGAAGGCGGCGTTGCCCAGGTGGAGCAGAGTCAGGCTCTGGCCGGCGGTGTCACCGGCGCGTTCCTGAGCCTCCAGCGCTCGCGTCAGGTAGTCCTTTGCGGCAGGCGCGTCGTTACTCCGCACCTGGACGGCGCCGGCGACGTACAGGCCGAAGCCCGACACAGCGTCGTCGCGGGAGTTCTCGGCGGCGGTGAGCATCTCGGCGATCTCTTCTGACGACAACGGCCGGCCGGCCAGACTGCCGATCATGCCCAATTCTCCAAGGGACAAAGCGATGGCGTGCTGGTCGCCCGCGGACCGGGCCGTGGCCACGACGATGTCCAGCATCGACAGCACCTCGCCGCCGTGTCCGTGCCGCTCCATGTCGGTGACCACGCCGAGGGCGAGATGCCAGCACCAGTGCGCGGGACCGTTGTCCGCACAGTCACGGATGGCGGCGAAGATGTTCTGGAACTCGGACTTCAGCCAGGCGATCGCTTCGCCCCTTGACGCCAAGCGCACCCGCGGTACCTCGGGCAGCGGGGGACAGGGTGGTTCGAGGCGCCACGCGATGAGAAGGTCGGCGGCGGCCTCCCTGCCTCGGTAGTACCAGGTGTTGAGCCGGTTGAGCGCCTCGGCCCGCTCATCCTCGGTCTCCTCGGTGAAGGCACGCTGTGCCGCGTAGCTCCGGAGCAGATCGTGAAAGCGGTAGCGACCGGCGGCATGCTCGTCGAGCAGGTGAGCGCCGGTCAGCTTCCGGAGGGCGGCCCGCGCGTCAGCCACGGTCGACGCGCTCAACGCGGCCACCGCGTCCACGGTGAAATCCAGGCCGGGGATGAGGCCGGCCAGCCGGAACACGCGCCGTACACCTGGCTCCAGATGGTGGTAGGACAGATCGAACGCGGCAGCGACGGCGGACTGCTTGTCGTCTTCCAGAGCGAGTACTGACAGCCCACGCTCACGGAGTTCGAGGAGGTAGTCGGCGACTGGGCGATGGGGCTCGTCGGCCAGCTGTGCGGCGGCGATTCTCAACGCCAGCGGCAGGCCCGCACAGGCCTGGACCAGGTTGGCGATGTGCTGCGATTCCGCGTCGATCCGCTGCCTGCCGAGGAGGCGGACCAGGAGATCCCGGGCCGAGGCGGCATCCAGAGTGCCGAGGCTGATCCGGTGTGCGCCTTCCCGGGCGATGAGGCCGGACAACCGATTGCGGCTGGTGATCAACGTGAGGGAGCCGGAACCCGCCGACAGCAACGGCCGAACCTGTTCGGTCGAACCCGCGTTGTCCAGTAGCACCAGCATCTTCCGGCCGGCGACCAGAGACCTGTACTCAACGACGGCGTCCGTGACCGTCTCCGGAACGCGGTGGGCGCCCAGCCCGCGGAGCAGGTGACCCAGCGCCTCCAGCGGGTCCAGTGCCGGATCCGGCGAGTGTCCGCGGAGGTCGAGGTACAACTGACCATCGCCGAATCGGTCCGCGACCTGGTGTGCGTAATGGACGGCCAGCCCGGTTTTGCCCACACCTGCCATGCCTGTCAGTACGACGAGACCACCGAAATCGTCGGTGGCCGTGATCCGGTCCAGCTCGGCATGTTCGGCTTCGCGGCCGAGGAAGGCGCCTGGCGCGGGTGGCAGCTGGGCCGGCTGCCGCATCGGTCCCGGGTCATCGGCAGGGGCGAGCCGTGGTGTGTCCAGGCCTGGATCCTCAGCGCGGATCGACTCGAAGAGCTCACGCAGCTCCCGGCCGGGCACGGCCTTGAGGTCGCGTGCCAGCCGCTGACGGGCGGCCTGGTAGGTCACCTCCGCCCTGGACTGCCGGCCGGATCGGTACAGCGCGAGCATGAGCTGGCCGATGATCCGCTCGCGCAGTGGGTAGGCGGCGACCAGCTCGGTCAGCTCGGGGACGATCTCGCGCGCCCGGCCCAACGCCAGCTCGGCGTCGTACAACTCCTCGGCGGCGATCAGCCTCGTCTCGGCCAGCCGGTTGGCCTCCGGGGTGACCAATTGCGTCTCGGCGACATCGCCGTACGGCGCGCCTCGCCACAACCCCAGCGCCTCGCGGAAAGCGGCCACGGCGCGCTCGAGGTCGCCCACCGACACGGCGTTCCGGGCCGACGAATGGAGGGCGGCGAAACCGAACGCATCCAGTTCGTCCGGGCCGACCTCCAGCTGATAACCAGCCGAGACACCTCGCAGCCGCTCTGGCCGATCCAGCACCTGCCTGAGCCGGTGCACATGGACCTGAAGACTGTTGGCCGGTCGCTGCGGCGCGCCGGTTTCCCAGAGCGCGCCGACCAGAGTCTCGACCGATACCGGGCGATTCGCGTTGACCAGGAGCACGGCCAGGAGGCGGCGACGCAACTCGGAGATCGGCCTGACCTGTCCATCGCTGATCACCTGGACAGTCCCCAGCACCATGAACCGCACGGCCACCTCCCGAGTCGAGCCCCCATCATCGGCTACCGATGGGGGCTCGGCTCAGGATCGGCCGGTCAGTACGCCTGCGTGCCGACCGCCTTGCGGAAGGAGGCCGTGCAGAACGCCTCGAAGTTGGCGCTGTTGGTGATGGTGCCGCTGGATCGGCCGATTCGGCGCAGCACGGAGGTCGAATGGGACTCGGTCTGTGAGCCCCACTGGCCGTCGATGCCGGTGGACAGACCCCAGACCTGGCGGCAGGCCGCCTGCACGATGTACGTCTGTGACGACGATCCGGTGCTGTAGTAGCAGTCGTCCAGCTCGCCGTAGATCGCGTTGTCGACGTGGATGTGGTTCCAGTGTTCCCCGTTGTCCATGTAGGTGATGACGTGGCGGAAGCGGCGCATCAGGCCGGCCGCCGTGCCCCAGTAGCGGCGCTTCCACCAATCCGCGTTCGCGTAGTTGCGCCACACGTCGTACCGCATGCTGATCCACTGCGTTCTGCCGTCGCTGTTGAGGTACTTGATCCTGCCGATGTCGAAGGCCCGGCCCTGTCCGTGCATACCCGGCTTGTCGGTGTATGCGCCGTAGGAATAGATCGTCTCGGCCCAGCCCCAGGAGTCCGGTGTGTTGTTGTTGATGTACTCCTTCCAGGCGGCCAGTTGGCTGTAGAAGCCCGACTCGAAGGTGAAGTTCGTGGTGTTGCCGGTCGGTTCGTAGGCAAGATGGCAGCCGGCCGAGCCGAGATAATTCCTCGTGATCATGCCCATCGGGACCATCGCGCCGGGCTCGGGAAGTCCGGCGGGTTCGCTGGATACCGCGGGTTGGCCTGGCTCGGTGGCTGCCGCCCGGCCGGGCAGGATCAGCCCGCCGGCCCCGGCGAGACCAGCCGCGCCGGCAATCAGCAAACCGCGCCGGGATAAGCCATTGCTTTCAGATGCCATCGCGAACTCCTTGGTTTATGGGCGGACCCCGTCAGCAGCCGCCGAGCGACACGGCGGGACGCTATCCGGGTCCGACCGCCGGCAATAGGCGCCTTCAGCGCCCGGAAATCATCCGGAAAGCCAGTAGAAATGGGCGTCTCACGGACTGGCGGCCGGTCCACCTGGGCCGGCAAGCGAACGGAAAGGCCGCAGAAAGGCCTGTTGTGTTCACTGGTGAGTGCTCGGCCTCCGCTTCGGCATGAGGCTACGGGGGCGATGACCAGGAGGAGGGCGGCTGCGACGGCGACGTGCTAGACGCCGTGGATGGCCGGGGGCTAGATCCAGGCAGCCCCTTCTCCAGGTCGGTGTGGTCGCCACCCAATCGGGCGGCGACCACACCGTTCCCACCGCACCGAATCGGGCTCATCGGCCGCCGGTGAACGTGATGCCATTGGTGATCTGCTTTTGGGCGAGGAAGAAGATCAGCAGGCACGGAAGCGTGATGAGCACTGAGGTTGCCATCAGCAACGGGGTGTCGGTGCCGTTGACCGACTGGAAGCCGGCCAGAGCGAGGGGGAGGGTCTTCCACTGGTCGGAGTTGATGTAGATGGCCGGCCCGAGGAAGTTGTTCCAGTAGCCCATGAACAGCAGGATCGAGACTGCGACGACGGCCGGCCGTGCCAGCGGCAGATAGACCAGCCAGAACATCCGGAACCAGCCGCACCCGTCCACCACCGCGGCGTCGGCCAGTTCGACGGGCATCCGGGCGAAGAACTGGCGGAACAGGAAGATGTAGAACGGGGAGCCGAAGAACGCGGGCAGGATCAGCGGGTAGAGCGTGTCGATCATGCCCAGGTTGTTGAACAGCATGAACTGCGGAACCATCGTCACCTCGCCGGGCAGCAGCATCGTGGCCAGCACGACCGCGAAGACCACACCGGAGAAGCGAACCCGCAGCCGGGCGAAGGCGAACCCGGCGAGGGCGCAGGACAGCACTGTGCCGACGATCGGGATGAGCGTGGTGAGCACCGAGTTGAGCGCGTAGCGCCAGAACGGGAACGAGGTGATCGCCCGCGTGTAGTTGTCCCAGCGGAACTCGCTCGGCCAGATGCTCGCGCCGGCGCTGCCGACCCCGGCCAGCGATCGCAGCGACGTCGCGATCATCCACAGGAACGGGTAGACGAAGGCGAGCGACCCGAGCACGAGGACGACGTACAGGATCAGGGTGAGCGGCAGGTTGCGGCGCCAGTACGGGCGGTCGGCGCGGCGGCTCGTTGTCACCTGCCGCGGGGGAGCGGTCTCGACCAGCACTGCCATGGGTTCAGCCTTTCCTCACGCGCAGACGGCGGGGCCGGCCGCCCATGTCGGTCTCGTAGTAGATGGCGAACGCGCTGCCTCGCAGGGTCACGGCGGTGAGCGCCATGATGATGACGAACAAGATCCAGGCCAGTGCCGACGCGTAGCCCATCCGGAAGTTCTGGAACGCGTTGTCGTAGAGGTAGTAGACGAAGAACAGCAGCGAGTCCTTCGGGCCGCCGTTGGCGACGAAGCCCTGGGTGAAGATCTGCAGCGCGCCGATGATCCCGGTCAGCACGTTGAACAGGATGATCGGGCTGAGCTGCGGCAGCGTCACATGCCAGAACAGCCGGAGCACGCCCGCCCCGTCGAGCGCCGCGGCCTCGTACAGGGTGGTCGGCACGTCCTTCAGGCCGGCCAGATAGATGACCATCGCACCGCCGACGGTCCACAGGCTCATCAGGATCACCGCCGGCAACGCCCAGGACGCGTCGCTGAACCAGCCGGGCCCCTGGATGCCGATCTTGCCGAGCAAGTCGTTGGCCAGG
The DNA here is from genome assembly GCF_036226525.1 of Kribbella sp. NBC_01245. Taxonomy (NCBI): domain Bacteria; kingdom Bacillati; phylum Actinomycetota; class Actinomycetes; order Propionibacteriales; family Kribbellaceae; genus Kribbella; species Kribbella sp. NBC_01245. The sequence continues at coordinate 900,590 of NZ_CP108487.1, forward strand.
CCGTACTGCGGGTTGAACACCCACAGGAACAGGACGATCTGCGCTACACCGGACACCAGGCTCGGCAGGTACCAGATCGTGCGGAACAACCTGATGCCCGGCAGGTCCACGTTCATCAGCAGCGACACCAGGAACGCGAGCGCGGTCTGCAGTGGCACGCTGATCAGCGCGTACAGCAGGGTGACCTTGATCGCCTGCCCGACCCGCGGATCCTGGAACGCCTCGGTGTAGTTGGCCACCCCGACGAACTTCGGTGGGGTGATCAGGTCCCAGGAGGTCAGGCTGACGAAGATCGAGGAGATCATCGGGCCAACGGTGAAAACCAGGAACCCGATCAGCCAGGGGGAGATGAACAGCCAGAACGCGATCGTCTTGTCGGCCCGCGGCCAGTTGCGCTTCGCCCCGTACGCCGCCAGTCCGATGACGGCGTACAGGACGGCCAGCAGGACCAGGAACGGGACCAGCGGCACCAGGACCGCGGGGACTCCCCAGGATTCCGCGAGCTGGCGGATCCATCCAATGGTCGGGTTCACGGTCTACCTCACTGCTTCAGCGCTGCGGTGCACTTGTCATTGAGACCGGGGAGCACCTTCGCCACGTCGTCCTTGCCGCTGCCCAGCGGCGTGTAGCTGGTGATGCCCTTGTCAGCGTCGCCGGAGATCTGGGCCTCGCGCGGCACCGACGGGGCTACCACGCCGGTCTTCATCGCGGTGGTGAAGGCGGCCAGGTTGCGCTCCTTCGGCAGCACCTTCTCCAGCGTCGGAGTGGAGGCGGCGATGATCGGTACGCCGAGCGCGGTGTTGCCCTGGATCAGCAAGTCCTGAGCCACCTGCTGCGTACTCGCGAACTCGACGAACTTCTTGGCCGTCTCCAGTCGCTTGCCGCTCGCGTTCTTCGCGATCGCCAGGCCGCCGACCTCCATCGGGAATCCCTTGCCCGGCACGGGGACCAGCGTCCAGTCCGGCTTGCTGATCTTGGCGAAGTCGGCGACGGTCCACGGCCCGAAGTCGCTGAAGGTGCCGAGCCGCCCGGCTGCGAACCACTGCGCCTGGTCCTGACCCTCGATGTCCAGCGTGGTCGGCGCGTACCGGTCCTTCTGCAGGTCGACGATGTACTGCGCGGTCGCCACGCCCCGCGCGTCGCCGAACGTACAGGCCGTCGCGTCAGCGTTGTAGAAGCCGCCGCCGGCCGCGGTCAGCCAGCCTTTGAACCAGAGGTTGCTGGTGCCGAAGACACGCTTCTTGCCTTCGCCGTGCGACAGCTTCGCCACGATGGTCCGGAACTCCTCCAGCGTCAGGGGAGTCGTCGGACTCGGTAGCGGCAGCCCGGCCGCCTTGAACGCGTCCACGTTGATGGCCATCACCTTCGGCTTGGCGGTGAAGGGCATGGCGTAGTACTTGCCGTCGTACTTGAGCGCCTCGGCGATGTTCGGCTGGACGAACTTGCCGGCGTCGACCTGCTGCTCGGTGAAGCTGGGCGCGAAGCCGGCCAGGCTGGTGTTGCTGATCTCCATCACGGTGGACTGCGTGCCGGCAGCGATCGAGGTCTGGAGCTTCTGCTCGTAGTCGGACTGGATCCAGTTCGTGGTGACCTTGGTGCCGGGGTTGGCCTGCTCGAAGGCGGCCGCGATGGCCTTCAGCGAGGCCGCCTCGGAGTTGGTGCCCCAGAACGAGAAACTGATGTCGCCGTTGTCGCCGGCGCCGGTATTGGCGGCGGGCTGACTGCCAGTCGCGCAGCCGGCGGCGAGAAGGAGTGCGGCGAGCCCGGCCCCGACCGGGAGCAAGCGGTTACGAAACTTCATGAGAGGTCCTTCGTCTCAGTGGTCACCCGGGCGGAGTCGCCGGGTGCGAGGGTCCAGGAACCGGCTGGTCCGACGGTCACCGTCAGCGGCCCCGGTCCGCTGTGCACGGTGATGTGTGTCGTGTGCCGTCCTTCTTGGGCGATACGTAGGTCCCACTCGCCGACCCGGACGTGGTCGGCGGTCAGCCGGCCGACGTCGTCCGGCAGGTGGGAATCGATGGTCAGGGACGCCGATGCCGCGTCCGGCCGCAGGCCGAGCAGACCCGCCACCAGGTGGTGCACCACGGTGAAGGAGATCTCCGGGTAGTCGTCGCGGCTGTCGATCAGGTGCCGCAGCCAGCGCCAGGCCGACTCGTCGCGGCCGTGCCGGAAGAACACCTCCGGCAGGTAACTGAACGCCTCGATGTTCTTCGGCGGCGACAGCTCCAGCTGCTGCTCGATGAAGTCCAGGAACAGCTCGTTGCGCTGCCCCTGCCCACTCAGTCCGGTCATCGGCACGATCCAGGTCGACTCCAGACCCCAGCCGAAGTCGAGGCCGTGGTCGCTGGTTCGGCCGCGGGCGAAGCGACCGAGCGACTCATCCCACCAGGTCGACAGGAACTGCTGCTGGATCCGCTCGGCGCGCTCCTGGTACGGGTCCCCAGACAGTTCGGCAAGCGCGGTCAGGGCGGCGTACTGCAAGGCGATGCCGTCGCCGGCGACGATCAGCGGGTGCTCCGCGTCCTGTTCGTTGTAGGTTGCGGAGCCGACGAAGATGTCGCCCGTGCCGGGCGCTTCGGGGATGCCGTCCCCGTCACTGTCATGAGCGATAACGAAGTCCTCCACCGACCGCCGGTAGTAGGCGGCCAGATCGGGGTCGTCGAGCCAGCGCCGGTCGCCGGTCCAGCTGTACTGCTCCAGCGCGCGCCAGGTCAGGTCGAACACGGCGGGGATCTCCCGCACGAAGTGGTCGTCATCGTGGTAGTCGAGCTCGGCGATGCCGCCGTCGAAGTGGAACGCCCACAGCGGGTACCACTTCCGCGCCGCGGTGGCGGACCCGGCGAAGTGGCGCAGCATCGCGAAGTTCTCTGCGTCGAGGCCGAGCAGGTGCGCGCCGACGGCCTGGTGGCAGACGTCGCGCGAGTAGAACATCGGCCGGGACGGGTAGCCCGCCCAGTACGACGGCAGGTTGCCCGCCTCGGCGTTCGTCTGGACCCACGCCAGCGCTCGCGAACGCGCCCAGGCGAAAGCATCCTCGACGTATCGGCGGTCCGACGTGACGGTCAGCTCGGCCATTGCCGCCCCTTTTCGGAGATTCGGATAATAGCGGTAAAACTAGGCAGCCGACCGGAATTCGTCAATAGCTTCTCCGGATCAAATTTTACCGCTATAGTCAGCAATGTCAGGGAGCGCCAAGACAGGAGTAGCGCATGACGTCAGCACTGCCACCGGCCGGCTTCGAGGTCCGCTCGCCCGACGGCGGGACCACCCGGATCGCCGAAGTCTCGGCCGGCGTGACAGTGACGGAGCTGCCCGAGCCGGCGCCCGGAGTGCAGCTGATCGAGTTCGCCATCGCCAGCCCGCGGGCCGAGCCGGCGCGGATCCGCTGGACGTGGCCGGTCGAGGCGGCAGTGACACTGTGGGAAGCGACCCAGGCATCGCGCCGCAACCTGCCGACCGACTGGGGATCACACCGCGACATCCGGTCGGTCCGGTCCGCCCCGGTCGCCTCGCTGGTCCGTGCCGACGGCCTCAGTCCGTTGACGGTCTCACTCTCCTCGAGCGTGCGCGGCTGCGACTTCGCCGTCGGGGTGAACGAGGAGAGTGCCGAGCAGTTGGTGCAGCTCAGCGTCGACGACGTCGAGCCGGTCGACGGGGTCTACCGGTTCACGCTCCGGATCGACCTGCGCGGGCTGCACTTCGCGGCCGCCCTGCGTGGTGTCACCGATGCCTGGGCCGCCGAGCTGGGCGACCGGATCGCACCGGTGCCAGAGCTCGCCCGGCAAACGATGTACTCGACCTGGTACTCCGATCACCAGCACGTGTCCGCCCAGTCGGTCGAGCGGCACGCCGCCGCGGGCGCGCAGTTCGGTTGCCGGGCGGTGATCGTCGACGACGGTTGGCAGACCCAGGACACGGCCCGCGGCTACGCGCACTGCGGCGACTGGGAGCCGACCAGCAGCACCTTCCCGGACATGGCGGAGCACGTGCGACGTGTGCATGCCATCGGGGTGGACTACGTGCTGTGGATCGCGCCTCCGCTGATCGGCCGGAACTCGAAGGCGTGGGAGCGGTTCGAGGACCGCGTCCTCGGCTACGTCGACGGGCTGAGCGCGTCGGTGCTCGACCCGCGTTACCCAGAGGTGCGTGAGCACATCGTCGAGTGCTGCGTGCGCCCGGTGCGCGACTGGGGCGTTGACGGGCTGAAGATCGACTTCATCGACACCTGGGCCTGGCCCGACCCCCGACCCGCACCCGGCGCCGACTGCGAGACGGTCGACGAAGGAGTCGAGCTCGTCCTGGCCGCGGTCACCGCGGAGCTGCGACGCCTGCGATCGGATCTGCTGATCGAGTTCCGGCAGGACTACGTGAACCCACGACTGTGGAAGTTCGGCACCTTTCTGCGCGCCGGCGACTGTGCGATGGACCCGGTGGAGAACAGGGTTCGCACGGTCGACGCGAGGTTGCTCGCCGGCGACCGCGCGGTCCATTCCGACATGCTGATGTGGCATCCGGCCGCCGCGCCGGAAGCCGTCGCGGAGCAGTTCATCGGCGCGCTCTTCAGTACGGCGCAGGTATCGGTCGAGCTCGACTCGTTGTCACCCGAGCACGACCGGGTGGTGCGGTTCTGGCTCGGCTTCCTGCACGACCACGCGGAGACCTTGCTGCACGGCGAGCTGGTACCGGTCCGCCCGGACGCGCGGTACACGCAGGTCGCTGCGATCTCCCGCACCGAGACGATCGTCGCGGTGTACTCCAACCCGATCGTCCGCCTCGCTGCTTCGGCCGAGGTCGTCCTGCTGATCAACGGCGGCAACGAACCGATGATCCTGCTCGACGGAGCGGGTGCTGAACCCGTCGAACTCCTAGTGTCGGACTGCTCTGGAACAGAGTTGTCAAGGACCATGGTCACTCCACCCGAGGGGTTGTGGGCGATCGACGTACCGGTGGGCGGAGTGGCCCGGATCGCGCCTGTCGAAGTGCGAGCCTGACGAAGGGGGCTGAATGGCGACCGAGCGGAAGAAGACGCTGGTCCATCGCCGGACCACGGTGGCCGACGTGGCCCGGAAGGCCGGCGTGTCCGCGATGACGGTGTCGAACGTGCTCAACGCACCGCACCGGGTCAGCGACCATACGGTGCGCGTGGTGAAGGCCGCGATCGACGAGCTCGGATATACGCCGAACCATGCGGCCCGCGCGCTGTCGTCCGGGCGCAGCCAGGTGATCGGCCTGCCGCTGTATCTGGACGACGACTTGGTGAACGAACAGAACCCGGGGCTGGGCGGATTCATGCACGGCCTGCTCAGCGGCCTGGTGAAGGCCGCTGCCGTGGGCGGGTACGGCGTGCACGTGACGACACCGACCGAGGGCAAGACCGAGATCGCCCTGTACGAGCAATTGATCGCGGCACGGCAGGTGGATGCGATCGTCGTTCTGGAGACGATGCCGCTGGACGCGCGAATCGAGTTCCTCAGCACGAAGGGGTTCCCGTTCGTGGCCTTCGGGCGGACGGGTCCTGAGCAGCGGCAGTGCTGGGTCGACGTGGACAACGTGCAGTCGATGGCCGCGATCGGTTCCTACCTGCGGTCGACCGGGCGGTCGCGCGCGGTCTACCTGGGGACGAAGAGCAGCCTGCCGTGGGTGCACCAGCGGCATGAGGGTTTCCTGCGGGAATTCGACTCGCACCAGGTGTCGCGGTCCTTCGACGATCTCGACGCGGTCGGGGCGTTCGTCGCGGCGGCGATGGACGGCGCGGACCGGCCGGACGTGTTCGTGGCGGACAACGACGCGTTCGCGGTGATGGCGATCCGGGCATTGCAGCGGCGCGGAATCACGGTCGGGCAGGACGTCGCGGTCACCGGCTTCAACGACTTCCCGTTCGCGAGCATGCTCGACACCCCGTTGACGACCGCTCGCATTCCGCTGCCGGACATCGCGCGCTGCCTGTTCGATCGCGCTCTGCGGGAGATCGACGGGGAGGCTGACCAGCCCGGTCAGCTCGTCACCGCTGACCTCATGGTCCGCTCCAGCGCCTGACCGAATCGAGACGGGGACTTACCAGCGGACGAGTTTCCATACCTCGGGGCGGAGTTCGTCAGTGGGGTCGAGTTTTGTGCCGTGGGGGTCGCCTACTTCGGCGAAGAGGGCGACGGCTGCTTTGAGGTGTCGCATCGTGGCGTCGGGGTGGCCCAGGGCGTGGTGCAGGTCGGCGAGGTTGTTGTGCAACGCGGCCTCGCGGTGGCGGTCGCCTTCCTCGGTGCAGAGGGCGAGCGCGGTGTTGGCCAGGGCGAGCGCGGGTTCGAGTTCTCCCTGGGCGCGATGGGCGAGGGCGAGGTTGTTCAGGGCGGCGACACGGCCGGGCAGGTCGCCGATCTGTTCCGCGAGGTCGTGGCCGGTGCTGAGATGCCGGACGGCGTCGTCGATGCGGCCGTCGGCGGTCGCGAGCATGCCGAGCATGTTGTGTGCCTGGCCGAGGGCTCGTCGATCGCCGGACTCGGTGGCGAACGCGAGCGCCTGGCGGGCGAGTTCCGTCGCGCCTGCCGTGTCGCCGGCCTCGTGGTGGGCAAGGCTCAGGTCGGCGGTGACACGGGCGTGCTCGGCGGGCTGGTCGGCCGGCAGGGTTTCCAAGGCGGCGCGGAAATGGGCCTCCGCGAGTGCCCACTCACCGCGCCGGTGACGCAGGCGCCCGAGCCGGTGTTCGATACCGGGCAGGTTGGCGGCAGTCGCGTCGGCGGCCGCCAGTTCGTAGCTGCGCACCGCGGCGGCGTAGTCCCCGGCGAGCGTCTCGAGGTCTCCGATCGAGGCGTGCAGCGTGGACGGATTGTCGTACCCGAGCGCCAGCGCAGCGTGGAGGTGTTCGAGGGCCTCAGCGTTGGCGTAGACCTTGCGGGCTTGGTCGGCGGCGGCAGCGTAGGCCTGCGCGGCCTCCTGGTCCTGGCCGGCGAGTTGGAGGTGGTGTGCGATGACCGCTGCCGGGCCGTGGACGGCACGGGCCGCGCGAGCGTGCAGCAGCCGGCGCCGGGCGAGGCTGGTGTCGTCGGATACGAGCCTTCGCAGTTGGTCGTGGACGAAGTCGTAGTCGTGGGCGCCTTCGCGGACCAGCCCGCGGCGTACCAGCTCCTCCAGCGAGGCGACGGTCTCCTCGTCAGTGCGCCCGCTGACCGCACGGACCGTGTCGACGTCGAACGACCGCCCGAGGACTGCCGCGGCGGCCAGTACCTGCCTGCCGGTGTCGCTGGCCCTGTCGAGGCGTGCGCGCAGGAGGTCGTTGACGCCGGTCGGCACCGGCCAGTTCTCCTCGGCACCGGTGGTGAGCGCGTTGAGGTATTCGACGACCAGTAGCGGCACGCCCTCCGTCTCGTCGTACAACCTGCGCGCCAGCTCGGGGTCCATCGAGGGACGCGCGGTGGCGAGCAGCTCGGCTATCGCGTCCACGTCCAACCGCTCGAGCCGCCGTACGGCGCCACCGCCTCGCGCGACCTCCGCCACGACACTGCCGACCGGGTGATCGGCGGGAGTTCGCCAGGTGAGGGTGATCAGCAGTGGGCGGCCCGCGAGCCGGCGGAGGCCGTACCTGAGGAGGACCAAGGACGCCTCGTCCAGCCAGTGCGCGTTGTCGAGGTGGATCACGCCGGGGACCGGCCCGGACACCGCCGCCGCGAGGGTGTCCCAGAGGGCGGCCAGGAACCTGGCTTCGGCACCCGGTCCTTCGGTCTGAGGTTCGGGGCGGGCATCAGCGATTTCCGGCAGCAGCCGGGACAGCTCGGCGATCGTCTGGGCCGGTACGGCGTCCACCCAGCGCGCGTCCTCGCGGAGCCGGGCCCGCAATGCGTCGACCAGTGGCGCGTACGCCAACGCGGCCTCGTCCTCGTACGCCCGGCCGGCCAGTGCGGCGGCGCCGTTCTTGCGCAGGTCGACGAGCAACTCCTCGACCAGGCGGGTCTTGCCGATACCGGCCTCGCCTTCGACCACGACCAGCCGGCCGTCGTGATCGATCGCGTCGTAGACCGCGCGGACGGCACGGAGGTCGCCGCTCCGTCCGACAAACGGCATAACCACCGAAGCCTCCGCAGGCTCTGCAACATGCGGTGACGAGGCGGCAACCAGCGTGCCCGTGTTGACGGCCTCGTACAGCTCAGTGGTCTCCGGCAGCGGCGAAACCCCCAGCTCGCGGGAGAGCGTGCGGACGCACTGGCGGTACTGGACCAGCGCCGCGGCCCGATCCCCGGTGAGCGCGTACAGCCGGATGAGCGCGCGATGGGCCGGCTCGTGCAGCGGGTCGAGCGCCAGCCACCTCCGTACGTGCACAAGCGCGGCCGAATAGTCGCCGGCCTCCTCCAACCCGGCCGCCAGTCGTGCCAGCGCGCCCGTCAACTCGCGGCGCAGAATGTCGGCCTGGTTACGTGCCCAATCCTCGAAGTCCGGGGCATCCCGCAGCCCGAACCCCTCCAGGAATTCGCCCCGGAACAGACCGACAGCGGTGTCCAAGTCGCCGTCGGCCACTAGGGACCGAAAGGCGTCGACATCGACGTACAGACCCTCGCTTTTGATCAGGCGCACGTGATCGCGGGTGGTCTCCAACGAGTCAGGCCCGATCGCGGTGCGCAGCGAGGACAAGGTCCGCCGGAGCGCACCGCGGGCGTGCTCGATGTCGTTGTCCGGCCAGAGCAGATCAGCCAGCGCATCCCGCGGGCGCGGCCGGTCGGCCAGCGCCAGATGGGCGAGCAGCGCCACCGCCTTGCGGGTGTCGAACGCGACCAGCGTTCCCGCCCGCTCGACCCGAGGCGGACCCAACAGGCTGACCTCGATCACGACACCCCCGCCCGTGCGCCGGCTGCGCGGCGGACCGCGCACCGAAACCGTAACGATTCTTGCACGGGTGACTGCGAGCGTGTCGTCCATTGGGGAATCAGCCGTTCCATGCCAGCAGGGGGGAGGGGGCAAGTGAGGGTCCGAATGAGTGCTGCCCGGCTGGCTTGGTCGGTGTGGGGATTGTGCGTCGTGCTCACCGCAGTCGCGCTCGTACTCTTCGTCATCAACGGCCCCGCCCGGCCGGCGGGTTCGTACGGCTCCCTGGATGCCGTCATCGACGTCGCCATCCTCGGCTTTCCCACGGTCGGCGCGATGATCGCCGCACGGCAACCGGACAACGCGATCGGCTGGCTGTTCCTTGCCACCGGTCTGGGCAACACCGTCGCGCAGGCCTTGCTCGAGTACGGCGCCTACGCCCTGCTGCGCGCGCCGGGCACTGTGCCTGGCGGCGCCTGGGCCGGCCTGGTCGCCGATGCCGTGATCTGGCCCGCTGTCGCGGCGACCACGGTGCTGGTTTTCGTCTCTTTTCCAACCGGGCGCGTGCCGTCGCGGAGATGGCGATGGCTTGTGTGGGCAGTGGTCGTAGATGTGGTGGCCTACGTCGTCGGGACGTTGCTGTCGCCAGGGCCGCTGTACTACTTCCCGACGGTCTCGAACCCGGTCCCGGTATCGATCCCCGTCCTGCCGGCGATCGGCGATCTCGCCGCACCGGCGCTGGGCGTCGCGCTGCTCTTCGGGATTGTCGCTCTGGCAGGTCGCTTCCGACGATCGCGAGGGGTGGAGCGACTGCAGATCTCCTGGCTGTTCTACCTCGCGGCCATGCTGATGCTGTCCATTCCAGTCACTACGGCGCTGCAGAGCACCAACCTGACGGTCGGCAGCATCCCGGTCTCCGAACTGGCCTTCGCGGCGGTGCTGCTGGCCATCCCGGTGGCCGTCGGTGTCGCGATCCTGCGGTATCGCCTGTACGACATCGACGTCGTCATCAACCGGACGCTGGTGTACGGCGCTCTGACCGTGACGCTGGGTGCGGCGTACGTCGGCAGCGTCTTGTTGCTGCAGTTGGTACTGAGCCCGGTGACGCAAGGATCGGGTCTTGCGGTGGCGGTGTCGACACTCCTGGTGGCGGCGCTGTTCCGCCCGGTGCGGTCCCGGATCCAGGCGATGGTCGACCGGCGATTCTTCCGGCGCCGGTACGACGCGGCGCGGACCCTGGAGGCGTTCGGCACCCGGTTGCGGGACCAACTGGATATCGATGCCCTCGGCAACGACCTACTGGCCGTCGTGCGCGACACCATGCAGCCGGCCAACGTGTCGCTGTGGCTGCGAAAGGCCGATCGATGAGGGCCCGCTGGCTGGCGTGGAGCCTGTTCGGGCTCTTCGTCGGGCTGGCCCTGGCGACGCCTGTCCTCGTTGCGGTTCGGCACGGCAACGCGTCCGACTCGCTGGTCGCGATCGGGATCGGCTTCGCCCTCGTCGGTGCGCTGGTCGCGTCACGGCACCCCACGAACGCGGTGGGTTGGCTGCTGCTCGTATCCGCTGTCGCCCTGGGCCTGGACACCTTCATGACCGTGTACGTCAGCCGGGGGTCGTTGCCCGGTGCGGCGTTCGCGGGGTGGCTCAACAGTTGGTTGTTGTTCGTATGGCTCTATCTGCCCGCGCTGTTCCTCCCGCTGGTGTTCCCGGCGGGCCGGGTGCTGTCGCGCCGGTGGCGGGCAGTCGTCTGGCTCGGCGTGAGCGCTGTCGCGGCCACGGTCGTCGGCACCGCCTTCGCCCCGGGTGTTCTCGACATCCCCGCGAACCGCCCGATCCGCAACCCGCTCGGCGTAGGGGGACCGGTTGGCCGTGCGCTGCCCTGGCTGTCCGGCGCGGGCAATGTGCTCGCCGCCGCGACACTCGCTCTCGGCGTCCTCTGTCTGGTCTTGCGCCTGCGGCGATCGCGTGGTCGTGAGCGTCAGCAGGTCACGTGGTTCGCCTTTGTCGGCGCGGTGGCGCTCGTACCGTTCGTCGTTCTCGTGCTGGTGAGCGTGCTCGGCGGCGATGGCGGCGGTCCCTGGCTGAACGCACTCGCCCTGACCGCCTGGTGGTCACTCGTCGCCCTGGTCCTGGTCGGCCTGCCGTCGGCCATTGGCATCGCGATTCTGCGTCATCAGCTGTACGACATCAACGTCGTCATCAACCGGACCCTCGTGTACGGCGCTCTGACCTTGACGCTGGGTGCGTCGTACCTCGGCAGCGTGCTGCTCCTCCAACTGGTGCTGAACCCGTTGACGCAGGGGTCGGATCTGGCGGTGGCGATGTCCACGCTCGCGGTGGCTGCGTTATTCCGCCCGGCGCGGCGCCGGATCCAGCTGCTGGTGGATCGGCGGTTCTTCCGCCGCCGGTACGACGCCGCCCGGACCCTGGAGGCGTTCGGCTCGCGGTTGCGGGACCAACTCGACATCGATGCCCTAGGCAACGACCTGCAAGAGGTGGTGCGCGACACCATGCAGCCGGCTCATGTGTCGTTGTGGCTGCGGAGGGCGGACCGGTGAGTGCCCGGGGCCTTGCCTGGATTCTCGGCGGCGTGGCTGTGGCGCTCACCGCGCTCGCGATCGGTCTGACTGCTGCTGCCGGGACGATCGGGTTGGGCCGGACAGGGCTGAATGTCGTGATGGTGCTGGTGTTCTGCATTGTCGGGATCCTGATCGCGCGACGGCATCCGCGTAATCCGATCGGCTGGATCTTCTGTGCGTCCGCGGTGGCCAACGGCCTCAGTGCCTTGGCCAGGGGGTACGCCGACTACCGACAGGCCGGGGCAGGTTCGGCCGGCTCCATGGCCGAGGTGGCCGCGTCGTACGCGACTGTTTCATGGATTCCGGCCGTCCTGGTGCCGGCGGCGTACCTGCCGTTGCTGTTCCCGGACGGCCGGCTGCTCTCCAGACGGTGGCGACCGGTGGCCTGGTGCGGTTTGCTCGGTATCACCGGACTCTTCCTTGCAAGCGCCGCCAAGCCGGGCGCGCTCGAGGACTTCCCGACCCTGACGAACCCGTACGCGGTCGACAGCGCTGTACAAACCATCGGCGAGGGTGTGTCCGCGATGACGGTGCTAGGCCTCCTCGTGGCCTCATCGGTGTCGTTGATCCTGCGGTTCCGCAGAGCCGGCTACGAGCAGCGGCAGCAGATCAAGTGGCTGGTCTGGGCCGGTGCGCTGGCCGCCGCGACGATCGCGATCGGCACCGCCGCCTATGAGCTGCTGACGCCCCCGGTGGCCAACGCCGCGATCCTGCTCAGCATCCTCGGTCTACCCGTAGCTACAGGTATCGGCATCCTGCGCCATCGCCTCTACGACGTCGACGTCGTGATCAACCGCACCATCGTGTACGGCGCCCTGACCGTCACGCTGGCCGCCGGATACCTGGGCAGCGTGCTGCTGCTTCAACTGCTGTTGCGTCCGGTGACGCAAGGCTCGGGGCCGGCCGTGGCGGTGTCGACGCTGGCGGTCGCGGGGTTGTTCCGGCCGCTGCGGGCGCGGATCCAGGCGGGGGTCGACCGGCGCTTCTTCCGGCGCAGGTACGACGCGGCTCAGACGCTCGCCGCGTTCGGCGTACGGCTGCGCCATGAACTCGACTTGCAGGCATTGGCGATCGACCTGCGCAACGTCGTACACGAAACCATGCAGCCGACCCACGTCTCGCTGTGGCTGCGGACCGATGACCGTAACGATTCCCGGACGAGGCATCAGTAGAAAGGGCTTGTGATGGTCGCATTGAGCAGCACCTTCCGCCGACTCCGCAGGCGAACAGCCGCCGGGGAAGGCCAGCCAGTGCCCGACGACCAGGTGCGACCGGTCCCGGGCGACGAGGTGACGCCGGTCGACATCGCGGCCAACGACCCGCTGCTGGCATACCTCCAGAGCGCGAGCGGCGCGGTGGACGTGGAGGCGTTGGAGCTTGACTCGCCTGCCCTGGAAGAGCTGAAGGCCGCGGGCGTCAAGCTCGCCGTACCGCTGGTGAGCCAGGGCGAGCTGATTGGCGTACTCAACCTCGGCCCGCGCCGGTCCGAGCAGGAGTACTCCAGCGACGACCGCAAACTGCTCGACAACCTCGCCGCGCAGGCCGCGCCGGCCTTGCGGGTCGGCCAACTGGTCCGCCAGCAAGAGGCCGAGGCCCGTACCCGCCAGCGGTTCGAGCAAGAGCTCGAGGTTGCCCGGCTGATCCAGCAGAACTTCTTGCCCAAAGAGCTTCCCGACTTGCCCGGCTGGCAGGTCGCGGCCTGCTACCAACCGGCCCGCGAGGTGGGCGGCGACTTCTACGACGTGATCCCGCTGGACGACGGCCAGATCGGCCTCGTCATCGGCGATGTCACCGACAAGGGCGTACCGGCGGCGCTGGTCATGGCCGCCACCCGCAGCGTGCTGCGCGCCGCCGCGCAACGGCTGGTCGAACCCGGCGCGGTGCTCGAGCGGGTCAACGAGCACCTCTGCCCGGACATGCCCGAGAAGATGTTCGTCACCTGCCTGTACGGCGTTCTCGACCCGACCACTGGCCACTTCCGGTTCGCCAATGCCGGGCACGATCTGCCGTACGTCAAGACGGCCCTTGGCTCGGTCGAGCTGCGCGCCCGCGGCATGCCGCTGGGGCTGATGAGCGGGATGAAGTACGAGGAGCGCGAGACGCTGCTCGCCCCCGGGGACTCGTTGCTGCTGCACTCCGACGGCATCGTCGAGGCACACGACCCACAGGGACAGATGTTCGGGTTCCCGCGCCTCAAGGAACTGGTCGCGCGGTACCCGGGTGGCGGCGAGCTGATCGACCTGGTGCTCGCGGACCTGCACGCCCACACCGGACCGGACGCCGAGCAGGAGGACGACATCACCATGGTCGTAGTGCAGCGGGAGCAAGTGATGGGGGAGCTGCTCGTCGAGTTCGAGGTGCCGAGTGTCCAGGGCAACGAACGGCTCGCTCTCGAACGAGTGGCCGCCACGGTCGCTCCGCTCGGCCTCGCACCCGCCCGGCTCCGCCGCCTCGAGACCGCGGTCGCCGAGGCCACGATGAACGCGATGGAGCACGGCAACTCCTACCGCGCCGACCGTCCGGTCACGGTTCGGGTGTACGCCGACCCCGGCCGGATCCGCGTCGAGGTCGCCGACCTCGGTGGCACCCGGTCGGCGCCTGGCCAGGCCGAAGTGCCCGACCTGCAGGCGAAGCTGGCAGGCCTCCAACGGCCTCGCGGGTGGGGTCTGTTCCTGATCAAGAACATGGTCGACGAGGCGCGCGAGACCGCCGACGGGGAACGCCACACCGTCGAGCTCGTCATGCATCTCGAACCGGAGCCGCATCTCGAACCGGAGCTGCATCTCGAACCGGAGCTGAAGGAAGAAGGCGACGATGACGACACGTGACGCGCTCGCACACGTACGCCGGCGGGATGGCGTAGCGATCATCGAACTGGTCGGTGACCTCAACGCCGCGGCCGAGCGCGCGCTGGACGAGGCCTGGACCGCGGCGACGGAGGTGCGACCCGACGCCGTGGTGCTCAGCTTCGAGAAGACCGGCTACATCAACTCGACCGGTATCGCTCTCGTGGTCGGCCTGCTCGCCAGTGCGCGGGCACACGGCATCCCGATCCGGGCGTACGGCCTTACCGACCACTACCGCGAGATCTTCGAGATCACCCGGCTGGCCGACTTCATGGCGATCAACACCGACGAGGACAGCGCCGTACAAGGCGTGGGAGGGGACGGAAATGGCTGAGGCAACAGCGACATTCGACGTACGGCGGGAAGGAAGCGTCGGCATCGTCGACATCCAAGGCGACGTCACGGCGGGGTCGGAGGACGTGCTCATGAACGCCTACGAGAGCGCCGGCAAAGTCACGGCGGTGATCCTCAACTTCACGGGACTGTCGTACATGAACAGTGGCGGCATCGGACTGCTGGTCACTCTGCTGGTGCGCGTCCGGCGGCATTCGCAACGGCTGTTGGCGTACGGCCTGTCCGAGCACTACAGCCAGATCTTCGAGCTGACCCGCCTCGACGAGGCGATCGGCATCCACGACACCGAGCAAGATGCGCTGGCTGCGGCCGGCGCGGCCTAGGGGAGCGCACGCCATGACCGACAACAACGACAAGCCCGACGCGGCCAACCGCGACGCGGCCAACTGGGCGAAAATGGTCTCCCGGTTGAAGGTCTCGCAGGTGCCCGAAGGTGCCATGAACCTCAACGTGGACGGCCGCCAGCTCACCAGCCCGATCCAGGGCTTCGGCAAGATGTGGCAGAAGACCTACCTGCTGCGGCTGCCGTCCGAGCGCGTCACGCCGACCGATCTCATCGCCACCTGGCGCAAGGACTTCGGCGAGTTCTGGCCGGCCGGCAACCACTTCTACGCACCGCTCACCGGCATCGAACCCGGTGACGTCGCTCTCCTCAACCTGCGGCTGCCCGGCGGCACCACGCTGTCGACCGGCGTGATGGTGCTGTACGCCGACGAGGAGTCATTCACGTTGATGACTCCACAGGGGCACATGTTCGCCGGCTGGATCACGTTCAGCGCATCGCAGCAGGGCGACACGACCGTGGTGCAGGCGCAGGTTCTCATGCGCGCTTCGGACCCGATTTTCGAGCTGGCGCTCATGATGGGTGGCCATCGCGAGGAGGACCGCTTCTGGAGCCAGACCCTCGGCAACCTGGCCGCACACTTCGGCCATCCGGACGCGGCCGTCGACACCAAGATCGTCTGCGTGGACAAGAGACGCCAGTGGTCGAAGTGGCGCAACGTGTGGCACTCCTCGGTGATCCGCTCAACGATCTACATGCTGGAAGCCCCCGTCCGCGGCGCCCGAGGCCTCGCCCACCGCCAGCGACCAGCTGCCTGACCCGCGGTCGACAACTTTGTTCGCCTTGGGCGCATCTAGCAGGTGTCCAAGGGGGCAACGTGAATTCCTTTCACAGCACTGGTTCTGTCCATCTCCGCCGACCTATCCGCACCGCAATCGCAGGTCTCGCAGCTGTCGTATTGATGGCGACAGGTGTGGTCGTCGTGGGTAGTACGCCCGCGTCGGCGCACAAGGCCGGGCACGTCTCGGTCAAGTCATCTCTCAAGGTCCGGCCGCCTCTTCTGAAGAGGCCGCGGGTCAGGTGCCACGAGTCGGGCGCAATCGTCGTTATCACGCTGCGCAACCGCAGCCGGACGGCCCTGCACTTCGAGGTCAGGTTGTCTGCGGGCGAATACCAGGAGGCCCTGCCGGTGATGTTGTTGCCCAGAGGTACTGACAGCGTTGAGTTTCACGGCGTCCCGGATGGCAGCTATCTGACCGAGGTCTTGAACGACGTCGGGGAGTACGTCGCCGATCGCCGTTTCCGGGTGAGCTGCAACGCCGCGCCGGCACCTGCGGATCACCGACGGACCGAGTCGTGAAGACTGCCGTCAGACTTCCGGACCACTACACCGTCCGCCCGCCCGAGCCTGGTGATGCCGAGGCGATCTTCGGCCTGCTCTCGGCCTACAACACGGCGGTGATCGGGGTCGCCGACTGCGCGCTCGAACCCATCGCCGAGTGCATTGTCGAGCCGGGCTTCGATCGCGGTACCGACGGCTGGCTCGTGCTCACGGACGACGGCCTGCCAGTCGGCTATGCAACCGCGTTCGGCAAGGGCGACCGGCAGGTGGTCGAGGTGGAAGTGGCGTCGCAGGACCCGGTAGTGGCCGAGTGGCTGTTCGATGAGGCGATGCGCCGGGCACGCGAGATGGGACGCGAGCGCGGCCATGGGGAGATCACCGTCGACTCCTGCGTCTACCGTGCTGACGAACCACTCCGTGCGCTGTTCTTCGCTCACGACTTCGTGACTGGTACGACGTACCACCGGATGCGGATCGACCACACCGCAGGCACCGCCGTTCCGAAGGTCCCCGCGGGCGTCGTCGTACGACGTGGTGCCTTCGACGACGCCGCTCGCTGGGCTGCGCACGAGGTCATCATCGAGAGCTTCCGCGGCCAGTTCGGGTTTGTCGCCCGCCCGCACGACGAGTGGGTCGCGTGCCTCGAGGCCAAGTCCGCCTTCGACTGGTCCCAGCTCACCTTGCTCGAGGTGGACGGGCGAGGGGTCGCGGTCCGCACGTGCGGCGACGAGTTCGTCGAGGGGGAGAACTGCGGCCACATCGGCACGCTCTGCGTCATCGAGGAGTTCCGCGGGCAAGGACTCGCGAAGTTCCTCCTGCACGACGCCTTCGCCATCGACGCGGCGGCTGGCCGGGCAGGCACGATCCTGAACGTCGACACGAACAACCCAACCCCGGCCCTCGGCCTCTACCTCTCCGCCGGCATGAACCCCGTCCTAATCTTCGACGGCCTACGCCGCGTCCTCCCCACCACCTAGGCCGCCGCACCCTCGTCGACTACCCGGCAGACGCCGACGGGGGACTGCCTAGGTCTCGCAGGAACCGGGACGATGTGCCTGCTTGGGTGGTGTATCCGCGGCGCTGGTAGAACTCGTGGGCGTCTTGCCGACGGTCGTTGCTGGTGACCTCCATGCGGCGGCAGCCGCGTGTGGCAGCGAAGGATTCCGCGGCCGCGACAAGTTGGGAGCCGACGCCGCGGCCGCGTGCTCGATCGGAGACAACCAGGGCTACGATCCGGCCCCAGGAGCCGTCACGTTCGAAGAACGGGCCGACGTGTACGGCGATGACCCCGAGTAGCTCGTCGCCGGCCTCGGCCACATATGCCGCGCTGGACGGATCGTCGGCAAAGGTCTGGATTCGGTTTGCCGTCGCCGCGTGGTCGTCTTGTGGATAGCCCAGCTGGTCCAATAGCTCGGTGACGGCCGAGGTGTCGGCACGGCGTACCGGTCGGATCTTCATATTCTGCAACCTGTCGGTGTTCGTGCTGGTTCGCTTAGGGCACGCCTTCAGTCAAGGCAGCGCGGTGCTACCAGCACGTATGTGGTTTTCGATATGCCGACGATATGGTGCTGGAGCACGCGGTAGCCTCGCCGTATGGACCTCGTCTCCTGGCGCGAAGAGTCCGAGCTGGGCACGTGGACGCAGCTTGCCGGCCGGCCGAGCGCGCTCGCGGGCCTGGTCGAGTCCATCTGGATGTTCGACGGGAAGCTCAGTCGCCGGGAGCGTTTCTACCCGACGGGCGAGCTCGATCTGATCGTGCAGTTGGACGCGCCGTTCCGCGTCGTCGAGGGCCAGCCCGCGGGCGCGTGTCCGTCATCCTGCCTCACGGGGCTCATCGTGGCACCGCTCGTGATCGAGACACCCGCGACGTCGCGCGTGATCGGCGTACGCCTAAGGCCCGCAGGGGCTTTCGCCCTCTTCGGCATTCCGCTGCACGAGCTGACCGGGACCGCGGTCGATCTGCAGGACATCATCGGCAGCGAGGCGCGTCGCCTCACCGAGCGCCTCGACGATGCGGGCTCCGATGAAGAGCGCTTACGGCTTCTGGGCCGGTGGATCACGGATCGGTTCGCAGGAGACACCAGTACCGATCCGCGTGTCGCCTACGCCGTCTCCGAGATCGAGAGCGCCGGCGGGAAGGTACCGATAAGGAACATCGTCGGGCAGATCGACGCCTCTCCGAAACGTTTCGCCAGCTTGTTCGAGGAGCAAGTCGGCGTGAAGCCCAAGCTCTTCGCCCGAATCGTCCGGTTCCGCGAGCTGGCGGCCGCGCTTTCTACCGCGGTTGATCCGTTGAGCCAGACAGCGATCGCGTACGGCTACTACGACCACTCGCACATGAACCTGGAATTCAGGGAGTTCGCGGGGATGTCTCCCAGCCAGTTCCTAGCCGCCACCCCGTATCCGGAGATCCTCGCCCTGGCCGACTGAGCGACGGCGGATTTTTTCCAAGACGCGAGCCCTCGCCGTCCTTACCGTGAAGACGTTCACGTCGGACGGAGGACTTTCCTTTGGCAAACAACGTTGTCCCGATGGATAGCGAAGACGTCCCAACGGTGGCGTACTTTCTGGTCCTGCTGCACCCAGCGCCCAGCCGGGACGCGGCCGAGCCGCCATGGAGCGCGCACGTCGCGTTCATCGACACGATGACGGAGCTCGACGTGGTTCTGCTCGGAGGCGAATTCGGGAGCCCCGTCGCAGGTGCGGAAGCGGCCTACCTGCTCCATACGGCGACGCGGCAGGAAGCGGAGACCTGGGCTCACAAGGACCCGTTGGTTCTCGACCGGTACTACGTTCCGGAAGTCGTCGAATGGCACCTGGTGGGTGTGGCCCCCGGCGCGATTGATCCCGTTCTGAGGCTGCCGAAGTGACGGCGCCAACGCCAACACCGAATCGAATGGAGCACCGTTCAATGTCTGCATCGAACTTTGCGAATGTGGTGGGCGTGCTGCCTGTCACCGACCACGCGGAGGCCGTTACCTGGTACCAGAAGTGGATCGGGCGTGGTCCCGACGTCAAGCCTATGGACGATATCGCCGAGTGGCAGCTGGCCGAGAACGCTTGGATCCAGGTATCCGTCAATCCCGAGTCCGCCGGCCGTACGACCGTTGTCGTCGGCGTCGTGGACATCGACACCCAGCTCTCCACATGCGCAGCCGCTGACGTAGCCGTGGGCGAGGTCAACGACTACGGCTTCATCAAGACAGCGGAAGCGATCGACCCCGCAGGCAACAAAATCCTGTTCGTCCAGGAAGTGCCGCAGGATTAAGCGCTGATCCAGAACCGAACCCTCGACGCCGACCGACTGCCACCGGAGGCCAAGATCTATGACGTGCCTGCGCGGCCGCGTGGGCAACGATTTTTGGCGAAAGTGTGGACATCGTCTGCCGCGGCTCGTGGTCTCGAGGTCGACCCGGCACTGATCCGTCTTCGCGGCCAACGACATCGTCGCGGCGGGCGCGCCGGCCTGTCCGGGCTCGACAAGAACGCCGACCCCTTTGCCCACCAGCGCCCAATCACCACCCTCGGCACCTCAGTAGTCATCCGCGACTCAGTCACCCCGCCCTCACGAACGCTGCCTGCCCCCTCGCCCAGACGCTGACGTCCTCACGCTTTGCGCCTACCTGTCTCGGTCGGTGCCCCGGTCGGCGTCTCGTCCGGCGCCGGTCGGGCGGTGGCGTAGATTCTGGTCGCCGGCACCGTCCGAGATGCGTTGAGCCGACGCGGGCGTGGGGTTGAGCCCAGCCCTCATTGCTGCCGCCAGTTCGGTGCTTTCCCGCGTCGCTTGGCGCGCCCCGGGCTGCGTCGGGTCCCCGGTCAAACCTGATTGAGCCTTCGGAACCTCGCTGCTCACCGCCGGGTTCACCCCGTTGATCGCCGCGGAGATACGTTCACCGCTGTCGGGCGCGGGCTGCGACCGCTCGAACTCCGCTGTCGTCTTCAGCAGCATCGTCAGCCCCTTGACCAGCTTCAGATCAGGCGTCGGGTTCGAGACCAACTGCCGCAGCGCCGTGCGGGCGTCAGTCGCCATCTCCTCCCTTATCGCAGGGCTGACGAGATGCATCCATGCAGTCAGCGGCGGGGTCTCCGCCGAGAGGTTGAGCGGCGTGTCCTGCCAAGGCTGCGAGCTGCCGGCGGCCATCACGATGCTGGTCATGCACTCGGGCAGGCTGTGCTCACCGCTCACCACCATGTCCGCGACCGCGAACGCCATCACATCCGAGGCCTCCTCGAACGACAGCCGGCCTTCGTGATGAAGCATCGTCGTCGCCGTCATATAGCAGGCCGAACTGCTCGACCGACCGCCGACGAACCGATCCGGCATCGCATTCGAGAGGTTGTAATACCAGTCGATATTGCTGACATCGACCGTACTCGGTGGCGGCAGCTTGCCGTTGTACGGCTCGGGTGCCGGATGCGCGGCTTCGGTGAACATCGCGTCGCCACCGAGCCTGCGGTACGGCGGCACGTTCACGTCCCACCGGGTCTCGCTGACGTTCAGGCGTGTCCGCGCCGGGCCCAACGTCTGCCCATAACCGCGTTCGGGCGCTTCCGCGTTGTTGTAGAGGTCCCGGATACGTTCGAACAGTTCATCGTTCACGGCCAGGCTTTTCCCGCGGTTGCGTTTCTCGGGAGCACCGGCGCCCGGCAGGTGCATGCCGACGCCTTCGTTCACCCGTGTACGTCCCTGGTGGTAGGCGAAGGTCTCGAGCGTCGCCGTCCATGCTCCGTTCGCGAGGTGATCTCGCGTCCCGGAATCGGTGTCGTGGATGGTCATCGCACCGGTCGATTGGTCCTTGTGGAGCTCGATCGTCGAGCCGACGGCGAACCCGCGATTGCCGACCGGCCCCTCGAGCACCGTCCCACGCATCGTCACGTTTCCGGCACCGCCATCGGCCACGGCGTCGACTCTCAGCCGTAGCTCGTCGCCCTCCGAGTGCACCCGGACAACGTGATTGACCCAATCAGCCGTCGCGTCCGCCGACGTTTCGGCGTCAAAGCTGCCCACATGCCGTGAGATCGCGCCGTCGGACAGCATCGCGTACATCGTGTCGCGCTGGTAGGTCATACCGAACAGCTGCTGGGGGTCGTCCGGCGGCGGATGCTCGCGCGCGGCCCCGATGGCGTCGAGCTCAGCCCGGTTCGTGCCGGTGACCGCGTAGCCGTTCGATTGCAGGAACCACACCGGTTGGTTGGCCTCGACCCCCGGTGTTACTTCGCCCATCTCGTGCTGGAAGAGCTCCCACGAGTCCCGGTTCGGCGCGTTGCCCGCATTGCGGCTCGCCAGCTCTGCGCGCCAACTGCGCTTCTTCGCCTGGAGATAGCTCGCCATGGTGGTGATTTCGGCTTCTTCGTCGATTCGCGCATGCAAGCCGTACGCGAGCTCGGGCGCCGTACTGCGTTCGAGCGCCGCGAGTCGCTCCGCGGCCGTTTCATGCTGACCGAGGATCCCCGCGATGACCGCGTCCTCAGGCCCCGTCTCGTTACGGCGTTGGGCGGGCAACGAGTCACGCCTCGTCGATCGCCCGACGGATCTCGCGCTCGACGAAGTCCCAGGCGTAGTTCGCCGCGATCTGGTCGTCGTAGTACTCGGCGAGTGCTTCCTCGGTCAGCTTGCGCACCAGCGCCTCGCCGCCGAGTGCGGTCAGGTCCACCCGCCGCGGCCTCAACTTGGCAAGCGTGCTCACCCGGATCGCGTCATAGCGGTCCTGCTCGTTCGTATAGCGCATCTTCGTGATGGTAGGACGTCGCGGGGTCCTGACCCGCGCGGTAGACCTCAACCCTCAGGCCGGACGAGTAATCTGTTGCAATGATTGCAATAGTCACGGCGGCGGTGTTCTTCTCCGGCATGGGGGTCTACGGGCTCGTCGCACCCGCTGCGCTGGTCCGGCCGTTCGGGATCCAGGTGACCGGGGCCCACGCACGCACCGAAGTGCGCGCGGTGTACGGCGGTTTCGGGCTGGCTTTCGCCGGGCTGCTCGTCGTCGCGGCGATCGACGCCGAGATTCGCCGGGGTGCAGTGATCGCGGTGGCGGTTGCGCTGGCCGGGATGGCGGCCGGGCGATTGGTCGGTCGAGTGTTCGACCGGCCGGCCGCCTTCTATCCGACCTGGTTCTACTTCTGGGCCGAGCTGGTGCTGGCCGTGGCACTGTGGCTCGCGGTCGACTAATTGTCAGTCGACCAGTAGTCCGTGGGCAAAAGCCTCCGTCGCTACCCGGAGCAGTCGGGCGAGCTCTTCGTCAGTACGGCGCAAGCGATCCGGCCGCCAGGCGAGACTGATAATCCCGTTCCAGGTGGCCCACAGGACAGTCGCCACCTCGTCGGCATCGACGGCGCGGATCGCCCCGGCGTCGATGCCGCGCTTGATCGCCTCGACCATCCGCGTGTTCTGCTCGTCGACCGAGGCTGCGAGCCGGTCGGCGAGCTCACGCCCGGCCTGGTAGGCACCCGGATCAGTGGGGAACGCCAGCATGCGGAAGTACTCGGGGTTCGCCAGGTAGAAGGCCAGATATTCCTCGGCGGCCGCGTAGAGCTGTTCGGTCGGGCTGCGTCCGTCGACGTACGCGAGGTCCATGAAACGCCGGTCGCTGTCGATGGCGCGTTCGATCAGTGCCGCGTGCAGTCCGGCTTTCGAGCCGAAGTGGTTGTACACCGAGCCGACCGCCACGCCCGCGGTCGCCGCGATCTCTTCGACGGTCACGTCCGCCACTGCCCGTGCGGTGAACAGTTGTTCCGCGCTGCGGAGCAATGCGTCGATCGTTCGTTCCGCCCGCGGATCCACCCGTCGCCTCTCTGAGAACCGTTGCAAGAAGTATTGCCGAGCGTGGGCGCGATCGGCCGGCGGGCTATGGGATGGGCGCGCCTTCGGGGGTGTAGGTGGCGAGTTCCACGTGGTAGCCGTCGGGGTCTACGAGGGTGATGGCTTGGGCCGGTGCGGTGGCCGCGGTGCGTGGATGGACCGAGCCGTGTACGGCGTGCAACTCGTCGGCTCGGTCGTACAGCTCGTGGATCGATGCGTCCGCGATCAGGCAGATGCTCACCGAACCAGTCGGCGCCGGTGTCCCTTGGCGCAGCCGGATGGCCTGTCCGCCGACGAGGAGAGAGACCTCGCCCTCGTAGTCGTGCGTTGTCCGTGAGCCGGTCAGCTCGGACCACCACCGGGCGCTCGCGTCGACGTCGGAGACAGAGAGGACGACATGGTCCAGGTATGTGGTGCGGATCTTCATGGCGACTCCTTTCACCAATTCCGACTGTGCTCCGCGGGACCGCCGAACGTCCATACCCTGAACCATCCCGGCGTCGTGCGATGATCGACTGATGGATGTTGCGTCGATCAACGAACTGGCGGCTGACCTGCTTGCCAACGCGGCGTCTGCTGAGAGCGGGCGCAGCTCGGTGACGGTCTACAGCAGGACCGGCGCCCGGCTCCGGCAGACGCTGACGGCGCTCGCCGCGGGGCGGGTGATGGGTGAGCACAAGAGTCCTGGGGACGCGTCGGTGCTCTGCCTGCAGGGTCGCATCCTGGTCCATGCCGGTGACGCCGAGGTCGAGCTGGGCCCGGGTGACCTGGTCGCGGTGCCGCCGCAGCGTCACGAGGTCGAAGCGCTGGAGCCGTCTGTCCTGCTGCTCACAGTCGCATTGCACTGACCGTTGGCCTGCCGCTGTGATGGCTTGACCCTGCGGTGTTCCTGCTGAACCGATGGGTGCTGCCAGAGATACGGCGACGGGACAGCTCAGCCGACGCGGTCCCAGCCGCAGCGGGGCGGTGGGGTGCCGAGGTGGGCGTTGTCGCGGCTGCGGTAGACGATGTAGGGGCGGGTGAGGTAGCCGACCGGTGCGCTGCATCATCACCTTGTCCATCCGCGTCGTGGCGGAAAAGACGGGTCCGACGGTGCGTCGGCGGTAGATCAGGATCGCCATGCCGACCACCGTCATTACGCCGGCCATGAGGCCACCGGTGACGGCCACCACGTGGTAGGAGTGCTCGCTGACGCCGACAGCGTCCGTCCAGGATTGCGGCACCAGTAAGCCGATGATGCGATCTAGCGGAGCTGTACGGAGCTCGACGGCTGAGGATCTCCTGCAACGGAAAAACGCAGGTGGCTGATGTGTGCTTCGGCCGCCCAGGAGATTCGTCGAGCCAGGGTTCGGCCAACGGCGCGGGCCGGCGTCGGCCCGCGCCGTCTGTGGAGGGCGGCGGAGTGCCGCGGCCGTTCGTCCATTCCTGTTTGAAGGTGTGCCCGGCTCCCTAAGGGATCGATACGTGGTTGGTCTGTGGGTTGAGGTGGTCGACCTTCACCACGGGCCCTCGGACCTCAGGCGCGCTCACATCCCAGATGTAGAGGCCGCGCCTCGTGTCGCTTTCGTAGATGCGCCCGTTGTACCAGTACGAGGACCAGTCGCCGCCACGGAAGTTGGTACGGCCGCCTGGGCTCGTGTCTGAGGGCGGATCGAGCGGGTCGGGGTCCATCCAGGCGACCTCGTAGGCGTTCGCCACGTCGGTGAAGTCCACCAGCGCCGTGCCCGACTGGTAGGAGCCATGGACGAGGAGATTCCTCGTCGGATGGGGGACGACGTTGTAGTTGTGGATCGTGCAGTTCTCGTACTGGGACTGCGGGCGGGGCAGGACGTGCCGGCCGATGATTTCACCCGTTGCGCCGTCATGGAAGAAGAGCGTCTTCATCTCGTCCGTCTGTACCGAACTGCCGGCCGTGGGTGGGCTGATCGGGTTGCCCGTCGCCTGGCAGCGCGGCAGCGTGCCGCCGCCGGGCTCCCAGCCGGTGACGAGGATCGAGCCATCCCAGCTCCAGGCCGCGGAGTGGAAGCCCGTGACCGTCGGAGCCGTGGTCGCGTAGAGGAACACCGGGTTCTCGAGATCGGAGATATCGAAGACCGGAACCCCGGGGTTGCCTGCGCAGGCTGCCCGGTTCACCGAGCCAAGGATCACACCCATGTCGTGGCAGGTGGTGATGACCCGGCCGTCGGGCATCTGGCCAAGGGAGAACGAGCCGATGACGCTCGCCGAGCCCGGGTCGGAAAGCGGAACCTCCACGATGTCCTCGCGATTGAACGGTAAGCCCGGACACTGGTTGCCGTACTTGCCGGGATTCGCTTGGAGACCCGCTCCGCTGACGCTGTTATAGATCAGGACACGGTTGCTCTCTGGGTCAGGGACCACTGTATGGGTGTGAGATCCACAGTCGAGTGGGATCGACGCGACGAGTTCGATGTTGCTCAGGTCGCTGATGTCGAAGACCTGGATGCCCTCGAAGCCCGTACAAGGCGCGGACACAGGTGCGCAGTCGGCGTCGGGCGGATTCCCCGATTGCGCCACGGCAGAGCACTGATCCGTTCGCTGCGGCGAATCGACCGAACGGAACACGAGGTTTCCATAGACTCCGACGTCACCCTGTGGGCTGACGCAGGTGAAGAACGCCCGTTCCGCCGGATTAGCCGGCGCTCGAACGTCGATGACCCGGAAGCCGTCGTAGCGCCCCTGGATCACGGTGCCGCCCCAGAACGCCAGATCGGTGTTCCGGGTATCCCACGGAACATCGCCAGGGCCAACTGGCGGTGGGCCGGTGACCGCACCCGCACGGAGGCTGGCACCGAGCAGGTGCATGTTCTGGCTGTGTGGGCGGTCGGGAGTATCGTCCGGCGGCGCAGCCGTAGCCCACGATGGAATGGCCAGGGCAGTGACGACACCGCAAACGAGCGCTGCGAAGAACCGTCCTTTCGAGGCATGCATGAGCGGAACCCCTTTCTCTTCTGATCGTTGCGCGCACAGCGGCAGTTGCTGAAGGCAATGACTCTGTCAATGCGGCTCTCACGATGACGAGCCCGGAAGGGCACCTCACCCGGATCTGTCGAGTGAGGATGCCCTTCACGCCTATCTGAAGCTCCCTTCTACTGCGCGAAGGCCTGGAACTCGGCCACTCGCACGTTGCGCGCCTGCGGGCTGGCGGTGGCGCAGTCTGTGTTCGCCCGTGGGTCGGCGTCCTGCTCACCTGCGTAATCCGGCGCGCCCGTGCACTGGTTGGTGAGCACCTCGAGCCGCAGGTGCGTCGCCGTGACATCTGGTATGTCGAAGGACCTGATCGTCAGCTCCGGCGCCCGCGGCCGCGGCGCGATCGACGGGAACGGGTCCGCTGGACTGGTGAAGACGACCTGGAACTGTGTCGGGTCAGAGCAGGCGACCGCGCCACCTGCCGTGCACGCCAGCAGCCGGAACTGCCGCAGTGCGGAGAACCGGCTCTGAGTCGCGGCATCGGGGTCCGTAGCGATCGGCGGCCGCAGCAACGCGCTGACCTGGATGTGCCTTACCTCTTGGACACCACCGGCCAGGTCCACGGTGACCTGCTTGCCGGCGACCGCGCTGCCCAGCGATGCCCAGTTGGTCGCTTCGTCGTCGTCGACGATCCTGGCCAGGTTGACCCCGTCGCCGCTCGCGGTGGCGCCGCCGGCGCTCGATGCGAGGTTGCGCGGCATCGGTACGACCAGGTCGCTTGCCTGCCCCTGGCCAAACGAGGTCGCACCGAGTCGCGCATGCCCGAATCCGGGGGCCTGAGCGATGAAGGTGTACGAGCCGGGCACCAGCCGCACCTGGTTGGTGAGAGGCGTGGCTGGGTCGGTGTCGGCTACCGGGACCGCCCGTGCCTGGTAGTCGCCGACGAACAGCCTCGCACCGGGTACGGCCTGCCCATTCTCGTCCACCGGACGGAAGGTGATTGTCGCCTCGGTTGCGAATGGCGAGGTGAAGCCGGGCCTAGGGTTGGGGTCACCGGCGCCGTTGCTGAACGCCGTCTCGCCGAGGCCGCGCTTGGCGAACGCGTTCCACAGGATGTCCTGGTTGGTCCCGCCGAAGCGGATCTGGTCCGCCCCGAGCAGCGCGTCCCGCGCGTCGACCATGCTGTTGGCGCTATTCGCCATGAGGAGGAACGAGTCGAACACGAGCTGGGCCCACCGCCGGTTGCCCGGGCAGGATGTCACCGGAGTCTGGCCGTTGGCGCACGACTTCTGCAACGCCGGCGTTCCGGCGCCGTACCGCTGGATCATCGCAGACCGGATGTCGAAGTTCGTCGCGCTCCACAGCTCGCCCGAGGCATGGACCTGCAGCCCGACGAAGTCGTAGTCGACGCTGCTGTAGTTGAGCGGGCTGTTGCTCATGTTGTAGTTGCGGATACCGGCGATCGGGTCGGTCGTGACGTACTCGCCGATCGTGAACGCCCGGATGCCGGCCGGCGCGTAGCCGTGCTCGGTGAGGTACTCCATCGCCATCAGGTCCGACCAGCTTTCGCTCATGCCTTGGGGCGAGCTGAGACCCATGTCCGGGCCGGCGACCATCCGGTTGGTGATGGCGTGGGTGTACTCGTGGCCGATGACCGACATGTCGAAGTCGCCGTCGACACACGGTGCGTAGAAGGCGCCCGCGATCGGCTGCCACAGGTACATGTTGGTGATGGGCCGATGCCCGTCACGCGGCGTGATCTGGTTGGCGTTGTCCCGCGCGGCGAACGCCGGCGGTCCACCCGTGACGCCACCGGCTTGCGCGTTGCCCTGCTCGGGGTCGTTCGCCTTGCCGCCCAGCTTGAAGTTGTCGTCCTGCAGGTTGAACGTGGTCTCCGTGAAGCCGAGGTGGTAGGACCAATCGTGCATGCGGTTGTGCATCGCGAAGAGGTTGGCCCGGGCGGCATCGATGTCGTTGCGCGCGGCCGTTTCGAAGACGGCAGGTGAACACCTTTCCCTGAGCCATTGGTTGGTCCAGGGATAGACGTACTCACGCGTCGGGCTTGGTGTCGCCATCTCATGCCCGACCTTGAACGGATTGTTGGTGAACCAGTTGTGAACGGCGAAGGCGTTGTTGCCGTCCGTGGTCTCGCTTGGCTTGCCGTTCTCGGGCTTGATGTCCCAGGCGAGCGGTGATGCGGAGGTACCGACGATCTCGTCACAGCCCGGCCCGGCGGCAAAGCACCAGCGCTGCCTGGTGTCGGCCGAGGAATAGTCGGTCGGCGGCGTGTTGGGGAACACCTGCCACTCTGGGTTGTCGCTGTCCGAGTCGACGAGACTCTCCCGAACGAGAACGCTGCCGTCCCTGGCGTCGACGTAGGTCGTGTACGCGACTGGTTCGGCGCCGTTGAGGTCAGAACCCAGAGCGACTTCGTACGCGGCGCGCGCACCGCGATCCGGCGTTGGAACCGCGACCAGGCGGGTCTCCATGATCCTCGGGTTCGAGACACCGGCATCGGTAGCTGCAATGCGCTCGGCGTCGGCTGCGGAGATCGTTGCCGGCTGCGGTGCGCCGGCGTCGCGGGCCAGCGACGAGCTCAGGTACCACACCTTGCCGTCGCGCACGCCCACCGACAGCAGGCCGTCGCGACCGGCGATGAGATCGCCGAATCGTTGCCGGAAGACGACCGCCGTGCCTTTGCCAATGGGCGCAACAGTCAGGACCTCGAGCGCATCCGTTCCGCGCTGGGTGAGACCGAGTACATCGCGGTTGGCGGCGATGTACGCTTTGGCCGCCTGGACCGGGTCCGCACCGAGACCGGTGGCCAATGACGTCCTGGTCGCGGCAAGCACGGCCGGTGTGCCCAGGCGATTCCATCGAGCCCGGGCACCCAATGCGGCGGCGCGCGCCAGCTGCCGGGCGGTCGGCGCGACTACGCCCTTCCTGTTGTCCTTTTCCTTGGTGGGTTGATGATCCCCCTGGACGCCGCTGTCCACGGCGTCTTGATCACGGGAATCGGCTGCGAGGCCAGCCGTTCCGCCCGCGAACGTGATGGCGGCTGCCGTCAGCAGCGCGGTTGCCAGCACTAATGGTCGGGATGGTTTGCGCACGTCGTCACCTCCTGGTGGCGTCTTTGCCACCGTGGTCTTACTTCCTGAAGATCTCGAAGATCGTGCCGGTCGACAGCGACACCACGAACAAGTTGCCATTCGGGCCGGTCTCAATGTCGGTACTGACGCCGAAGCCGCTGCCGAACAGCAGGCTCTCGCTCTCGGTGATGTCGTGCTTCGCGTTGTTGTCCGCGACGCGGTCTTGCAGTCGTCGGTCGTCGACGGCGATCATGCGCCGGTTGCCGGTCAGGTTGAAGTGGAACAGGTGGCCACCGGCGGTCAGCGGCGTCGCCGCACCGACGAACAGGTCGTTGGCGTACTGCGGACCGAGCCCGCCGCTCGACAGGAAGCCGATGGCCGCCGGGGGTACGGCGAACTTCCAGCTGAACTCCGGATCGCTGTATCGCGAACCGGGCAGCACGAACAGCCTCGACAGAGCCTGCTGCGGGCTGTCGGCGATGTTGGTCGCCGGCCACCTGATCTGCTGCAGCTGTGCGCCCGCGAGCCCACCCGATGGCGGCAGCGCGAGCTCTATCTGCTTGAACTGCGCGACCCGGGACACCGGACCCATGGCCTGGATCCACCCGCCGTTCATGCCCGGTTCGACCCGGTTGAGCTCGTCGAACGCGTCGTCGGCGTTCTGCTGGTCCCACAGGTCCCCCGACACCGGGTCGACCGCGATCCCGAAGGTGTTGCGCAGACCGTACGCGAACACACGCTGGATGTTCGCGCCGACTTCCCCGCCGATCTGGGCACCGACGTCGAAGAACGGGTTGTCCGAAGGCGTCGCCCCGTCATCGTTCACCCGGAGGATGACGCCACTCAGGTGCGCGTCGTCGGGAGCAGGTCCGCCGAACTGGTCGTCAGCCGTCGGAGGCGTCGGCCCCAGCGGGAGATTCTGCATCTGGCCGCGGCGCCCCAGGTCGCCGACCGGGACGTACAGCTTCCCGTCGGCCCCGAACTCGATGGCGCCGCCGTCGTGGTTCCCGCGCGCCGGCTGAGCACTGTCGTTCTGACCGGGGGGCTCGGGCGCGCCGTCGTGCTGGAACGACCGCAGCATGAGCAGATTGTGGTCGAACACCAGCGCCGAGCCCGTCCACTCGAAACGGTCGACGCGGTTTCCGAGCAGCGGGACGGCCAGAATGTTCGCGCTGTCAGCTCCCGCCTCCGGAGTCTCGGCGCATCGCTCGCGCCTTGGGATGAACGGATTGCTCGCGTCCGGAGGTGGAGCCGCGCAGCTCCAGTACAGGTAGACACCCGGATCGTCCGGGAAGTCCGGGTGCAACGCGATGCCCAGCAGCCCTCGCTCAGACGCGGAGTTCACGGCGAGGTCGAGCACAACCCCCTGCGCAGTCCCGTCGACAACGCGCTTCACGTTGCCCGTGTTCTTCTCCAGCACCAGGAAGTCGTTCGGGCTCAGGAACGCCATCGTGCTCGGCGTAACCAGCCCGCTGACCACAGTCCTGACGCTGAGATCGGGGTCCACCACCGTCGGCCCGGTTTGCGCCGCCACCGGTGACGTTGCGGCTCCCACGGAAGCTGCCAGCCCAGCAAAGGCGGCCACCGCCGCGAGCCGTGAAGCCGTCGCACACAATCGGTTCATGAGGCACCACCCCTCGATCGAACTCATTCGGTATCTCTGGTTGGCGTTGTCACCTCGTGGTCGACAGAGTCGCCGGCCGGGGCCCGGGTGCTGTTGGCGGGCCCTGGCCGGCGGATGCCGTCGCGATCACGAGAGTGAGAACTCCTGCGTTTGCGGGTTGAGGTGGCCGAGGCGCAAGCCGTCAGCCACACCGCTCAGCCGGAAGACGTTCAGCCCCTCGGTGATGCTCGACTCGTAGATGAAGTTGTTGTACCAGTACGACGACCACGCGCCGCCGAGGTCAGGTGGTGCGATGACAGGCGGGTCGGACCAGCCCACGGTGATCGGGTTGGCTGGATCGGTGAATTCGGTAACCCAGGTACCGGCCTGGTAATGCCCGCCGACGGCGACGTACCGGCCGCTGCGCAACGGCACGATGTTGTAGTTGTGGATCGTGCAGTTCTCGCTCGCGCCGTCCTGGGCTCGTGGCAGGGTCCATTGGCCGAGCTTGGCGCCGGTCGTGGCGTCGTAGAAGAACATGCTCTTGTCGACCGCGGGATCGGTGCTCTGACACTCCGGCTCGACGCCGCCACCCGGTTCCCATCCGGCGGCGATGACTTTGCCGTCCCAGGTGAAGGTGCCTGAGTGCCACCGTCCGTTCGTGCCGGCCTGGCCGACGCCTGGTTCGGTGATCGTCAGCAGAAGGGCCGGGTCCTCGGGGCTGCCGCCCGGCGTACTGTTCGCGCCGATGTCGAAAACGTTGATCGTGTCGGCACTGGCGCAGACCACCTTGTTGACGGTCCCCAGGATCGCCCCGGCATCGTGACACCCGGTGCGTACGTCGGTCGTCGGTCCGGCGAGTGGCTCGCGGTGGATCAGGCTTGCCGAAGACGGATCGCCGACCGGAACCGCGATGACGTCCATGAAGTCACCGACCGGGTCGTCCAACGCGCGGGAGCCGTCGACACAGCCCGAACTGCTCGAGTTGTTGCTGTAGACGATCAGCCGTCCATCCGAGACTCCGGCACCCGTGAGGGTGTGGGAGCCGCACGGCAGCGAGACGGAGGCCACGAGCTCGGGATCCGCGAGGTTGCTGAGGTCGAAGACGTGCACGCCTTCCCACTCGGCCGGGACTGTCTGGCCGTCGCAGAGCCGCGCAGTGGGCTTCTTGGAGTTCCACGACCGGACCAGGATGTCGCCCCGGACGTAGATGTCTCCCTGGTCACCGTTGCACCGCTGGTGCAGCAGCTCTTGCGGGTTATCCGGGTCGGCGATGTCGATCACCCTGAAGCCGTCGTAATTGCCGTGGAATGCCAATCTGCCCCGGAAGGCGATGTCGGAGCTGACATGGCGCACGCCGTCCGGCTCCCCCAGGAATGTGGCCGGATGCGGGCTGTGCCCCTTCGCGTGCATGTTCGGTGTGTGCGGGTCGGTCGCGTGGTCGGCGACGGCGATCCCAGGAACCACCAAGATCCCAGCGCTCAGAACCGCGCCGAGGACAAGTCGAATGTGCCGTGACATGAACGTACTCCTGACTGGTGACAGTGGCTGTCAGACACAGGCCGGTGGGTCGGCCCCGGCGGCACCGGGGCCGACCGCCGGACGTCAGCGGAAGAGGACTTCCTGAGTCTGCGGATTGTCGCGGTTGAGGATCGCCGCGCCGGCCACCGCCGGATGGGTGATGGAGAAGACATCGAAGCCACGGTTGATGTCGTTCGCGTAGATGAATCCGTTGTGCCAGTACGACGACCAGGTATTCGCGGCGATCGGGTCGCCCGCCCGGTAGAAGCCGATCTCCACCGGGTTGGCCGGGTCGGTGATGTCGGCGACCGTCGTACCGCCCGTGTAGGCCGCCGAGACGAGGATGTCCCCGCTCACACCTGGCACCAGGCTGAAGTTGTGCATCGTGCAGATGCCGGTCTCGGCGCGTGGCAGCTTGTAATGGCCCAGCTCCGCGCCCGAGGCGACGTCGTAGATCCACACCGCTCCGGTCGTCGGCGGGTCCTGCGCGCGGCACCGCGGAATCACGCCGCCACCCGCCTCGTCACCGAACACGACCCGCTGGCCGTCCCAGGTGAACTGCGCCGAGTGCCAGGCCCGGACCTCCTCGGTGGTCAGGGTGTGCAGCACCTTCGGCGCCGTGGGATCGCTGATGTCCCAGATCTGGCCGACGCTGAGGCACGCCGCCGCCGCAAGCTCGAGCGGCTTGAGGACCGTGATGTCGTGGCAGCCTCTGGTGTCCAGCAGCGCGCCCGGCGGTACGAGATCGTCGAGCTCGAGACGGGACGCATCGAATACCGGTACGTCGGTCGTCGGGGGCGTGGCGACGACCATCGCCTTCTCCGGGTTCTTCGTCGCGACGTGGATCACCGAGATCTTGCCGTGGTCCTGCTGGCAGTGCGGTCCGATCGAGCCTGGGGTCAGTCCGTACGACGACACGTAGATGAACACGCTGTTCCGCCCCGCGGGAGAGAGCGTGTGGGTGTGCGAGCCACAGTCCGTGCGCACCGACGCGACGTGCTTGACGTTGGCCGGATCGCGTACGTCGAAGATCCGCACACCTTCCCAGGCCGTCGGGTTCGAGGCCGTGGTGTTGGCGCTGTCGCAGCTGGGTTTGGTCTGCGGCGTGTCGACCGACGAGAACAAGAAGCCGTTGTAGATCGACACGTCCCCTTGACCGCCGTTACAGGGGAAGAACGTCACCTGCTGTGCGGCCGCCGGGTTCGAGATGTCGATGATGCGGAATCCCGTGAATGTTCCCGCGTAGGCGAATCGGCCTTCGAACGTCAGGTCGGACTGGGTCGCTGCGTCGACTTTCGGGAGATTCTTCAGCAGCGTCATGTTGTCGCTGTGCAGGTCCGGTGCACCACCGCCTGTGGGCGGATGGGTTCCGTGACCGTCTTCGGGATCGTGTGCGCCCGCCGAGATCGGGACGAGCGCCAGGCCCGCCACCATCGTCCCGATCGACAGGAGGCGCCATCGCCGCCTCATGTCCACTCCTTCCGAGAGACGCGCAGTAGCCCAGTTGCCACTGCACGCGAGCAGCCGTGATCGGGCCGGAGTGTCAACCTGCAAATCGCATAACTGCACCTCAGCGCGCCGGCTGACGTGACCAGCCGAGGGCTGATGTCCCCAGATCGCTCGACTACCCGGACGCCCCCGAGGATGCGCGACCTCTACCGACGATCCGCAGCCCTACCCCCGATGTCAACGGCTCAAGGCCGTAGGGCTTTGCAGACCTCTCTGGTGGGGCTACCGTCACGATAGGTCGGTAGCTCGGGGGTGGGCTCCTGCGGAGGTCGAGATGCGCCGAAATATCGCTGTTTTGATGGCTGTGACGACGACCCTGGCCGTGTCGATTTCGTGGCTGGGGGTGCCCGCCGGGGCGACGCAGCTCGAGCGGTCCGCGGCGGAAGTGGCTGACCTGCGCGACCGGCGCGTGGTGCTTTTCGCCGCCGACGGCATGCGGCCGGATCTGGTTGACCGGTACGCCGCGGAGGGCGCCGTACCCACGATGGCGGCGCTACAGGCGGCAGGGGTCAAGGGTGCCAACGGCCTCACGCAGGGCTTCCCGCCGAACACCGGTGTCGGCTGGGCGACGCTCGCGACCGGCACCTGGCCCGGTGAGCACGGTTCGACCAACAACACCTTCCACCGCACCGGCGAGGGCAACTTCAACAACCGTACGTCGTTCGCGGCGACCGGGATCCTGCAGAGCGACACCATCGCCCAGGCGGCGGAGCGAGCCGGGAAGACGGTTGCCGCGGTCGAGTGGGTCGGCGCTCGCAGCTATGCACCAGCACTGCGGGGTCCGGTCGTCGACTTCCGCAGCTTCTTCTCCGACCGCGGGGTGTTGCTCAACTACGACCTCCCCGGCCAGCCTGCGGGCGCGAATGCGTTCGGCGTCACCTACAACCGGGTCGACCTTGACGCGGCGACCGGCTGGACCGACGTACCGGTGTCGTACAGCCCCGCCAAGCAGGAGCGGCTCAAGCTGACGAATACCGCTTTCCCAGCTGCCGACAACGTCGACCGGTTCTACGA
The DNA here is from genome assembly GCF_036226525.1 of Kribbella sp. NBC_01245. Lineage (NCBI taxonomy): Bacteria > Bacillati > Actinomycetota > Actinomycetes > Propionibacteriales > Kribbellaceae > Kribbella > Kribbella sp. NBC_01245. The sequence continues at coordinate 935,244 of NZ_CP108487.1, forward strand.
CCTGTACATCTTCGACTCCACCGACGACGCCACGACCAACTACGACCACGTGCTCGTCGTCCCGGCCACTGCCGGCAAGGACGGCGACGCGGCGGCAGCCGATCTGGGTCAGGGGGAGTGGGCCGACGTCAAGGTCAGCCTCACCGGCGGTCGTGCCGGCCTCACCGCGGGGTTCTACCTCAAGGCAGTCGACCTGGCGCCCGACCTGTCGAAGTTCCGGATCTACTTCACCTCCATCGCCCGCTCGAACGCGACCTACAACGGCTGCACCTACGCGCCGGGGTGCTCGGCGCCGAGTGGCTTCGAGGAGACGCTCAACGCCCGGTTCCCCAGCTCCACCGCCGCGGACTTCGCGCCGCTGGAAGCGGGGATCGTCGACGAGGACACTTACATCCAGCAGGGCCTGATGTGGAAGGACGCCCATTTCGCCTATCTGCGGTTCTTCTTCGAGGACCTCGGCGTTCGGCCGGACCTGCTGCTCGCCGGCACGCCGGTGACCGACGAGTTCAGCCACCAGTTCATGGGGCTCGTGACACCGACCGACATGGACGGCGACCCCAACCCGTACTTCGACGACGTGACCGGTGACGGCAATCCCGACGGGCGGCTCGCGGTGCGGGAGGGCTACATCCGGTCCGCCTACGCCGAGGCCGACGACACGCTCGCGCTCGCCAGGTCGCTGATGGGTGGCGACCCGACGACGGTCGTGTCGAGCGACCACGGCTTCGCCCCGCAGTGGCGGGCCGTGAACACCAGCAAGGTGCTCGCCGATCTCGGCCTGGGCGCCGAGCAGATCAGCAACTGCCGCGCGGCGCCCGGCGCCAAGGCGAAGGAGTGCCACGCCGGCGGGACCGCTCAGATCTACCTCAGCGTGGCCGGCCGTGACCCGGGCGGTGTGATCCCGGCCGACCAGTACGACGCTGTGCGCGACCAGATCGTCGCGGCCTTCCAGGATCTGAGCGACCCGGAGAACCCAGGCAAGCAGGTGGTCGACAAGGTGATGCGCAAGGAGGAGCTGCGCAATGTCGACGGCTCCGACTCGTTGCACCCCACCCGCAGCGGCGACGTGGTCGTGGTGTTCCGGCCGCCGTACCAGACCGATGCGGCGACACCCGGGCAGCGCTTCTCGTTCTCGCAGTTCTTCGGTCAGCACGGCTACCTGCCGAACCTGGTCGACCTGGCGCATAACGTCAACATGCATGGCACTTTCATCGCCGCGGGGCCGGGGATACGGCCGGGCGCGCCGCTGCCCGGTGTACGGGCGATCGACGTCGCGCCCACCATCGCCGTCCTGCTCGGAATCCCCGGACCGCACAACGCGCGCGGGAAGATCCGGTACGACGCGCTCCAGGGCACCGGGTCGCTGCGCGAGGTCACGGTGCTCGACATCAGCGACTACCACGGCCAGCTGGTGCCGCTGTCCGAGACGGCCGACACCCTGGCCGGCGGCGGCGCGAGCAACCCGTCCTTCGCGATCGGCGGGGCCGCGTTCCTCAAGCCGTGGTTCGACGCCTACCGGGCCGAGGCCCGGGACGGGCACGTCACGCTCACCGCGGGGGACGCGGTCGGCGCGACCCCGCCGATCTCGGCCTTCTTCGGCGACAAGCCGACGATCGAGATGATGAACCTGATGGGATTCGGGCTCGACGGCCTCGGCAACCACAACTTCGACCGCGGCGAGCAGTACCTGCGGGAGCAGCTCATCCCGCTGGCCGACTTCAAGTACGTGTCCGCGAACATCCTCGACTCCCGGACCGGTGACGTTCCAGAAGAGTGGTCGAAGTCCCGCGTACTCCGGTTCGGCGACGTGCGGGTCGCCTTCGTCGGGTTCTCCAATCCCGACATCCCCGAGCTGACCAAGCCGGGCGCGCTCGGGCCGTTCGTCGTCACCGACCCGGTCGCCGCGGTGAACCAGCGAGCCGCCCAGCTCGAGAAGCAGGGGATCAAGGCGATCGTTGCCCTCGGCCACCTGGGCGCCACCTCGGGCACGCTGACCAGTCCGTCCGGTCCGCTCGTCGACCTGGCCGACGCGGCTCGCAAGGTCGATACCGTGATCGGCGACCACACCGACTTCCAGGTGGTGTCGACCCGCAGCAATGGCGTTCTTGTGGTGGAGAACCGCAGCAAGGGTGTCCGGTTCACCCGGGTCCGCCTCGTCATCGATGGTGCCACCGGCAACGTCGTCTATCAGACCGCCGACTTCCACCAGCCTTGGAACATCGGAGTGACGCCGGACGCGCGGATCCAGGCTCGCCTGGATGAGCTCAACGCCCAGCTACGACCCGTCCTCGGCACAGTCATCGGGAACTCGACCGTGTTCGTGCCGCGCACGGACTCCTGCGGCAACACGGCAGGCCGTACCTGCGAGTCACTGGTCGGCAATGTGGTGAGCGACGCCATGCGAGCGACGTACGGCGTGGATTTCGCGATCACCAACTCCGGCGGTCTGCGCGCTGACCTCACATGCCCGACGACCGACAGTCCCGACGACTTCTGCCCGGCGTACACGCCGCCACCGTTCCCGATCACCCGCGGGCAGGTGCTGGGGGTGCTGCCGTTCGGAAACGTCGTCGTCACCCTGCAGGTCAACGGCGCCGAGTTGAGGACCATGCTGGAGAACGGCCTCTCGGCGATGCCCGCCGTGTCGGGCCGTTACCCGCAGGTGTCGGGTCTGTGCGTCGGCTATGACATCGCCCGGCCTGCGGGCAGCCGATTGACCAGCGCGGTTCGTCAGGCTGCCGACGGGTCGTGCACCGGCGCAACGCTGGACCTCAGCGCCGCATCGACGTACACCATCGCCGAGAACGACTTCATGGTGGCCGGCGGCGATGGCTACCCCGACTTCCGCAGCCGGGCGACTTCTCGGGACGTCATGGACCAGGTCGTCGCGGACCACATCGCCGCCGCGGGCACCATCTCGCCGGCGATCCAGGGCCGGATCGTGTGTGCGACGAGCGGGGCGGTCGCCTGCCCGGTTCCAACCGGCTGACAACGCGTTGAATCCGTCGCACCCACCGGCGCGTACTACCAGTGTGGGTCTATCCGACGAGTCGCTGCTGGCCGGCCTTGCTTCGGCCGACCCGGACACGGCCGCGGCGTTCGTCCGGAGGTTCCAGGGCCGGGTGTTCGGCCTGGCGTACGCGATCCTTGGGGATCGGGAGGCGGCGACGGAGGTAGCGCAGGAGGCGTTCGTCCGGGCCTGGCGGCACGGCGCGGTGTATGACGCTCGTCGCGGAACGGTCGCCACTTGGCTGCTGACCATCACTCGCAACCTCGCGGTAGACGCGGTCCGGCTGCGGCGCACAGTGCCGGTCGACCCGATGGTGCTGAGCGCGTTGCAGCTGCCGAGCACCGAGCCGGCGCCCGGGGAGGAGCTGACCAGCCCCGCCGAACTGGAGCGGCTGCGTCGGGCGCTCGATCGGCTCCCGGCGGCGCAGCGGCGGTGCCTGTTGCTCTCGCTGCTCCACGGCCTGTCCGGCCGCGAGATCAGCGAGCTGGACGGCGTACCGCTGGGCACGGTGAAGACCAGGATCCGAACTGCGCTGCTCACGCTTCGGTCAGATCTGGAGGTGCGCGATGACTGACACCCGGCGGTGCGCGCAGGTGCGGGAGCTTGCGCCCGAAGTGGCGCTCGGCGTGGCGTCGGTCGAGGACCGCGCGTTCGTGCTCGGGCACGCCACCTCGTGCGCGGAGTGCCGGTCTCAGCTGGCTGACCTGTCCACTCTCGCCGACGACCTGCTCACCTTGGTGCCGCCGGTCGAGCCGCCGAACGGGTTCGAGACGACGGTGCTGGGTCGGCTCGGCGGCCCCGCGGCGGCCCCGCGCCATCGGGAACGGCGCCGACTGCTCGGCCTGGCCGCCGCCCTGTTACTGGTCGCGTCGGCGTCCGGCGGGGCGGTGTACTGGTCCGGCCGTGACGACCGGGAGGTTGCGGCCGGCCTGCGGAGCAGCCTGCAGACGGCGAACGGTCAGTACTTCGTCGCGTTTGCGCTGCGCGATCTGGGCGGCGTACAGCGAGGTGCGGTGTTCGCCTACCAAGGCAATCCGGCCTGGATGTTCATCACGGTGACCGAGGGGCTACCGGCCGGCGGGTACGCGGTCGAGTTGGTGATCCACGACGGCAGCACCCGTCGGCTCGCCGCCGGTGTCGACCTGGCCCGATCGCGCGGTTGGGGCGCGGCGATTCCGGTGGCCGTGCACGACGCGAGGCTGCTGCGGATCGTCGACGGCGACGGCCGGCTGGCGCTGTCAGCCCGACTGACCCGCTGACCGAGCAATCCGCGCGGGCGGCCACGCCGTACTACCTAAGTGGTCGGCGCTGGAGGCGCCGACCACTAAGGAGCTCTCAGCCACAGTGGGGTGGTCACCATGCGTCGTACACCGAAGCTGCCCGTGTCCCGACTCTTGCTGGCGGCGGTGATGGTGCTCGGCGTCGTACCCGGCGGGACGGCTGTGGCCGCCCTCGACGCTGAAACCCCGCAGGTGGTCAGATTCCACGGTGGGGGCTACGACCGGGCCGACTCGATCGCGGTTGACCCCGCCGGGAACGTGTACGTCGGCGGCTCCGTGGACAGCGCCGGCGGCGGATCTACGTTCGCGGTGGTCAAGTTGAGCCCGCAGGGCACCGTGCTGTGGACCGGCCGGTACAGCGGGTCCCGCGGCGGAGTCGGCGGCAGCGCCCTGGCCGTCACCGCCGATGGCGCGGGCAACGTGTACGCCGCCGGATGGACCGGTGATGGCGTCATCTTCAACAACAACATCGACTACCTGGTAGTGAAGCTCGGGCCCGACGGAGTCGAGCGCTGGGCCCAGCGGTACGACGGCCCGGCCCGGGGATTCGACCAGGCCACCGAGGTGGCGGTCGACGGAACCGGGAGCGCCTACGTCAGCGGTTTCTCCTACGGCCAGAACCAGAACCAGGCCTTCGACTGGACGACCCACAAGTACAGCTCCACCGGCGCGCTGCTGTGGGAGCGCCGGCACAGCGGACCGGGGACGAACGACGACCGGGTCGCCGACCTGATGCTTGCGCCGGATGGCAATCTCGTCGTCACCGGCTTCACCAAGAACTCCGGCGACGGGCTGACCAACGACCTGGAGACGCTCAGCTACGACCCGGCCGGGAACCTCGTCTGGCAGACCCGCTGGACCGACACCGCCGGGAGCCACGAGTCACCGGCGGACCTCGACCTGGACGCCGCCGGCCGGATCACAGTGACCGGTACAACAGCCGAGAACGCCGGCCCGTACGCGGTGCCGACGCCGATCACCCTGCGATACGACCGCAGCGGGAATCTGCTGCAGACGATCCGGGCCGGCGGGGCGAGCGTGGACGCCGACACTTCCGGTGGGTTCGTGCTCGCTGGGTTCTTCCTCGAGCCGCCGGGGGTGTCGTCGGTCGCCAGGTACGACGCGACGGGCGCGCGAGTGTGGTCGACCCCGCTCACGGTGAACGCGGAGGACGCGCTGTCCGGGCTGTCGGTCGGGGCGGATTCGACGGGGGCGGTAACGCTGGCCGGTACCGCCAGGAACGTGTTCGTGCACAACGACGACTACCTCACCGTTCGCTATGCCCCGGACGGCCGGGAGCTGTGGCGGCACCGATTCAACGGCCCGGCCGGTGGCGATGACCGGGTCGCCGGGCTCGCTGTCGACGGCGCCGATACGGCGGTCGTGACCGGCACCTCTTGGAACGGTTACCTGTCGTCCAAGGGGACAGCCGACGACATCGTGACGCTGCGCTTCCCGGCCGCGGCCGCGCCCGCGTTGGTTGCCCCCAGCAACCTGGCCGCGACCGGGGTGTCGGCCGGCCAGATTCGGCTGACCTGGCAGGACAACGCGGGCACTGAGGACGGCTTCCGGATCGAGCGCTGCCAGGGCATCGGCTGCACCGGGTTCGTGCAGGTCGCGACGGTCGGGCACGATGTCACGGCGTACACCGACGGCGGGCTGGCGCGGAACACCCAGTACAGCTATCGGGTCCGCGCCTTCGACGCCGACGAGGTCTCGCCGTACTCGAACACGGCCACCGGCAAGACCCGTCGGCGCTGACCCCACGCCCTCAATCGACGCAGCGGCAGAATCAGCCGTTGAACTTGAAGATCCAGAGGCCGCTGTCGCGGTCGCTGGCTGCGACGTACTCCTGCCCGTTGCTCCGGAACACCTGGACGCCCCAGAAGTTGTTGCCGTCAGGGTCGATGTAGTGGCCTTTCTCGACGATCTTGTCGTTCTCGATCTCCGCGACGCGGAAGCCACCGGAGTAGTAGGAGAAGTACAGCCTGTTGGCCACCTCGTGCGACGTTGCGACCTCGTGGACCGAGAGATCGCCGAACCCGCTTGCGAACGCGGGATCGTGCGCCTGCGGGATGGCGTAGGTGTCAAGCTCGGTCATCTTCCCGTTCTGGTTCCGGAACAGGTGGACGTAGCCCCAGCCGTCGAAGTACGACGAGAAGCTCAGCGTGTCACCTGTCGCGCCGAGGGCGATCGGCGCCTGCTGCGTACCGTCACCGGCAAGGCAGGCCGCATCGTCGTACGGCGCGCCGAAGATCGCGAAGCCCTGGCCGCGCGGGGCCACGCCGAAGGTCGGGATGTCACCTGCAACGCTCATGCCCAGGGACTGGGCACGAGGAAGCCGCTTTCCGCCGCTTCCGGATCCGGGTCGGTGAAGTCGGTGTCACCGAGATACACGGGATTGTGCACGTTGGTCATGTCGACCTTGACGTAGCCGGCGTCCCAGTACGACAGCAGCATGACCTGCTTGCCGTTGATCTGCTTCACGACCATGTCGTGGAGGAACACCTCGACCAGGTTGTCCGGCGCGGCCTGGAGGATCTGCGGGAACCTCTCGTGCAGGTCGTACTCCGCGGTCAGGAACGCCTTCTTCGGGTTGGTGATGTCGATGATGTCGACGTCCATACCCTCCTCGTTGTCCACGATGACGGCGTAGGCCTTGTCGCCCGCGTCCCACGCGAAGACGCTGTGGATCTCGTTCGCTGCCTTCTTACCCTGCCCGTTGACGGTGAAGTCGCCGATTCCCTCGGCCAGCGGGGTCGGGTGCTCGGGATTCGTGACGTCGTACAGGTTCATCCCGCCGAAGCCCGCTTTGTCGTTGCACTTCTCGTTGTTGGACACGAGCAGGTCGCCGTTGAAATACGGGGTGTCGATGTGCAGCGCCTGGACGCCCTCGCCGGGGTAGCTTCCTTCCTTGGCCTGGATGAAGGCGACTTCACGGGGATGGGAGACATCGGCGATGTTGACCACGTGAACGCCGTTGTACTTGCAGGTTACGACGCCCATGCGGCAAGGTAGGCATAGTTGCCGAGGACACCGACGTCGGCAATCTTCTCCGGTACGACGTTCTTCAGCTTCAGCTTGCTGACGAGGTCGACATTGGCCGTCTTGCTCCCCGGCAAATGGCCCGTAGTCACGCGATGCTGCTGTGCGTCACGTGAACTGTCGGACACGTGCAGGCCACCGTCGGACTCCGGTTCTGGGTGTGCAGCTGCGATTCCGCTCATTGTGGTCATGGCCAGCGCACTGACGACGACGCCGACGAGACCTCGATGCGATCTTCTGGGCATGGATGCTCCACTGATATCCAGGCCCGTCGCTGCGGGCGTCTGGATCCCCGAGCACTTGCAGCTAAGCAGAGATCGTGTGGTTGAGAAGACCGACATCGCTGTCACGTCAGAGGTTGACAGGGGACCACGATCCCGCTCGAACGCCAGTTCGCGACTTGGATGGCGTAAAAAGGGGCTGTGAACAACAAACGTCGTGCCCGGCCGGCGCGCTGAACCTGGCGGTGGAAAGCGGATGTCCAGGACTCAGCTGATCCTCACGGCCGATGAAGCGCGGATGCTGCACGGTGCGGATGGCGACGGGGTCGCTCTGGCGATGCGGGTTCTGGTCGGCCTCAGCCGGGCCCTTGGGGCGTCGCGGCTCGTCGAGATCACCTCGGCGCATGTCGACTCGTGCCTGTACCACGGCAAGGTCAGCCTCGACTTCGCCAACCGCCTGGTCGAGCTTGGCGGGTCCGTGCGGGTGCCCACCACGCTGAATGTCGGGTCGATGGATCTGCTCCACCCTGGTCTGGTCCGCACGAAGACCGACACCGAGCGGGAGGTCGCACTGAAGGGGCGACAATTGATGTCGGCGTACCTGGCGCTCGGGTGTCAGGCCACCTGGACCTGCGCTCCGTACCAGTTGCCGGGGCGTCCCGCCCTGGGCGAGCACATCGCGTGGGCGGAGTCGAATGCCATCGTGTTCGCGAACTCGGTGCTCGGTGCGCGGACGGACCGGTACGGAGACTTCCTGGACATCTGCGCCGCGATCACGGGCCGGGCACCGTTCTCCGGCCTCCAGACGGACGAGGCCAGGAGAGGAACAGCCGTGTTCGACTGCGGCGCTCTCGGACGCGACTTCCTCCAGACCGAGCTGGCCTACCCACTACTCGGTCACTACGTCGGCTCGGTGGCCGGTGCTGAGAATCCAGTTCTGGTCGGCATACCCACTGATGTCAGTGAGGACAGGCTCAAGGCCTTCGGTGCGGCCGCGGCATCGTCCGGTGGCGTTGCGATGTTCCACGTCGTCGGTGTGACGCCGGAGGCAGCCACCCTCGAGCATGCGCTGCAGGGCAGGCCTCCGCAGAGCACCCGCGAAGTCGGCCGGGAGGTCCTCCGGGCCACCCGGGCCGAGCTGTCGACGTTCTCGTCGGGCCGCCTCGACGCGGTGAGCGTCGGGACACCACACGCGTCGTACGCCGAGTGCGAGCTGCTCGCCGACCTACTCCGCGAGGGTCCTCCGATCCACCGCGACGTGGCGTTCTACCTGTCCACCGGCCGGGCGACGTTGGCACAGGCCGAGCAGAGCGGCGTACTGCGGATCCTCGAGTCAGCCGGCGTCACCGTAGTCGTCGACACCTGCACGTACGTGACGTCGATCCTGGCTCCGGGCTTGAAGAACGTGATGACCAATTCGGCGAAGTGGGCCCATTATGCGCCCGGCAACATCAACGTCGATGTCGTGCTCGGATCGGTCCACGAGTGCGTTGCATCCGCCCGGCTCGGACACGTTGCTCTGGACAACTCTCTCTTTGTGGAGGGACCGCCATGATGGTTCAGGCCGAGGCGCTCACCAACGGTGCCGCAGTAGGCTGCACGATGCGGCTGACCGAACCGCTCTCCTTGTGGGGCGGCACGGACGACAGTGGGCGCATCGTCGATCCGCACCACCCGCAGTACGGCGCAGTCCTTGTGGGCCGCGTGCTCCTGATGGAGTCTGGACGTGGATCGAGCTCGAGCTCGAGTGTGCTGGCCGAGCAGATCAGGTCGGGAGCGGCCCCGGCCGCGATCGTGCTGGCCAGGGCAGACGGGATCCTCGTCCTCGGCGCGATCGTCGCCGCCGAGCTGTACGGCCTCGCTGTTCCGATCCTTGTGGTCGAACCACAGCGGCACGCAGACATTCCGGGGGATCTCGTGGTCCGGGTCCGAGCCTCGTCAAGCGGCGGCACGATCACCTGGTAGCCGCCTGGGCACGTGGAGTTGTAGTTGGATCCTGCCGTCCCGACTCGGAGTAGCATCGATTCAGTCGCCACCGACTTCGTGGCGCAGCAGGCAACCTCCTGGAGGAGGTGCGATGGGTACACGCAGGTATCAGTTCGTGGCCTGTCTCGTCGGTGCGTTGGCGCTGGTCGGCGCCGCTTGCGCTCCTGAGGAACAGAAGGCCACAGAGTTCACGCCGGGCCCGTTGGGCGCCGTCACCGTCGAACCAGGGGCACCGATCAAGATCGGGCTCATCCAAGCGATCAGCGGCGACACCGCGAGCCTGGGGCAGGACCAGGTGCGGGCGGTCGAGATCGCCATCGAAGACAAGGGCGGCAACCTTCTCGAGCACCCGGTCCGAACGCAGGTGGAGGACGACCTGTGCAAGGCCGAGGGCGGGACCATCGCCGGTCAGAAGCTCGCGGCCGATCCCCAGATCGCCGCGGTCGTCGGGAGCAGTTGCTCGGGTGCGGCAGTGCCGGCCATGGAGATTCTGTCGGGCAAGGGCGTCGTGATGATCTCGGGGTCGAACACCTCCCCGAGCTTGACGTCCGACCTGCGGGGCAAGCAGGGCGGTGCCTTCAAGAAGGGTTACCTCCGGACCGCTCACAACGACATCATTCAGGGCCAGGCGGCGGCGACCTTCGCCTTCCAGAAGCTCGGGGCGAAGCGGGCGGCGACGATCCACGATGGTGATCCGTACACCGAGGGGTTGGCCAATGCTTTCGGCTCCTCGTTCAAGGAGTTGGGTGGCACCATCTCGCTGGCCACCGCGATCAGTAAGGGCGACACGGACATGCGGCCTGTGCTGACCGAGGTCGCGGCGAGCAAACCCGATGTGGTGTTCTTCCCGATCTTCCAGCCGGAGGCCGACTTCATCGTCAAGCAGGCGAAGGGGTTCCCGCTGCTGGCCGACACGAAGAAGCTGTTCGGCGCCGACGGTCTGCTTTCGGACACGTTCGTCGTCATCGGCCAGACGGAGGGCATGTACTTCTCCGGACCCGCCACGCCGACCGGGCCGACGTACCAGGAGTTGGTCGGCAAGTACGAGAAGAAGTACGGGGAGAAGCCCATCCAGGCCTTCCACGCGCACGCGTACGACGCCGTCAACATGATCTTCGCCGCGATCGAGAAGGTGGCGGTGAAGGACACTGACGGGACGGTCCACATCGATCGCCAGAAGCTCATCGACGCGATGTACGCGACCAAGGACTACCAAGGGCTGACCGGGACTCTGACGTGCGACAAGTTCGGCGACTGTGCCGACGCGAAGATCGACATCGTCCAGAACTCCCCGACGCAGAAGACGATCGACCAGGTCCGGGGGAACGTGCTGTTCACGTTCGTCCCGCCGGAAACCGGTTGACCGCGGGCGACCGGGCACCCGCGCACACCGGGTGCCCCGGCGCCTGACTGACGGCTCGAGGAGGCACATGGCCAGAACCAACCTCGTGCCGCCCGGACCTGTCATCGGCAAGCGGGCATTCCAGCTCCCGGTCGTCGACGGCTTCCTCTGGCTGGTGCGGATCGCAGCGATCGCGCTGATCCTGATCGGCGCCACCCGCAGCATCGCCAGCGCACGCCTGAGTGGTCAGCAGTGGCGCGACCTTGTTGTGTTCGGGATCGCGCAAGGTTCCGTCTACGCGTTGGTTGCCCTCGGCTACACGATGGTCTACGGCGTGCTCCGGTTCATCAACTTCGCCCACGGCGAGGTGTTCATGATCGGCGCGATGACCGGCTACTTCGTTACCGACGGACTCGCGCGAACGGCGCTCTGGGAGGCTGCCCCGTTCCTGTCGCTGTTCATCGCGCTGATCTGTTGTATGACTGTGTCGGCCCTCGTTGCCCTGCTACTCGAGCGCGTCGCCTACCGGCCGCTGCGAGGTGCACCGCGGCTGATCCCTTTCATTACCGCGATCGGCGCGTCGTTCTTCCTGCAGTACACGATGGCGAGTCTGTTCGGCACGTCGGTGAAGTCCTACCCGGAGGTGGAGGTACTGACCGGATCCTTTACGTTGCTCGGTTTCCGGGTCCTCAGGGTTCATCTCCTGGTGATCGTCGCGGCGCTGGTGATCATGGCCGGCTTGTATCTGTACGTCGAGAAGACCAAGGCGGGCAAGGCGATGCGTGCTGTCTCCGAGGACCAGGAGACGGCGAAGCTGATGGGAATCAACGTCGACCGCACCATCGCGAGGGTCTTCGGAGTCGGCGGCGCGATGGCGGGCGCGGCCGGTCTGCTGTTCGGGCTGGTGTTCCAGAACGTGTTCTTCCTCAGTGGGTTCCTGCCAGGCATCAAGGCCTTCACCGCCGCGGTTCTCGGTGGCATCGGCAACATCCCCGGCGCCGCGGTCGGCGGGCTCACCCTTGGCATGGTCGAGTCGATGGGGCCGAGCCTCGTCCTCGTCGGGCTCGGGATCCCCGCGGCCCATCAGCTCAAGGATGTGGTGGCCTTCGTGACGCTGGTTCTGGTACTGATCTTCCGTCCCACCGGCATTCTCGGCGAGCGGGTGAGTGAGGATCGAGGATGACGGCGACCGGTGAGCTTGCCGCTCTCGACCTCGTCCCCGCCGCCAAGGCCGGTCCGAGGGCTATCCGGCTCGGGCTCGTCGGGGGAGCAGTCGCTGTTTTCGTGTCGGTCAACGGCATGGTCGAGGCGTTCTCCGGGCGTCTGTTGCTCGGTTCCCTGACCCTTGGTGAAGCGTTGCTGCTGTCCGTCCCGCTGCTCATCGGCTACCTGGCGGGCCGGCCGGAGCCGGTGCTCGAGGGGTTTACCGCCCGGCGTCCTGGCTGGCGGAATGTCCTCGCCGGGCTGGTGGCCGGGCTCGTGAGTGGCGTGTCGATTGCGCTGTTCGTGTTGTTGCTCGCGAGCTTCGATATCCGCGGCGTCTTCCTGAACGCCACGCCCGAACTCGTCCGCGATGGTCCCCGGATCCTGACCTTCGGGCTGAACCTCGGAGCGGGATTGGGCTTGTTGCTCGGCCTTTACGTCGCGCTGGGCAGTGCCGGCGGCGTACTCCAGGTGCTCCCCGGCGAGATCCGCCGGGCGATCCTGACCGCGCTCGGATGGGTGGCGGGGCTGGCGTTGATGCAGCCCGCCGTCGCCCAGGTGCTCCGCGGGCTCCAGGAGGAGTTGCGGATCTGGACCGCGCCGCTCACCGACTTCCTGTACGACGCCGGCGGCGCGCTGAGCGTCCCTGGGATCGCCACGATCGCGGCAGCGGTGTTCTCCCTTCAGTTGCTCGCGTCGCGCCGGCATCGCAAACCAGTCCGGACTCGGCTCGAGGAATTGCCCGACCGGTCCCGCCGCATCCTCAGAGTCGCAATCCTCGCCGCCCTCCTGCTACTCCTGGGCCTGCTCCCGCAGGTGATCGGGCCGTTCCTCAGCGAGGTGCTCAACATCGCCGGCATCTTCCTGCTGATGGCGCTCGGTCTAAACATCGTGGTGGGTTTCGCCGGGCTGTTGGACCTCGGCTATGTCGCGTTCTTCGCGGTAGGCGCATACACGACCGCGCTCTTGACGTCGCCGCAGTCGAGCATCGGTGTCGGGTGGATCTTTTGGCTCGCCGTGCCGTTCGTGATCCTTGCCGCCGCGGTCTCCGGGCTGATGGTCGGCACACCGGTACTGCGGATGCGCGGCGACTACCTCGCCATCGTCACCCTCGGGTTCGGCGAGATCGCGAGGCTGCTGTTCATCTCCGACTGGCTGAAACCCTTGTTCGGCGGGGCACAGGGGATCATCCAGGTCGGTGACATCAGCGTCGGGCCGGTCCAGATCCGGACGCCGGAAGCGTTCTTCTACGTCCTCTTCATCTTCGTGCTTCTCGCGGCTTACGCGACCTACGCCCTGCAGGACTCACGGATCGGCCGGGCGTGGATGGCGATGCGCGAGGACGAGGCGGTCGCCGAGGCGATGGGCGTCAACATCGTCACCGCCAAACTCTCCGCGTTCATCGTCGGCGCCGTGCTGGCAGGTTTCGGCGGCGCACTGTTCGCCACCAAGATCGGCTCGGTGTTCCCGCACAGCTTCAACGTGATCGTATCGATCACCGTTCTCGTCGTGATCATCGTGGGCGGTATGGCCAGCGTGCCAGGCGTCGTACTCGGCACCCTGGTACTTGTGGGTCTACCCGAGCTGCTGCGCGAGTTCGAGGAGTACCGCTTCCTCATCTATGGAGCGCTGCTGATCTTCATGATGCTGAAGCGGCCGGAGGGCTTCATCCCGAGCGGACGCCGGGCCGAGGAGCTGCACGAGCAGGAGGTCGCCCAGGACGAGTGGCTGGGCCCGCAGGCAGCCGGATCCGACGAGACCCGTGCGACCGATGCCGACCGTAACGAACCGAACTGATCGGGGTCAGCATGGCACTGTTCGAGATCCGCGGGCTCACCAAGGACTTCGGTGGAGTCCGGGCTGTCGACGGACTCGATCTAGACATCGACGAGGGCGAGATCGTCAGCGTCATCGGTCCGAACGGTGCCGGCAAGACCACCCTGTTCAACCTCGTCACCGGGATGGTCACTGCCGACCAGGGCGCTGTGACCTTCCAGGGCCGCGCCATCGCCGGCCTTCGACCGAGCCAGATCCTGCAGCTGGGGATAGCGCGGACGTTCCAGAACGTCCGCCTGTTCCCGGAGATGACCGTGCGGGAGAACGTCATGGTCGCCCGTCATTGCCGGACGCGATCGGGAATGCTCAAGGCGGTCCTGAGGCCGCCGTCATTCCGGCGGGAGGAGAAGGAGACGCGAGAGCGAGCGGAGCGAGCACTCGAGTTCTTCGGCAGCAGGCTGGTCGGCTGGCGGTTCGACACCCCGGCGCGCTCGCTGTCGTACGCCAATCGCCGGCGGCTGGAGATCGCCCGGGCCCTGGCCTCGGATCCGAAGCTGCTCCTGCTGGACGAGCCGACCGCGGGCATGAACCCGCGGGAGACAGAGGAACTCATCGAGCTGATCCGGCGGATGCGGGACGATCTCGGCGTCACGATCGCCCTGATCGAGCACGACATGCGGCTGGTGAAAGGGGTGTCGGAGCGGGTCGTCGTACTCGACTACGGGCAGCTGATCGCCCAGGGCCGGTACGACGAGGTGGCGAGCAACGACCGAGTGATCGAGGCTTACCTCGGCCGGAAGGCGACGACGGCATGATTGGTACCGAGACGATCCTGGAGCTGCGCAACGTCAGCACCCATTACGGGGCGATCCAGATGCTGCGCAATGTCGACGTCGAGATTCGCCGCGGCGAGGTGGTTTGTCTGCTGGGCGGCAACGCCAGCGGTAAGACGACGATGTTGAAGACGATCCTCGGTTATGTCGCCCCGACCCAAGGCGATGTCGTGCTCGACGGCCACCGCATCACCGGACTGCCGACGCAGCGAGTGGTCGACCTCGGGGTGTCGATGGTTCCGGAGAACCGTCGGCTGTTCAAACGCATGACGGTCCGCGAGAACCTGGAACTCGGCTGCTATCTCAGACATGACTCCGGGGAGATCGCGAAGGACTTCGAGCGGGTCTTCACCCTGTTTCCCAAGGTGAAACAACGGCTGAGCCAACGGGCCGGGACGCTGTCCGGCGGCGAGCAACAGATGGTGGCGATGGCCCGGGCACTGATGGCACGTCCGAAGCTGCTCCTGATGGACGAGCCGTCGATGGGACTGGCTCCCGTGCTGGTCGAGCAGAACTTCGAGATCATTCGCGAGGTCAACCAGCAAGGGACCACAGTCTTCGTAGTCGAACAGAACGCCAGAATGGCCCTCTCGATCGCCGACCGCGGCTACGTGCTGCAAACGGGCAAGATCGTCCTCGCAGACACGGCCAAGAGGCTGGTAAGCAACCCACGAATGCAGGAGGCCTACCTCGGCAAGCTGTAAGCCCGAGTCTTCATGACACTAGCATCACCTCGGTATGGGTCGCGCACCGCACGGCGAACACGGAGTTGCCCTGCGGGCTATGGGATGGGCACGCCTTCGGGGGTGTAGGTGGCGAGTTCCACGTGGTAGCCGTCGGGGTCTACGAGGGTGATGGCTTGGGCCGGTGCGGTGGCCGCGGTGCGTGGATGGACCGAGCCGTGTACGGCGTGCAACTCGTCGGCTCGGTCGTACAGCTCGTGGATCGATGCGTCCGCGATCAGGCAGATGCTCACCGAACCAGTCGGCGCTGGTGTCCCTTGGCGCAGTCGGATGGCCTGTCCGCCGACGAGGAGGGAGACCTCGCCCTCGTAGTCGTGCGTTGTCCGTGAGCCGGTCAGCTCGGACCACCACCGGGCGCTCGCGTCGACGTCGGAGACAGTGAGGACGACATGGTCCAGGTATGTGGTGCGGATCTTCATGGCGACTCCTTTCACCAATTCCGACTGTGCTCCGCGGGACCGCCGAACGTCCATACCCTGAACCATCCCGGCGTCGTGCGATGATCGACTGATGGATGTTGCGTCGATCAACGAGATGGCGGCTGACCTGCTTGCCAACGCGGCGTCTGCTG
Organism: Kribbella sp. NBC_01245; assembly: GCF_036226525.1. Taxonomy (NCBI): domain Bacteria; kingdom Bacillati; phylum Actinomycetota; class Actinomycetes; order Propionibacteriales; family Kribbellaceae; genus Kribbella; species Kribbella sp. NBC_01245. The sequence continues at coordinate 951,254 of NZ_CP108487.1, forward strand.
AGAGCGGGCGCAGTTCGGTGACGGTCTACAGCAGGACCGGTGCAAGGCTCCGGCAGACGCTGACGGCGCTCGCCGCGGGGCGGGTGATGGGTGAGCACAAGAGTCCTGGGGACGCGTCGGTGCTCTGCCTGCAGGGTCGCATCCTGGTCCATGCCGGTGACGCCGAGGTCGAGCTGGGCCCGGGTGACCTGGTCGCGGTGCCGCCGCAGCGTCACGAAGTCGAAGCGCTGGAACCGTCTGTCCTGCTGCTCACAGTCGCATTGCACTGACCATTGGCCGAGCTGGCTTTCCTGGACCAGATCCAGGAAAGCCGGCTCGCATTGGATCCGCGAGACTGCCGGTCCCCGTCTACATCGTTGCCAGTAGTGGCCGGATCGACTTCATGAGGATCTCAGCCCAGAACGCTGTTCCGGTTCCGGCCTTTGGGTGGACGCCGTCGGACAGGTAGTGGGTGATGTACGACGGACCCCGGTACTGCAGCCACATGCTCCAGGGGATGACTCTTGCCGACCCCAGCTTGTCGTGGATCTGCACGTTGACCCAGCCGGAGTTGCGCTGGTCCGCGACCTGGACATCTGCGGATAGCGACCAGCGGGATGCGTGCGTGTCGACCCAAAGCACCTTCGTGGTCGACGGGACTCCGGCCAGCAGCCGGGTGATCTGCGCGGACATGACCGACGGGTCGAAGATGTCATTCGTGCCGGTGGCCATGACAAGAATCTTCGGCTTCGTGGTCAAGGACAGAACCCAGTCGACGGCCGGGGCTGTCGGACGGCCGGACCAGTAGTTGATCGCGACCGTATGGCCTTCCGCAGCGATCGCGGCGGTGATGTCTGATCGGCCTAGGGTGGTGATGGAATCGCCGACGACGAATACGTCTGCGACAGGATCGCCGTCGGCTTCAGTCACATCGCCGATAGTCCCGTGTGCGCTCTTGGTCCAGTCACCGATCTGGCCGCTACCGAAGTCGATTTCCGTGTCGCGGGCTCCGGCCGGACCGATCAGGCCGGCCGCTATCGCAACTGCGAGGACGCTGGTCAGGGCCAGCCGGATGGTGCGTTTGGTCATGGTCGCCTTTCGTTGAGCCAGGTCGCAATGAGCGTAGTGCGGCTCAGTGCCGGGGGGGATGGCGCCGGCGAATGTTGCACTTTGTTGCAACTGCCTCTGCCGTCGGTGATTTGGCGGGTCGGGAAGTGACAGGGAAACGACAGCGGCGTCTGGCATTGTCCGTGCTCGGCTGGGATTGGGCACTGGCTCTGACGTGGAGGTGGGCTGTGGGGCTACAGGGGTGGGCGCGCGGAATGTCCTGGGTGGTGGCGCTGCTCGTGGTGGTGATGGGGGCGGCCGGGCCGGTGGTCGCGGCCGCGCCACTGGCAGGTCGGGAGGCCGTCGCTGCGGTGTCAGTGGCGGAGGCGCCTGACACCGCGTCGGCGCTGGTGGCGGCGAGGCGGCAGGGGACACCGGTGCTGGTGGCGGACCTGACGACCGAGACGCGGCTGGTGCGGGCCAAGCCCGACGGGGCGATGGTCGCGGAGCTGACGACCGTACCCACCCGGGTGAACCGTGGCGGCGCATGGACGAACGTCGACACCACGTTGGCGAAGCGCCCGGATGGAATGGTGGCTCCGCGGACGGCGGTGACGGAGCTGGCGTTTTCCGGTGGTGGATAGGGGCCGCTGGTGCGTTACCAGGTTGGGGATTCACGACTGGTGCTGTCGTGGCCGTCGCCCCTGCCGAAGCCGGTGCTCTCGGGCGCTACGGTCACCTATCCCGAGGTGTATCCGGGCGTGGACCTCGTCATGAAGGCGGACAACGCGGGGTACACGCAGCACGTCGTGGTGAAGACCAAGCAGGCGGCGGCCCATCCCGGCGTACGGCGGATCCGGCTGGCCATGACCGCCCAGGGCGTGCAGGTCAAGGTCGGCGCGGATGGCTCGATCGAAGGCGCGGACGCGGCGGGCAAGCCGGTGTTCCGCTCGCCGCCGTCCCTGATGTGGGACTCGGCGCAAGTCCGCAAGGAAGCCGTGGCCGCAGTAGCGGTCGAGGCGGAGGCGCTGGCGTTGCGGCCCGACGCGAAGCTGCTCGACGCTCAGCGCGCAGAACCATCGGCTCTACTGGGTGCAAGGCCAGTACGGCCCAAACGTTGCCTTTGGCAACCAGCCGGGCCACGTCGCCGTCAACACGCAGGCGATCAAGGGCGCCCGAGCGGGGTGCGCCGAGCCGGGCGATCACCACGTCGGCTTCGATACTGCCGGCCACATCACGTTCGGCGGCTACTCGAGCTACTTCATCGCGGCGGCCGACGAGAACAACCAGGCGGCGTGGCGCAAGTACGACCAGAACCGCACGGTTCTCTACATCGAGGACAACACCAAGCCGAACAAGCCGACGGAGCTGTCGGTCACGCCGTGGCGCGCGCCGTGCAAGCACTGCGGCGGCAAGACGTACCTGGGCGATGACCTGATCACGATCCGGGCGCGGGTAACCGACCCCGACGGTGACCAGATGCGTCCGTATTGGACCGTCAACGGCGGCGCCTACTACGGCGGCGTCGTCGGCTCGTGGGCGTTGGCGACGAGCAAACTGGACGTGCGCGGCAAACCGGACCACACGCCGTACACGTGGTCCGTGGCCGCGGTCGACGCGCATGCGGGGCCGACGGCTGCCGGCCCGTCGTTCGTCATCGATCGGCAAGCGTCTCGCAAGGCGGCCACCGTGGGCAGCGATCTGTATCCGGCGGACAACCGGTGGCACGGGGGAGTGGGAGCTCCTGGCCGGTTCACGTTCACGCCGAACTACGAGGACGGCGAAGTCCGCGACGTCGACCATTTCCGTTACGGCTGGGATGACGGTGCGCCGTACAAGGTGGACGCCACCGTGCTCGGTGGTTCGGCGTCCGTGCTACTGACGCCGCCGGGTGACGGTCCGCGCGACCTCTACGTGTACGCCGTCGACCGCGCAGGCCGGCTCGGCCCGGTCACGAGGCATCACTTCTACGTGCGCGCGGGCAACGGCCCGTTGGCACAATGGTCCTTCGAGGGCAACGCGAGGGACAGCGCGTTCCTCGGCGACCGCCACGGCACCCTTGAAGGCGGTACGTCGTACACGCCCGGCTTCCGACGCGACCAGACTGAAGAGCTGATTGCGGCTGGTGATGAGCGCCAGACAGCCGGCCGATCCCGGCAGTAATGGGCGAACCTGGTGGACATCGCGGACGTTGTCCAGGATCACCAGCAGTCGTTTCCCGGCCAGGACGGTCCGGTAAAGGCCTGCTCGCGACTCAGCATCGACAGGGATTCGCTTCGCCGGTACGCCGAGCGCGTCGACCCGGTGACGGCCATCGGAAGCTGCCGCGGAGCCAGGCGACCGGGCGCGGACGAGGGACGTCGGCTACCAGTGCCGGCCGTGGTTCGTCTGAGCAACTGCGCGTGGACGTCTTGAAGCTCGGGACCAGGGTCGGCGCCGAGCTCATCGGCAAGGTCAGCGCGCAGCGCATCGTACCGACGAAGAGCCTCGGCGGACCGGCCCACCTGGTCGAGGGCCAGGAGCAGCCGGGCCAGCAGAGGTTCTCGCATCGGATACTGGGTGGCGAGCTCGGTGAGCCGCGGTAGCTGGCTCGCGGCCTCATGGCGGTTGAACGCGAGATCCGCGCGACGCTCGACCGCCGCCAGGAACCGCTCGACCAGGTTGGGCCGCTCGAACCGGTCGATCGATCGTCAACCGGTATCCAGCAGGCCGGGTTTCGATCAACTCCGCGCCAACCCTCGTACGAAGTCTGGAAATCAATGTGTGCAGGCTGTTGCGTGAGTCTTGCGGTCGGTTGGTGTCCTCCCACGCGGCCGCAACCAGCCGCTCGACTGGCACTGTTTGCCCTGCGGACAAAGCCAAGACCACCAGCAAGATCCGTGATCGACGGCTCGTCAGCAACAGCGGGCGACCACCCCTGTCCAGCTGCAATGGCCCGAGACAACTCACCACCAACCCACCCACTCGCACAGTCTGCCAGTCCACCCGGGCCACCCGGCGACGGAGCGGCAGCCCTCCAGCGGATCCTTATGGTTGGCGCGTTGGTGGGTGGCGGTGGCGGGCGCCGCGGGAGCTGAGGAATCTGATGGGGCGGATCAGGGCGCGGTAGAAGGGGCGTACTGCCCGTCCGGGGACGAGGCCGTGGCGCTCCTCTTCCCAGACCCGGCCCCGGGGATGGCTCCTGAGTAGAGGGCCTTCGGTGGTTGGCGGGGCCGTGGTCAAGAGCTCGATGCGGGAGAGGTGCTTGACGTTGATGTAGCCGTACTGGCTGGGGCTGACCAGGCGGGCCGGCGCTCCGTGGTCGCTGTCGACCGGTTGGCCGTTGAGATTCTGGGCGATGAGTACGTCGTCGGCAAGGATGTCCTCGATCGTCACCGCGGCTGCCCACCCGTCGAGTCCGCGGCACTTGAGGTGCGTGATCGATGTTCCAGGCGGAATCGCCGGTTCGATCAGAGCGCGGTAGAACGTCTCGAACGAGACGCCTTCCCACGTGAGGCCGGTCGCCGTCCAGCCGGCCACGCAGTGGAAGTCGGCCGTGATCTCCTTTCGCGGCAGGGACCAGAGCGAGGCGAGTGGAAGGGCGAACTCTTCGGTCACCGCTCCGCGTACCTCGATCACCGGGTCGGCCGGAATGGCCGGGGCGGGTCGGGACAGGTGCGTGCCGAAACGGGGAAACCCCTCGACCCGGCGCTGCCCTGGAGGAAGTCCCATTGATCAAACCCCTTTCGCACTTCGTACCAGCATCGTCGTAGACCGCCGTGCCCGCAGCGATCCGGATCACCATCTCCCCAGCCGACCAGCACGAGATCACCCATGAGAGTGAGTCCGCTCCTTCGCAGGAGTGGCGTGACTTCGATGCGGCGGTGCGGTAGTCGCCAGATGGCAACCACCGCACCCGCGGTGGGGGTGGGGTCAGGTTCGGTAGCGGAAGGTGATTCGGCCTCGGGTCAGGTCGTAGGGGCTCAGCTCCACCAGGACGCGATCTTCGGGGAGGATCTTGATGTAGTTCTTCCGGATCTTGCCGCTGATGTGGGCGAGGACCTGGTGGCCGTTGGTGAGTTCGACCCGGAAGTTGGCGTTGCGAAGGCACTCGATGACGGTGCCTTCGACTTCGATGCCGCCTGAATTTCTGGGCATCGTCAGGCCTTTTCCTGCTGGTGGACCAGCTCCAGATTGCTGCCGGTCCGGCGGGCGCCGAAGCTCTCCAACAATGCCAGCGCGGCCTCGTTGGTTTCGTTGACCTCGGCCGAGGCCGTTTCGATCCCGGCGCGGTGCAGGTCAGCCAGTACGTGGCTCAGCAGAGCCCGGCCGATCCCGTGACGTCGCTCGCCGGCCCGGACCGCGATCAGCCCGATCCGCGGCTGACGGGTCATCGTCGCCAGCCGGACCAGCCCGACGTACTGATCGTCCTGCTTAGCGACCGTGTACTTCGACGGGTCGATCGGCGTCGTCCCGCCTTGCCAGGGCAGCACTTCCGCCGGCATCGTCTGCCAGCCGACCGTGGCCTGGACCTCGGTACGAATCGCGTGGTCCAGCTCGCGAAGCGGCCCCTCGGCCACCTCGCCGGCCGTCGCGATGACCACCCCAGTTGGCAGCGGCGCCGAGGTGATCCGCGGATCAGTGGGTACGACGAATTCCCGCTCGCGACGCCAACTCGTGAACCCGGCGCGTTCCCAGCTGGCCGCCAGGTCACGGTCGGTCTCGTCGACCACCGTGTACAGCGGTGTCGACTGGTCGGCCAGCATCGCGTCGGCAAGCCGGTCGAAGACGGCGCCGCGCCACGTGTCGATGCTGAGGAAAGTCCGGCCGTCGAGTCGGCGCGAAGCATGACCGCGGCCGACGACCAGGTCGTTCTCCACCGCGTGCCACTGATTCTCCGCGACCCGGGAGACCGTCACGGTGTGGGCACCAAGCCCTGGACTGAAAGGCAAAGAGTTCATAGGTGTTTCCTTTCGGGAGTGCCGAACTTCTCGAGGCGCTCCCGGCGACACCTACGTCAATCGCCCGCCCGTGACCACGAGAGGGGGAGCACCCACTGCGCTACAGCGTTCATGGGGTCTCACCTCCAGGCGTGATGTCACGGACCACGGCACGGTATCAACCCGACCACCGCGCCGGCCAACCGTTTTACGGCCGGCCGGAACGGTCGGGTAGGTCGTTCTATTCGCGCCAGCCGGTGAGTTCGACGGACTTGGCGGTGTCGACCCGGAAGGCGAGCCTGGTCACGAGTTCGGCGCCGGGGAGCAGGTCGAGCTTCCAGGTGACGACTCCGAGGTCGGTGGTTTCGGCCGGCTCCGGTTCGGCGGTGATCGGCTTGACGGAGATCTCGTGGTCGCGGGGTACCGGCAGCTGATCGAGGAGCGTGACCCGGGCCGGGCGCGGGGTGTGGTTTTCGATCCGGGTCTCGTACTCGACCTCCCGCCGGCGCGTCGATCCGAGCGTCGCCTTGGTCGCGGTTCGGCGTACCAGTTTGCGCTCGACGCGGATCCGGTCGTCCAGGCCGAGGGCGAGCTCGACGTCTTCGCCGGGGGCCCACATCGGCAGCGCGGCCGAGCCGACGAAGTCCGCCTCGTGGAAGACAGCGGCTCTTCCGGCGGGCAACGTGTGCGCTGACGAGTTCACGACCGTGGCCCGCAGGTGGACGTCGGTTGACCGGACCGGCGCAGTGACGTAGTCCAACTCGGTGTCGAGGTCGACGGACGCGATCGTCGCACGGTGTGAGGCGCCGTCCGCGGGCACGGCGACCGGTCTCGGTGGGGTGTAGGTCGCCGCCGTGACACCCTGTTCGACGGTCGCGTCGAGGTCGGCAAAGGCGGGCGCCGCTGCTGCCTGAACGCTCTCGTCGGCGCCGTACGAGGCCTGCCTGGCAACGCCAAAACTCATCGGGGCGCCGGCCGGAGCGAGCGGTACCGGCGGGTGGTAACGGTCGAGGTACCAGGGGTCGAGCTCAGGTACTTTCGCGGCCACCATGGGGCGAGCCGTCGACAGGGTGAGGTCGCACTCGGGCCAGTCCTCGCCGGTGTGCTGGGTGATCAGGCCGTACCAGCTCAGTGTCAGCCGATCTCCCGTGAGGCGGATGTCGTACGAGCTGGTCCAGCCGGCGCCGGGCACGACGTACGAAAGCTCGACCTCCACCTCCGCCTCGGAGTCCAGAGCCAAGCCGATGGCAGCCGAGCGGCGGTCGGGAGTGCGTTGCTGCGCGACCGCGGCAAGCCGACGGTCGGCGGCCGCGAGTCGTTCCTCGGCCTCGTGCCGCTGCTTGGCGAGCTGCCGTCGTTTCGACCGTACGGCGGTCAACCGGCCGGCCAGAGACTCGGTGAACTCGCCCAACTCGACGCTCGCGTCGCCCGCGGCAAGGGTGCGGGCGAATGTGCCCCCGGCTCGTCGGCCCAACTGTGCCAGGAAGGTGTCGAGCTGAGCCTGGACGTCATCGGCGTCGGTCAGCTCCTCGACCTCGGCCTGGGCCTCGCGGCGTTGGCGCTCCAGTTCGGCCACGGTCTCGTCCGGCGCCTGCGGATGATGCCGCATTGCCAGGTCCACCCCGAGCACGGTGGCCGGTCCGCGGCCGGAGACCCGGACGGAGTCTTCCTGCAAGGCGAGCGGGAGCGACTCGACGTACACCGTCTGATCACCGGCCGGCGCCGTGATCCTGCCCCGCCGGGTGATCCGGGCCCGGTCGGGATAAACGGCCACGGCCACGATCGGGGCGTCCATCACGAGTTCGGTCATCTCCCGACACTAACCCGCCGCGGACGCCGTCCGGGCCGGATCGGTGGGATCCGGCCCGGACGGTTCAGGACGCTTCCTGGGGGTCAGGATGCCCAGTCCTCGGCGGACGGCAGCGGCCACGGTTTGCGGTGTGGGCTCGGCGAGGATCGCCGCGACATGACCATCGGGGCGCACCAGCCATGCCTCGCGCGGGTTGGCGCCTAGGACGGTCGTGACGGCGTCATCGTGGTCGATGTCCGCCAAGCGGATCACTCGGCAAGGCGCGTTGGTGACCTCCTTAATGGCAGCCGCGACGGCGGCCGCGTCGACGTTGTCGGTCGTGAGCACAAGGAGTCCGTCGCGGACGAGTTCGCGCAGACGACTCGCGCCCAGCATGGCGACCGGTACGTCGGGGACGAGGATGCCCGGGCCGGGCGACGGGGGTTGTCCGCGCAGTGGCCGTCCGGCAAACGGCCTCGAGGGATCGGCGGTGGTCAGCGGCGACTCGACGTACCAGAACGGCTCGGCGAACCGTCCGGAATCGACGGCTGCCCGGGCGGCGGGATCGGTGACCGCTGCGTCCAGCAGCGTGCGCCGGGCCTGCCATTGCGTCTCGTCCTGCGGGACGAGGAACCGCATCGTCGCGCCGGTGACCTCGACGTTCTCCCGAGCCGCCGCGTGCCGCTCGTCGTGGTAGCTGGCCAGCAACGCTTCGGGGCTCCAGCCGTGCAGCACGAAGGCCAGTTTCCAGGCGGCGTTCTCGGCGTCCGCGACGCCAGAGTTGAGTCCGCGAGCGCCGAACGGCGCGAAAAGATGGGCACAATCGCCCGCGAGCAGAACGCGACCGACCCGCATCCGGTCGGCCAGTCGGGAGTGGAACCGATACACCGACTTCCACACGATCTCGTACGGCGTATCACCGACGATGGACCGTATCCGCGCGTCGAGCGCGCCGCTGGCGACGTCGGCCTCCAGGTCGAAATCGGCCGGCACCTGCCAGTCGATCCGGTACGTCGAGTCAGGACAGGGGTGGATCAGCACCTGCCGGTCCGGATTCCACTCGGGGTCGAAGTAGAACCGTCGCTCGGTTTCCCACCTGGGGAGTTCGGCACGGATGTCGCAGATCAGGAATCGATCCTCGAAACTCTGCCCGTCGAAACTGACGTCGAGCAACCTACGGATCTGCTCGCCCCGAGCGCCGGCGCACGCGACTGCGTACGCCGCCCTGAGCCGAGCACCTGTTCCGCAGGTCACCGTGAGGCCGCTGAGGTCTTCGGTGAGGTCGACCACCTCATGTCCCCAGCGAACGTCGATCAAGGGCTGGTCGGCGATGCGGTCGTCGAGAAGCTGTTCGGTGCGGCTCTGAGAGATGTTCACGAAGGGCGGCAACGACGACTTACCCGGGTCGGCGAACGACCACGCGAAGAGCTCGCGATCCCGGTAGAAGGTCCGGGCGGTGGTCCAGGTCAGCCCTTCGGCGGCGATCTGTTCGGCCCCGACTGCGGCCCACACGTCGAGCACGTCGCGTTGCTGGCAGATCGCCTTCGATCCCACGGCGTCCCGCGCCGCCCGTTGGTCGAGCAGTAGGACCGGGATGCCCCAGCGGGCGAGCAAAAGGGCGGTCGTCTGCCCGACCGGTCCGTTGCCGAGAACCGCTACCGGCGGACTGTCGTACCGAGGTGCCCGGGCGTTCATGTCTGCAGCCGATCCCAGACCTCTCGGTCGCGCTGGCTGGTCCAGATCCGGGGCCAGTCGATCCCGTCGAGCTCGTCCCACACCCGCTGGACGTCGAAAGGCAGGCAGTGCTCGAAGATCGGCCAGCGACCGAACTTCGGTGCCAGTGCCTCGTGCGTGGACTCGAACGCTTCCTTCAGTGTGCCGCCCGCCGCGTGCACCGTGCCGACCTTCTTTCGCATCACCAGCAGGAAGTCGCGAGTCTGCTCGATCGCCGCGTCGACCGCGGCACGGCCCTGCGGAACCGCGCCCCGCCCACCGACAAGCGTCTCGGCCTCGAACGCCTTGACCCGGTCGAGTGTCGTTGTCGACCAGTCCGTGTGGAAGGCATCGCCGGTGTACAGGGCGGCTTGCGCCTCCACCAGGTCGCCCGCGAAGAGCACCCGTGGCCGTGGCAGCCAGGCGACGATGTCGCCTGCTGTGTGGCCGCGGCCGCAGTACTGGAGGACCAACTCCCCGCGGTCACCGCCGAGGTCGATGGTCAACCGGTCGGAGAAGGTCAGGTCTGGCCAGGTCAGGCCCGGGATCGACGCCGGTTCCTTGAACAGCCGCGGCATCCGGCCGTACTCGCTTTCCCAGTCCTCCTTGCCGCGTTCCTGGATCAGCTTGCGGGTGTTCTCGTGTGCCACGATCACCTCAGCACCGAAAGCCGACGCTCCGAGCACCCGTACGGCGTGGTAGTGGCTGAGCACCAGGTATCGCACCGGCTTGTCGGTGTGTTCACGCAATCGGTCCAGCCACTCGCGCGCTGCCACCGGGGTCGCGCGGGCCTCGAACGCGACGATGAAGTCCTCGCCCTCGATCGCGCCGACGTTCGGATCGCCCGCCGCGGTCAGCGCGTACACCCCGTCGGCGAGTACCTCCAGGGTCTCGGCCTTTTCGCCCAGATCGGCCGACGATGCGAACGGCTTCGCTGTCATGGTGCACTCCTCTTCAGTTCGGGTCATGCCGCTGCCGGCGGGTCACCGTCGCCAGCTATTCTCGCAAGACTTTCTCCATCGCTTTTCCCTTTGCCAACTCATCGATGAGCTTGTCCAGGTACCGAATCTCTCGCATGGTCGGTTCCTCGATATCTTCTACTCGAACACCACAGACCACGCCTTTGATCAGAGCTCGCGAGGGATTCAGCCGAGGAGCTTTCGCAAAGAAGGTCTCGAGGTCTGTCTGATTCTCCAGTTGGGCTTCGAACTCATCCTGGCTGTATCCGGTCAACCAGCGGATGACCTCATCGACTTCCGTCTTTACGCGTCCTTTTCTCTCCACCTTGGCGACATAAAGGGGATAGACGCTCGCAAAGCTTGTCGTATAGATCCGGGGCTTTGTCATAACGCTCCTTTGGCTGTCATTCTCGCGACCACTGGAGTCGGAAGCGCCGCGGCGGATGGTTGGTGTAAAGAATAGTGCCGTCGTTCAGACTGATCTGCGGCGGAAGACGGTTCGGTAGTCGCGGGGACGTCGGCCGATGTGTCTTGCGAAGAGGGCGGCGAAGGTACCGGAGTCCTGGTATCCGACGGTGGCCGAGATGCTGGCGACGGTCAGGTCGGTCGTCTCGAGCAGGTGGCGAGCGCGACGAACGCGCGAGCCTTGCAGGTACTCGAGCGGGCTTGAGCCGGTCTCGTCCGCGAAGCGCCGCAACAAGGTACGGGTGCTGACGTCGAGACTACGAGCCAGGACCGCGAGGTCGTACCGGGCGGCCAGATTCTGGTCGAGTTGGCGCATTACCCGCCTGGAGAACTCGTGGCCGGTTGTCGGGAGCAGCCGCGAATCGACGTACGGCGCCTGGGAGGAGCGGGCGCCGTCGAGCAGCGCGACGTGTGCGGCTTTCCGCGCGACCTCGGACCCGCTGTGCGCGCGAATCAGCTCCAGCGCGAAGTCGTACATGGCACTGAAGGCCGCAGTCGTGGTCACCCCTGTATCGGTGACGACGATCTGCCCGGCCTGGACCTCGGTGTCCGGACAACGGCGTGCCAGCTCGTCCGCGAACAGCCAGGAGGTCGTCGCCCGGCGACCCTCGAGCACGCCGGCTTCGGCAAGCAGGAAAGCCCCCACGCAGATCGAGACGACGCCGTTCCCGGTCGCGGCATGCGCTCGGATCGCTGCGATCTCGGGAGTCAATGCCGCGAGCATCGATTCCACCTCGAGCCCCGGCCCGAGTTCGAAGCCGGGCACCACCAGGACGTCCACCTGACGCAGGGGTGAAACCGCAACGGCCGCGCCGCCCGATGCGATGACCCGCCGACGAGGTGACACCACCGTCACCTCGTAGCCGCTCTGCTCCGGACCGGCGAGGTGCGCGGCCATCGTCAGAAGATCAGGGACGCCGAACACCTCGGAAGCAAAACAGCCCGGATAGGCCAGAACGCCAACCCGCAATGCACCCACGATCTTCTCCAACCTGTGGCGAGATCACCTTAATACCTGGCGATCTGGCCACTGGGCAAGCAAGAAGGCGCGCGGTCAGTATGTCGGCATGAACGACGCGATTGCGGACTTCGCCGACCGGCTCGTGGACGTCGACGGGGTGGTGAAGACGGTGTACGTCGCTGGGTCCGGGCCGGCGGTGGTTCTGATGCCGGAGATGCCGGGAATCAGCCCTGACGTGCTCCGGTTCGCGCGGTGGCTCGCCGACGCGGGGTTCACCGTCTACGTGCCATCTCTCTTCGGCGTCGACGGCGCCTATCCGACCACCGTAGAAGGTGAGCGCATCGCACGCCGCGCGTGTGTCAGCGCCGAGTTCCGCGCGTTCGCCGGGGGTGGTACCAGCCCCGTCACGGCCTGGCTCCGTGGACTCGCGCGCCAGGCCCATGCCGATTGCGGAGGCCCTGGTATCGGCGCGATCGGCTTGTGCTTCACCGGCAATTTCGCACTCACCATGGCTCTCGAACCGGCCGTCATCGCACCTGTGGTCAACCACCCCTCGTTACCTCTCGATGATCCCGCCGGTCTCGAACTGAGCGAGGACGACGCGGTCGCGGTCCGGGACCGGATCAACCGTGACGGCCTCTCGGTTCTCGCCTATCGCTTCGATAGCGATCGCTGGTGCACCGGGCAACGGTTCGCCGCGTACCGGAAGCTGCTCGGCGACGCGTTCGACGGACGCGTCCTGCCGGGAAACTCCGCGAACACCGAGCCGCCACCGTTCTTTCGCGACGTGGTGCAGACACCGCACAGCGTCGTGACCGCTCATTTCGTCGACGAGGAGGGACACCCGACGGTGCAGGCCAGAGACGAGATCCTCGCCCATCTGACCGCCCGCCTGCGCCCATCCTGACGGGACGCGCCCCCGGCGAGGTGCCGAGGGCGCGCGTCAAGCCACGCCTGGGTTACCCGAACAGCTCGGCGTGCAGCGAGAACGCCGTGGCGATCTCGGCCTGCGCCCAGAACCGGTGATAGGTGAAGGTCGGAGCCGGGCCGCCGTTCAAGTGCTGCTGCACCTTCGGCCAGTCCGGGTCGTTCTTGAAGTACGACCGGATCGACAGGAACGTGGAGTCCTGGCCGATCACGTCGCCGTTCGGCATCTTGCCCGTCCAGCCCGGCGGGACGTACGTGCCCTCGCCGGTCGTCGCGTTGTACGTGTCGTCGAAGCGGCCGTAGTCGCTCCGCGTCTCCGGGATGGCGATGCCCTTGGCGTCCTGGTGCGCCAGCAACGCCGTGAGCAGACCCTCACCGGTGGACCGCGCCGGGGCGGTGCCCGACTTGGCCGCGTAGTTCAGCAGGGTCTTGGCGAACGCCGCCGCCACGCCGACGTCCTGGCTGTGGTTGAGCACGCTGACCCGCAGGTTCGCGTTCGCGCCCGGCGTGCCCGGGTTCCACGTGTCGGGCGCACCGGTCCATTGCAGATCCGACGGGATCTGGAAGTTCCCGCTCGTGCCCACAGTGGTGTTCGCGATGGCCCACGGCACCCACTTGTCCAGGATCTTCTTCGCCCGCGCGTCACCGGTCATCCGGTACAGCGCGGCCGTGCGCTCCATCTGCCACACCTGGAAGCCGAACCACCGGTTCGACGGCGGGTCGCGCCAGACCGGATGGGCGTCGTAGAACATGCCGTAGAACGTCGGCGTGCCCGGGGGAGGCGTGCCGTAGTTGCCTTCCCAGCTGTTCGTGACACCGCCGGCGATCCCGCCGTCGGCCGACTGCAGCCATTGCAGGACTTCCAGCTGCCGGTCCATGCTCTTGGCCCAGTCCTGCTGACCCGTGGCCGACTTCGGCTTCAACGAGGGAACCTTCGCGAGCGCGTACGCCGCCAGCGGGTTCTGGTAGCCCTGGTGCGAGGCGCCGGTACCGATGCGCCACGCCCAGCCCGCCGAAGTGTCCGTCGCGCCACCCCACGCGTAGTACCAGGACATCAGGTAGTGCGAGCTGTCCTTGCCGGTGGCACCGGGGCAGGTCGCGGCTCCCACACAGTTGCCGACCTTCTTGAAGTACTTGTCGAACATCGCGTACCTCAGGTAGTCGCCCATCTTCGCGGCCTTCTCCAGCTCCGGCGCGATCAGGGCCTGCTTTCCTTGCGCGGTCGCCCACTGTTCGGCGAACAACGCCACCTGCACCGCACGGGCGTCCGCGTCCGGTGCGTTGGTGTACTTCCACTGCTTGGCGTACGAGCTGTCCTTGGTGAACAGGTCCAGATACCCGTTGGGACCGCCGTGCTTGAACGTGTCGCACGACGGCTGCGGGATGGTCTCCCACACCGACTCCGACGAGCCGCGCTGATAGGTGTTGATGTACGACGGTGCCGTGGTGCCGTCGCCACACCGGCCGAAACCGAGGGTGTTGTCGACATCGATCAGCCAGTGCATGCCGTAGATGTCGTTGGTGCCGTACGCGGACTTCAGTTCAGCGGCGATCGGGTCCTGACCCACTGAGACGGCCGGGTCCAGTACGGACGGATACTTGTCCATCCGGTCGTGCTCGGGCGCGTAGGTGGCGGGCTTGGCCGGGCTGTACTTGTCGTTGGTCGGCTGATCGGCCTTGGCTGGGATGATGAACTTCTCCATCGAGGCCCACGCCGACTTGAACGGAGCCCAGTCCCCGCTGATCTTGCCGTAGCTCGCCTCCAGCCACAGGTAGTAGCTGAACGCCTCCGAGGTCGTCTGGTGCCCGTGGTCCGGCGCCTCGACCATCAGCGTCTCCACCGCGTGGTACGGCACCAGCAAGTCGCCGAACTTGCGGAAGTAGCCGCTGGCCGGGTCCTTGATCTTGTTGTACTGAGTAAGGAACGCCTCCTGGAACGGAGGGATGGTCGCCGAGATCTCCTTGACGGTCACCGAGGCCGCCGCATAACCGGTCGCGGTGGCGGAGAAGACGGCTGACACCAGGTCGCCGCCGTTGGCCGCCGAGGTGACCGTCACGTTCTGCGGCGTGTTCCAGTTCGTCGTGGTGAACGTCAGGGATGTCGGTGCCACCGTGAGGTCAGCGCTGCCCGACGAGCGGGCCACCGCCACCGTCACCGAGGACGACGGCTGACTCGCCAGCGTCACGCCGTACGGCACTGTGCCGCCCTGCTTGACGTTGAGCGTCGTCGGCGTGGCCACGATCGTCGCCCCGGCCAGCACCTTGATCGGCACGGGTGCCGTCGTGGTCGCGAGGCCGCGCTCGTCGGTCGCGCGAGCCGCGATGGCGTGGTCACCGACGGACGCACCCGGCCAAGAGCCCTGGTACGGAGCGGTCAGGTCGGTGGCGACCACGACGCCGTCGGCCAGGAACTCGACCTTCGACACCGTGCCGTCGCTGTCGGACGCGGTGGCCTCGAGCGGGATCGCCTGCCCGTTCTGGAACGACTGACCCGCTGTCGGCGAGGTCACCGCCACAGTCGGGGCCTTGTTGCCACCGGTGCACGACACGCCATTGACCGCGAAGTCGGACGGTTTGCCGTTCGTCGCTCCTCTTGTGCCCTGGAAACCGACGGTCGCGGTGCCGCCGGTGCCGATGTTCCTGTTCCAGTCCACCGGTGTGACGGTGACCTTGGCACCGGACTGCGTGTGGCTGCCGTTCCACAGGTTCGTCACCTGCTGGCCGTCCGGGAAGGTCCAGGTGAGGGTCCACCCGTTGATCGGGTCGCCTTCGTTCTTGATCGTCACGTCGGCGACGAAACCGTTGCCCCACTCATTCACGACGTTGTAGTTCACCGAGCAGGCCACGGCGGCATGCGCCACCGGCGCAACCAGCGGCATGATTCCCACCGCCATCGCCATCGCTACTGCCAAGGCAAGCGGTCTGGTGCGCCACCGTCTCGCTCTCGTCCGGTTCCTCATCCGTCCTCCTCCGTCATGGGTCAGCTGCAGGGTCTCCAGGCGGTCTGGGAGCGCTCCCACTCCTGGCAACGTAAGGCCGGGCTGCGTGTGCGAGAAGGGCCCTAAACGTTTCGGGGCTCTTTACCGCCGGTTTCCGCGCGGTTACTGTTCGAATGGATCTGGGAGCGCTCCCAAACGTCATGCCGCCCAACCGACGCTGCGAGGACCTTCATGCGATCAAGAAGACTGAAATCCGCCGCCCTGGCGCCTTGTGCCGCTGTCCTGGTGGTGGCGCTCGTCGCGAGTGCCGCCACCCTTGCCACTGGGCGAAGTGCCCATGCCGCCGGCTCGCCGTTCTACGTGGATCCGAGCACCAGCGCGGCGAAGTGGGTGGCGGCAAACCCGAACGACTCCCGGACGCCGATGATCCGGGACCGGATCGCGGCCACGCCGCAGGGGAAGTGGTTCACCACGACGAACACCGGCACGGTACGAGCCGAGGTCGACGCGTACGTCGGGGCCGCCGCGGCGGCCGGCAAGGTGCCGATCATGGTCGTCTACAACATTCCCAACCGCGACTGCGGTGGTGCTAGTGGCGGCGGAGCGCCGTCGCACGAGGCCTACCGGGCCTGGGTCGATCAGGTGGCGGCTGGTGTAGCGGGCCGGCCGGCAGCGATCATCCTGGAGCCGGACGTCCTACCGATCATGACGAACTGTCAGTCGGCAGACCAGCAGAACCAGACGAAGGCGTCGATGGCGTACGCGGGCAAGAAGCTCAAGTCTGGTTCGGCGCAGACGAAGGTGTACTTCGACATCGGCCACTCCGCGTGGCTGACGCCGGGGGAGTCCGCGGCGCGGTTGCAGGGTGCGGACATCTCGAACAGCGCCGACGGAATCGCCACCAACGTGTCGAACTACCGGGCGACCGCCGACGAGGCTGCCTTCGCCAAGGCCGTACTGAACGCGGTGGGCGACTCGCGCCTTCGTGCGGTGATCGACACCAGCCGCAACGGCAACGGGCCGTCGGGCAGCGAGTGGTGTGACCCGGCGGGCCGGGCGGTCGGCAACCCGAGCACGGACCAGACCGGTGACGGGCAGATCGCTGCGTTTCTGTGGGTCAAACCGCCGGGTGAGGCCGACGGATGCATCGCCGCGGCGGGTCAGTTCGTGCCGCAGCGGGCGTACGAGCTGGCGGCCGCCGCCAACTGGACGCCGCCGCCCACCACAACGCCTACGCCTTCGCCTTCGCCGCAGCCTGGTTTGTGCAAGGTGACGCACCGGGTGGTCAACACCTGGGGGTCCGGCTACACCGGCGAGATCGTCATCGAGAACCACGGCGCGCCTGTCGACGGGTGGACGCTCACGTTCTCCGCGCCCGGTGTCACCGTGACCCAGGGCTGGAACGCGACGTGGACCGACACGGGCGACACCGTCCGGGTCGTGAACGCTTCCTGGAACGGCAAGCTCGCCACCGGTGGTTCCGCGACGATCGGCTACAACGCGGACTACAACGGTGGCAACCCACCGTTCTCCTCCTCAACCCTGAACGGCGTTTCCTGCACCTGAACCTATAAGCGACCCGCTGCCGACAATCGCTGGATCACCGCCTGGTGTGGCACGGCGTGACTGACGCGACCACCCTTACCGGTCGTCGTGACGGCGCCGAACAGTGAGTTCAAGAGCGACTCCTCAACGGTGTCCATGACGGCGCCGAAGACCGGGTTGATCTCCCCGTCGGGGATGGCCGGCTGATCGGATTGCGCCGTGCTGAACGCGATCGCGTAGTCGCCGCTGGCATTGCTGTACGACGCTCCCACCCGACCCATCGCGAAAATGGCGCGCCGGGCGACTCGTCCGAGCTGGCGGGCGTCCAGAGGTACGTCGGTGGCCACCACGATCATGCACGAGTTGCCGGGCGGTTCGGTTCGATCAGCGTCCGGAATGAGCTCATCGACCGGCAGCGGAACACCGAGAGCGGTGAGAACTCCACCGAAGTTGGACTGGACGAGGGCGCCGATAGTCGCCTGGCGCCCGAGCACCCGCACAGTCCTGGAGGACGTCCCGATACCGGCCTTGAAACCGAGAGCGGCCGTTCCAGTGCCCGCCCCGACGCAGCCTTCCATCGGCGGTTCGCCGGACGCCCCGGTGATAGCGGCGAGCACGTGCTCCTCGGTGATCGGGCGCCGGCGGATATCCGATAGATGGCCGTCGTTGGTCTCGCCTACCAGCGGGTTGAACGACAATCCGTCCGGCCTGCGGTCCATCAGATAACTCAATAGCGCGTCTGCGGCCCGGAACACGGACAGGGTGGCAGTGAGGACGATTGGCGACTCCAGTACGCCCAGTTCGTCGACCTGGGTCGAGCCGACGAGCTTCCCGTGCCCGTTGCCCGAATACACGGCGGCCGGCAAGGTCCACCGTTCCGGGCCAAGCTGACTCGGTACGACGGCAGTGACACCGGTATGCAGGTCGATACCGTCGTCGATGGTCGTGTGACCGACCAGGATCCCGTCGACGTCGGTGATCGCGTTGTGACGACCGGTGGGCAACGTGCCAACGACGACTCCGAGGTCACGGGCGCGGCGGCCTAACTGATTCACGATGCTCCTGTCGTCGACGGACGGTACGGCGATGCGAGCATCTTGCGGCATCTGGCGGGTCGAGTTCGCCGGGCGCCTCGCTCGAGGCCGGCAGGGGACTGCGGCCGCCGAGCGAGGCGCTGGGCTACTTGGGACCAGGGGCCGGGCTGCTACCAGCCGGCGCCGTACCGGATGTCATTGATGATTTCCTGTTGGGTCACCGAATTGGAGCTCCGGTTGAAGAGCGCGAAGCCGTAGCGCCCGTTTACGCCGTTGTCCCAGTAGAAGGTCGCCGCGCCGTATCGCTTGGCGGTGGCCGCGACGGCATACCCGAAGTCGGCACGATAGCGGTTGTTCGACCAGTCGAACGAGGTCTTGTCGATCGAACCGAACTCGCCGACGACTACCGGATATCCTCGCACGACGAACTTGTCGTACATCAGTTTCAACTGCGAATTCAAATAGTCTTCCTGTCCCCAGGTCGACTTTCTCCGCGGATCGGTGGACGCGCGTCCCCACTGCGTAATGGTGCCGTTTTCTTCGCCGGCGAAATCCCAGGGAGCGTAGTAGTGAACCGAGATCATGATCCGGCGCTCAGTACTGGGAATGGTGGGGTCTCGATACTGGTCCGTCGGGACCACGAAGCCGTAGTTCCCGGCGGTGTAATCGATGTTCGTGTTCCAGCCGGGAACGAGCAGCCATCTCGAACTGTTCTTCCCGCCGGATCTCCGGACGGTGTCCACGAAGATCTGGTTGTAAGCGTTGATGTTCGAGTAGCACGGCTGGGTCGGGCGGCCGTACTGACCGTCGAAATTCTCGTTCATCGATTCGAGGATCAGGCGATGATCGTAGTTCTGGAACCGCCACGCGATCTGTTGCCAGACGTTCTGGTACTTGGCCTTGATCGCCGTCTGGTTGGAGGCATCGCAGATCAGCCAGGCGTAGGGGATGGACTTGTAGCCGTCGCCGTGCATGTTGATCATCACGTGCATGCCCCGGTTGTAGGCATAGTCGACGACCTGCTGGATCCTGTTCAGCCAGGCGGAATTGATCGTGTAGTTCGGACCGGGGCCGATGTGCCGCAGGTAGGAGACCGGGATGCGGATCGATTTGAATCCGGCCGCCTTGACCTTGTCAATGAGCGCCTGGGTGACGGTCGGATTTCCCCACGCCGTCTCGCTCGGGTATCCGTTGGAGTTGGCCTCCAGTGCATTTCCGAGATTCCAGCCGGCGCCCAGGTCGGCCACGATTGTGGCAGCGCTCGATTGCGCCTTGGTGTCGGCCGATGCGATGTTCAGGGGTACGGCTACGGAAACCGTCAATATGGCGGCAAGGAAAATGCTCCTGATCTTGCCTATTCTGGGCGCCATACTTATTGCCTCACTTCTTGTCTCAAGGATCTCGTGGGGGCAGGGCGGGTGGTTGTCGAAGCGCTTCGATAACTGATGTTCGCGAATCCTGTGAAGGTGCACAGCGGGTAGGCGGCGGTTCGTGTAGATGGAACCGCATCGGGTGGGCCTGCGCAAGAGTCAGTAGACAGAAATCTGGGAGCGAGCCGTAGAAAGTGTCAACTATCACCCCACGCACACTCGCCGCCTACCTGAGAGAGGAGGGCCGCATCAGGCTCAGCTTGGCCACGGTGTGGGCCTGAATATCCGGATAGGGGCCATCGGCAACCTGCGCTATGACGGCCCGCATGTGTTCCTCGGCCGGCTCGGCCACGCCGTCGTAGACCGCGACGAACAGTTCCCTCGCGCGGCCGCGTGGCCAGTCCGGCGGCATCAGTTCGTCCGGGAGCAGCGGGTCCAAGCTTGGAAAACGGCGATACGTGTCCATCACCTCGGTCCGGGCTGACACGGCATCTGCGCCGGTGATGGCACCGGACGAGATCCGGGGGAGCAGCGGTTCCCACCGCCGGCTGAAGGTTTCGTACTGCTCGGCGATGCCTTCGATGTCCCAGGCGTGAATGGGGTTGCGGGTAGCCTCCGACTGGAAGTGCACGTGCTGCGCGCGGAATACCGTCATGACTCCGGGGTTCACGGCAACCAGTTCCGCGTGTTGCTGTTCTGTCAGTGGGTGCGGCGACACCCAGACCCCGTCGTACAGAGGCGCGAAGCCCCACCAGCGCAGTTGAGCTCGTACGGAACTCCGCCCGGCCTTCTCCTCCTTCGGCAGGGTGAAGCCGACGAGGGTCCAGGAGCCGTCCCAGGAGTCTGCCTCGGCGGCGAACCTAGCGATCGAACTGCCGCCGACCAACAGGTTGTCCGCCGCGGGCTCGGTCAGGCGATAGTCGGTGTGCCGGCGCTGCCGTCTGCCTTCCAGGACACCGCGGCGGGCCAGCCGGCTGACCGCGGCCCGCGCGGCGCCCGTGGTCACACCGAACTCACCCAGCACGACCACAATCGCCGTACTCGGCAACCAGGCCCGAGTGCGCAGGGTGTAGTCCGCGATCAGTGTCACCGCCAGGCCCTGGGGTGAGCTGCCGCTCTGCCGACGCGGCAACCGAACCGAGCCGCCGGCGACGTCCGGGAAGATCTCGTTGACATCGAACAGGCTGACCACGGTGTGCTCCGGCGCGGATCGGCATGAGGGCGCGACGCTCACCCTATCGAGACGGGCATCCAAAGGCGCTGACAATCCAGTACGACACCGCCGTTGTCGCGGACGGTGTGAACGTACACAGGCGGTTCACAACCAGGCGAGTGTCAGCCTGGCAGTACGTCGTGGCGAGGTAAAGTCGTGACCACGACTGCGGCAGATGAGGATCGATGACGGACACTGCGCCAGACCGGAGCGGGCGAGCTCGAACCAAGCGCCCGCCGACCATCCACGACGTCGCCGCGCACGCGGGGGTTTCACGCGGTACCGTCTCACGCGTTCTGCAGGGCGGGCGCAATGTCAGCCCGGCCGCCCAGGAGGCGGTCAACGCCGCGATCCGCAAGCTGGACTACGTGGTGAACCGGGCGGCGCGCAGTCTGGTCACCCAGCGGGCCGGGTCGGTCGCGTTCCTGCTGTCAGAGACCCAGGACGTGTTCTTCGAGGATCCCAATTTCACGACCCTGCTGCGCAGTTGCACCGCAGCCCTCGCCGACCACGACATCCCGCTGGTCCTGATCACGGCGGGTACGGAGGCGGAGCGCCGTCGCATCGCCCCATACCTCTCGGCGCACCACGTTGACGGCGTGCTGCTGTTCTCCTCGCATCGCGGCAATCCCATGATCGAGCACCTGCAGCGGGCCGGTCTGCCGTTCGTTTGCTGTGGCAAGCCGCTCGGCCGGCATGGCGCCGTGTCGTACGTGGCAGCAGATGACCGCGAGGGCGCCCGGACCATGGTCCGGTATCTGTTCGAGTCCGGCCGGCGGCGCATCGCGACGATCGCCGGTCCGCAGGACACGCCCGGTGGATTGGAGCGGCTGCTGGGCTATCGCGAGATGCTCTCGGAGCACGGCGTGCGCTTTGCGAAGCGCCTGGTGGCGATCGGCGACTACAGCCGTGCGAGCGGCGAAGCTTGCATGCGGCAACTGCTCGCCCAGGAGCCGGATCTCGACGCCGTCTTCGTCGCGTCGGATCTCATGGCTGAAGGTGCGATGAGCGCGATCGAGCGCGCCGGTCTGCGCATTCCCGACGACGTCGCCGTTGGCGGCTTCGACGATTCACCGGTCGCGACCGGGCTCGACCCGCAGCTGACCACGATCCGGCAGCCGTGGGACCGGATCAGCGAGACCATGGTGCGCCAGCTGCTGGCTCAGATCGATGGCGAAGGGTTGGCCACCGTGATCCTGCCGACGGAGCTGGTCATCCGCGCGTCGGCCTGACCGCACCGCCCTTTCCTGCCACGGCACGTGACGGCTTCAGGTCACGGGCGGTTTGACAGTTGTTGACAACTTCAGCCCGAAGAAGCTGTCCGTACCCCGCCTCAGCGGCCTCGCCGCGGTGTGGCGGCGGCTCCTGCCGATCGCTGTGTACGTTCACAGAATTCGCATCCTGGCCTTGTCAGGCGCACGAACATGCGCTTTCATCTCCGAGAACAATGCGTTGACTGTGAGTGTGGGTACGTTCACAGTCTGCTGGACCAATCGTCCCCGCCCCGCCCGACGAACAGCCGCTGGACCCCGTAGCGGCAGCGCTGTTCCCCTCGTCCACAGCAAGGAAGAGGTACCGCCCCATGACCTTCAGATCCACGCTGGCTCTCACCACCTTCGCGGTGACCGCCGCCGCACTGGTACCGACCTCCAGTGCGGCGGCAGAGCAGGCGTTGCCCCCGCAGTGTTCGGGGACGTTGCCGATCAGATGCCACTTCAACGTTGCCCCAGGCAACTACCAGGTCACGGTCGACCTGGGCAGCCCGGACAAGGCGGCCAATACGTCGATGTCGGTGGAAGCCCGACGACAGGTCCTCTCCGCGGTCTCGACCGGTGCGGGCCAGATCGTCCGCACCGGCGCGACAGTCAACGTCCGCGTACCCGAAGGGCAGCCAACGGGGCAGGGGGGAACCGGTACGTCGGGGCTCAGCATCACCTTCGGCGGGAGCGCGCCGGCGGTTCGGTCGCTGACGGTGGCGCCGGCAAGTGCCCCGATGGTGGTCTACCTCGCCGGTGACTCGACCGTGTGCGATCAGTTCTACGCGCCGTACGCCGGGTGGGGCCAGGCGCTTCCCACCCGGGTCGGCAGCGGCGCGGTGATCGCGAACTATGGGGATTCCGGCGAAAGCTCCGGCAGCTTCTTGTCCAACCGAGCGCTATTCCCGACGGTCAAGCCGCTGATCAAGAGCAAAGACCTGGTGTTCATCCAGTTCGGGCACAACGACAAGGACACCACCTCGACCGCGTTCCGGGACAACCTCGCCCGGATGGTCAGCGGTGTGCGTGAGCGGGGCGGTACGCCGGTGTTGGTGACGCCGCCGGTTCGGCGGCTTTTCAGCGGCAGCACGCTCACCCGGACCGCCCTGCACGTTAACAGCCGCGGCGTGGATCTGCCCGCGGTGATGCGGACACTCGGCCGGAGCGCGAACGTCCCGGTGATCGACCTGACGGCGAAGAGCAAGGCGCTGGTGGAATCGCTCGGCGCCTCGGCCTCCCAGTCGCTTTATCTCACCCGGGAGAAGGGGGACAACACACACTTCTCCATGTACGGCGCGACGGAGATGTCGAAGCTCGTCGTCCAGGGCGTCCGCGAGCTCAACCTGCCGCTGGTTCCCTACCTGCGATGACCAACCGATTGGAGAATCCCATGCAGAGATTGGCAATCAGCCGCCGGCTGGTCGTCGCGGCCGTCGGCATAGCGACAGTAGTCTTGGTGCCGAACACCACGGCGGGAGCGATCGATATCCCGCCCTCGGCGGCCACTCCGCAACCGGCGAAATCACAGACCGACAAGCTGAACCGCGGTGTGATCAGCGTGCACACCGCGAACGGCAACCGCGTCAGCTGGCGGCAACTCGCCGACGACCCGGCCGGCACCACCTTCAACGTCTACCGCAACGGCAGCAAGGTGAACCGCACACCGGTCAGCGGTGCGACCAGTTTCGTGGATGCCGGCGCCCCCGCGGGCTCCAAGTACACGGTGCGGTCCGTGGCCGACGGGGTCGAGCGGCAGTCCAAGTTCGCGGCGGAAGACTCGCTGACACTCAACGCTGTGAACGGTGCTACCGGGATCACGGCCAGTTCCAGGGACGTGCCGATCCAGCCTCCGGCGGGTGGTACGACGCCATCCGGCGAGAGGTACACCTATGTCGCGAACGACACGAGCGTGGGTGATCTCGACGGGGACGGGCAGTACGAGATCGTGCTGAAGTGGGACCCGACCAACGCCAAGGACAACGCCCAGGCCGGCTATACCGGAAACGTCTACCTGGACGCGTACAAGCTGAATGGCACCAGGTTGTGGCGCATCGACCTCGGCCGCAACATCCGGGCCGGTGCGCATTACACGCAGTTCCAGGTGTTCGACTACGACGGTGACGGCCGTGCCGAGGTGGCGGTGAAGACCGCGGACGGCACCCGGTCCGGTACCGGCCAGGTGATCGGCAACGCGACCGCCAACCATCGCAACTCCAGCGGCTACATCCTGGCCGGTCCGGAGTTCTTGTCGGTGTTCCGCGGGACCGACGGCGCCGTGCTGGCGACCGCGAACTACCAGCCACCACGGGGAAACGTCTCGTCCTGGGGTGACAACTACGGCAACCGCGTCGACCGCTTCCTCGCCGGTACGGCGTACCTGGACGGGACGCGGCCGAGCATCATCATGGCGCGCGGCTACTACACCCGCTCCGTCATCGCAGCGTGGGACTACCGCAACGGCGCGCTGACCCAGCGCTGGATCTTCGACTCCAATACGGCCGGCAGTCAGTGGGCCGGCAAGGGCAATCACAACCTGTCGATCGCGGACGTGGATGCCGACGGTCGCGATGAGGTGATGTACGGCTCGATGGCGATTGACGACAACGGACGAGGTCTGTGGCAGAACAACACCCACCACGGCGACGCGTACCACGTCAGCGACTTCATTCCGTCCCGTCCCGGACTCGAGGTGTTCAAGCCGTCGGAGTGGACCAACGAGCCGACGCACTGGATGGGTGACGCGCGCACCGGTCAGATCATCTGGAGCGCGCCGTCGTGTGGTTGTGACAACGGCAGGGGAGTGGCCGCGGACATCTGGGCCGGCAACCGCGGTGCCGAGGCGTGGTCGGCGTCGGTCGGTGGCCTGCGCAGTGCCACCAACGGGAGCCAGGTCGCCGCACGCAAGCCGGGCTCGATCAACTTCGTGATCTGGTGGGACGGCGACGCCCAACGTGAGTTGCTCAACGGGACGCAGATCGACAAGTACGGCACGAGCGGCGACACCCGGCTGCTCACCGGCTCCGGCGTCTCGTCGAACAACGGCACCAAGTCGACGCCCGCGCTGTCGGCCGACATCCTCGGCGACTGGCGCGAGGAAGTGATCTGGCGGACGTCGGACAACCGCGCATTGCGGATCTACTCCACCACCGACAGCACCAGCATCACCCGTCCGTCCCTCATGCAAGACCGCCAGTACCGCGTAGCCGTCGCCTGGCAGAACACCGCTTACAACCAGCCGCCCCACCCCAGCTTCGCCATCGGAAGCTGAGCTAACAGGCGAGCGGCCGTGATCGAGAACGCTCTCGATCACGGCCGCTCACAGGTCGGTGAGCAGGTCCTCGCAGCGGTCGCCGAGCCGGAGGCGCAGCCGGTCGAGTTCGTGGTTGATGCGAATGCTGCCGGCCGACTGGGCCGCGTCGAGCACCGGACGGGCCACGGCAATGGCCGCGTCGAAGGCGCCGCCACAGGCCTGGCTGTCGGCGAGGCGAAGCGTCAGCAGCAGGCGGCTCGCGGGCATCCAGGGCGGCACATTCGCGAGGGCTGACTCGGAGAAAGCCACCGCACGACTCGCGATCGCCCGGTCTTCGGTCGTCTCGGTCAGGTCGCGCAGGGCCCCCGCGAGGTGGGAGGCGATGTACGTCGCCCCTTCGGCGTCGAACAACCAGGGTGCTTCGAGGCGGTCGCGGTCGCCGAGCCGGTCCGCGGCGCGCTGCGCCTCATTCGACAATCGGTCGACCTCTCGCCAATCGCCGAGCAGCGCATGACCACGCGCCTCGACGAGGCCGGCCTGTACGACGGTCCACCGCCGCCCGCGGTCGACCGCCGCCACTGCCCGGGCGTACTCCACCGCCGTCGCGCCATCGCCCTCCAGTAACGCGAGGCCGCTCATACTGCTCAGCGCCCCGCACGCCGCCGCGTGATCGCGAGATGCCGACGCCCATTCGACGCTTCGGTGCAGCCACGTCATCCCGATTCCGTGCTGGCCGTGGTTGATCCGCTGCTTCGCGGCGAGATCGGCGTACTGAGCCGCGAGCCGGAGCAAGGCGATCGCCACCGCCTCGGGAGCCTTGGGCACGAGCCCCACGATGGCTCTCAGCGTTTGCTCCAAGGGCGCGGAGAGAAGGCAACCGCCGCCCACCAGATCCGCTTCGATGTAGGAGACCAGCATCGCGGCGAGACCGTGCACGGTCTCGGCACCCACGGTCCGCGCAGTGTCGCCGACCAGGCCCTCCAGGCCTTCGGCGGGAGCTGTCACCGCGCAGCCGTCCACGCCGTGCAGCGGGCACGCCACGCCGAACGAGGGAAGGTGTACCCGCCGGGCCGGAGGCGGGGGCGCCGCGAGGATCGCGACCGGAGGCCGGGGCAGCGGCACCCCGACCGTCCCGTCCGCGAAACCACGATCGTCCTGCTGCCGCCGCGCCCTGACATTCGTCGCCAGCGCGATCAGCGAACCACCCGCACCGAGCAGCTCGTCAGCACCACCAGCGAAGGCGATCCGCGGCACCCGCGAACCGCCCTCCAGCTTGGAAACGTACGTGTGGTTGTACCCGAGACGAGTGGCCAGCTGAACCTGCGTGAGCCCAGCCTTTTCCCGCAGGCGGCGAAGTTCGCGCCCGAACCGGTCGTCGCCCGTCTCAGCCTCGCGCATACCCCGTTATAGCGTCGCGGGCACCATTTGTCAGCCGCTAGTTGCCAGCCGCAACGAACCTTGGCCGGAATCGGTCGCAGCCGCACCAAGCCTTGATTACTTACGGTACGAGCGGAAGTAATCGATGACGAATTCCTTCGGCCTGGGGTCCGAGGGATCGACCGGTCCGGTCCAGCCGGCGTTCTCGTAGATGCCCAGCAGGAACAGCATCGGGTACGTCGGGGAGACGTTCATCGTCTTCTTCAGCACATTGTCCACGTACAGCTTCATCTGCGTCGGAGTCCACTCGAGGGCATAGATGTGCATCTCGCTCGAGATATTGAAGTCGACGGCGATGTTGTGGTGGATCTCCTGGGCGTTCGGATCACCCCACTTGAACATGCCGAAGTTGAAGTTGCGCGGGAATCGGCCCGCGTGCTCGAGGATGTCGACTTCCGCGGACTGGCTCGGGGTGTCCTGTTTGCCGATCACCCAGAAGGCGGTGTGCAGGCCGCTTCGAGCGGAGCTCTTCGCGCGAATCTCGAAGTAGCCGTACTTGGCCGTGTACTTCATCACCGTCGGAATCGAGTGATCGTAAGCATTGTTCTTGTGCAGGCCCGTCCGCTGCCCTGTCTGCAGGCTGGACACCTTCATCGGGTTGTTGGAGTAATAGGTCGGCTGGTTGTTGTCGATTCGCAGCACCAGGGCGTTGTTGCGGAATCCGTACCGGGCCCTGGATCGCCATTCCGGCGTTCGCGATTCGAGGTAGTTGGTGATCCACAGGTTGCGGTCCAGGCTGCCGTTGAACTCGTCGTTCCGGTCGAGGATCCAGCCGGGCTTCTGGAGCGGATTCGGGGGTTGATCGGCAGCTTCGGCCGCGTGGGTGGTGCCGACCGTCGCGGCGGCCACGAGTGACCAAGCCGCGGCCAACGTGATGAGTGTTCGAAGACCTGACCGTGCGTTCTTCACGCTGCCATCTCCTTGCAGACGGGCGCACCACGGTAGGAGCGTGAAGAGGTTTCGGGCTGCCGGACAAGGGTTTTGTCAACTTTCGTCAAGTGCGGATCGTTCGCCGCTGCGCTACGTTCTGGGAACGCTCACAGCCGTTACTGATCGTGCTTTCGCCATCGCAATAACGGTAAATGAGCTATTGACACCGAACATGGCTGCATCAAGGCTGTGAACGTTCCCAACAACTCTCGCCGACGGATCCTGTCGGTCTGCCCCTGGAGGTCGGGATGAACGCTCGGATCACGCGACGCCGGTTTCTGGCCGGATCCGCATTGGCAGCGGGTGGAGTCGCGACCGGGCTCACCGGTTGCAACGCAGGCACTTCCGGCTCGTCAACGGGCGGCGGCGCCGGCGACACCGTGACGCTGACCGTGATGTACAACAACAACGAGCTGACCAAGAGCCACATCGCCGACTTCCAAAGGGCCAATCCAGGGATCCGGATCGAGTTCATTCAAAGCGATGGCACCCGGCTCAACGCGATGCTTGCCTCGGGCAACCCACCGGACTTCGTCCGGGCGACGGCGGTCGGTAGCGCGAACACCAATGCCCGTGGACTGGCCGCGGACCTCACGCCGTACCTGGAGAAGAGCCAGGTTCTGCGGGCCGATGACCTGCTGGGGGTCAACGACAGCTTCCGCTGGGACGGCAGCAAGATCGGGCAGGGACCCTGTTACGGCATCGTCAAGGACTGGAGCCAGGACGCCACTCTCTGGTACAACACGCGGCTATTCGACCAGGCCAAGGTGCCGTACCTGAACGACACCGAACCGATCGGCTACGACGAACTGCTTGCCATCGGCAAACAGTTGACGGAGCGCAGCGGCGGCAAGGCCAAGGTCTACGGCCTCGGTCTGGAGTGGGCCTGGAGTCTCTGGGCGCCGATCATGACGATGATCCTGCAGCAGGGGGAGCAGGTCTACAGCGACGACCTCACCAAGGTCGACCTGACCACGCCGGCGGCACGGCGCGCGATCGCCTGGTACGTCGACTTCGGTCGCGCGGGTGTCGGGCCTACCTCGCTGGACCCGTTGCCGGACGGCGCCGATCTGACCACGTTCCTCGCGAAGCGGATGGCCATCACCCAGGACGGCTACTGGTTCGGCGGAAACTTCGTCACGGAGAAGGCGCTGCAGAGCAACCTACGGATGGCGCCCGCACCGGTGATGGGCGATCGGCGGATGAGCCCGACGTACGCCGGTGTGGGCGCCTATATCCCGGCCAAGGCCAAGCACAAGGACGAGGCCTGGAAGCTGATGGAGTTCTTCATGGCCGGGCCACCGGCCGAGGAACGGGCCAAGAGCGGTTGGGGTCTGCCCGCGCTGAAGTCGCTGTTGCCGAAGCTCCCGCAAGAGCTGCCGTATCAGAAGCAGGCCTTCCAGGTCGCCCAGAACGAGCTGAAGTACGCCGGACCCCTGCCTGACTCGCCGTACGTCACGAGCGACAAGTGCAACAGCGTCATCGACAAGCACATTCAGCGGGCGATCAAGAACCAGGCGACGGTGGAGGAGGCCTGCCGGGCGATCACCGACGAGCTCAATCAGCAGCTCAGCCAAGGCAAAGAGCAGATCGGGTGATGGCGGCGCGGAGCTGGTCGCGATACTCCAACCGCACCTTCTACCTTTTCGTCTCGCCCTGGGTGGCCGGGTTTGTGCTGTTGACCGCGGTCCCGCTCGTCTATGCGTTCGGGATGAGCCTGACCAACTTCGACGGCAGCTCGCCGCGCTGGCGCTGGGTCGGGTTGCGCAACTACGCCGAGCTGTACCGCGACACCGACGCCTGGGCGTCCCTGCTGCGCACGTTGGGTTTCACCGCGATCGTGGTGCCGCTCAGCGTCGCCGGCGCGCTCGGACTGGCGGTGCTGCTGAACCGGCGGCTGAAAGCGGTAGGGCTCTGGCGCACGATCTTCTTCCTGCCGTCGGTCGTGCCGGTGGTCGCGATGGCGATCATGTGGAAGCTGGTGTTCAACCGGGACGCCGGTCTTCTCAACGCGGTTCTCGCCGTGGCGGGAATCGACTCGATCACCTGGCTGGTCGACCCGGTGGCGTTCTACGCGCTGGTCACGGTGTCGCTGTGGGGGCTGGGCGGCGGCATGGTGATCATGCTCGCCGCGCTCCAGGGCGTGCCGCCTGAGCTCGAGGAAGCCGCCGTGGTGGATGGCGCGAGCCGCTGGCGGGTATTCCGGCACGTCACTGTGCCGATGATCTCGCCGGTGCTGTTCTTCCAGGTGGTCACTGGGGTGATCGCCTCGTTCCAGATCGTCGTACAGCCGTTGCTGCTTGCCGAGACGAACAGCATCTCGGGAGTGGGCCATGTGCCGCGCAGCACCCACCTCTACATGGTTCAGGTCTACGAGGAGTTCTTTCAGTCGAACCGGTTCGGCTACGGCTCGGCGATGTTGTGGGTGTTCTTCATCGTGATCCTGGCGATCACCCTGCTGGTGCAGCGATCGAGCCGTCTCTGGGTGTACTACGAGGTGGACAGCGATGGCCGGCACTAGACGCGCGCACCCGCAGCTTGCCCGGCCGCGCTTCCAGCCGAGCGCTGCCGCGATGTACGTGCTGCTGCTGGTGTTGGCGATGCTGTTCGTCGGGCCGATCGGCTGGCTGCTGCTCGCCGCGCTGAAGTCACGCGAGGAGTGGGGGGCCATACCGACGCGGCTCCTGCCCGAACAAGCACAGTGGGACAACTTCGGCCGGGCTCTCACGGACATCAACTTCGCGGCCTACACGGCCAACTCGCTCTTTCTCTCCACGATGTACGCCCTGCTCGTCACCGCGACCAGCGCACTCGTCGGCTTCGGGTTCGCCCGGCTGCGCGGACGAGGCCAGCACGCGCTGTTCCTGGTGGTGCTGTCGACCATGATGCTGCCGCAGATCTTGACGCTGCTGCCGACGTACGTGCTGTTCGCCCGGATCGGCGTGGTCAACACGTACTGGCCGTGGGTGCTGTGGGGGCTCGGGGCCTCGCCGTACCTGGTGTTCCTGTTCCGGCAGTTCTTCGCGGCGATCCCGCGCGAACTGGAGGACGCGGCCATCATGGACGGCTGCGGCTGGGCCCGGATCTTCGGCCGGATCTTCCTGCCGCTGTCGTGGCCCGCCCTGATCACGTCGTTCCTGCTGTCGTTCACCTGGACCTGGGGTGACTACATCGCCCCGGCGCTGCTGCTCGACGTGGACCACACGACGCTCTCGGTCGCGATCACCGCGTGGTACCGCGATCCGCGCGGCAACGCGATTCCAACCGTGCAGGCTGCCGGTGCGGCTCTCTACACCATTCCGGTCCTGCTCATCTTCCTGTTCGCCCAGCGGTACTTCATCCGGAGCGTCGTCGCGTCCGGGATCAAAGGATAAGTGGAGGTTGCTATGAAGCACGGGAAAGTCGCGGCCGTCTTGACGGTCACCGCCCTCTCGACCGCCCTGCTCACCGCCCCCGCCGGAGCGGCGTCCAGCCTCACCGGGCGTGACGCCGAGGTGTCGACGCCCTCGAGCGCGGTCGCCGCGACGAGCCGGTACGAGGCCGAGTCCGCACCCGCCGTGTGCAGTGGCGCCGTCGCCTCAAACCACTCCGGCTACTCCGGCAGCGGTTTCTGCGACACGTCCAACGCCGTAGGCAGCGCGGTCACGTTCACGGTGAACGCGGCGGCCGCGGGCACGGCGACCCTGGCGTTCCGGTACGCCAATGGCAGCGGCGCGAACCGTCCCGGTGACGTGAGCGTCAACGGCTCGGTGGCACAGGCCGGGATGGCGTTCGCGGCCACCGCCTCCTGGACCACGTGGGCGACCAGGACCCTGACCGTGCAGCTGAACGCCGGGGCCAACACCGTACGGCTGGCCGCGACCACCGCCGGCGGACTGGGCAACATCGACTACCTCGAGGTCACGACCGGCGACGTCGGTAACGACACGATCATGCGTGGCGCGGACGTGTCGACGCTGCAACGGGCCGGCGACCTCGGTACGAAGTACTACTACGCCAACGGCACCCAGGGTGATGCGCTGGACATCCTCAAGAGCGCCGGCGTCAACTACGTCCGGCTGCGGATCTGGAACAACCCGCGCAGCGGCTACAACAACAAGGCCAAGGTCCTGGAGTACGCGCGCACGGTGAAGGCCAAGGGCCTGAAGCTGATGATCGACTTCCACTACTCCGACACCTGGGCGGACCCGGGCAAGCAGTACAAGCCCGCCGCGTGGGCCAACCACGGCATCGGCCAGCTGCAGACCGACGTCTACAACTACACGTACGACGTCTGCAACAGCCTGAAGGCGCAGGGCACCACTCCGGACAGCGTGCAGATCGGCAACGAGATCAACACCGGCATGCTCTGGCCCGAGGGCGCGGTGAACAACAGCAACTTCACCAACCTCGGTCTGCTGCTCAAGGCCGGCTACAACGCCACCAAGGCGTGTAACAGCGGCACCCAGGTGGTCATCCACACCGCGAGGGTGGAGAGCGGCGCTCGCTGGTTCTACGACGGCATCCGGTCCCAAGGCGTCCAGTGGGACGTCACCGCGCTGTCCTACTACTGCTACTGGCACGGCAGCATGTCCGGAATGGCCGGTGTCGTCTCCGACATGAAGTCGCGGTACGGCAAGCCGGTGATCCTCGCCGAGACCGCCTACCCCTTCACCACGGCCAACTACGACCACGCCGGCAACATCATCACCTCCTCGCAGCCCTGCGCCGGCCACTCGGCCACACCGTCCGGCCAGCAGGCCAACTTCGCCGCCGTGCAGAACACCTCCCGCAACGCCGGCGCGAGTGGCGTCTTCTACTGGGAACCCACCTGGCACGCCGCCGTACCCGGTAACGGCTGGGACCCGGCCGACATCAACAACTCCGGCAATGCCTGGGAGAACCAGGCCGTCTTCGACCGGACCGGTCGCATCAACCCCAACATCCGCTGGCTCCCGTAACAGCGCCAGCCCCTACGCCCCCAACCATTCCTGCCCCCAAGGAGTCATCTATGACCATTCAACGTCGTTCCTTCCTCAGGCTCACCGCCGCCGCCGGCGTCGCCGGAGCGGGCCTGTCCCAGCTCGGCGCAGCACAGGCACTCGGGATTCTCGGCCCCCAAGGCGACGCGCCGTCGACACCGTTCGCGGTCGGCGTGCGCCGCTACAACTGGACCCGCGGCAGCCGCCCGTGCACCACCTACGTCTACTACCCCGCGACCGGCACCGCCGGCGGCAACCCGGTGACCGACGCCCCTGCCGCCGGCGGTGTCTTCCCCATCTACAACTTCACCCACGGCTTCGGCAGCAGCCCGCAGGGTTCTCTGTTCATCATCAAGGCCTTGGCCGCGGCGGGCTTCATCGTCCCCGCCCCGCACTTCAACCACAACTTCAGCGACGTCAACAACGGCAACACCTCCAAGGACGTCTCGCAGATCCTCACCAACACCCTCGCGCTCAACGCGAGCGGACCACTGGCCGGGCACATCAACACCGGTATCGGCGTCGGCATCTCGGGTCACTCCCTGGGCGGCATGATCACCCATGGCCTGCTGACCTCCTGGCCCGACAGCCGGGTCATCTCCGCCAACCCGCAGTCCTGCGTGGACATGGGCAATCCGTCCAGTTCGGTCTCGGCCAAGGTCCTGTTCGTCCACGGCGACCGGGACGGGACCACGTCGTACTCCTCGGCCCGGCAGGCGTACACGGAGATGACGTGGCCCAAGGCGTTCCTCACCTTCGTCGGCGGCAGCCACACGAGCTTCTGGAGCGACCAGCGCTTCCCGAGGACGGTCGTCGACTGGGCCCGCTGGACCATGTACGGCGACACCGCGGCACGGGACCGCCTCCCCGCCGATGCGGCCGGGGCCAACACCAGGTGGGAAGCCCGGCTGGGCGACACGCAGCCCGGTCCGGCCGCCTACAGCCTGGTGGCTCAGCACAGCGGTAAGGCCGCCGATATCAGCGGGGCCTCCACCGCAGCCGGGGCACGGCTCGTCCAGTGGGCCGCCAGCACCCGCACGAACCAGCAGTTCGAGTTCGTGGACGCCGGCGACGGCCATGTCCGGATCAAGGCCCGGCACAGTGGCCTATTCCTCCAGCCTTCCGGCACCGCGGCCGGCGCGGACGTCGTCCAACAGGCCGACAGCGGCGCCACCGGCCAGCAGTGGCGCGTGATCGATCACGGCAGTGACGTGATCAGCCTCGTCAACCGCGCGTCCGGCCTGGCCATGGATGTCTGGGAGCGCTCGACCGCCGACGGCGCCCGCATCGCCCTATGGACGTACAGCGGCAGCCCCAACCAGCGCTTCACCCGCCGCCGCGTCTGACCCGTGACCTGTCCGGGGCACCGCTCGGCCACCAAGGCGAGCGGTGTCCCGCAACCCTTCGCAACCACCCTGGACGGATCCGATGACACAGTCCTCCCTCGATTCGACCCCACCGCGGCGTCCGCGCGGACGCCGTACCGCACTCGTCCTCGTCGGCGCCCTGATCGCGAGCGCCATCGCCTTGGTCGCAGGAACGTCGGCGAACGCGGCCAACCAGCAGGAGCTCGACGCTGCGCCTGCCTCGACGTACGCCGGCTATCTGTTCTCCTACTTCACCGGCGAGAACACCTCCGCGGGCGAGCAGGTCTACTTCGGGCTCAGTCAGGGCAACGACCCGACCCGGTGGCGCCAACTCAACGCCGGACGGCCCGTGTTGACCACGACGGTGGGGACCCGCGGCGTGCGGGACCCGTTCATCATCCGCTCACCGCAGGGCGACAAGTTCTACCAGATCGCCACCGACCTGCGGATGTACGGCAACGGCAACTGGGACCAGGTCCAGCGGACCGGCAGCAAGTCGATCGTGGTCTGGGAGTCGACCGACCTGGTGAACTGGAGCGCGCCGCGCCTGGCACGCGTCTCGCCGGATACGGCAGGCAACACCTGGGCGCCGGAGGCGTACTACGACGAGGGCCTCGGCCGGTACGTCGTGTTCTGGGCGTCGAAGCTGTACTCCGCCAGCGACCCGAACCACACCCGCACCACCTACAACCGCATGATGTACGCCACGACGTCCGACTTCCGCACGTTCAGCGCTCCACAGGTCTGGGTCGACAAGGGCTACTCCACGATCGACTCGACGCTCATCAAGCACAACGGGACCTATCACCGCTTCACGAAGGACGAGCGCAGTTCGTCCCAGTCCGCGTGCGGGAAGTTCATCCTCGGCGAGAAGTCGACGACCATCCTCAACCGCAACTACTCGTTCGTCGCCGAATGCCTCGGCAAGAACGCGATCAGCCGGGGCGAGGGGCCGCTGGTCTTCAAGTCGAACACGGCCGAGCGCTGGTACATGTTCATCGACGAGTACGGCGGCAGGGGCTACATCCCGTTCACCACCACGGACTTGAACGCTCGGCAATGGTCGCCCGTGTCCGGCTACACGATGCCCGGCCGGCCGCGTCACGGCACAGTCCTGCCGGTCACCCAGGCCGAGTACGACCGCCTGCTGCAGCGCTGGGGCTGAACCCCGCGGTCATTTCGAGCCATTCGTCTCAGGAGGCAACAATGAGCAACAGGCACATGCTGCGCGCCATCGCGGGGCTGACCGCTCTCGCGACCGTGGTGGCAGCCGGGACCCAGGCGACGGTGCCGGCCCACGCCGTTTTCGGCACCGCGGACATCAAACCGATCGAAAGCAACATCGCTGCCAAGTTCTGGGCCTCGGCCACGGCGAGCAGCGGCTCGTCCACCGCCCGGCGGGCCATCGACGGCGATCCCGCGACGGCCTGGGCCACGGACAAGGCCGGCCCACAGCGGCTGACCGTTGATCTCGGCGGCGCCTACGACAACCTGCGTAAGGTGCGGGTCCGGTTCGCGGATCCGGGCATGGTGAACAGGTACGTCGTTGAGGCGTCGTCCGACGGTCGCCGCTGGTCCAGAATTGCCGACCGGTCCGACGCTCGCGTCCGATCGCGTGGTGCCGTCCACTTGTTCACCCGGCCTGGAACGCGTTTCGTGCGGCTCACCATCGCCGGCCGTGCCGGAGTGGGCGTCAGTGAGCTCGAGGTCTTCAACTACCTGCGCGACGATCTCGTCCTCGGTGCCGACCTGTCGTGGATAGACGACTACCAGACCCGGGAGTACTGGGTCGATCCGCTGGCGGCCGATCGCGGCGCCGGGCCGAACTTGCTGGACGTGGTCAAGGATCGCGGCATGCAGCACTCGAGGTTGCGGATCTGGAACGAGCCGAGGAGCGAGAGCACCGGGGAGCCGACACCCGTTCCACGCCAAGGGCCGGAGCGATCGCTTCAGTCGGCACAGTGGATCAAGCAGCGGGGCATGGGCCTCGGTATCGACTTCCACTACGCGGACTCGTGGGCAGACCCGAGCAAGCAGCCGAAACCACGCGACTGGGCTGAGCTGGAGTTCGACGAGCTGACCCGTTCGGTGTACGACTTCACTGCCGACTATCTTCGCCGGCTGGCCGCGCAGGGCACCGTTCCGGACAAGGTTGCTGTCGGCAACGAGATCATCAACGGCTTCATGTACGGCAGTGAGGCCGCCCTCATCGGTACGACGGCCCCGCCGTACTTCGTCGACCAGGCCTCGATCTACCAGTCCAAGCCCGGTGGCGGCCTGCTCTGGAAGTACTGGGGATCGGCCGATCCCGTCGAGCAGCGGCTCTACAACGAGGCGTGGGACCGATTCACCACGCTGGCGGCGGCCGGGATCAAGGCGGTCCGCGACGCGTCGCCACGATCCAAGGTGGAGATCCACGTCATCGTCGGCACCGGGCGATTGGCCAAGACGATGGAGTTCTGGCACCAGTTCCTCACCCGCGTCAAGGCCAAGGGGCAGGACCCGGACGTGCTCGCGATCTCGTACTACCCGGAGTGGCACGGCACGCCCGAAGCCCTCGACGTCAACCTGCACACGATGGCCACCACCTACCCCGACTACGAGCTCGACGTCGCCGAGACCTCCTACCCGGCGTCGGGCGGCAACGGCACACCGATGCCGAACTCACCCTTCCCGCGCACCATCCAGGGGCAAGCGGATGCGATCCAGCGGGTCTTCCAGGCCGCCAATGACGTGGTCGACAACCAGGGGAGTGGCGTGCTGACCTGGGAACCGGCCGGCTGGCAATCGATGTTCCGCGCCGTACCCAATCTGCCGAACACCTGGGAACCGCACGCGTCGATCAACGTGTACAACGCCAGCCGGGCAAAGCACATCCTCGAAGACACCGTCTACGTCACCACTGCGGTGGGCGCGACGCCGGTGCTGCCGCGCACCATCCGCATGCTCACCACCGCGACCAGAAAGGTCAGCGCCGTCCCAGTCCGCTGGCAGCCGCTGCCGCCCGCAGCGACTGACACCCCGGGCCAGATCGTCCTAGCCGGCGCGACCGAGAAGGGACCGGTGTCTGCCGTCATCGATGTGGTCGAACGTACATCCGCCCCTTAACCACAGCACGGAGACCAATGATGGAACTCAGATCGTCGTTCATCGCTGCCACCGTTATCGCCTGCTCGGCCGTCATGTTGCCGGCCGCACCCGCATCGGCGGCACCGACCCGGTACGAAGCCGAGTCCGCGCCGGCGACGTGCAGCGGCACCATCGACACGGACCACGCGGGCTACTCGGGGACAGGATTCTGCAACGGTGCGAACGCCGTTGGCGCCGCGGCACAATTCACTGTCAACGCCACGACGTCGGGCACCGCTACGGTGGGGATCCGATTCGCGAGCGGTACCACGACCGCCCGGCCCGCGGACGTCATCGTGAACGGCTCGAGGGTCTCGGCCACGACGTTCGAGGGAACCGGTACCTGGTCGTCGTGGTCGACCAAAACCCTTGCGGTGCAGGTGAACGCGGGCAGCAACACGATCGGGCTCAGCCCGACCACCGCCGCCGGCCTTCCCAACGTGGACTACGTCGAGTTCGAGGTGACGGCCGGCGGGTCGCCTGGCACGGGCCGGCTGGATGACCCGAACCTCCAGTACTACGGTCGCTGGAATCGGTCGAACTCGTCCTTCTACACGATGGGCTGGGCCGGCGGCTACGTCGATGCGCGGTTCACCGGGAGCTCAATCGGCGTACGTCAGCGAAACGCCATCGACCTGTTCTACTCCATCGACGGCGGATCGTTGCGCTGGCGTCGTAACGTCTCGGGGAACGTCACTCTCGCCACCGGGTTGGCGACTGGCTCGCACAGCGTGCGCATCGGCTATCGGGAGCGAGCCGGTTCGTACAACGGCGATGCGGGCTTCGGCGGCCTCATCCTCGCCGGGGGAGGGCAGACCGCGCCGGTCGCCCGGCCGCAGAACCTCGTCGAGTTCATCGGTGACTCGATCACTGTCGGCCAGCCCAACGCCGACCGGCCTTTCGTCGCCTACCCGTGGCGGGCCGGCGAGGCGCTCGGAGCGGGGCACACCCAGGTGGCTGAAGGTGGCGCCTGCCTGGTCAGCCGGGACTGCGTCGGAATGATGGACTGGTTCCGCCGCTCGACGTCGCGGGCGACAACCGACGACTGGAACTTCTCGACCTATCAGGCGACCGGGGTCGTCATCAACCTGGGCACCAACGACGTCGGTCATGGCGTATCCGCGGCGCAGTTCCAGCAGGGGTACGTCGTCCTGCTCGAGCGGGTTCGCCGGGCCTACCCGAATGCTCACATCTTCGCGATGCAGACCTTCCGGAACCGGTACGTGCCGGAGACGCGCAACGCCGTCGCGGCCCGCACTGCGGCCGGAGACAGCAAGGTCCACTTCGTCGATACGACCGGCTGGATCAATACGACCACTGACCTGGTCGACGCCGTCCATCCCAGCCCGACCGGCCACGCCAAGATCGCCCAACGGCTGGCGCCGATCCTCGACCAGTACCTCTGATCACCGCAATGGCACAGGTAGCCCAAACAGAGGAGTCAAAATGATGAGGAAGTTTTCCAGACGAACGATGGCAGCGGCGCTGGTCCCCCTTGCGCTGACTTTGACGTTGGCCGGCGGCATCTCGACCGCAGGCGCAAGTACGCCGGCGCTCCAGCCTGCCGCGAGTGCCACGATACAAAATGACGTGTTCTGGAAGGACACCGCCGGGAATCCGATCTATTCCCAGGGTGGCGGCGTGCTGAAAGTCGGCAGCACGTACTACTGGTATGGAGTGAAATACAACGGCGCGGTCACCTATTACAACAACCCCGCCGCTGGAAAGAATAGCAACACTTCCTTCAATGCCATCACCATCTATTCTTCCACCGATCTGGCGAACTGGAAGTTCGAGGGCAACGCGATGACGTCCGCGGAGCTCAGGGGCGGCTGGATCGGCCGGGTGGGCGTTGCGCGCAACCCCACCACGGGCAAGTACGTGCTGGTCTCTCAGCTCGACAGCGGGCTGGTTTTCGCCACCAGTAGCACGCCGAACGGCCGCTTCACGCGGGCGGCCACCCAGTCGAACATCGCGAATGTCACCACCGGCATGTCCGGGGATCAATCGATCTTCACCGACGACGACGGCCGAGCGTACGTGATCTTCAGCAACAAGAGCGGTAGATCCCACCTGTACGTTTCACCGCTCCGCACGTCCGACTACCTGCACGTCGAACCCGCTAGGAATATTTACAACAGTTCTTCGGGTGGGCGTGAAGGCAATATCATGTTCAAGAACGCCGGGACGTATTACTTCTGTTCTTCCGATCTGCACGGCTGGAATTCCTCCCGGACGTACTGCATCACCTCCAGGAACATCTATGGCCCGTATTCTTCGGAGTTCGTGTTGCAGGGCACCAGTGCCGATTTCTCGCACGTGACGCAGACCGGTCTGGCGTTTTCGGTGAACGGTTCCGCGGGGTCGTTCGTCATGTTCGGCGGAGATCGCTGGAGCGACTTCGCCGGAAACGGGATCGGCTACAACGACTGGATGCCGGTCACCTTCAACGGGACGACGCCGGTCTTCCATTCGCTGAACCAGTGGAACGTCGACGCCGCCGCGGGGACGTGGTCCGTCGGCAGCGGCAACAACTACGTCCTGAACCCGAGCGTCGAGGCCGACCGAGTTGCCCAGAACAAGCTCGCCGGGTGGACGAACGCGGACAACGTCAGCGGCGACCCGAACAGCAACAAACTCGGCGGGCACACTGGACGCTGGGCGATGTCGCAGTACTACTCGTCCGCTTACAACGCCAGCATGTCCCAGAACATCTCGGTGCCGAACGGAACCTATACCTTGTCGGCCTGGGTCAAGAGCAGTGGCGGGCAGAAGAGGGCGAACATCTTCGCCAAGAACTTCGGTGCAAGCGAGCTGAATCGTTCGATCAGCCAGTCGATGGGCAGCTGGACGAAGATCAGCGTCCCCGGCATCACCGTGACCAACGGGTCCATCCAGGTCGGCGTGCTGTCCGACGCGAATGCGGGCAACTGGGTGAACGTCGACGACTTCAGCCTCGTGCGAACCATCTAGCGTCGACACCACGGAGACCGACGATGAAACTCACGTCCTGCCTCAAGATTTCCACCGTCTCTGCCGCCCTGCTGGCCGTTGCGGCAACCATCTTCTCCGCCATCGTCGCGACGGCGGCTCCGACTCGGTACGAGGCCGAGTTGGCGCCGGCCACGTGTGACGGAGTTGTCGCTTCCACGCACGCCGGCTACTCCGGCAGCGGGTATTGCGATGGCAGAAACGCCGTCGGCGCGGCAGCCCAATTCGCGGTCGACACCTCCGCGGCCGGGACGGCGAAGCTCACGGTGCGGTTCGCCAACGGCACCGCGGCCATCCGCCTCGCGGACGTCGTGGTTAACGGTTCGAAGGCTGCGGCGGTGGCATTCGACACCACCGGCGGCTGGGCGACGTGGACGACGACGACGGTGACGCTGTCGTTGAACTCCGGCACCAACACCGTGCGGTTCAGCCCCACCAGCGCTGACGGCTTACCCAACATCGACTACGCCGAGTTCGACGTGACGGCCCAGTCTCGCTCGGAGGCCGAGGTGTCACCGGCGACCTGTGACGGCACTATCGACTCGAACTACGCAGGCTTCTCCGGGACCGGATTCTGCAATGGCGCCAACGCGATCGGCGCGGCGGCACAATTCGTCGTCAGCGCTACGGGGGCAGGATCGGTGACGCTGTCGGTCCGGTTCGCCAACGGTACGACGGCGCGACCGGCCGACGTACTGGTGAACGGAACCAGGGTGCAGTCGACATCGTTCGAGAGC
Source organism: Kribbella sp. NBC_01245 (assembly GCF_036226525.1). NCBI lineage: Bacteria > Bacillati > Actinomycetota > Actinomycetes > Propionibacteriales > Kribbellaceae > Kribbella > Kribbella sp. NBC_01245. Next base: position 992,172 of record NZ_CP108487.1, read on the forward strand.
ACCGGCGCGTGGGCGACGTGGTCGACAAAGACGATGACGGTGTCGCTGAACTCTGGCAGCAATACCGTGCGGTTCAGTCCGACCACGTCCGGTGGACTTCCGAACATCGACTACCTCGATCTGACGCTGGAGCCCAACCCGACACCGTGTGATCCGCCGACGACCCCGCCAACGACTCCGCCCACGCAGCCCCGGGTCACCATCTGGCTGGCCGGCGACTCCACGATGGCGAACCCTTCGGGCGGAGCAACCTGCCCAGTCGGGTGGGGCCACCAATTCGCCCAGTACTTCAACAGCAATGTGACCGTGAAGAACAGCGCTGTCGGCGGCCGAAGCATCCAGACGTGGCTGTACGACCCCAACGTCAGCAGCAGCAAGAACTCGGCCGGCGAGTGCATCATCAATCCGGTCACCTATTCCGAACGTTGGCGGGCGATGCTCGACTCGGCCAATGGCATGAAGCCCGGCGACTATCTGTTCATCCAGTTCGGAATCAACGACGGTTCCAGCACCTGCCCGCGGCACGTGGGGTCGGCACGCTACCGCGAGCTGCTCGGCATGATGGCAAGCGCAGCCAAGGCACGCGGCGCTCATCCCGTGTTCCTGACTCCGGTCGCCGCGCTGAGGTGTTCGGGCAGCACCGCGGTGGGCAATCGTGGGTTCATCACCGAGACGAACACGGCCGCCGGCACCAGCCAGGTGCCCGTCATCGACCTGCACAGGCTGAGTTACACCCTCTACAACACGCTCCGGTTCTGCCCCTTCAACGGCGATTGGGGTTCCGGTCCGGTGGGCGCCTTCTTCTGCAACGACCACACTCACTTCGATGTGACCGGAGCCCGGCAGATCGCCGGTGTTGTCAGCAAGGCGGTCCGCGATCAGCGCATCCCGCTTGCCGCCTACCTCAAGTGAGCCCGAACCTCGGAGGAGCTCGAATGTATGTCGATCACCGGCGAACCCGCCGGCCTCACTGGCCTCGGGCCGTGGCGGCGCTGGTCGCGGTGGCCGTCGGTCTCGTCGTACCAACGGAGGAAGCCGGTGCGGCAGATGGCGTATTCATCGACGAGACGTTCAGCGTGCAAACGATGCCCGCGAATTTCGGGTTCCGTACGGGAGCCGAGGTGAGTAACGGTGTTCTGAACGTCACCAAAGGGATGGGCAACTACACCACCTCGGTCAAGCCGTTCGACGCCGACGTGGCGCAGGCGAAGACGCTCGACCTGAGCTTCGACTGGCGGACGGCGGTCGCCAGCAGCGGCCACAAAACGGGCATCGAGCTCCGCGATGGCCAGGGCAACCTCGTGTTCGCCCTGGCCGGAACGGGCACCCAACTCCGGTACGGCGTCACCGGTCCGGTGTCCGCCTCGACGTCCGCACCGGACTCCCTCAACCCGGTCTGGACCAAGATCGCCTTCGACCGCGCCAAGTGGCACACGGTGAACCTGCACCTCGACTTCACCCTGCAGCGAGTGCAGTACCTGATCGCCACCAGGGAGACCTCCGCGACCGTGATGGCATCCGGCACGGCGAGCATCACCGGCAAGAACCTCGCCAAACTCGTCGCCTGCAACTACTACGGAACCGGCGTACAGTCCATCGACCACTTCCGCCTCACCGAGCCGGCGAACCCGGTCAACGGACGGTTGAAGAACAAGAGGGTGTACGCCTTCGGCGACAGCATCGTCCAGGGGCACACGTATGCGCGCAGCTTCGTGAACCTCGCGGCCGAACGCGAACTCATGAGCCTGACCAAGTACGCGAGGAACGGTGCGACGATCGGCCCGGGCGGCGTCTCGGGCGGCCAGATCGTCACCCAGGTGCGGGGCGCTACCGCGCTGGCGCCCGACCAGGTGGTGTTCAACGGCGGCACCAACGACGCCGAGCAGATCTACAACAAGCAGTACCGGGTCGGCACGATGGCTCCCGGCTTCGACCCCGCCACCTTCGACAACTCCACCTACGCCGGCTCGCTCGAGACCATGCTCTCGACCATGCGCACCAAGTGGCCGACCACGCGGATCGTCTACGTCGCCGTACACAAACTCGGATCGCGCGACTGGAACACCCAACTCGCCATCCGCTCAGTGACCCTGCAGATCTGCGGCAAGTGGGGCGTCAAGGTCGTCGACGTCTTCAACGGCACCTCCCTCGACACCCGCATCGACAGCCACCGCGTCGCCTACACCTTCAACACCCTGGTCAACGGCTATCCCGGCACCAACGGCACCGGCACCCACCCCAACCTCGCCGCAATCACAACCTTCTACCTCCCAGCCCTCAGCACCGCCTTAACCCAACCCTGACCCCTCGGAAACCGTGCGGTCCGAGACCAGAACGCCACGCACGTGATGCCGTCATCATGGCGGTGGCGGGGAGTTCTCGCTCGGACGGCCCTGCTCGACTTTGAGCTGGGAACAGACCGCCGAATCGGCTGTCCTGCTTTGGTGGGTGGCCGGTTTGTCCGTCGGCCGACGGGTCCTACCGTGGCGGTCTGGGGCGCTTGGCTTGGACCAGACCGTCGGCAAGGGCGAGAGCGTGTAGGCGGCCGGGGCAGGCGTGTGGGCCGGCGCCGAATGGTGAGTCGGCTAGGTCGATCTCGACTGTCGTGCCGTCGGGGGCGATCCGTCGGGTCTTGGGCACTGGCGGGTCGGTGCGGCCCGCGACGATGTTCGTCACGAGGGCAGTTGTTGCGTCACATGCCTGGACGAGCAGGGCGATCCGGTTGGCGGTGCGCTCGTCGGCGGTGCCGATGATCTGTACGAGGCGGTCGACGGCGTGATCGGCCGCCGGAGTGATCGTGGTGTGTGGTTGGTAGGACTTCGCGATCACGGCGATGTCGTCGGCGACAGTGGCGGGTAGCCCGAGGGCTTCGGCCAGTACTTCGACCGGGCCGGTGCCGCGTCGCAGTGCCAGTGCTCGCAGGGTCTCCGGGTCGATGGCTGCCAGCTCGGCCTCGGCCAGTGCACGTCGTCGTTCATGAGTGGCACCGTTGCTGAAGCGTGCGACGGAAGCCCGCAACCAGGCGACGCCGCCGGGGGAGTAGGGCGGGGACGGTACGAGGTAGTTCGGATCAGTCAGCACGCGACGAGAGTAAAGCGCGATCGCTTCGTCGCCGGCCGAAGCGATCAGGAGTCGATCGCGTTCGTCTTGGGACTGCTGGGTGTGCTGGTTGCGTCAGTTGCCGCTGGCGCCTATCTCGCACGGGCAAGGTCCTTGGGTTGGCGCGTGGTGGCCGGCGTCGCCGCCGTACTGATCGTCGGTCTGGTCATCTGGTTGGGGCAGACCGCGCTGACGGCGCTGCCTGGTGACAGCTGGGTGCAGGAGGAGGCGATCTTTGGTGTGGTCGGACTCCTTGCCGTAGTCGCGGCGATTGCAACCCTTCGCCGGCCCGCAGGCGCTGGAGCGGCTGCCGGCTAGCCCGCAGGCAGTGGACCCGCCGCCCCGCCAGCTGCGTGGCCGGCCGCTTTAAGGCTGTCTGAAGGACTCCGCGCAGGCTGCGAAGAGGCCGGACAACGGGCCTGGCCTGATCAGGGGAGGAAACCATGAACAAGTACCGGCTGGCCGGAATGGTCGCGGCGCTCGGCGTGCTCGGCGCGGGCGGAGTCGCCTACGCGGCGATCCCGGATCCGCAGGGAGTGATCAACGCCTGCTACAAGAAGAGCGGCCTGCTGCAAGAGCCCGGAGCACTGAGAGTCTCGGACACCGGCTGCCGCACCACGGAAATCCCACTCGCCTGGTCACAGCGCGGTCCAGCCGGTCCACAGGGAGTGCCGGGCGCGCAAGGCGTACCTGGCCCGCAAGGCATTCCCGGCCAGCAAGGACTGCCTGGCCAGCAAGGGCTGCCCGGTGAGAAAGGCGAGAAAGGCGAAACCGGGCCTCAAGGTGTGCCGGGCTTCTCGGACGCCTACATCGGCAAGGAGGGCAACACCCGCCTCCTCAATCGACAGTGGACCACCGTGATGTCGGTCGATCTGCCCGCCGGCTACTACGTCGTACTCGGCAAGGCCGGCCTCTTCTCCCACCACAGCGCCAAGGACGACGCGAGGTGTGCACTGCAGAAGACCTACCGTGACGACAACACCCACGTCACCCTCGGCGCCAACTCCACCTCGGCCGACTCCCTCGAGGTCAGCCTGCAAGGCGTCGCGATCCTCGGCGCACCCACCACGGTGACCATGATCTGCCTTGCCCAGAACGGCTTCGCCTCACCCCAACTCACCGCACTCAAGGTCGGCGAGCTTCATCTGCCGAACTAGCCGCGCCCGAAACTGCTCGGTAGTTGGCTATTGACGTCACTTCCGCGCATCCAACAGAGTATCCGGACGGCCAGCCAACCCTGAGGAGTCCACCGTGCCGTCCAGCCTGCGTCGTCGTACCCTGCTGCAACTCGGACTGGCCGCGGCGGCCGTCGCCGCCACTGACTTGAGGCACACGCCGGGTGCGCTGGCGGCCGACGAGTTCGATGCGCTCCGGTTGCGGTGGCTGGCGCTCAGCACCGGCGGAGCGATCGACCCGGCGGACCCGATGTATGCGGCCGGTCTCGCGCGGCTTGGCGCTGACGCGGTCACCTACCGGGACACCATGCTCACGTCGGCGGACCGGTCTGCGCTTTGGCCGGATCTGCCGTTGAGTTCGGCCTCGGGGAACTTCTCGATCAGCTATACCCGGCTGCGGACGATGGCGCTGGCCCGGGCGACCCGGGGTACAGCGGTCACCGACGATCAGGGTGTGGGGGAGCAGATCGTCGGCGCGCTGGATTTCCTGTACGCCAAGGCCTACAACGAGACCAAGCCGGAGACCGGCAACTGGTGGTTCTGGGAGATCGGGGCACCGCGGGCTCTCACGGAGACCTGTGTCTTCGCGTACGACGCACTCGACGCGACCCGGATCTCGACGTACCTGAAGGCCGTCGACCGGTTCGTCCCGGACCCCAATCGACGTACCAACTCGCCGAACCTGCGGGAGACCGGGGCGAACCGGGTGGACAAGGCGGTCATCGTCGCGTTGCGCGGCATCCTCGGGCGTACGGCGGCCAAGGTGGCCGCGGGGCGGGACGCGTTGAGCGACGTCGCCGAGGCCGGCCGGAACAGCGTCTTCAAGTACGTCGAGTCGGGCGACGGCTTCTATCGCGACGGCTCGTTCATCCAGCACGGGAACCTCGCCTATGTCGGTACCTACGGCAACGTCGCGCTGAGTGGAGTGGCGAACCTCTTCTACCTGCTTGGTGGTTCGTCCTGGGAGATCACCGATCCGAATCGGGTGGTGATCCTGGACGCGGTCGAGGCGAGCTTCGCGCCGTTCATGTCGAACGGGCTGATGATGGACTGCGTCTCCGGCCGTGCGATCTCTCGCGAGCGCGCCGGCGACCACCGGCATGGCCACGGCACGACCTCGAGCGTGCTGCTGCTCGCCGGCGGTGTCGACGAGCCTTTCGCGTCGCGGTTCCGCCGCCTCGCCAAGGACTGGATCACCAGCGACCGGCTGGACGACTATCTCGCGGAGGCGTCCATTCCGGAGATCGCCCGGGCCAAGGCGGTGCTGGCGGATCCCGAGGTCCGGCCGTTGCCCGAAGCGCTCCGGCACGACCAGTTCTACAACCAGGACCGGGTGGTGCATCGTCGCCCTGGCTGGACGTTCGCGATCGCGATGTCGTCGCGGCGGATGGCGCGGTACGAGTGGGGCAACGGCGAGAATCTGCGCGGCTGGCATGTCGGAGACGGCATGACCTATCTGTACAACGACGATCATGGCCAGTTCAATGACGCCTTCTGGCCCACGGTTGATGCGATGAGGCTGCCTGGTACGACGGTCAGCACTCGGCAGCGCGTACCGCACGGCAGTACGGGCGGCACGGGGACGACGTCTGCCTATGCGGATTGGGTGGGCGGAGCGTCGTACCGCGATGTCGCCGGCGCGGTCGGCATGCATCTGATCAACCACGACAAGAGCGTGCAGGCCAGGAAGTCCTGGTTCTGCCTGTCCGACGCGGTCGTCGCCCTGGGTGCCGGCATCAGCGGCACTGACGGTCACCCGGTCGCCACGATCGTCGAGAACCGCAATCTGCACACCGACGGCGTGGACGCACTCGTAATCGACGGCGTGGCTCAGCCCCCGGTCCAGGGTTGGACGGCGGAGTGCAGCGGGGCGACTTGGGCGCACCTGGCAGGCACCGGGGGATACCTCTTTCCCCTTGGTGGCGACCTGCACGGGCGGCGGGAGGAACGGACCGGTTCCTGGCGCGAGATCAACACCGGCAACGACACCGGCGGTTCTACGACGCCGCACACCCGGCGTTACCTGTCGCTGTGGCTGGACCACGGCATCAACCCGACGGCGGCCGGTTACGCCTACGTTCTGTTGCCTGGAGCAACGATCGAGCGGACCGCGGAACTCGCGTCGGACTCCGGCTTCGAGATTCTGGCGAACTCGGCCATCGTCCAGGCGATCAGGGCAGTTCGGGACCGGCTGACGCTCGCGAACTTCTGGGCTGCGGCCACGGCCGGTGGAATCGTGACGACCGGCCCGGCCTCGGTGGTCGTGGGTCTGGATCACGGCACCGTGCATGTCGCGGTGGCGGATCCGGGGCGCACGCAGCAGACGGTCCGAGTGACGATCGACGAACCAGCGCGCATCGCCATCGCTTCCGACCCGGCCGTGACCGTGGTCGCCACCGGCAGGCGCCTCGTGCTCGACGTGGCGGTGGGCGGGACCCGCGGCGCCACGCACACCGCGAGCTTCAGTCGTGCCTGAGCTCAGGGGCCGGCGTTGCTGGCGGGTGGGCGGATGATGTGTTGTTCGATGGCGCGGGCGACGGCGGCGGCGCGGGTGTCGACCTCGAGTTTGGTGTAGATGTGGGACAGGTGCGACTTGACCGTCGCCTCGCTGACGAACAGGCGTTTGGCCAGTTCGCGGTTCGACTGGCCGGTGGCGAGTAGGCCGAGGATCTCCACTTCGCGTTCGGTCAGGACCGGTCCCGGGGAGCCGGCCCGCTTCACCAGGCGGGCCGCGACCGCCGGGGCCAGGACCACTTCGCCGCGGGCGGTGCCGCGGATCGCGCGGAACAGGTCCTCGGGCGGCGCGTCCTTCAGCAGGTAGCCCGAGGCGCCGGCGTCGATCGCGCTCAGGATGTCCGCTTCGGTGTCGTACGTCGTGAGCACGAGCACCCGAGGCGGTTCCGGCAGCGCGCGCAGTCGTACGGTGACCTCGACGCCACCGGGACCGCGGCCGAGGTTGAGATCCATCAGTACGACGTCCGGCCGCACCGCCGCGACGAGTTGCTCGGCGCTGTGCGCGTCGGACGCCTCGCCGACCACGGTCAGGTCGTCCTGCCCGTCGACCAGTGCGCGCATCCCGGCACGGACCACTGGATGGTCGTCGACCAGCGCCACCCGGATCACGGGCGTTCCAAGGGGACCGAGGCAGCCAGCGCCGTACCTTCGCCCGGCTCGCTCTCGAGAACCAGCGTGCCGCCGAGCTCCTGGAGGCGATCGCGGATACCGGCCAGTCCCCGGCCGCGGTCCGGGGCGGTCGGTCGTGGGTCCTCGGGCAGGCCGCGGCCGTCGTCGCGTACGTCGAGCGCGACAGCGTCCGGCTGATAGGTGAGCGTGACCACGGCTGTGCTCGCGGCGGCGTGCTCGAGCACGTTCGCCAGGGCACCGCGCGCGGTACGCAGCAGTGCTGTCTCGATCTCCGGGCCGAGGCGTACCGGTGTTCCGTGGACCTGCACGCGGACCTCCACTTCGCTGTGCGCGGCGAGCCGTTCGCAGGTCTGCCGGAGTGCGTCGGCCAACGCGGGATCACCCGGTTCCGTCGCGAGCTCGGCGGGAGCCAGGTCGCGGACCACCCGACGTACCTCGTCCAGGCCGTCGCGGGCGGTCGCCGCTGCCTGGGTCGCGTGCTCGCGGGCCGCCGCCGGCCGGTTCTCCCACTCGCTGTCGGCAGCCTGCAGCAGCAGGTTGATGCTGGACAGGCCCTGGGCGACGCTGTCGTGGATCTCCCGCGACAGCCGTGCCCGCTCCGCCAGTACGCCGGCCCGGTGCTGCGCGTCGGCCAGGTCACCCTGCGCCGCGCGCAGCTCGTCCAGCAGCGACTGCCGGGCGAGCGCGTCCCGTTCCAGCACCCGGTACGCGCCGACCGCGAGCACCGCGACGCAGACCGGGCCGAGCAGGATCGTCGGGTCCAGGCGGTCCGACATCCGCGTCCACGTGACCACGGTCGTCACCACCATGGCGGCGACCACCGCACACGCCGGCCGGAACGGCAGCACGCGGAGCGCGACGAAGGACAGTGGTACGGCGCACCACGCGAACGAGGGGGCCAGCAGCACCAGGCCGAACCAGCCGGCGACGAGCAGGGCGAGCCAGAGCCAGCCGGGGAGCACCCGGTGCGCGGCGTACGTCGCCAGCAGGATCGCCGCCCCGGTGAGCACCCAGGGGGCCCGGTCGCCGAACCCGTGCCCGGACAGGTACCGCACCGCGGACGCCGCCACGAGAACGACGAACGTCGCGTGCAGCGCGGTCACCAGCCCGTCGGCACGGCCGAGGATCCCGGCGGCCCAAGCGGGGGTGGTCGGACGCGAACTCGAGGTGGTCATCTCGAGCCGATGGTAAGCCCGCCGGATCGCGGACCGAATCATCCGATCGGCTACTTCATGGTGGCCGAACGCCTGTCGTGCGCGGGTCGTCCGCCGACCAGGCTTGACCGTGTCGACCATCCAGCACCCTTGATGCGAGGTACTCATGTCTGTTCGTTCCGTGTCCGCGACCCTGGCGTTGTCCGCCGTACTGCTCGGCGCCGGGATGCCGGCGGCGTCCGCCCGGCCCGCCGCCTACGAACTGCCCGGCGACCCGGTGGTGAACGGTGCCGGCGGGTCGAAGTACGAGGGGATCGGGTACGACGCGCGGACGGAGCGGTTCTACGTGTCGGAAACCACCGGCGGCGAGATCCACCGCGGGTCGCTACGCTTCACCGCCGCCACCGAATGGCTGGCCGGTGACGGTACCGACGGCCGGTGGACCGCGCGCGGCGTCACCGTCGACGGACAGGGGCGGGTGTACGTCGCGGGCGGGCCGAACGGCATCGACCACCCGGGCGCGCCCGACATGTGGGTGTACGACGGGTCCGGCCGGCTGCTGGCCGCGCTGCGCACCGGCGTACCGAACGCATTCCTGAACGACGTCGTCATCGGCCCGGACGGCGCGGCGTACTTCACCAACTCGAACGCGCCGCAGGTGTTCCGCGTCGCCGAGCGGGACGGCTGCTGGACCGTTCGCACCTGGGCCGACGCGACCGGGACGATCCAGACGCAGACCGGGTTCAACCTCGGCGGCATCGTGGTCTCCGCGGACCGCCGCGCGGTGGTCGTTGCCCAGGGCAACGTCGGCAAGCTGTGGCGGTTCGACCTGCGCAGCGGCGCGGTCTCGCCGGTCGGGACCGGTGGCGCCGACTTGGTGAACGCCGACGGCCTGGTGCGAAGTGGTGAGTTGCTGTGGGTGGTGCGGAACTTCTCTCGGGTCCTGACCACGCTGCGGCTGTCCGACGATGGCAGCACGGCCACGCTGGTCGCGGCGACGCCCACCGACCCGAGCCGCGTGTTCACCACCGCGAAGCTGGCGCAGGGGCGCTTGCTGCTCGTCGACAGCAAGTTCGACGAGCCGGTGGGGCTCCCGCCGTACCAGGTGGTCGCACTCACCCCGCCGCGCCAATGAGGGGGTTAACACGCTGTTCACAATCGGGCAACAGGTCCGTAATGGCCGATTGACAATGTCGACATCGGCCGGTTCAGGAACGCCTGAGGGGACGGCCACGATGAAGGGACAGACGGTTGACCTACAAGGCCGAGTACATCTGGATCGACGGTACCGAGCCGAGCGCGCGACTTCGCTCGAAGACGAAGATCCTCGCCGACGGCGCCGAGCTGCCGGAGTGGGGCTTCGACGGTTCGAGCACCAACCAGGCACCCGGTGACAACTCGGACTGCGTACTCAAGCCGGTCTTCTCGTGTCCCGACCCGATCCGCGGCGGCGACCACAAGCTGGTGCTGTGCGAGGTCTACCTCGTCGACGGCACCCCGCACCCGACCAACAACCGGGCCAAGCTGCTCCCGATCGCCGAACAGTACGCCGAGCAGGATTCCTGGTTCGGCATCGAGCAGGAGTACACCTTCTTCCAGGAGGGACGCCCGCTCGGCTTCCCGGCCGTCGGCTTCCCCGCCCCGCAGGGCCCGTACTACTGCGGCGTCGGCGCCGACGAGGTCTTCGGCCGCGAGATCGTCGAGAAGCATCTGGACGCCTGTATCGAGGCGGGTCTGACGATCTCCGGCATCAACGCCGAGGTCATGCCCGGCCAGTGGGAGTTCCAGATCGGCCCGGTGGGTCCGGTCGACGTCGCCGACCACCTGTGGGTGGCCCGGTGGCTGCTCTACCGCATCGCCGAGGAGTACGACGTCGCCGCGACCCTGGACGCCAAGCCGGCCAAGGGTGACTGGAACGGCGCCGGTGCGCACACCAACTTCTCCACCCGGGCCATGCGCGAGGGCTACGACGCGATCGTCACCGCTTGCGAGTCCCTCGGCGCCCCAGGCAAGGTCGAGGAGCACATCGCGGGCTACGGCCACGGCATCGAAGAGCGCCTGACCGGCGCCCACGAGACCGCCCCGCACGACGTCTACAGCTACGGCGTCTCCGACCGCGGCGCTTCGGTCCGCATCCCGTGGCAGGTAGAGGTGGACAAGAAGGGCTACATCGAGGACCGCCGCCCCAACGCCAACATCGACCCCTACAACGTCACCCGCCTGCTGGTGAACACCTGCTGCGCCGCGCTGGAAAAGGCCGGCCAGGTCTGAGCACAGCGGCTCCGACGTCAGTCGGCCATGGCGGGCGTCAGTCGGCCCTGGCCGGCGTCAGGCGGAGGACGCGGGCGGAGGGTTCGGAGGTGTTCGTGGTGATGGTGAGCGCGTCGTCCGTCCAGCTGTAGGTCCAGTCGGCGAGGTCAGCGGGGAAGTGGGGTTCGATCCTTGCCCGGCGCAGGGGCAGCGTGATGGTGGACGGGCCAGCGGCGCGGTGCCAGAGGGTCAGGTAAGAGGCGTCGGGACCGTTGAGGGCAAGGGCGATCCACTCATCGGTCCACGCCGGCAGGCCCATCGGCCAGGCAGGCACGAGCGATTCGAGGTCATCGAGGATCGCGCGATGGGCGGACAGCGCCGAACGGATCAAGTCGAGCTCGGCCGGCGTCATTCGGTTGAGGTGGCCCGAGAGGTAAAGGCGGCCGGGAATACCGTTGACGAGCGCGAAGATGAACTCCTCGCGAGTGGTTCCGCTGATCGGGTAGGCCCAGTGGCCGGCTTGCTCGGGGAGTACGGCGGCCGGGGCGGCCGCGGTGATCGTTGCGTAGAGCAACGGATGTTCCTGGTCCGAGGTCGACTGCAGATGGAGCCGGGACAGCATGGCGTAGTCCGTTCGCATCGCACCCGAGGCGCAGTTCTCGATCAGCAGGTCGGGGTGACGTGTCTGCAGATCGTCGAGCCAGCCGAGCAGCGCGCGCTGGTGTTCCAGCAGCCCGTGACCCAGCGACGTACCAGCCTTGTCGGTGCCGGGGCCGGTCATCGTGTTGTTGTCGAACTTGAAGAAGCCGACGCCGAACTCGCGGATCAGCCGGTCGACGGTGTCGTCGAGGTGTGCGCGGGCGGCCGCGCTGCGCAGGTCGAGCAGGTACCGGCCGGACTCGGCGACCCGACGGCCACGGCGGCTCAGGAACGCTTCGTCGGGTAGGTCGTTCGCCATCGGCGAGCGCGTGCCGATCACCTCGGGTTCAAGCCAGAGGCCAGGCACCATGCCGCGTAAGTGGATCCGGTCGATCACCTCGGCGAGGCCGTTCGGGAAGCGGGTCGTCGACGGTTGCCACGCTCCGACCGTGTTCCACCAGTCGCCTTCGGCATACCAGCCGGCATCGATGCAGAAGTAGTCGGCTCCGGCCTCGGCGGCTGCGTCGATCAGCGGCAGCAGCTTCTCCGTGGTCGGATCGCCCAGCAGCGTGTTCATGTAGTCGTTGAAGACCACCGGCATCCGGTCGTCGATCGGACGGCGATGACGTATCGCGCGCCGTTGACGCGTGAGCGCGGCGAACACACTGTCGCGGTCTGCACCGGCGACGAGGGACACCGGCACTGTCGTGAATGGCTTGTCGGCCGTGACCTCGACACTCCACTGATGTTCCTGGTCGGTCGGACCGCTGAGCAGCAGGTAGCCGCCGTGGCGGGTCTCGCCGAGCTCGTAGTGCCACGGTCCGTTGTGCTCGATCTGCCAGCCGAGGGCGTACGGCGCACTCCGGTCGACCAGGACACCGACAGGCAGCCACTCCCCGCTGGACCACGAATTCGAGCTGGTCACCGCGTGCCGGCTCCTGGCGACATGGCGGTGCGAGTCGCGGACGATGTCCGCCAGCGCCGCACTCCGCAATGGCCGAGTCGACCAGCGGCTTTCCGCCATCCAGCTGTTGGCGGCGGAAAGCAGGTCGGCGTCGATCGACGCGAGGCCGACCACGAGCGACGACAGGAACGTGAGCTCCAGCGATCCCGTGCCGATCATCGAGGCTTCGCTCCAGGCCCGTACGCCGGCTCGCGCTTCGAACCCACTCGTGACGCACAGACCGGTGGCGGGGTCCTCCTGGGTGATGCGCAACGTCGTCTCGGTTTCCTTGTGACGGACGTAGCGCAACTGTTGCCCGAGACTGGTGTCGACGTGCCGGTTGGTGCTCGGCGATAGTCCGTGTCCGACGGCGGAGACCTCGACCAGTGGCTGGCTGGGATCCGCCGTACTGCTGTCTGCTGGTGCGGCTTTCTGTGAGGCTTCGCGTACGGCGATCAGCCGCACCGGGCCGTCGTCGAGGGCGAACGTCAGCGTCAGGTCAGGCGTACTCCAGTGCAGCAGGTCCATCGGCGCGTCTCATTCCGTGGTCGGGCTCACCACGCCTCGTTCGAGGAGGTAGTCCTCGACGGTGAACAGGTGGGCGGCCATGCGGGTGCGTGCTCGGTCGGGGTCGTGGGTGGTCAGGGCGGCGAGGATCGAGAGGTGTTCGGAGTGGGCGGTCTCGTCCGCGCCGGGCTGCGAGATGGATCGGCGCAGCCGGTCGCGCATCGTGCGTCCACCCAGCGCGTCGATGAGTGCGGTCAGCACCGGGTTGCCGGCCGCCTCCGCGATGATGCGGTGGAAGGCGATGTCGTTCTCGATCACCGTCTCGTGGTTCGGCTCCTCGAGCGTCAGTTCGGCCCCGTTGTGACGCAAGAGCTCGGCAGCGGCGTCGAGCTCCGCCGAGGCGATCCGCAGCGCTGCTGAGGCGGCGGCCTCGGTCTCGAGGATCCGGCGTACCGCGTGCAGATGATGTGTTCCGCTGCCCTCCTGCAGGTCGACAACGAAGCCGAGCGGAGCCAGCAGCATGGACGGATCCAGCTTGGTGACGTAGGTACCGTCACCTTGCCGCGTCTCGAGAACTCCCATCATCGACAGTGCGCGGACCCCCTCGCGCAGGGGATTCCTCGACACGCCGAGTGCCGCGGCGAGGTCTTTCTCGACGGGAAGCCGGTCGCCCGGCCGGAGCCGGCCGTCGATGAGCATGTGCCGGATGCTCTCGACCACGATGTCGGTCTGTGAAACGCCTGGGGTGCGAGACGGCTCAGCCACCTTGCCGGTGGTCATGGCAGCGGGTCTCGTTCCGCGCGTGATGCCCAGTAGGTACCGTCCGGGAATTGGTAGGTCTTGAGTGACGTCCTGTGCATCTCGGCACTGTAACCGGGCGCGGCCGGAAGCACGTACGCGCCGTTCCTTACCACGCAGGGATCGACGAAGTGTTCGTGCAGGTGGTCGACGTACTCGGTGACGCGGCCGTCGAGGCTGCCTGACACGGCGACGTAGTCGAAGACCGCGAGATGCTGAACGAGTTCGCACAGACCGACGCCACCCGCATGTGGGCAGACCGGCACGTCGAACCAGGCAGCGAGAAGGTAGACCGCGAGTACCTCGTTGACGCTGCCGAGCCGGGCCGCGTCGAGCTGGCAGTAGTCGATGGCGCCGGCCTGGAACAGCTGCTTGAACAGAACCCGGTTCATGCCGTGCTCGCCGGTGGCGACGCCGATGGGTGCCACGGCTTTGCGGATCGCGGCGTGACCCAGGATGTCGTCGGGACTGGTCGGTTCCTCGATCCACAGCGGGTCGAACTCGGCCAGCGACTTGATCCATTCGATCGCCTGCGGGACCTCCCACACCTGGTTCGCGTCGATCATCAGATGACCGTCCGGCCCGAGGACCTCGCGGGCGATGCCACAGCGCCGGATGTCGTCGGCCAGATCGGCGCCGACCTTGAGTTTCACATGTTTGTAGCCTGCGGCAACGGCTTCCTCGCAGAGCCTGCGCAGTTTGGTGTCGGAGTACCCGAGCCATCCGGCGGAGGTCGTGTAACACGGGTAGCCGGATGCCTCGAGCTGCTCGATTCGTTGCTTGCGGCCACCTACCTGCCGCTCCAGCAGGGTGATGGCTTGCTTCGGCGTCAGGACGTCGGCGAGATACCGCAGATCGGCGGCCGCGACGAGTTGTTCGGGTGACATGTCGGACAGCAGTCGCCACAGCGGTACGCCGGCCCGTCGGGCGGCGAGATCCCACACCGCGTTCATGACCGCGGCCAGGGCCAGATGGATGACTCCCTTGTCCGGGCCGAGCCATCGCAGTTGGCTGTCCGACTGCAGTTCCCGGTAGATCCCGCCGGGGTCATCGCACAGCTCGTCGACGTCTCGGCCCACCAGTGGTACGGCGCGCTGAGCGGCGGCGGCGACGCACAGGTCGTTGCCGCGCCCGATGGTGAAGGTGAAGCCGTGCCCGGCGAGATCCGGGTCGTCTGTGTGCAGCACGACGTACGCCGCGGAGTGGTCGCCGTCCTTGTTCATCGCGTCGGATCCGTCGCTGGTCAGCGACGTCGGGAAGCGGACGTCGACGACCTCCACCGACGTGATGCGTGGCATGGCGGGCCCCTCTCGATCAGCAATAGATGGGATCTTTCTACGCCCTTGATGTCGTTCAGTATGGACCAAGCTCCGTCACGGCGCTACGATCCCGGAAATTCATGGGATTAATACCTCGCCGTCTCGAGGGAGGACCGTGGTATGGGCAACCTGGTGAGCTCGGACCGCTCCGGTATGCAGCGGCTGTTCTACGACCGGCCCGCCGAAACGTGGCTGGAGGCGCTGCCGCTCGGCAACGGCCGGATCGGCGCGATGTGCTTCGGTGGTGTCGGCCAGGATCGGATAGGGCTGAACGACGAGACTTTGTGGTCTGGCAGTCCGGAGACCGCTCGGTCTTTGTCCACTCCGCTCGGTGCGACCGGTGCCGACGCCGTACAGGCGCTGCGCGACGCTCTCGCGGCGGGTGACACTCGCCGGGCGCATGAGTTGGCTTGTGGTTTTCACTCCGGCTACTCGCAGGCGTACCTGCCGCTGGGCGATCTCCTGCTCGAGGTTCGCGTCGATGGCGCAACGCCTGCTGCCGGAGATGTCACGCAGTATCGTCGCGAGCTCGATCTCGACGCCGCGATGGCCACGGCAGAGTTCGCGATCGGGGGAGTAGCGGTTCGGCAGGAGGTCTTCGTCAGCGCGCCGGACGGCGTACTGGTCCACCGAATGACCGCGTCCGAGCCGGTCCTGGCGCTGACTTGCCGGTTGACCTCGCAATTGCGATCGCGCCCACACGCAGTCGAGGACGGGCTCGGACTGCTCCTGCAGGCACCAGCCGATGTCGCTCCTCCACATCGCGACGTGCCACAGCCGATCCGGTACTCCGACGGTTCGGATCGCGGCATGGCAGCCGCTATCGCGTTGCGTACCTCGACCGATGGCGAGATCGGGGCGAGTGCCTCGGAGCTCGGCATCGAGGGCGCCACGGAGATCACCTTGGTTCTCTCGACCGCCACGGGCTACGACGGTCCGTTCACGGCGCCGACCCGGACGGCGCAGGAGTGCTGGTTCGCCGCGGATCAGACCGTGCGCGCGGCTCTCGATCGCGAGTACGGGCAGCTCAAGTCCGATCATCAGCGGGATCACCGGCGACTGTTTCGTCGTACGGCGCTCGAGCTGGCCGGGTCGGCGGAGCAGGCGGAGCTGCCGACCGACGTGCGGGTTGCCCGGGCGGTCGAGGTCGAGGACCCTGCCCTGGCTGCGCTGATCTTCAACTACGGCCGCTACCTGATGATCGCGAGTTCGCGACCAGGTGGTCTGCCGACCAACCTGCAGGGGATCTGGAACGACATCCTGCGGCCGCCGTGGAGCTCGAACTTCACGGTCAACATCAACACCGAGATGAACTACTGGCCGGCGGAGACGACGAACTTGCCGGAGTGCCACGAACCGTTGCTTCGATACATCGGTCAGCTTGCCCAGGCGGGGCGTCGTACGGCTAGCGATCGGTACGGTTGCGGTGGCTGGACTGCGCACCACAATGCCGACGCGTGGTGCTGGACGCTGCCGGTCGAGGGCGATCCGCGGTGGTCGAACTGGCCGATGGCCGGTGCGTGGCTGGCCCGGCATCTGTGGGATCACTACGAGTTCACCGGGGATCTCGAGTTCCTCGGCGAGTCCTGGCGCGTCTTGCGGGGTGCAGCGGAGTTCTGCCTCGACTGGCTGGTGGAGATGCCGGATGGCAGTCTCGGTACGGCGCCGTCGACGTCGCCGGAGAACGACTACATCGCCCACGACGGGCAGCCGGCATCCGTGACCGAGTCGTCGACCATGGACCTGGCGCTCATCTCAGAGCTGTTCCAGCGGGTTGAGCAGGCGGCCGAGTTGCTCGATGTCGTGGACCCGATCGTCGGCGAGATGTCCACGGCCCGGAAGCGACTGCCCGAGCCATCGATTGGCGCACAAGGCCAACTGCAGGAGTGGGCAGCCGACCTACCGGAGGAAGACCCGCACCACCGCCACATGTCGCATCTGATCGGCGTACATCCTGGCAACGCGATCACGCCGGACAGCACGCCCAGCCTCGCCGCCGCGGCCACGCGGACGCTCGACCTGCGCGGCGACGAGGCGACGGGATGGTCGCTGGCGTGGAAGATCTGCCTGCGGGCGCGCCTCCGCGACGCGGCGGCCGCTCATCGCCTGGTGCGAGCGTTCCTGCGGCCGGCGGACGACACGGCGACGGGGTATTCCGGCAGCGGGGCGGGTATCTACCCGAACCTGTTCTGCGCCCATCCGCCGTTCCAGATCGACGGCAACTTCGGTGCGACGGCAGGAGTCGCGGAGATGCTCCTGCAGAGTCACACCGGCGAGATCGAACTCCTGCCCGCCCTGCCTGCTTCATGGGCCAGTGGACGAGTGACCGGCCTCCGGGCCCGTGGGGGTGTGGTCGTCGACATCGCGTGGACGCCGTACGGCATCGAGTCGGTGCTGACCGCTGACCGGGACCAGGAGCGGGTCGTACGCCGTGGTGGCGAGCGGGTGCCGGTCCGGTTGACGGCCGGCGTCGGTCACCGCGTGAGCTCGAGTTGATCGACGGCTTGGACGAGGAGGTCCCATGGCAACCCTGACAACCATCCGTCCACCGGCCGGTGAACAAGCGACCCGGCCCAAGCGACGACGGCGGCGTGAACGTACCACCCTGACCGGTCTGTGGCGGAGTCTGGTCCGGCACTGGACCCTCTATCTGCTGATGGTCGTGCCGCTGATCTGGTTCGTGGTGTTCAAGTACATCCCGATGTCGAATGCCGTGCTGGCGTTCAAGAACTACAACGTGGTGGCCGGTATCTGGGGCAGCCCGTGGCTCGGTTGGCGCAACTTCGAGATGTTCTTCTCGAACCCGGTGTTCTGGACGCTGCTCAAGAACACGTTCCTGCTGTCCGTCTACACCGTTGCCGCCAGCTTCCCGCTCGCGATCATCCTCGCGCTCGCGCTGAACGAGGTGCGGACCGGGTTGTTCAAGAAGACGGTCCAGCTAGTGACGTACGCGCCGTACTTCATCTCCACCGTGGTGGTCGTCTCGATGACGATCCTGATGCTGTCGCCGCGACTGGGCATCGTCAACGAAGGGCTGGGATTCTTCGGCGTACCGGAGGTGGACTTCCTCGGCAATCCGGACTACTTCCGGCATATCTACGTCTGGTCCGATGTCTGGCAAACGACCGGGTACTCGGCCGTGATCTACCTGGCGGCGCTGGCCGGGATCGACCCGGCTCTGCACGAGGCCGCCAAGGTGGACGGCGCCGGCCGGCTTCGGCGGATCATGCACGTCGACCTGCCCGGCATCATGCCGACGGCGGTGATCATCCTGGTCCTTGCCGTCGGCAACATCATGGCGATCGGGTTCGAAAAGGCGTACCTGTTGCAGAACCCGCTGAATCTCAGTGAGTCCGAGATCATCGCCACCTACGTCTACAAGACCGGTCTGCTGAACGCCGACTTCAGCCTGGCGACCGCGGTCGGTCTGTTCAACTCCGTCATCAACCTGGTCCTGCTGCTGGTGGTCAACATGATCGCCAAGCGCATCACCGGAAACGGACTGTGGTCATGACCGCCGGGAGCGAAACCGCGACGCGTTTGAGCCTGCGGACCGAGCGCCGGGCGGCGCGGGCACGGCGGATCCGGGAATCCCGCACGGACCGGATTTTCATGTTCTGTGTGTACCTGCTGCTGACGGTGTTCCTGGCGATTGTGCTGCTGCCGTTGCTGTACATCGTGGCGAGTTCGTTCAGCAGCCCAGAGGCGGTGTCAGCCGGCCGGGTGCTGTTCTGGCCAGTGGAGTTCTCGCTGCGTGGATACCAAGCGGTGTTCGAGAACCCGCAGATCCTGCAGGGCTACGCGAACTCGTTGTTCTACACGGTGGTCGGCACGATCGTCAGTGTCGTGATGACGATCGCGATCGCGTATCCGATGTCGCGTCGCACGCTGGTCGGCCGGAATCTGGTGATGAGCCTGATCCTGTTCACGATGCTGTTCACCGGCGGGCTGATCCCGACGTACCTGGTGGTCCAGCAGGTCGGATTGCTGGACACCCGGTGGGCGCTCATCGTGCCGCAGGCCATCGGGGTCTGGCAGGTGATCATCGCGCGAACGTACTTCCGCACCGCGATCCCGGACGAACTGGCCGAGGCCGCGCAGCTCGACGGTTGCGGCGACCTGCGGTTCCTGTGGTCGGTGGTGATTCCGCTGGCCAAACCGATGATCGCCGTGGTCGCGCTGATGTACGCGATCATGCAGTGGAACTCGTACTTCGACGCGCTGATCTACCTCAAGAGCCCGGACCTCTTCCCGCTCCAGCTGGTGCTGCGCAACATCCTGATTCTCAACACCTACAGCGGCGGCGCGATCGACGCTTCCGTCGTCCTGCAGCGGCAGCAACTGGCGGATCTGCTCAAGTACTCGCTGATCGTCGTGGCGAGTGTGCCGGTCCTGCTCATCTACCCCTTCGTCGCGCGCTACTTCACCAAGGGAATCCTGATCGGCGCCGTCAAGGGCTGATCCTTCGCACCACCTCTACCCCTGTGAGGGACAACATGACAACTCAGCTCAGGAGAACCAAGTCCGCGGTGGTCGCCGGCGTCAGCGCGCTGGCGCTCGGCCTGGCCGCCTGCAGCGGATCCGGTACGACGGCGGAGAGCAAACCGTTGCCCACCGTGACCGGCAATCCGGCCGTGACACTCGACGTCTTCGCGCCACAGGGCGCCGAGACCAACCTGGCCACGAACGAGTTCACCCAGAAGATGAACAAGAAGTTCAACCTCACCTTCAAGTGGCAGACCAGCACGTTCGACGGCGGCCCGGCCAAGGAGAAGCGGCAGATCTCCCTGGCCAGTGGCGACTACCCGGACCTGTACCTGCTGATCCCGTGGGTCGACCAGTTCACCCCGGCCGAGCTGATGAAGCTGGGCAGCCAGGGTGTCGTCGTACCGCTGAACCAGCTGATCGACCAGTACGCGCCGAACATCAAGAAGGCGCTGGACTCCACGCCCGAGTGGAAGGCGATGGCGACCGCGCCGGACGGCAAGATCTACGGGATGCCGCAGTGGGTCGACTGCTTCCACTGTTCGTACCCGGACAAGCTGTGGATGAACTCGGCGTGGCTGAAGAAGCTGGGCCTCGAGCAGCCGAAGACCACCGAGGACATGCGGAAGGTGCTCCAGGCGTTCAAGACCCAGGACCCGAACGGCAACGGCAAGGCCGACGAGATCGCGCTCAGCGCGAACGTCCGCGACAGCCTCATCCCGTACTTCATGAACGCCTTCATCTACGACCCGCAAGGGCAAAACAACAGCGGCGGCAACAACGCCACACTGGTTCTCAACAACGGCAAGGTCGACGTCCAGGCGAACAAGGACGGCTGGCGCGAAGGCCTGCGGTACATCAACTCGCTCTACAAAGAAGGCCTGATCGACAAAGGCGCCTTCACGCAGAACCCGGACGCGATGCAGCAGCAGGGCAACCACGGCGGCTCGGTCATCGTCGGCGCGGGCACCGTCATGCACTCCGGCATCTTCGTCAACATCGGTTCGGCGGACGGGCGGGACAAGCAGTACGACGCGGTACCGCCGCTGACCGGTCCGAGTGGCGCGAACTACGCCGGCTACGTCTTCCCGAGCTTGCCCGGCGCAACGTTCGTACTGACGTCGAAGGCCACACCGGAGAAGCAGATCCAGGCGATCAAGATGCTCGACTACATCTTCACCGATGAGGGACAGAACAATGGACAGTTCGGCACGGAGGGCAAGGCCTGGACCAAGCCCGGTCCCGGCGATGTGGCGCTCGACAAGTCGCTGAAGCCGAGCTTCAAGCAGATTCCCCTGAAGCCCGGGTCGAAACCGCGGAACAGCGGCTGGGGTCCGCTGGCGCAGTACAACAACACCGCGAAGTACCGCAACTCCGAGGTCATCGACACCGACATCCACTCGCAGGCGGGGTACGAACGCAAGCTGTTCGAGGCCACCAAGCTGTACGCCGGCCACGAAGACAAGGCCCAGATCTACCCGTTCTGGAAGGTGTGGATCGACCCGACCCTCGGCAACGAGGTCGCGACGCTGCAGACCAACATCGAGAACTACATTCAACAGAACGCGCTCCAGTTCGTGACCGGTTCGAAGAACATCGACACCGACTGGGACAGCTACGTCAAGGGTCTCGACGGCCTCGGTCTCAAGCGCTACCTGGAGATCCAGCAGACCGCCTACGACAAGATGCCCAACAAGTAGGTCGACCCTGGACCGGCCGGCGCACGCCGGCCGGTCCACACTCCCAACAACCACGAGGAGCGATCAGTGCCGTTCGACGCAACCTTCGAATCCCTGGCCACGTTCGAATGCCCTGACTGGTTCCGGGACGCGAAGCTCGGTATCTGGTCGCACTGGGGACCGCAGTCAGTGCCACGGTACGGCGACTGGTACGCACGCAACATGTATCGGGAGGGCAGCGATCAGTATCGCTACCACCTCCGGACGTACGGGCACCCCTCGGAGTTCGGCTACAAGGACGTCGTACAGCAGTGGAAGGCCGAACGGTTCGACCCCCACGAGCTGATGGATCGTTTCGTGGCGGCCGGTGCTCGGTACTTCGTGGCGCAGGCCGTGCACCACGACAACTTCTTCAATTACGAGTCGGCCATCCACCGCTGGAACTCGGTGAAGGTGGGTCCGGGCAAGGACATTCTTGCGCTCTGGAAGGCTGCCGCGGACGAGCGCGGGCTGCCGTTCGGAATCACCGAGCATCTCGGCGCCGCGCTCGGATGGATGGCGGTCAACAAGGGCAGCGACAAGGACGGGCCCTTCGCCGGTGTGCCGTACGACGGCAGCGATCCGGCCCACCGGGACTTCTACCTCGACAACAGCCGATACCTGCCAACGCGTGACGTGGACGTGCCGGACCCTTGGTACTGCGACGATCCCGAGTGGCATCGTCACTGGCTCGAGGCGGTGACCGAGATGATCGACCGGTACCAGCCCGATCTCCTCTACTCCGACGGCCCGTTGCCCTTCGGCGACGTCGACTACACACCGGGCCTTGGTGCGGTTGCTCATCTCTACAACATCAGCGCGCGGATCCACGGGACCAACCGTGCCGTTTACCAGCAGAAGGATCGTCGACCCGAAGTGAGCGGGGTCGGCGTGATGGACGTCGAACGAAGCCAGATGCCTGACATTCACCCGGCTCCCTGGCAGACGGACACCTCGGTGGGGGACTGGTTCTACAACGTTCGCGACGTCTACAAGACTTCCGGCCACGTGATCGAGCTGCTGGTCGACATCGTGTCGAAGAACGGCAACCTGCTGCTCAACGTGCCGCAGTTGCCGGACGGGACGCTCGACGCCGAATGCACGCGGCTTCTCGATGACCTCGGCACGTGGATGCGGGTGTGCGGTGACGGCATCTACGGCACGAGACCGTTCCGGGTGTTCGGAGAGGGGGCGTCGAGCGTGATCATCGACGGGTTCACCGAAGACCGCGTGAGGTGGACCCCGTCCGACTTTCGCTTCACCCGCCGGGACAACACGGTCTACGCGTTCCAGCTGGCTTGGCCGAGCGACGGGCGGGCAGTGATTCGCAGCCTCGCGGACCATGAGGCAGTGACCGGCGTCAGGCTGCTCGGCCACGGCCCGGTTCCGTTCGAGCAAGCTCACGGCATCTTGGTCGTCCGGCTCCCCGAGGTCCGCCCGGTTGACGTCGCGAACTGCCTCGCACTCGACCTCCGCGACCTCCGCGAAGGATGACTGTCGGATGAAGTGTATCGGGGACGACAGCCGCTCGATCATGGTCTGGGAGTCGACGGATCTGGTGAACTGGGGGGAGGGCCGGCTCGTGAAGGTCGCACCGCCCGAGGCGGGCAACACCAGGGCACCGGAAGCGGTCTGGGACCCCGAGCAGGAGGTCCACCTCGTTCACTCGCCGTTATGTCCCCTTCGAGACGACCGACCTCGCCGCCGGCGAGTGGATCCCGTCCATGGGGCCACCGCCTGCCCGAAGACCCTGCCACGGCGTCGTACTGCCGGTAACCGCCAAAGAGTACGAGGGGCTCACCAACGCCTGGACCTGAGGCCCGACCGTAGACGAACCAGGTGGCGCCTTCGCCGACTTGCCGACCGACCATACGCTTGCAGAAGTTTCTTTGCATAGATTCTTCTGCAAGCGTATGGTCGGCTCATGAGTCAGGGTGACAAGGTGGTGCGCGAGGGGGAGGAGCTCAAGGCCCTCACCCATCCGCTGCGATTGCGGATGCTGGGCGCGTTGCGGGAGCACGGGCCGGCGACGGCGACCGAACTGGCTCGGCGGTTCGAGACCGACACCGGCGCGACGAGCTACCACCTGCGGAAGCTCGCGCAGTACGGATTCGTCGAGGAGGTCGCTTCGAGCGGTCATCCGAGGGCGCGGCGCTGGCGAGCGGTGCACGTGACGACAAGCTGGAACAACTCCGAGATGGCTGCGACCAGTGCAGGCCGTACGGCGGCCGGTTGGTTGCGCAGGCAGCAGGCGGAGATCCTGGTGTCCAACGTCGACTCGTTCGAGCAGAACCAAACCACGTTGCCCGCGGAGTGGGTGGATGCGGCAGGGATTGGTGACCTGCTGGTCGATCTGACGCCGGCCTCCGTTGAAGAGCTGTGGCAGCGGTTCTACTCACATGTCGACGAGTTGAAGGCCAGAGACGCCGGGAACGCCGACGCGGCCAAGGTCTCCATCGTGGTCAGCGCCTTCCCACAAGCCGGTGAGCGATCGTGACCCCTTCGGGGGCAGCTCGACGCTTTGCGCTGATCAGCTTCCTGAGTTGGCTCCCGACCGGCCTCTTCATTCCAGTGCTGGTTCTCCTGCTGCTGGACAAGGGGGTGAGCCTGACCGCCGTCGCGGCGCTGGGCGTGGTGTACTCCGTCGCCATCATGGTGCTCGAGTTGCCCACCGGCGGGCTCGCCGATGTCGTTGGCCGTCGTCCCATGATCGTCGCGTCGGCGGCGGCAAGTCTGGTCGCTCTGCTCTTGCTCGGCCTGGCCGAATCCATCCTGCTACTCGTTGCCTCGAGCATCCTCCGGGGGATCGGGCGGGCGTTGGGAAGCGGTCCGATCGAGGCCTGGTTCGTGGACACCGTGCAAGCGCGATCCGAGGTGTCCGAAGCTGAGCTGAGCCGTGGATTGTCGTTCGGACTGATGGCTTCGTCAGTGGCGCTGGCGGTCGGAACGTTGGCCGGCGCGCTGATCCCGTTCGCCTTGCACACCAGCCTTGCGGTGCCGGTTCTGATCGCCGCCGCGTGTGATGCGGTGCGGCTCGTCGTGACGATCTTCGCGATGCCCGAGCCGAAGTACGCGCCCACAAGTTTGCGTTCTGTGCTGAGAGGGGTTCCTGCTGCGATCGCGATCGGACTGAGACTCGGTGTACGCAACGCGTTGCTGATCCGGATCCTGGTGACCGGGGCCGGGATGATGGCTGCGCTGGCCGTCATCGAGCTGCTGACCCCGGCTTGGATGGGTGAGTCGGCGGGCTCACCTGATCGGGGAGTGCTTGCCTACGGCATCGTTGCCGCAGTCGGGTTCTCGGCCGACGCAGCGGGTAGCGGACTGAGTATGAGGCTGACGCGCAGACTCGCTTCGGCCAGAGCGGTTTGCCTGGTGGGGCTCTCGGTGAGCGTGTTCTCGCTGGTGTGTCTGGCCGGGGCGACGGCCGTGAGCGGCCTCGGCGGAATCTTCGCGGCGGGCGGAGCGTACCTGCTGATGTTCGTCGGTCTCGGAATCGTCGGCGGCCCGATGGGGCAACTGCTGCACAGCCAGGTGGCCGCCGCCGAGCGGGCGACCGTCCTATCCGTCCAGTCGCTGATCGGGTACCTCGCCGGAGCGGTGGGTGCGGTCGCGGTGGGGCAACTCGCGGTCGTGACCACCATGGCGGTTGCGTTCGGAGTCGCGGCCGTCCTTCTGGCCGTGCCCGGCTGGCTGCTGGTCACCGCACCCACCCGACCCGAGTACCTCCCGGTCGAGGTCTGACGACCAGGCCGTGACGGCCTACCGTGGCGAGATGGAACGTGCCCGGGTATTGCTTGGCTTGCTCGCACTGACCGTCGCGACGGCGGCCTGTACGACGGCGGATCCGGCCGCGGCCCCGACCACCAGCCCGAGCGCGGGTCCGACGACGGCACCGAGCGCGAGCCCGACGGCGGCGCCGAGCGCGAGCCGGACTGGCGGCACCCCGGCGACGCCTCCGGCCGTCGGGCGAGAACCGCTGGTGATCGCCGTCCACGCGAGCCGGGTCCCACCCGCGCTCGACCTCGCCGCTGCCCGGGCCCTGGTCGCCGTACGTCGGACGGCTGACCCCGCGCGGGCCATCCGGACGGTTGAAGCCGATCCGCGCGCGATCGCCGTCGTACCGGCCTCGGCGGTCGGACCGACGGTGCGGGTGGCCACGGTCGCCGGGGTCCACCCGCTACGGGAGCCGGGCCGCTATCCGCTGACCACTCCGGCGACGACCCGCGCGGCTCCACCCGGGCCGGTGCTGACGGTGACGATCGGCGGCGACGTCATGCTCGGCCGCCGGGTCGGGGCCGCCGCCGCGCGTACCGGCGACCCGGTCGCGCCGCTGCGTGCGCTAGGCCCTCGGCTGGCCGCCGCCGACCTCACCGTACTGAACCTGGAGAGCACGATGTCACGCGCCGGAGCTCCCCGGCAGGGGAACGACTCTTTCGCGGCCCCATCCGCGGTCGCCGCCGGGCTGCGGTCACTCGGCGTCGACGTCGTGTCGCTGGCGAACAACCACACCGGCGACTTCGGCACCCGCGCCCTGCTCGACACGGTGACCGGCGCCCGTCGCGCCGGCCTCGCCACCGTGGGTGCCGGCAGCAACTCGACCGAGGCCTGGCGGCCGGTGATCGTCACCCGGGGCGGCGTCCGGTTCGGCTTCATCGCGTTCAACGCGATCGGCGAGACCCCGCGCGCGACCGCCACCGCGCCCGGTTCGGCCGAGGTGCGGATGCCGCCGCGGACCGGGCCGCTGAACAGGGCCGACGTCGCCGCCCTGAGCACCGCCGTCCGGAACCTGCGCCGTGCCGCGGATGTTGTCGTCGTACTGCCGCACTGGGGAGCGCAGTACACCCACCGGCCGCACCCGGCCCAACGCACCGTCGCCAGGGCCGCGCTGGCCGCGGGTGCCGACCTGGTCGCCGGCGGCCACCCGCATTGGGTCCAGGGTATCGATGCCATCGGCAACAAACTGGTCGTGCACTCGCTCGGCAACCTGGTGTTCGACATGGACTTCGCCGTCCAGACTCAGCGCGGCATGCTGCTGGAGCTGACCTACTGGGGGTCGGTGCTGAAGGCGGCCGAGCTGGTGCCCTACCGGATCGGCCCGGACTTCGCGCCGCGGGTGGTCACCGGCACGACCGCGACGGCGATCCTGGCGCCGGTCTGGGCGAACAGCACCGGCGCGTTCAGCCCCTGATCCAGGCGGGCCACACCGGCGCGTTCAGGCTCTGATCCAGGCGAGCAGCAGCCGGCCGGTGCGGTCGAGCTGTGCCCGGCTCACCACCGGCGGAAGGTCCCGGGCGCTGTGATATTCGGCGTACGGCGTGCTTCCGAGCCGTACGCCGGACAGCCCGGTGCGGGCGAACGACCAGTGGTCGCTGGATCGGTTCGCACACCGGCGGGTGCCGGCCCCGGCCCGTGCCGCCGCCGCGACCAGCTCCGCCTGCAAACGCCGGTCGGCGGACCGAGCCGTGCACACCGGTACGACCGACCCGACCCCGACCCGGTCGAGCGACACCATGCCGCGCAGCGCCGTACGGGCCGCGGCCGGCAGCGAGGCGACGTACGCCCGGGAGCCGTAGTGGTGGCGCGCATCGCCGGCACCGCGCGGCTCCTCGGCGCCGAAGGCGACGAGCACCAGCGGCAGCCGCGGCCGGGCGCCACCCGACGGGGCGAAGGCCCGCGCGACCTCAAGCAGGACAGCGATCCCGGACGCGTTGTCCTCCGCCCCGGGCGCCTGCGGCACGGTGTCCAGGTGCGCGCCCACCAGCAGGTACGGCGCGCCGGCGACCACGCCCGGGGTGGTGGCGACAACGTTCCAGGTCTGCCCGGCCGGCACCGGGACACCCCAGGACACACCGGCCG
This sequence comes from Kribbella sp. NBC_01245, assembly GCF_036226525.1. Classification (NCBI taxonomy): domain Bacteria; kingdom Bacillati; phylum Actinomycetota; class Actinomycetes; order Propionibacteriales; family Kribbellaceae; genus Kribbella; species Kribbella sp. NBC_01245. The sequence goes on from NZ_CP108487.1 coordinate 1,019,262, forward strand.
GCACCCGCACCGGCTGGCGCCGTACGTCGTATCCGGCCGCCCGCAGCCGAACCGCGAGCCAGTCAGCCGCCGCCCGGTACCGCGCGCTAGTCGCCTCCCGCGGCCCGATCGTCCCGGCCAACTGGCGCACCGTCGCAACCGCCGCGGCGGAGTCGAACCTCGGCGCGGGCGCAGGCGTCGCCGAGCCGGTCGGCCGGGGCGGAGTCGGAGTAGGACGAATCGAACTCGCCGTCGCGCCCGACGGCACCGCCGACCTGACCGACCGCGATGCCGGCGACTCCTGACCGGCGCCCGTCTCGGCGCCGCCGGTACAGGAACCGGCGGTGCTCAGGGCGATCACGGCTGCGGCCAAGGCAATGCGCACGACGCCATGATCGCTCGTCTGCGGTTCGGCGACCACGGCCGACGCGATCCAAAGCTTTCCCGAAGCTTCTCCGAAGCCTGCGCTGCGAGCATCTCCACTGTTAGGCAAGAGCTTGCGGCGCATACGTCGTCGCGCATTCGTCTTACCCGAAGGAGAGATCATGCTCAGTAGACGAATCTGGGCCGGGCTGACCGTGCTGGCCCTGCCCCTTACCCTGCTGGTAGCCCCGGCCGCGAATGCCTCCGTGGCCCGCAGTTTCGACCTTCGGAGCGAATGGGGATCGGAGCCGCACAACGGCCAGGCCCATGCCTGGGGAACCTTGACCTGGCACAACACCACCAAGGTCGTCGTCACTGGACGGATCAACGACATCTGCCCGGGCGACAACTACGGCGCCTACATCGAGTACAGGGCGTACTACATGAATGGCGGCTACGCCACGGAGTTTGGAGCCGCGTACGACGCCGGCGGATGCAGGGACGAGGGCGGGGACGGGAAAGCTTTCGAACCGATCGAAATCGCCGTCTCGCCGCGGTGGATCAAGTATCTGCATTTATGCGTCGTGGAGTTCGACAGGCAAACCCAGGACTATGGGAACACCGACTGCGAGAACTACTACAACCCGTACACCTCATAACGGGCAGGTAGTTGTGGGCAAGTCCCGGCAGGAGGAGCGCCCGTCAGGGTGCGGCTAGGAAGTCGGTCACCAGTGGGCTCGCGACGGCCTGGAACTCGTGGAAGTACGCGTGCCGGGCGCCCTGGATCAGCTCCGCGCGGGCGTCGGGGATGCGGTCGGCCAGCAGTCGAGCGTTCGCCGCCGGGCTGAAGACGTCGTCGGTGCCGTGCAGGACCAGCGTCGGCGCCTTGATCGACGGCAGCTCCGCCCACGCCTCATGGCTGTTGCTTGCGACCAGGTGCCGGCCCTTCGCGTATGCCGGCATCGCGGTGTCGCCGAGTACCGGGTACGGCCCGGGGTGCCGCCGTCGCCACTGTGGCGTGTACATCAGGTCAGCCAGTACGTCGTCCCGTGCAGCCTGGTCGGGATTGGCGAGGGCTCGGCGGATCTCCTGGCTGCGCTCGAAGCCGTGCGCCTTACCCGGCGACGTACAGCCGAGCACGAGCGCGCGGACGCGGTCCGGGTACAGCACGGCAACCCACTGCGCGACCCGGCCGCCCATCGACGTGCCGTAGACGTCCACCTGGCGAAGTCCAAGGTGGTCCAGGACGGCGACCACGTCCGCGGCGAAGCCGGGCGTCGAGTAGGGCTCGTCCGGCTTGTCGCTTGCGCCACTGCCGCGGTAGTCGATGGTGATCGTTCGACGAGCGAAGTCGTCACGGACCGGGTCCCACCAATGGTGGCTGTTCGACTGCCCGGCGAGGAGGAGCAGCGGCGGTTGGTTGCCTTCGGCACCTTCCAGTTGGCAGGCGATCCGCGCCCCATCCGGAGCGGTGGCGAAAGAGTCGGGTGACGATGATGGCGCTGGCACGACACCAGTCTGCCCTGCCATCGATCAATCGTTTCAGGGGTAGAGACCGGCTAGGAAGGTGAACGAGACAAGTTGTGCTCGATCTCGTGCGCCTACCTTTGTCATGGCTCGCACGGCATGGGTCTTAACGGTGAACGGTGATACGAACATCTGGGCCGCGATCTCGTCGTTGGCGAGTCCGCTGGCGATGAGGACGACGACCTCCCTTTCCCGCGGGGTCAGGGCGCGGAAGCGATGAAGCAGTTCCTGATCGGCGACCGCGGCCGGCCTGTCCGTCATGTGGCCGATGAGCGCAGCGGTCGCCGCTGCGGAGAGCGCCCCGCCACCGGTGACCACCTCGGCGATCCCGGCGACGAGTTCACCAGGGCTGACGGTCTTGCTCAGGAAGCCGTTGGCGCCGGCGCGGAGGGCCGCAAGAACAATCTCGTCCTGGTCGAAAGTGGTCAGCACGATCACCCGTACTTGCTCGGCCGGGTACTCGCTCCGGATCCGGCGGGTCGCCTCGACGCCGTCGATACCGGGCATCCTGATGTCCATCAGGACCAGGTCGACCGGGTGCTCGCGCAAGAAGGGGACGACCTGGAGTCCATCCGAAAGGTCTGCCACCACGACGAGGCTGGGGTCGAGCAGGAGCATCCCCCGAATGCCGGCCCTCATGTCGTCCTGGTCGTCGACGATCAGTACTCGCGTCATCAGCCGACGGCTCCCAGAGGGCTGAAGTCCGCACTGACGCGGAAGCGCCCGTCGGCGTTGTCGATCGTCAGCCGCCCACCGGAGGACTCGACGCGCTCACGCATCCCCACCAGCCCGAGCCGGCTGCCCGAGTTGGAACCGCGCGGCGAATGACCGATGCGGTTCTCCACGGTGACGCAGATCCTGCCCTCGCGCTCGCGTACCTCCACCGTCGCCGTCCCGTCTCCGTGCCGGTGGGCATTCGTGAGTGCTTCTTGTACGACCCGGTAGACCGTCACGCCGACGCTGGGCTCCACGAAATCGGCGGGGACATCGAGCGAGGGTTGCACATCGAGGCCGATACTCCTGAACGAGGCGATCAGTCCTTCCAAGCCGCTGAGAGCCGGCGTGGGCCGGAGCGCCTCGTCGCCGGAGATGTCGTCTCCGCGGCGGAGGAGCGCGAGGATCCGTTGCGTCTCGACGACCACGGTGCGGGCGCTGGACCTGGCTGAGACGAGGGCCTGCCGGGACGACTCGGCGCCCTGAGGCAGCCCTATCTCCGCCACACCGAGGTGCACGCTGAGCATCGCGACCTGATGGCCCATGACGTCGTGCAGGTCACGGGCGATGCGGAGTCGTTCTTCGGTCACTCGTCGGGTGGCCTCGATCTCGCGGGTGGCGATGGCACTTTGAGCCCGTTCCTCCAGGGTCCACCAGTGGTCTCGGTAGATGCGGAGCGCGGCCCCTGTCGCACCGCCTGCGATGGCCGAGAAGAGGGCGGCGGTTCCGACGATCGCCCCGCCCCGAAATCCTCCCACCGTCATGAATGCGCCCAGGAAGGACGCCGCCACGATCGTGGTTCCGGCCAGCGGATGCTTTCCCCGGAAGGTGACCGAGAACAGCACGAGCACCGCCATCATCCACAGCGACAGGGGGTCGTCGCCCACCGCCGTGACGACGAAGGCGGTTGCGCTGGTCACGACCAGCCCTGCCCACGGCTTCCACCATGAGAGGGCGACGCCGCCGCCTGCGAGCAAGACGGAGAAAGCTGTCGGCCAGTCAGACCCGCGCAGTATCACCGCCACGACCTGGCCGGTGAAGACGAGCCCGGCCACTGCATAGGCCACGAGGTTCACCAGGTCGGGACGGCGGATCCACAGGGGTACGGCGGCCTCGTCGTCCTTGCTCTGCGCCTTGACCATGACCTGATTCTCGTTCACGCGCGTTGCGGCCAAGTACTTCGTTCGAAGTACACGGTCCTGCTCGAGAACGCCGAGACTCGTCAGCGAGACGAACCGCCTCACACCATCACGATCCACGCAGGGACACTCGATGACTCAGACCACCGCACCTTCGACCACGACGTCGGCCTCCGAGCTCCGATCCGTCTACCTGATCCGAACCGTCTTCTCCCTGATCTGGGTGGCGCTCGTCTTCACGACCTCCACCTCACTCGTGTCGACGGACAAGCCCACGGTGATCGCGGCAGTGCTGCTCACCATCTACCCCCTGTGGGACGCCATCGCCACGCTTATCGAGCGAAGGATGGCCGGCGTCGCCGCTACGAACCGCGTCGGTGCAGTCAACGTTGCCCTTGGCCTTGCCGCGGCCGTCGGGATGCTTGTCGCAGCCTTCTCCACCGTTGGCAAGACACTTCTCGTCTTCGGCGTCTGGGCCCTGTTCTCCGGAGCAATCCAGCTCGTGGTGGCGGTCCGGCGCCGACACGTCGTCGGCGCCCAGTGGCCCATGATCATCAGCGGCGGACTATCCGTCCTCGCCGGCGTCACCTTCGCCGGGATGTCCACCTCAGCGACGAGCGGCCTATCCACTGTCGCGGGTTACTCCGCCTTCGGCGCTTTCTGGTTTCTCGTGTCCGCCATCGCACTGACAGTTCGGAGTCGCCGCTCGACACATTGAACTCGTCACCACACGGGGCGCGCCCCGTGTGGTGACGTCGGCGATCATTCGCAGGTGTCGCAGATTCCGTTGGCTGGAGTCTGCAGGTTGCACAGGGGGCACTTGTTGATCGGGCGTTCGGCGATCGCGGCCTTGCGGGCTCGCGCGCGGGCGGCGCCGAGCTTCGGCGGGATCATCGGGCTGCCACCACCCGCGGGCAGGCCGGCCGCCTCGAAGAGACGGTAGCTGGCGAGGCGCTCGTGGGAGGCGTGTACATCCGGGTCCGGGGGAGTGGTACCGGTTGCGGCACCCACGATCGCGGCGTACCCGTCGAAGACGCTCTCGTCGGGGTTGACGCAAAGAGCCGACAACATCGGCTCACCCAGCCGCAGGCTCTCCGCAGACACCTCGGCGAGCACGCCACCGATCCAGTGCCGGGCCGGCTGCTTGGTGCGGATGCCGGTCAGCTCCTGTACGCCGGTGGCGATGGCCTTTTGCTGCACGACAGCCTGGTACTTCCTGGCCGCGACGAGCAGCATCTCCCGCGCGGCGCCCGCCCACTCGACCCGTGCGGCGGCGACGCCGACATCGGACACATCGCGCCAAGCGCGTTCCTCTACGTCCGGCGGGATCTGGTCTGGTGCGGCGACATCGAAAATGGACACCCGGCAGACCCTAACCGGGTCACCTCCAACCACCGAATCCGCCGCCTTCAGGTCGAGTTTCGCTAGCCTCTGCGCATGGGCGTGGTGACCGAGGCGTGGGCGCGGATCGAGGGCTGGCTTGGGCGGCACGCGCCGGTCAGCGCAGCCGTGCTCGCGCCACCAGCCGACCCGGGTGAGATCGCCGCTGCGCAGGTCACGCTGGGGCTGACTTTTCCAGCCGAGCTGATCGAATCGCTGCGCCGCCACGACGGCTTGCTCAAATGGGCGAACGTCCTTCCCGAGAACCCGCCGCTGTCGGTAGCGGGTATCGTCGAACACCGGCAGATGTGTATGGACGTCGCTGAGGGTTTCGACGGTCTTACCCCAGCCGAACCGGGCGATGAGCCCTGGTGGCACGAGCTGTGGCTGCCATTCGCCGGCGCCGACGGGGACTCGCAGGTGATCGACCTGCGGTCGGGGCCGGGGTACGAGCGGTTGGGCTGGGCAGTGCACGACGGCACCGGTTCCTTCGACGGCGCCTGGCCTACGTTGGGTGCATACCTGACGGATACCGCTGAAGCCCTGGACAACGGCGTTGGGGTGAACGGCTGGTACCCGTACCTGACCGCCTTCGGCGAGCTCTGGTGGAGCACCGCGAACCAAACCGACCTCAACGGCGAGCCACTCCGGCCCGCTCCAACCGCGTAGGCAAGACCCGTCACCAGGCGCAGCGGAAGCCCACGTTCCCGGCTGAACTGGATGGTTCGTTGGAGGAGCGGGCGCCGACGCGATAGCGGTTGCAGTACGACGCGTGGCACAGGTAGGACCCGCCGCGCATGACCCGGTTTTCGCCCGTGTCCCAGTGGTCCGCTGTCCACTCCCAGACGTTGCCGGAAACTTCGTACAGTCCGAATCCGTTCGGCGGATAGCTGCGGACCGGCGCCGTACCCCGGTGGCCGTCCTCGGCGGTGTTCTTGGTGGGGAAGGTTCCCTGCCAGATGTTGCAACGATGTTCGCCGCCCGGGGTGAGCTCGTCGCCCCAGGGGTAGCGCTGCTGCTCCAGTCCGCCACGGGCCGCGCGCTCCCACTCGGCTTCGGTCGGGAGCCGGCTGCCCGCCCAGCGGCAGAAGTTCAGCGCGTCCGTCCAGGACACGTGGACCACAGGGTGATCGGGCCGGCCGGCCAGGTCCGATTGCGGGCCCTCCGGCCTCCGCCAGTCGGCACCGGTCACCCCACACCACCACGGAGTCGCCGCCGGCCGTTGGCTCACCTTGCGGATCTCGGCCGGTAGGAAACCGGCGAAGACGAAGCTCCAGCCGAATCGCTCGGCCTCGGTGACGTACTCCGTGTCCTCGACGAAGGCCGCGAACTGGGCGTTGGTGACCGCAGTGACCCCGATCGAGTAGTCGTCCAGACTGACCGGCCGCACCGGGCCTTCGCCGTCCGCCGGGAATCCATCCGGGTCGGCCGTTCCCATCAGGAAGGTGCCTGCCTCGATCCGGACCTGCGGCAGGTCATCCCCGGCTGAGGCCGATGGAGCGACCTCGGCCTGCGAGCCCGCACTGGACGACGCCCGCGCCGGAGCACAGCAAGCGTGGTCGGCCACCCTTCTCCTCCTCAGGACACCACCGATCGGCTCGCCGAGACCGTTCGGCGCCAGGACGTCGCCGACGTTAGCACTGGAATCAGGCGGTCTTCACGAGCCTTCCGTAGAGCGTCCGCACAAATCGGCAGTTCATTTGTCCGGACCCTTGTCGGAAAAATTGGCCCGCTCCTACAGTGCGGTCATGTCCAGCCCGTACGGCGTCCACGCCCTCGTCCGGCGTACCCATGAAGACCGCGTGCTGCGCGCCCTCCGCGAGGGCGGCGCGATGAGCAGAGGCGAGATCGCCGAGGTGGTCGGTCTGTCGCGGTCGACGATGTCAGAGATCACCGGCAGCCTGCTGCACCGTGGCGCGATCGTGGTCGTGAGCACCGACGCGGGGTACCGCGCGGGCAGCGGGCGGCCGGCCGAGCGACTGGCCCTCGACCCGGGCTCCGGTCAGTTCATGGGCGTTGACTTCGGTCATCGGCGGGTCCACGTCGTGGTGGCTGACGCCTCGCACGAGATCTTGCTGTCGGGCTCGACGCCGTACGAGAACGACACCCCCTGGCCGACCCGGATCGAGCGGGCGTTCACGTTGATCGATCAGCTGAGTACGGAGGCGCGCGTTCACTTCGGCGCTCTCCAGGGCATCGGGATCGGCGTTCCCGGGCCGTACCCGACTCCTCCGACCGCCAGGCCGCGCCTCGCCGGCGACGCCGTGGGGCAGCCGTGGGCCGACGGCGTGGACGCCGCCTTCATCCATCGATTCGACGCTCCGGCGATCGTCGACAACAACACCAGGCTGGCGGCGCTGGCCGAGGCGATCAGCGGTGACCACTGGGTCGAGGACCTGCTGTACGTGCGCCTCGGTGACGGAGTCGGCGGCGGGCTGGTCGTGGGTGGCCGGCTGGTCACCGGCTCGAACGGTCTGGCCGGCGAGTTCGGTCACGTGACCGTGAAACCGGACGGCAAGCAGTGCCGCTGCGGCAAGCTCGGCTGTCTCGAGACTGTTGCCTCCGTTCCGGCCATCCTTGCCACCTGTCAGTCCAGCGGTGTCGCGGTGAGCAGCCTCGACGACCTGCAGGCAGCCGTTCACCGTTCGCATCCGGTCGTCGATCAAGTACTACGGGACGCGGCCGCCGCCGTCGGTGAAGTGGTGGGACGAGCGGCGATGACGTTGAACCCGGCCAGAATCGTGATCGGTGGTGAGATCACCAGGATCGCGCCGGTCATCGTGCAGCAGGCCGCCGCCACGGTCGCGTACGAATTGTTCCCCAGTGGCGTCGCGCGGCCGCCGGTCCGGGCCGCGGAGCTCGGTGAGGACGCCGGCGCTCTCGGCGCACTGGCAGCGCTGTTCCACAACAGCCCATTGCTGGCGGGCTACCCCGAAACCGACGCGTCCGACCGCGCCGATACCTCTGAAGGAATGGCTCATGGCCGTGCTCACTAGAAATCGCGCCGCCTCGGCGCCGTCCGCTCTGCCGCAGGACGGCCCGCCGGCGGCGCCGACCACCATCCGCGGCACGCGGCGGCGCCGGATTCCGCTCGGCGGCTTGAACGTGCTCTCCGTGCTCCTCGGCATCGCTGTCTGGTGGGCCCTCGCAGTCTCGGGTCTCAAACTGCCGACACCGCCGGAGGTGGTCGGCCGGGCAGTGACCTTGATCGGCAACGGCACCCTCGGCGAGGACGTCCTCGCCAGTCTGATCAGGGTCGTGACCGGATTCGCCCTGGGCACCGCCGCGGCTGTCCCGATCGGCTTCCTGATGGGGTGGTACCCCGCGGTGCGGGGCCTGGTCGAACCATGGGTCCAGTTCTTCCGCACGATTCCGCCGCTGGCGATCATTCCGCTCGCCATCGTGCTGATGGGCATCGGCGAGGCGCCCAAGATCTTCGTGATCTTTCTCGCCGCGTTCCTCGCCTGCGTGATCTCGACCTTCCAGGGGGTCGTGAACGTCGACCGGACGCTGATCAACGCGGCACGGGTGCTCGGCGCGAACGACCTCACGATTTTCCTGCGCGTGGTGGTGCCCGCCTCGACGCCGTTCATTCTGGTCGGCATGCGGGTCGGACTGGGCTCCGCCTGGGCAACGCTGGTCGCCGCCGAATTGATCGCGGCGCAGCAGGGCCTGGGGTACCGGATGCAGAACGCCCAGTTGTACTACGACCTGCCGACCATCTTCGTCGGCCTGATTTCGATCGGCATCCTCGGGCTTGTGATGGACCGGCTGCTGCTGATGACCGAGCGCAAGCTCACCGGATGGCAGGAGCGCCGATGACCACCACCGCCAAGATCTCGGTTCAGGGCGTGACGAAGACGTTCCCCCTCGGCCAGGAGACGTTCACCGCGCTCGGAAACGTGTCGCTCGACATCGGCGACAACGAGTTCGTCACCGTCGTCGGTCCGTCCGGCTGCGGCAAGAGCACGTTGATGAACATCCTCGCGGGCCTGGAGGAGCCGACGCACGGCCGGGCCCTGGTCGACGCCGTACCGGTGTCCGGTCCGTCACCCGAGCGGGGCGTGATCTTCCAGCAGTACGCGCTGTTTCCCTGGCTGACGGTGCGCCAGAACGTCGAGTTCGGCCTGCGGACCGCGGGGGTGTCCAGGGCCGAACGGCGAGAGCGAGCGCAGTACTTCATCGACATGGTCGGGTTGCAGCAGTTCGCCGACGCGCTCCCGAAGATGCTGTCCGGCGGCATGCGGCAGCGCTGTGCGATCGCCCGGGCGTACGCCGTCGACCCGTCGATCCTGCTGATGGATGAGCCGTTCGGCGCGCTCGACGCGCTCACCCGGGTCAAGCTCCAGGAACAGCTGCTGGACACGTGGAGCAAGGAACGGCGCACCGTCCTGTTCATCACCCACGACGTGGACGAGGCGGTGTTCCTGGCCAACCGGGTGATCGTGATGGCTGCCCGGCCGGGACGCATCTACGACGTCGTCGAGGTCAACCTGCCCTATCCGAGGTCGGAGGAGTTCCGGCTCAGTCCGGCGTTCGCCGCGCTGCGCAACCGCGTCTGGCGCTCGGTCTACCACCAGGACGGCCCGACCGCTGCCGTCACCGACGGCCTGATCAAAAAGGACCTATAGATGGCTTTCTCACCGACCCGCCGGCGCTTTTTCGCTGCTGTCGCGGGCATCGTATTGATCACCACGGCCGTCGCGTGTGGCGACGACGGCAGCGCGGCCGGCGGCACCGAGGACGTGAACTTCGGTTACATCGGGGACTTCAACGGCACCAGCCTGATCGCCGTCGCCAACGACCAGGAACTGTGGAAGAAGCACGGCCTCAAGGCGAACGCGAAGGTGTTCACCAACGGCCCGCTGCAGATCCAGGCTCTCGGTACCGGCGACCTCGACTTCGGCTATATCGGGCCAGGTGCCATGTGGCTGCCCGCGACGGGGCAGGCCAAGGTCGTGGCCGTGAACACCCTCGGCAATGCCGACCGGGTGATCGCCCAGCCGGGCGTCAACTCGATGGAACAGCTGAAGGGCAAGACCATCGGCGTACCAGAGGGCACCTCCGGCGACATGATCCTCACCCTTGCGCTGCAGAAGGCCGGGATGACGAAGGCCGACGTCAAGGTGGTGCCGATGGACGCGTCGACGATCGTGTCGGCGTTCTCGTCGAAGAAGATCGACGCGGCCGGTTTCTGGTACCCGGCGATCGCCACCATCAAGAAGCAGGTGCCGGAGCTCGCGGAGCTGGCGAAGAACTCCGACTTCGAAGCGCAGGTCTCGTTCCCGACCGCGTTCGTGGCCGGCAACGACGTCGTTGCCAAGGAGCCGGACAAGACCAAGAAGGTGCTCGCGGTGCTGCGGGAGGCGATGCAGTTCCGGTCGGCCAACACCGACAAGACCATTGAGCTGACCGCCGAGATGCTCGGCGTCAGTCCGGACCAGGTCAAGGCCGACGCGGCGAACGTCAAGATTCTCAGCGTCGACGAGCTCGACACGATGACCAAGGACGGCACGATCGTGAAATGGCTGACCGGGATGAACGACTACTTCGTCCAGGCCGGGAAGCTGGAGCAGCCGGTGGATCCGAAGACGTACTACACCGGCGACCTGTTCACGGCGGCCGCCCAGTGACGAAGCCGGCCAACATCCTGTTCCTGATGACCGACCAGCACCGGGCCGACACACTCGGTGCCTATGGCAACAGTCTGGCCGCCACGCCGGTGCTCGACGAACTCGCCCGCACGGGCACCAGGTTCGATCGCTGGTACACGCCGACCGCGATCTGCACACCGGCCCGGGCCAGCCTGCTGACCGGTCAGGCCCCCTTCCGGCACAAGCTGCTGGCCAACCACGAACGCAACGTCGGCTACATCGAAGATCTGGCCGACGGCCAATTCACCTTCTCTGCCGCGCTGCGCGAGAAGGGCTACAACTGTGGGCTGATCGGCAAATGGCACGTCGGGACGCATCGTACGGCCGCCGACTTCGGGTTCGACGGTACGCATCTGCCCGGCTGGCACAATCCAGTCGATCACCCGGACTACCTGGCCTACCTGGCCGAGCACGACCTCCCGCCGTACCGGATCAGTGACCACATCCGGGGCACGCTACCGAACGGCGGACCAGGCAACCTGCTCGCCGCCCGCCTGCATCAACCGGTCGAAGCGACCTTCGAGCACTACCTGGCGACCAGGGCCATCGAGATGCTCGAGCGGTACGCCGCGGACCAGCGCGACGACGGCCCGCCGTTCTTCCTCGCACTGCACTTCTTCGGTCCACACCTGCCCTACATCCTTCCCGACGAGTACTTCGACCTGTTCGACCCGGCGGACATCGAGCTGCCACGTTCGATCGCGGAGACCTTCGAAGGCAAGCCGCCGGTGCAGCGCAACTACAGCGCGCACTGGACGTTCGACACCATGCCGATCGAGGCCACCCGCAAGCTGATCGCCGCCTACTGGGGATATGTCGCGCTCATCGACCGGCAGATCGGCCGGGTGATGGACGCGATGGAGCGACTCGGTCTGGTCGACGACACGGCAGTGTTCTTCACCTGCGATCACGGCGAGTTCACCGGGGCACATCGGCTGCACGACAAGGGGCCGGCGATGTACGAAGACATCTACCGAACCCCGGGTCTGCTCCGGGTCCCCGGCGCGCCCGCGGGCGTGGTGCGGTCGGAGTTCGTCAGTTTGCTCGACTGCACCGCGACCATTCTCGAACTGGCCGGTATCGACCCCAAGCCCGCGATCGACTCACGCAGCCTGCTCCCACTGGTCAGCGGAGGCGAGGCAGAGTGGGACGACGACATCGTCTGCGAGTTCCACGGACACCATTTCCCTTACCCACAACGGATGTTGCGCACCGATCGCTACAAACTGATCGTCAACCCCGACTCCGTCAACGAGCTGTACGACCTGTCGGCCGATCCGGACGAACTGCTGAACGTCTACCGGCTCCCCGAGCTGGCCGAGGTCCGCAACCAGCTGATGCGGCGGCTGTACACCGTGCTGCGTGACCGTGGCGACAACTTCTACCACTGGATGACCTCGATGTACGACGTCGGCGACGTCGCCTACGACCCCACCTTGAGCGGGCTCGACGAGGCCAGCTACCAGGGCGGCGCGCGATGACGGATGCCTCCATTGTCACGACCCAAGGAGATCTCGCGCATGACCAGTCATGAGAACGGCTTTCCCGTTGGCCGGCGGTCCGTCCTGAGCGGTCTGGCCGGTTTGGCCGGAGCGGCGATGCTGCCCTCCGGTGCGGCGTCCGGCGCCCCCGCACCTGGACTCGAGTCGGTGGACCCGGCGTGGGGGCGGCGCTACCCAGCACCCTGGCCCGAGCTCGCGCCGTACGGCCTGGCTGACACCCGGACCGACCTGTGGCCGCGAGAGGACAACTCCTTCGTGCTGCCGCTCGAGCTCCGCCCCCGCGATGAGGAACTTGGGCGGGTGTGGATGCGCGACACCTACGTCAACTGCTTCGTCGTCGACGGCCGGCCGCTGTACGTTGCAACGGGTACGACGCGTGTCCCCGGACTCCCTGCGGCCGGACCGTGGAACGACGGAATCTTCGTTTGGCTCGCGCCATCGCTGCATGGACCGTGGCGGCTCGCCGACACGTCCGGAATCAGGCCCGACGCGGAGAAGGGCAAAGTCTGGTCGTCCGAGTTCGTCGGCGAGAACCGGGCCGGGCGCACCGTGGTCGCACCGTGGCAGGAGTTCTGGTACGACGACCAGTTCGGCAAACGCGGCCAGGTCTGGGCCCCGGAGCTGCACTACTTCCGCGGCACCTGGTACATCGTCGCCTGCATGGGCGACCACTCTCGCAAGGTCGGCTCCTTCCTCCTCATCAGCGAGGGCGGGGTCGAGGGTCCGTACCGCCTTGCCGAGGGCAACGTCGAGAAGCCGTTCGGGGACTCCTTCATCGGCGGGCCGAAGTTCATCGAGCCCGGCGCCTACCACCACATCGACGGGAGCCTCTACACCGAAGGCGACGACGCGTGGCTGGTGCTGCACAACGACCTGTACGCCAGATTCCGCGACGACCTGGAAGACATCGTCCCCACTACCGCCTTGCCCAAGTTCCAGCAGAGCCCGTACTCACCCGAGCCCTATCTTGAGGGGTCGTACGTCTTCAAGCACGGTGGCAAGTACTACCTTTTGCACGCTGCGTGGGACCGCGCCTCGACCAACGCCGACGGCACCACGCGGAACGCCTACGACCCGCCCGGGCCGGGGCGCGTTCAGTACCAGTACGACGCTGTGCTGGCGGTCTCCGATCACTTCGAAGGGCCGTACTCGAAACGGTGGACCGCGGGTGTCGGCGCCGGCCACAACAACCTCTTCGAGGACGCGAGCGGCCAACTGTGGGCGACGTTCTTCCGCAATCCGGCCTTCGGCTATTGGGCCGACCCGGCACGCATCGGCGAGGCGGCGGTGCCGGGCGTCGTACGCCTGGAGTGGACCGGGCCGGCGAGCAACCGCATCTACGTCCAACGACGAGGGCGCCGGATGCAACCGTTGCCCGCGCTCGGTGCGCTCGGGGCCAACTTCAACGAGAATCTGGACCAGCTGAACTATGGCGAGCTGAACTCGGCTCACGCTACCTGGATCCGTGGCTTCTACGCCGTGAACGAGGCCGACGACGTGCCGCCCGAGCAGAGCGCCGGCCTCCGGGTGATCCGCGAGGCACACGAGCGGGGCTTCCGGACCATCCTGAGCTTGAAGTTTCCCAAGACCGACGTCGCCTTTCCACGACCGGGCAGCGCGGAGATGACCGCCGAACTCGGGCGCCTGGACCGCATCCTGCCGCTCGTGCTCGGGACGGCCGACATCGTGACGATCGGCAACGAACCGTTCATCGAAAGCATGCCGAGCCAACGCGACCAGCGGCTGAACGAGTTCTACGAGACCGTGGCGCGCCACGTGATCGCGGCCCGGGCGAACAACAGTCCCGCCCCGTATTCCACCCATCTGTACATGGGAGCGCTGAACCGGCTGGATCTCCCCGAGCAGCGCACTCCCGCCGTCGAGCGCTACCTCGCGTTCGCCCGCAGAACGCCAGCCATCGAGGGCGTGGACCTCCATCCGCACGTGCGCGACGAGGCCCGGATCCAGGACTTCCTCGACTACACGCTGCCGCGCCTTCGGCCCGATCAGACCTTCCTGGTCACCGAGTTCTCCATCGTCTGGCACTGGCAACAGCACCTGACCGATCGGATCCCGGCCGCCTTCGCACGGCATTACGGCTACTCGCCGGACGTCCAGGTGTGGCAGGTCATCGGCGAGGCGATCAAGCAGCCGTTCCCCGCGCAAAAGTGGAACGATCTCCTGTCCCAGAGTCCATGGTTCGAGTCCAGGAAGCACTTGCTGCGCGACGAAATGGCGCGGTTCCGCAGTACGGGCAGGCTCGCCGTCGCGACGTACGGCTTCCGCCAGATCCCATCGATGACGGCCAACTGGAGCGCCACCAAAACACCCTGGCTGCTGAACAGCGTGTTCGCGCCCCTAACAGTGCGACCACGCGCCGACGGCACAGCCACGCCGGGCTACGCCTGGATCAACGACTTCCGCTCGCTGCAGTGACCGTCAGTGCAGGGAATCCCTGAACCTTTGCATTCGCCCTTCCTCCACTTAAGCGCGCGACTTACGTTGTGACGGCATACCCCTGCGTCGATACGGAGGCTCCGATGGCGCCGAAGACCTGGACCACCACGCTCGCCCTGACCGCGACCGCGGCCCTGACCCTGGCGCCCGCGCTGACGGCGTCCGTCGCCAGTGCGAAGCCGCCGGCCGGCAACACCACCGCGAAGGCGCTGGTCTTCATTCCGAACCCGGTGCAGTCCAGTGGTGACCAGTCCCTCACCGACCAAAAGGACTCGGCGACGGCGGTTCCCCGCGGTGAGTACTACGAGGTGACCCTGACCGACTTGGACGGCTCCGGCTACCTGCGCGGTAGCTGGGCGAACGTTCGGAGCAGCACCGGCACCCCGGCATACAGCACGAACGGCACCTACTTCTACAACCGGCACGACGACCAGTTCGAGCAGGTGATGTCGTACTTCTGGGGCACTGAGGCACAGAAGTACCTGCAGTCGCTCGGCTTCGGCAGCGAGCTGCCGCCGGTGAACGCCGAGAGCCAGGACTACAAGGTCGACCAGTACGGCCTCGACAACTCGTTCTCCTGGGACAAGCACGACACGATCACCCTCGGCAAGGGCGGCGTGGACGACGCCGAGGACGGCGAGGTGATCGTCCACGAGTTGGGGCACGCCGTACATGACGCCCAGGTGGCGGGCTTCGGCGCCTCGCTCGAGGCCGGCGCGATCGGCGAGGCGTGGGGCGACTACTTCGCGGTGACCGTCGGCGACTGGGTGGCGAAGAAGTACGGCGTCGCGGTGAAAGCGCCGCTGGCCTGTGTGATGGACTGGGACGCGACGTCGTACACGTCGACGGTTCCGCACTGCCTGCGTCGTCTGGACACCGGCAAGCACTACCCGGAGGACGTCGTAGGCCGGGTACACGCGGACGGGGAGATCTGGTCGCAGGCGCTGTTCCAGATCCGCACCGCGCTCGGCCCGACGGCGGCCGACCGGATCATCGTCAACGCTCAGTTCGCCTTCGCTCCGGACACCACCTTCGCCGCTGCGGCCCGGCAGACGGTTGCTACCGCACAGTCGATGTACGGCGCCAGGCAGGCCGCCGTCGTCCAAAAGGCATTCGCAGACCGCGGCATCCTCTAACCCCGCAGCCGTTCACCGCGCGAGCACTCCTCGCGCGGTGGTGCGTGGATGGACCACCTACCGGTAGGGATCCTCCGCCGGCAGCCAGCAGGTCGAGAGGTCCGCGCAGAGGGGTGGGATGTCGTCGGTCAGGGCGTGGATGGTGGACTGGATCGCTGCGCGCGGGTCGGCGCGGCGAGAGATGAGAGACCAGGTCCAGTACGGCGCCGGCTCGACCACCGGGCGTTCGGTCAGGTCTGGCGGGGTCTGCGTCGTGGTGCGCTTCGGGTTGTTGAGGACCGGGCGGCGGAGGCGGCGGATGTGTTCGTGGAAGGCGGGGCCGGTGAGGCCGCCGTCGTCGACGTACTCCAGGCGCGCTCCGGTCGCGCGGGCCCACTCCTCGGCGTAGTCGTTCCACGAGGACCAGGTCGCGATGTCGGAGTCGACGAGTACGACGACATCCTTCGCACGGACCGGTGAGTCGTCGGGGCCGGGCGATACGGCGTACAGGCGGTCGGCGCCGATGAAGCGTGCCTCCAGGCCCTGATCGGTGAGCGCGGAGGTCTTGATCCAGGCGATCGCCAGGTCGACACTGCCGTCGGCGACGCGCGCGGCCTGGGTGTGGGACGGCATGACCCACGCGTCGATACGCAGTTGCGCGATCCCGGCGACGCGGGTGAGCAGGTCCGGTGGGTGCCAGCTGACGTATCCAAGGCGGACCGGCTCCGCTTTCGAGAGGCCGGCCGCCGAGCGACGGAGCTCATCGGCTTGTTTCAGCAGGTCGCGGGCGGGCGCGAGGAGCGCCTCGCCGGACGAGGTGAGCGTGACCGAGCGACGGTCGCGGTTGAACAGGCGAATGCCGAGATCGCGTTCCAGCGCCTTGATCTGCTGCGACAGCGATGGCCCCGCGATGTGCAAGGTGGCGGCGGCACGGCCGAAGTTGAGTTCATCGGCCACCGCGACGAAGTACCGGATCTGCCGCAGTTCCATCTGCTGATCGTAGGCGCTGCCTCTCAGCAGGGAGGCAACAAGTCGTGGAAAGCCAGTCGGAGCCGCGCCACCATCGGATCAACGGAGAACGATCGCTCTCCACCGATCACAGAAGAGGGCCGGACAGTGAACACCCAGAAAGTCGCAGTCATCACCGGAGCATCCCAGGGCATCGGCGCCGGGCTGGTGACCGCCTACCGCAAGCTCGGGTACGCCGTCGTGGCGAACTCGAGATCCATCGAGCCCTCCGACGACCCATTCGTCCTCGCCGTACCCGGTGACATCGCCTCGCCCGGCGTCGGCAACCGGATCATCGAGCAGGGACTGCGGTCCTTCGGCCGGATCGACACCCTGATAAACAACGCCGGCGTCTTCATGGCCAAGCCGTTCACCGAGTACACAGATGAGGAGTTCGACCTGGTGGCCGGGGTGAACCTGCGCGGCTTCTTCGAGGTCACCCAGGCCGCGATCAAGGTGATGCTCGACCGGGACGGCGGCCACATCGTCAACGTGTCGACCAGCCTGGTCGACCACGCCAACACCAACGTTCCGTCCGCCCTCGCCTCGCTGACCAAGGGCGGCCTGAACGCGGTCACCAAGTCGCTGGCGATCGAGTACGCCGCCCGCGGGATCCGGGTCAACACCGTCGGCCTCGGCATCATCCGTACGCCGATGCACCCGGAGGAGACGCACGCGGCGCTGGCAGGTCTGCACCCGGTCGGCACCATCGGCGACGTCTCCGATGTCGTTGGAGCCATCACCTATCTCGAGGATGCGCCGTTCGTCACCGGCGAGGTCCTGCATGTCGACGGCGGCCAGAGCGCCGGCCACTAGACCTCTGCTTGAAGGAGCTCGAAATATGAACACCACCACCAGCATTCTCACCACGGTCCTCGACCGGTGGAAGGTCGGCGTCGACGCCCACGACCCGGAAGCCGTTGCCGCGGTCTTCACCGAGGACGCGATCTTCCAGGGCCTGCACCCGTACAGCATCGGCCCGGCGGGCGTAGCGGCGTACTACGCCTCGCAGCCGCTCGGCATGAAGGCCGACTACGACCTCCTCGAGACCCGGCAGCTCGCCGACGACCTCGTCCTCGGGTACCTCAAGGTCGCCTTCTCCTTCGTCGACCGGCCGACCGTCGAGGTCTTCCTCAGCATCGTTGCCCGTGGCAACGATGCGGAAAACTGGCGGATCGGCCACTACCAGGTCTCGAAGCTGGCCGGCTAGTGCCTGGGCTGGAGCTCCTGCCTACTGCAGGAGCTCCTGCTTGGCGCGCTAGTTGCCCTGGACGAGCGTGCGGTCGAGTTGGCCGAGCAGGGCGGTGATCTGCGGCGTGGGGGTCCAGCGGCCGTCCCGTTGCGCCTCGGCGAGCCGCTTGCCGGTATCGCGGTACTTCTCGGCAGCCTTGTCGGTCTCACCGGCAGCCAGGTATGCAATGACCTGATCGATGTCCCTGGCTGCTGCTCTTCCGACCTTGCCTTCGCGACCACGGGATTGTTCGCGCAAGAGCTGCGCAAGGGACGTCAGTGTTGCCCCGGTATTCAGGCGGGCAGCGGTTGGCGTCGTGCTGCCGGCCGACGTGGGCGTTGAACGGGTTGCCGGCGGCGAAGACGGCCGCGGCGAAGATGGCCGTGGCGCAGCCGTGGCCTTTGTGGTCAGGCCGGGTTGCGGTTGGCCGGCGTCTGTCGACGTCGTGCTGTCGCGCCACACCGCTACTGCGGCGGCGACGATGAGAGCCGCCGTTGCGATGGCGGCGATCGGCAGAAGCCTGTGACGGCGCCAGGTCGTTGACGCGTCGGGTCGATGAGTTGACTGGTCGCCGTGCGCGGCTGCCGTCGGAGCAACGGAATCGAGGACCGGCAGCACCTGTGTTTGACCCGAGGGGTCTAGTGCTCGGCTACCGCTCACCCCTGCGCTCACCGCTTGGACCGAGGCCGGCCGGCGGGCCGGGTCCTTCGCCAGCAGCGCCATGACCACGGCGGCCAGGTCCCCATTCACGTCGGGTCGGATGGTTTGAATCGGGACCGGGGCGGTGTGGATGTGCTGGCCGAGTACTTCCTCGAGCGTGTCGGCGACGAACGGCGGACGACCGGCGAGTAGTTCGTACAGGACGCACCCCAAGGCGTACCAGTCGCTGGCCGGCGTGGCGGGCTGGCCGCGAACCTGCTCAGGAGACACGTAGGGCGCAGTGCCGAGCAACTCCCGGTCCTGCCCGGAACCTGTGGATGCGGGGATGCCTACGGATATGGCTGCGATGCCGAAGTCGGTCACCTTCACCGTGCCGTCCGGCGCCAACAGCAGGTTGCCTGGCTTGATGTCACAGTGCACTACGCCCGCTGCGTGTGCGGCGTCCAACGCCCGAGCTATCTGTACGGCGATCTCGGCGACCTGCGCGGACGCTGCCTGACCGTTCGCCGTGGTTCGCAGCACCTCGGCAAGATTCGGGCCGTCGACCAGCTCCATCACCAGGAAGGCGGGACTGTCGTCACCGGCGACCACGTCGTACACCGCGACAACGTTCGGGTGGACCAAACGTGCGGCCTTACGCGCTTCGGCACGAATCGCATCCGGAGGCGCATCGCCAGTCGTACCGGACTGCCGGAGTAGTTTGACCGCAACCGGTCTACCAAGCTCCAGGTCGTCGGCACGCCAGACCTGTCCGGCACCACCGTGACCGAGCAGATGAGCCAACCGGTACCGTCCGGCGAGCAAATCGCCGCCGACAGGCTGACGACGGCCCCGAAGTCGCCCGGGTTCTGGCAGTTCGCTCCAACCATCCGACACCGCACCATCCAAACACAGCCGCCCGACCGGGCGGAGGGCGGCGACAGGCGGTGTCGTACGGCAGGCCCCGATCCGACACCCTTCGTCAGCGGCACCGTAGTGTCCTTGCCGCATCGGCTGGAAGGGGCTGAGTTTTGATGAACGAGCCGTCGGGTGGCGTGGCCAACCCGCTTGAGCAGCTGACTCCGCAAGAGCTGCGGGAGCGCACCAGCCTGAAGTGGCGGACCCATCCTGCGGACGTATTGCCGCTGTGGGTCGCGGAGATGGACGCCGTGCTGGCCGAACCGGTCGCCGAAGCGCTGCGGGCGGCCATCGACCGCGGGGACACCGGGTACCCGTTCGGGACGGGGTACGCCGAGGCGCTGGCCGCGTTCGCGGAGCGGCGTTGGGGTTGGTCAGGCGTGGAGGTTTCGCGTACGGCGATCGTTCCCGACGTGATGCTCGGAATCGTCGAGGTGCTCCGACTCATCACGGATCGCGGCGACACCGTCGTGGTCAGCGCGCCGGTCTACCCGCCGTTCTACGCCTTCGTCAGCCATGACGGCCGCCGTGTTCTCGAGGCTCCCTTGGCCCCGGACGGACGGGTCGATCTCGCCGTGCTCGACGCTGCGTTCAGCAGGGCCCGGGCGCAGAGCTCCCGCGTCGCGTACCTGATGAGCAACCCGCACAACCCGACCGGGGTCGTGCACTCCCACGCGGAGCTCGAAGGCATCGCTGCGCTCGCACGGCGTCACGGCGTCCGGGTGGTTTCCGACGAGATTCACGGCCCGCTGGTCCTCCCCGGGGCCACGTTCACCCCTTACCTCAGCGTCGACGGTGCCGAGAACGCCTTCGCGGTCACTTCCGCCTCGAAGGCGTGGAACCTGGCCGGTCTGAAAGCAGCCCTCGCCATTGCGGGACCGGAGTCACGCTCCGACTTGGCTCGCCTGCCGGAGGAGGTGAGCCACGGACCCAGTCATCTGGGCATCCTGGCCCACACCGCAGCGCTCCGCCACGGCGAGCCATGGCTGGACGCCCTTCTGATCGGGCTCGACCAGAACCGCGCGCTGTTGGGCTCGCTGCTCGCCGAGCACCTCCCGGAGGTCCGGTGGACGCCCCCGCAAGGTACCTACCTCGCGTGGCTCGACTGCCGCGAGCTCAGCCTGTATGACGCCCGTGCTGAAACCGACGGCGTAGGGGAAGGGCCCGGGATCGTCAGCGAGCTCGCCGGACCTGCGCGCTTTTTCCTTGCTGAGGCCAAGGTCGCGCTCAGCTCCGGGCACGTCTTCGGCGCCGGAGGGGCAGGACATGTCCGGCTGAACTTCGCGACCTCACAAGCCACTTTGACCGAAGCCGTGACCCGAATGGGCCGCGCCACATCCCGCGCTGCGACCACGTGACGAACGTCGTCTCGTGCCTGATCGTCCGGATCGCTCGCGGGTGGGATGGTGGCGCGCTGCTTGTCTACGCTGAGCGTCAGGTCAAGACGCTGCGAGGGCGCGCACCGCGCGTTCGATGGTGGGGCGCAGGTCGAGGGTGGGGTCGACGGTGAGGCGGTGCAGGAGCAGGCCGTCGGCGAGTGCCATCAGGGCGCGGGTTGCCGGCACGGGGTCGGCGATGCCGACGGCGATCACAATCCGCTCGGTCCACCGCTCGAACTCGCGGCGCTGCCGCCGCAGCGGCTCGCCAAGCTCAGGGTCGCCGGTGAGTTCGAGGAAGAGGGCGTAGCGTGCGCGGGTGCGCGTGGCGAACAGCCCGGTCTGCAGTTCGGCCATGGCGCACAAACCCTCGATCAGCCCGTCGAGTCCCGTGATCGCAGGCATCGCGGCCGGGTCGAAATCGGCGCGCTCGCGCTCGGCGATCCAGTCCACCACGCCGGCGAGCAGCGCCCGGCGGGTGCGGAACCAGTTCGAGGTGGACCCGGGCGGGAGGCCTGCCCGTTCGTCGACCCGCGCATGGCTCAACGCGCGCACACCCTCCGCGCCGAGCAATTCCACGGCCGCCTCGAGTGCGCGTTCCCGGGTGGCCGCCGGCATGGACGTCCCCTTCCAAGAGATCTACTATAAAAATAGTAGTCCACCGCACGAAGGAGGCGGCCATGACCACGCCCGATCCCCGCATCAACCGTTCCGTCGACGTCTCGGCCTGGTCGCCGCCGCTGCCAGAGGCCGCCGGCTTCGAGCATCTCGTCGTCGAAACGCCAGGCCTTCGCACTCATGTCGCCGCGATCGGGGAAGGCCGGCCGGTCGTGCTGCTGCACGGATTCCCGCAGCACTGGTGGCAGTGGCGCGCCATAGCTCCGGCCATCGCCGCAGGTGGCTACCGCGTCATCTGCCCAGATCTGCGCGGGGCCGGCTGGACCGTGGCCGCCGATCCGCGGGTCGAACGCGAGACCCGGCTCCGCGACCTGCTCGCCCTGTTCGACGTACTCCACATCGAGCGCGCCGACCTCGTCTCCCACGACATGGGCGTCATCACCGCGATGCAGCTGAGCTACGAGCATCCCGAGCGGGTACGCACGGCAGTGCAGCTCGCCGTGCCGCCGGGCTTCATGACGTTCAGCCCGAAGTTACTCCCGGGCTTCCGGCACCTGCCCGCGTTCATCTGGCACCGCCCGGGCGCCTCACTGCGCGGTACCTTCTCCGAGGCGTACGTCGCCCGCCCGATGTCGGAGGCCACCGTCGAAGCCCACCTCGCCCCGTTTGCCCGACCCGACATCGACGGCGCGGTGCGTCCGCTCACCCGCGGCATGATCCTGCCCGAAGCCATGCGCATCATGCGCGGGGTCTACCAGCGCCGGCGGCTCACGGTGCCGACCCTCGTCGTCTTCGGCCGTCGCGACCACCCTTGGACCGAGAAGAACATGCGGCGGGTCTGCCGCAATCCGGAGCGGTACGCCGATCGCGTCGAGTTCGCCTACGTCGACGACGCAGCGCATTTCATCACCGACGACGCTCCCGCCGCGGTCGCCGACCTCGCGCTCGACTGGTTCGAACGTGCCGCATGACGGACGGGTAGTTCACCACTAGGTCAGACGGCCACGAAGAGGCGGACGGTGATGGTGTCGCCTTCTTCTATCTGCTCGGCTTTCCGGATGACCGTTTTGAGCGGTACGACGTAGCTGCCGTCCTTGGGCCACAGGGATGTGGTCCACTCGGTTTCGCCTACACGGGCTGTCACCGGGATCATTCCCCAGCCGTAGCTCACGTAGGTGGAAGTGGCCTGTAGGTCGAGGAACTCCTGATCCGGGACTGTCACGAAGTACCAGGGCGCAGGCCCCCGCCAGTACCAGACCTCTCCGCTGAACTCGACATGCATGCCCGCCAGCATAGGAGGATCTAGGCTGCCAGTCGTGACCAGTGATTTCGAGGGGTGGCCGCGGGCCGCTTTCGATGTGCTGCTCCAGCTTGACGGTGATCCTTCCGCCGAGGTCAGGCGGCGATGGAGGCGAGACCGGGAGGAGTTGGTTCGCCGTCCGATGATTGAGCTGCTCAATGCGGTGGCTGAGGCGGATCCGGCGTACGAGGACTTCTCTGTCTGGGGCTACGGCGAGGTTCTGGTGGAGGCATGGCAGCGGCAGAGCGCGATCGTTCGGCTGGGCCGGAACGTCGAACTGAGCGTCCGGTTCGATCTCGACGGTCTGGAGGTCGGCGTGGCGTGGTGGTACGCGCCGGCGGTGCAGATCGAGCGGTATCGGGCCGCGGTCGCGGATTCCGGTTCCGGGCGGCGGCTGACCGGGATCGTGCGGAAGCTCGAGGGGGAGGGGTTCGTGATCTCGGGTGACCTGCTGAAGCGGCCGTTGCGGGGGTATCCGGCCGACCACCCGCGGGCGCAGCTGCTGAGGCACCGGTCGGTCATCGCGACCCGGCCGCTCGGCTGTGACGACTGGATTCACACACCCGCCGCGGCCGACCGAGTGATCTCCGCTCTCACCCAGTTGCGCCCGCTGGCCCGGTGGCTGGTCGAGAACGTGTCCCAGCCCCGCCCCTGACGCCGCCAAAGCACCGCGAGCGTGATGTGTGACACGGGATGTCACAGGCGCGATGGCTGCGGGGTCGTATGGGTGACCGCGTAGTGCGGCCCGGCTGGATGACAGGAGGGGTCGAGCCATGCATCGCCCGTGGAGCAACCTGCGAGCAAGGGTATTCCCCGACCACTGGTCGCTGCTGTTCGGCCAGATCGCCTTCTACAGCTTCGTCGTGATCGTGCTCAGCGGCGTGATTCTGACGGTGTACTACGAACCGTCGGTCGATCATGTCGTGTACGACGGACCGTACGCACCGCTGCGCGGCGTACCGATGTCACGTGCACTGGAGTCCACCCTGGCGATCACCTTCGAGGTCCGCGGTGGTCTGCTGATGCGCCAGATCCATCACTGGGCCACGTTGATCATGACGGCGGCTATCACGCTGCACTTGTTGCGGCTGTTCTTCACCGCTGGATTCCGTCGGCCACGGCGGGTGAACTGGCTCGTCGTCTTCGGGGTCCTGACCGTCACGCTGGCCGCCGCCCTCACCGGCACCTCACTCCCGGATGACATGGCGTCCGGCACGAGCCTCGCCGTACTCGATGGTGTCCTGCAAGCGACTCCGGTCGTCGGCCCTGCTCTCTCGGCGGTGCTGTTCGGGGGCCAGTTTCCGGGCGATGTGCTCTCGTGGTTCTACCCGTTGCACGTCGTCGTCCTGCCCGCCGTACTTGTAGTCCTCTTCGTTGTCGGTGCGGTCCTCGCACTCAGGCACAGGCCCGCGCAGTTCACCGGACCCGGGCGAACCGAGGACAACGTGGTGGGACGTCCGGCACGCGTGGCTGCGGTCAAGAGTGTTGGTCTGCTCTGCTTCGTCGACGGCGCGCTCCGGCTGGCACCAGGCTGGGAATTCGTCGTGCAGGGCAAGACGATCACCCTGGCGGTACTCCTGCCGGTCACGGTCTGCACGCTGTTCCTCGCGCTCGTCGCCGTCTACCCGTTCATCGAGGAGCGTCTGACCGGCGACCGTAACCATCACCACCTCCTCCAGCGGCCGCGCAACAACCCGACCCGAACGGGCATCGGAGTCGCCGGCATCACCTTCTATGGTGTGCTCTGGGCCGCAGCCGGGGCGGACACGATGGCCGTGTTGTTCCACCTTTCGGTGAACTCACTCCTGCAGCTCTTCCAGGTCCTCCTGATCCTGGGCCCACCCGCCGCACTGGTGATCACCCGCCGCATCTGCCTCGGGCTACAAGAACACGATGCACGGATCGCGGAGCTCGGCGTCGAGACCGGCATCGTCGTCCGGCGGCCGGACGGTGGGTACGTCGAACAACACCGCCCAGTCGACGAATATCGGCGCCAGCAGCTCGTGGGCGCATCCACCGAAAACCGCGCGGCCGGGGATCCTGGTCCGCCGCGTCGGCGCCTGCTGGGCAGGACGTCCGCCTAACTGAAGTAGCAGGTTGATATGTGGGGTGTCGGGTACTGATCTGCGGTGCTGGTTGCGAAGCGATACAGACTCGGTCCGTCCATTGCGCGGGGTGGCATGGGAGAGGTGTTCCGTGCCACCGATGAGCAACTGGGCCGGCTGGTCGCGGTCAAGCTGCTGTTGCCGTCACAGGATCCGGACGCGGGTGAGCGGTTTCATCGCGAGGCACAGGCGGCCGCGAAGCTGAGCGACCCGCACGTGGTCTCCGTGTACGACTTCGGCCGGCACGGGGACGGGTTCTTCCTGGTGATGGAGCTGGTCGAAGGCCGGACTGTCGCCGAGGAACTCGCCCAGCGCGGACCGCTGCCGAAAGATCGCGCGATCGACATCATCGAACAGGCTGCCGCGGGCCTGGCCGCGGCGCATCGGGTGGATGTCGTCCATCGGGACGTGAAGCCGCGCAACCTGTTACTGACCGCGGACGGCTTGGTCAAGGTCGCGGACTTCGGCATCGCCCACCTGCCGGCAGACGAGGCGACTACGTTGACGGCGACGGGCCAGATCATCGGCAGCGCCCATTACCTCGCACCTGAGCGAGCAAGCGGCGGCCGCGCGGTCAAAGCCTCGGACGTGTACTCGCTGGGTTGCGTGCTGTACCAGTTGGTGACGGGTCAGCCGCCGTTCGTTGCGGATCACCCCACGGCGATTCTCTACCAGCATGTCGACGCTGCTCCGGCACCTCCGAGTCTGCTCCGGCCCGAACTGGGCGGACCGTTCGAGGACATGCTGCTCCGGATGCTCGCCAAGGATGCCGCCGATCGTCCGTCGGCCGCCGAGATCGCGGCCGGCGCCCTGCGCGTCGAACCGCTCGGAGACACCTTCAGTGCCGCCCGGATGCCGAGCAACACCCTGCTAGCCGGCCTGGTCGCAGCCCTCGCGACGGTAGCGGCCGTGATGGCCGGAGTTCTTCTGTACGGCAGTGAGACGAAACAGCCGCCGACGACCGACATCGACCCTGCACCGGGAATCAGGTCCAGTACGCCGAAGACTGACGCGCCGGAATCCCAGACCACCACCGGCCGCACCCAGCCCGGCTCTGTTGACCGGCCGACCACATCGACACAGCCATCACAAAGCGCCTCTTCGCAACCAACACCGTCTACCGCCTCTCCCAGCAGCACCTCGCCTGGAGCTACGCCTTCTCGTACGCCCACGCAGAGCAGCACGCCCACTCAGCGAACGCCTTCGACGGCACCTTCGCCCGCCAGCACGCCGCCACCCCAGAGCGCGTCGACGGCCACCCCGTTAACAGCCACTCCTTCGACAGTCACTCCCTCGACTTTCACTTCCTCAACTCGAACACCGGCGACTGGTACGCCGGCAACACCGGCATCCGACTCGGCCACTGGATTACTGCTGCCGCGCTGAGTACGAGGGCAGCGCCGGCCAGTTGCACCGCGCCGAGGGACTCGTTGAACGCTGCTGCCGCAAGGCAGACCGTGACGACAGGTTCAAGCGTCGACAGGATCGACGCGGCTGACGGACCGACCCGTGCCATTCCTGCGAAGAAGAGGAGGATCGCGGCGACCGTACTGATCACGGCGATTGCTGTCACCCATCCCCATCCGGTGGCACCGAAGTCGAGCTCAGGCCCACCCTGCGCTGCGCTGGCCACGCTGAACGTCCCGGCCGCGCCCGTACAGACGAGCGCGCTCAGCGCCAGCGGCGGGATGCGCGGGCCGATCCGATCGCCGGTCAGGATGTAGACGCTGTAGGCGAGTGCGGCGCCGAAGCCCATCGCCGTACCAACACCGTCCAGGCTGCCCGATGCTGCGCCGCCGAGGACGAGGGCGGTCCCGGCCGAGGCGACCAGCAGCGCGACGATCCGGCGTCCGGTGGCCCGCTCGCGGCCGAGGGCGACCGCGCCGACCATCACGAGGGCCGGGTACGCGTAGAGGATCAGCACAAGCAGGGACGCATCCATCCGCTCGAGCGCGCCGAAGAACAGGCCGGACTGCGTCGCGTAGCCGATCCCGCCCATCGCGAGCCCGGCCATGATCGAGCGGCGCGATAGACCACGCAAGGCGCCGGTCGCGTGAGCGACGGCGAGCAGCAGCGCGGCCGCGATCGCGAAGCGCAGGAGCAACAGGTCTCCGAGCTCGACCCCCTCGTCATACGCGTATTTCCCGAAGATCGCCATGGCGCCGAAACAGGCGGCGGACAACAAGCAGAGGGAGGCACTCACAGGACGATGCTGGCATCGTCAACTATTCACGTCCATCTCCTCTTTGTGCATGGAACCAAGTAGCATTTCTGAACGATGCTCGATCTCCGCCGCCTCCGACTGCTCCGCGAACTCGACGCCCGCGGAACCGTTCACGGCGCCGCGCGGGCGCTTGGCTACACACCGAGCGCCATCTCCCAGCAGCTCGCGGTGCTCGAGCGTGAGGCAGGCGCAAAGCTGCTCGAACGGGCCGGCCGGAACGTGCGGCTTACCGACGCGGGCCGAGCGCTGGTCCGGCACGCGGCCGCCCTGCTCGATGGGATGGAGGCAGCCGAGGCCGAGGTGGCCGCGATCGCCGCGGGCCACCCGGCGGGCGTCGTACGGGTGTCTGCTTTTCAATCCGCCTTCCTGCGCATCGTGGCTCCTGCTGTCGCCGCGCTCGGTCGAAGTCACCCCGACATCCGGGTCGAGGTGACTGAGGCTGAGGTCGAGGAGGCGGTGCCGGCGCTTCGCCTGCGGCAACTCGACGCGGTGGTCGGCGACGAGTACTCCGGCCAGCCGCGGCCGGTGCATCGCGACCTGGCTCGGGAGTCGCTCGTGCGGGAGCACGTGCGGCTGGTCCTGCCGCTGACACATCCGCTGGCAGCCGAAGACCCGGTCCAGATGACGCAACTCGCCGACGCCCGGTGGGCCGCCTGCCAGCCGGGCACCGGTCATCGTGAGATGCAAATCCGCGCCTGCCGAGCACTCGGCGGCTTCGAACCCGACCTGCGCTACGCCTCCGATGACTTCCTGATCCTCGTCGAGATGGTCCGCACCACCGGCGCCTGCGCCCTCCTTCCCGACCTCGTGCTCGGCTACGGCGTTCCCGGCGTCGCGGTCCGCTCCCTCGCCGAGGGCGCCCTCGATCGCGAGGTCTTCCTCCTCACCCGTGCAACCAGAACCCCTGCGGTCGAAGGTGTCGCCGCCGCCCTCCATGCGGCTGCTCAATCCAGCGCGACGTGACGTGTCATTCCAGTACGAACGTGGCGTCCGCGCGGGCCTGCGCGTCGGTCACTGGTTGCAGGTAGAGCAGTCCGTTGCTGTGCCGGATATAGCGGCCGGTGAAGTTCAGGGACTCGAACGACACGGCCGAGCTGGCGGCGAGTCCGGCGCGCTGAGTGAAGCTGGCGTCGTTGCGGAACAGGGTGCTGCCGTCGTTGCGCTCGACCCACAGTTCGTTGTTGCGGTGCCGCAGGTGGTAGCCGGGGAAGTTGGTCGACTCGAACGACACAGTGCCGGAACCGGCTAGGCCCGTCACCATCTTGAACTGCGAGTCGGCCAGCGGGGCCACGTTGGCTTCGAGCTTCGCGCGGAACTCCCAGTGCCGTACGAAGCGGTCAGCGTTGTACGACTTGAGCCGGACCGGCGTCGGGCCGTCGGCCACCGGGATGCCGAAGTCCGGTGTGCCGTCGGCCTTGTAGTAGACCTTCTGTACGCGCGTACGGCGGTTCGGGTCGTTGAGCGGATCGCCGACGATGTCGCGGTAGTTGCGGTCGTGGTAAACCATGATGTCGCTTTGGCCGTCCTCGGACACCGTGAACGAGTTGTGGCCCGGTCCGTACTGACTGGTCGCGGCGTTGCTGGCGAACACGGGGTTGGGGCTCTTGGTCCACGATGCCGCGTTGAGCGGGTCCGACGAGGCGGACGCGGTCAGCATGCCGAGGCAGTAGTTCGCGTCGGTGGCGCTGGCCGAGTACGTCAGGAAGAGCTTTCCGTTGTGCTGCAGGACTGTCGGCCCCTCGGCGACCTTGTGTCCACGGGTCTCCCAGGTCAGCGTCGGCACTGTCAGCCGGGTCACCTGGCCGGTGATCGTCCACGGGTTCGCGCCCATGCGGGCGACGTACAGGTTGGAGTTGGTAGCGATACCCGGTTCCTGCTGTGCCCAGGTCAGGTACCGCACGCCGTTGTTGACGAACGTGGAGGCGTCCAGCGAGAAGGTGTCCCACGGTGTCGTGACGCGGCCGCGTTCGGTCCAGGTTCCGGTCAACGGGTTGGCACTCGAGCTCTCCAGCACGTACATCCGGATCCGCCAGATGTCGTCACTACGCCCAGCCGCGAAGTAGACGTACCACTTGCCATTGATGAAATGGATCTCCGGTGCCCAGATGTGGGCGGCCATCTCACCGCTGGAGTGCTTGCGCCAGATCACCGTCTCCGCCGCCGTGGCCAGGCCTTGGATCGTGGTCGCGCGGCGCAGGACGATCCGGTCGTACTCCGGGACGGTCGCGGTGAAGTAGTAGAAACCGTCGGTGTGCTTGAAGATGTGCGGATCGGCACGCCGCTCCGCGATCGGGTTCGTGTTCCGCACCGCCGGCGTCGCGATCGCCTGCGGCACAGGCAGACCGGCAACGCAGGTGACGGTGATCAGTACCAGCACGAGCAGGCGATGGAGTGTGGTTTTCATCGACTGTCCTTTCAGGCTAGTGGCGCGGAAAGGGTGAACGACGCGTCACGTGCGAACGCCGCGTCCGAGGTGCGCCAGTCGACGCGCACCTCGAAGTTGTAGTGGCGCAGGTACCGGCCGGGATGGGCGTAGGACTCGAACGACGTGCTGGTGCCTCCGGCCAGACCGGCACGGCCGCAGAACGTGGCGTCGCGGGCGAACGTCGAATCACCGGAGTTGGTGTCGAGCCGGACGCGGAAGGCGTAGTGCCGCAGATAGCGGTCCGGGAAGTTCACCGACCGGAACGAGTAGCAGTTGCCGTTCGCCAGTCCCGGCACGATGGTGAACGTCGCGTCCTGGCGAGCGGTGACGCTGCTGGACGAGCTCACCGGCTCGACGTACGCCAGATTGTCGCGGTGCCGGACGTAGCGGTCGGGGTGGCTCACCAAGCGCAGGGACCGGTTGCCCGTCGGTACGGCGGTGGTGTCGCCGGAGTCCTCCCGCAGCACCGTGAAATGCCGCGCGACGCCGGACAGCCCGGGCATCTCGACCTTGCCGCCGAAGGAGTTCAGGTTGGAGCTGTCGGCGTAGTAGTACCGGCGCTGGCCGTACTGGTCGAAGTAGATCCGCCAGCGGCCGTCGGGCAGCCGCACGACCGCGGGCCCCTCCAGCCCGGCACCCCAGCCCGCCCAGTTGCCCGTGCCGACGAACGTCCACGGGCCGTTCAGCGAGGTGGCGGTGGCGTGCTCGATGTACTTCGTCGTCTCGTTCTTGAGGAAGTTGTGGTACGTCCCGCCGACCTTGACCACGAAGCTGTCGATGAAGTTGGCCGGGATGCCGAGCGCGACCGGGCTGCTCCATGCCGACAGGTCCGAGTTCGTCGCGGTGATCCGGTACGGCCGGAACTGTCCCGCCGTTCCGGTAGTGGACGCGGAGAAGATCACGTGCACGCTGCCGTCGGAGTCCTTGAACCACTCCGGCGCCCAAGTGCTGCCGGTGGCTCCGTTGAGGCCGACCCGGACGTTGCGCAGAAACGTCCAGCTGACGTAGTCCGCGCTGCGGGCGAAACCGATCGTGTCGCCGGTCCAGTTCGTCGTGTAGACGATGTAGTAGTAACCGTCGGTGTGCCTGATCACGCTGGGATCGCGGATGAGGCCCGACGGCGGTGTGTAGGCGTTCGCTCTGACCTGGGTGAAGTTGGTCGCGTTCGCGGAGTCGTAGACGTACATGTTCGACTCGCTGCTGTTGGTGAACGCCGTCATCAGGTAGTGCGGCGCAGGGCCGGCGGCTGAAGCGACCGATGGGACGACGACGATGCTCGCCACGGCGGCGAGTACGGTCGCGACCGCGGTCAGCATGAACCGCCGGACAGAACGCGCATTGCGGGGCGGGGACGAGCGCATTTGACCAGATCCTTAGTGTGGGCGGCACCTGGGAAGTTAGCGCTAACATAATGTTGCATGCCCACCCGTCTGGCAATGGGGAGTGCCGGCCGGAGTCAGCCGAAGACTCGGCGCTGGATCTCTCGGCGGTAGTCCTCGAGCGTGTTGTCGAGGTGGAGGGCGGTGGCCTGTGCCGCTGCCTCGGGGTCGCCGTCCCGGATGGCCTGGAAGATTGCGGCGTGCTCCTCGGTGGCTTCCGCCGCGTGGCCACCGACCGTGCCGTGCAGGCCGATGGTGGTGGACTGGTATTGAAGGCGGCGGGCCTCGCGCACCGAGGCGATCAGAAAGTTGTTGTGCGAAGCGGTGGCGATGCCGAGGTGGAAGTCGTCGTCGCCGCGATTGAACACCGCGGCCTGCCCGGTCAGGTGACCATGCCGGCAGGTCTCGGCGGCGGCTTCGATGGCTCGCAGTTCGGCCGGCGTCGCGCGGGTCGCTGCCAGTCGGCTGGCAGCGGTCTCCTGAACCCGGCGGAACTCGAAGAGCATGTACACGTGATCGAGATCGGTGGGATGGAAGAACCCTCCCCATCGTGACGAGCCCAGCATTCCCTCGTCATCGGAGACGTAGAGTCCGCGGCCTTTCTGGGCCCGGATTCGGCCGATCGCTGAGAGGATCTTGACCGCTTCCCGCACCACGGTACGACTGGAGCCCAGGCGTGCGGCGAGTTCGTTCTCGGTGGGCATGCGGTCGCCGGGCCGCAGTTCCAGCTCCGCGATGAGCTGCAGGATCTGCTCGGCCACCAATTCGTAACCGGGCCGGTACGGGCCGGCCTGCGGCTGATGCGTGGATGCGCCGGTGTCGGCCGGAAGGGACGCGCTGTCCACCTGCCTGCCCCCTTCGTGTAGGACCGCCAGACTTGCGGACGCCGGTCCGAGGATACAGCCAGTTGGGTCTGCAAAGGCTCCCAGATCGAAAGATTAGTAAGTCTCATCTCTTGACTGAGTGTCATCTGCCGATTGTTATGTGTTACCTAAACATAACAATCCGCCCTCGTGAGCCATCAAACGTCACATCGTCGCGCACGACGCATTGCCCTGAGGCCTCAGATGAGTCAGACACATTTCACGGACTGACTGCCTCGCCCTCGAACTGCCCGCCCGCACTCAACCGACCGGATCAACCAACCCGCCCTCCGGAAAGGTGATACACCCATGCCCCCAGGCACCAGCTCGTTGATCGCCGCGACCATCGCGGCGACCGCCCTCACCGGGTCGATGCTCGCCGTCCCTCCCGCACAGGCCGCTGACATCGCGGCCGTGCGGATCGTGGTCGCCCCGCACGGCAACGACCGCAACTCGGGTTCCACGGAGAGCCCGGTCGCCACCCTCGCCAAGGCCCAGGAAATGGCCCGTGCCCAGTCCGGCGAGACCGACGTGGTCGTGGAGCTCGCAGGTGGTGTCCACCGGCTGTCCGAACCGCTGAGGTTCACCAGTGCCGACTCAGGACGCAACGGCCACACCGTCACGTGGCAGGCCAGCCCAGGCGCGACACCAAGGGTGTCCGGCGGCCAGCCTGTGACCGGCTGGACGCAGCACGACGCGGGCGCGAACATCTGGGTCGCGTCGGTCCCTCAGGGCGTCGACTCCCGGCAGCTCTACGTGGACGGAACGCTGGCGCCGCGCGCGTCGATCGCCATCTCGCGCAACGATGTGCGGATCACGAACAGCGGCATGACCATCACGAACTCCGCACTCAACTACCTCGCCACGCTGCCGCAGCAGAACCGGATCGAGTTGGAGAGCCTGAACTCGTTCACCGACCGGTACTCGCCCGTACAGAGCATCAGCGGCACCACCATCACGATGCAGCAGCCCGCGTGGAACAACAACAACTGGGGGTACGACACCCTCGCCAGGCCCTTCGCGGGCGGCGGTCTGACGCTGCACAACTCCTACTCGTTCCTGAGGAACGCCGGACAGTGGTACCTGGACCCCCAGGCCGGACGGCTCTACTACAAGGCAGCCGCCGGCCAGTCGCCCGTCGGGCGGGACATCGTGCTGCCGCGCCTGACCTCGCTGGTCCAGCTGAGCGGCAGTTACGCCGACCCGATCCGCAACATCACCATGCGGGACATGGTCTTCGAGCACACCACCTGGCTGCAGCCGGGAACCTCGATCGGTTATGCGAATCAGCAGAGCGGCGCCTTCATCCCGGCCGCCCACCAGATGCCCGGCGACTTCCTGACCTCGTGTCAATCGGGCTGCCGGCAGTTCGAGGGCACGCGCAACGGCTGGGGGCAGGTGCCCGCCGCCGTACAGGTCTCAGCTGCCACCGGAGTCACCTTCACCAACAACACCTTCCGCCACCTCGGCCAGGTAGGCCTGGGGATTGGCAATGACGCCAACGCGCACCAGTCGGGTATCGGCCTCGGCGCATCCAGCATCACCGTTACCCAGAACACCTTCACGGACCTTTCCGGTGGCGGGATCCTCATCGGCGGAGTCCGTCCGGACGCGCACCACCCGGCCAATCCCGCGATGGTCAACAGGGACATCCTGATCAAGAACAACCTGGTGACCGATGTCGCCAAGGACTACAAGGACATGGCAGGCATCCTGTCCACGTACGCCACCCGCGCCGTCATCGAGCACAACGAGGTGTCCAACCTCGCGTACGACGGTATCGACGTCGGCTGGGGCTGGGGCGCCAACGATCCCGGCGGTAGCCAGGACTACCGCAACCGCGGCCTGTACGACTACCAGCCGGTCTATACGACTCCGACGACGTTGCGCGAGACGATCGTCAGGTACAACGTCGTCCACGGCACCAAGAAGTCCCTCCACGACGGCGGCAGCCTCTACAACCTGTCCGCCAACCCCGGTGGCTCGATCGACCACAACCTCGTCTATGACAACCGAGGCACGGTCGGCCTGTATCTGGACGAAGGCTCGCGCTATGTCTCCGTGTCGAACAACGTGGTCATCGACAGCGGGGTCTTCGCCTTCACCAACGCCAGCAACACCAACAACACCAACGACAACGTCTTCGCGGACAACTGGTACAACACCGGCGTGACCAACGTGGCCACCGGGCCGCCGCACAACAACGTCGTCCGAGGGAACGTGCAGGTGAGCGGTTCCTGGCCCGTCGGCGCGCAGCAGGTCATGGCAGCGGCAGGCATCGAACGCGCTCTGCGCCCCAGCACCGGTGAGGTCTTCGCGCTGGCCGCGGGCAAGTGCCTGGACGTTCCGAACAACAGCACCACCCCAGGGACACAGCTGAACATCTGGGCATGCTCCGGCGGCGCGAACAAGATCTGGACCCGTACGGCAACGGGCCAGCTGACCGTCTACAGCGGCGGCAACACCCGGTGCGCGACCGCCCTGAACAACCAGACCACCAACGGCACCGAGGTCGTGATCTCGCAATGCACCGGGGGAGCCAACCAGCAGTGGCAGTTCAACACCAACGGC
Source organism: Kribbella sp. NBC_01245 (assembly GCF_036226525.1). Lineage (NCBI taxonomy): Bacteria > Bacillati > Actinomycetota > Actinomycetes > Propionibacteriales > Kribbellaceae > Kribbella > Kribbella sp. NBC_01245. Next base: position 1,053,749 of record NZ_CP108487.1, read on the forward strand.
ACCATCACCGGTGTGCAGTCCAGGCTCTGCCTGGACGTCAGCGGCGCCGGCACCGCCAACGGCGCCAAGGTCCACCTCTGGACCTGCCACGGCGGCGGCAACCAGCAATGGGCGCTCTCCTGATCACAACCTCGGTCTGACGTGTGGGCGAAGGCCCGAATGAGCGAAGGAACTCATTTCGGGCCTTCGTCCTGCAAGGCGATCCGGAGCGCGTGCAGGCCGTAGTGCAGTCGGGAGCGGACGGTGTCCCGCGGCACGTTCAGCGCCTCGGCCAGTTCGGCGACCGACTGACCCAGGTAGTAGGCGCGGACCACCACCGTCCGGTGGTCCGGTGTCAGTCGGCTCAGCGCTTCGGCGACCTGCAACGGTTCCATTCTGTTAGGTGGCGCGTTGGAAGACAGGCGTGCGCTTGGCCAGGAACGCATCCGTCCCCTCGCGCATGTCCGGTGTGGTGAACGCCTGCCGGAACGCCGCCGCCTCCAGCTCGAGGCCGGTGACGACGTTCGTTCCGCGAGCGCCGTTGATCGCGTCCTTGCACAGGGCCACCGCGACAGGCGAGTTCTGCGCGATCTCGCGAAGGGTACGGGCGGCGGCCGCGAGCATGTCCTGCCTGGAATCGAAGACCTCGTTCACGAGTCCGATGCGCTGAGCCTGCGCGGCGTCGATCTTGCGGCCGGAGTAGATCAGTTCACGGGCCAGGCCGGGACCGACCAGCTGCTGCAAACGCACGCAGCCGCCGAAGCCGGGAATCAGTCCGAGCAGCACCTCCGGCTGGCCGAACACGGCCTTCGAGGTCGCATAGATGAAGTCCGCGGCCATCGCCAGTTCGCATCCGCCGCCGAGCGCGTACCCGTCCACGCACGCGATGACCGGTGCGGGCACGCTCTCCAGCAGATTCATCACGGTCTGACCGAGCCGGCCGAACTCGGCACCTTCGGCCGGAGTCATGGCCGCCATTTCGCGGATGTCCGCGCCGGCGACGAACGCGGGTCCAGGCGCACCGGTCAGGATCATCGGTTTGGACGCGGTACGGAGGAAGTGCTGCAGTTCGGTCAGCACCCCGGCGGACAACGCGTTGCGGGCGGATGGGCGGGTGATGGTCAGCGTCACGATGTCGCTGTCCTCGACGTGCAGGTTCAGGTAGTCCATGGTGTCTCCTCACGAGTCCCAGATCGCGCCGAAGGCCGGAATGCCACGCATCTCCAGCTCCTCGACGATCTGCCAGGTGGTCTTTTTGTTGGAGATGCAGATGACCGCCTCGGCGCCCGACTGGACGTAGGCCTGATAGGTCAGCGCGAGCAGATCGGGTTTGCCTGCCGCGTCGGTGTCCCAAATGACCGCATCGGGCTGTACGGCAAGGATTTCGTCGACCAAGGCGTCGCCGTACGTCTGCCGTGGGTGCCTGGTCGACCAGACCAGCAGCGACGGCGTATCGGCGGCGAGCAGATGCGGCAGGCACGGGCCGATGCCACTGCCGGTCGCGACCCAGACGACCTTGCGGAACAACTTGTCGATGTTGCCGACCCCCGCGGTCGGGATGCCCTTGACCCAGACGTACGCCGGCAGGTCGTCGATGAGCGCGCCCGTCCAGTCCCCGGCGCGCGAGATCGTCAGCCGGAACCCAGCCTGCCCCGGCGTCGGTACGTTGGCGAAGGAATGCCACTCGAGCAAGGGATTCCGGCTCACCGCGGTGGATGATCCGGCGAACGGCGTCACCCCGTAGTCGAACCACACGAGCGCGACGTGCCGGGACGGACGGTCGATCCGGACCGGCACCCGGCGCAACCGCAGCCACGGCAGGGCAACGCTGAACCCCACGACCGAGAGCACCCACAGACTCGTCGTACTGGCGGTCGCCCCCGCATGCAGTGCGAACAACGCGAGGACGGACCAGCCACCGAATCGATGAGCTCGTTCGAACCAGTCGTGCTGTCGCGCCCGTAGTGCCGGCAGAGCCAGCACGATCATCGCGATCAGCAGCGCCAGAATCACCCAGGTGAGGGCGAGGGAGGGCGCGGTGAAGGGAAACCAGGCGGTGGCGCAGATCGACGCGCCGACGTGCAGGCCACCGAAGTGGTACACCTTGCCCATCGTCCACCGGATCCGCAGTGGCCAGTGCGTGGGCACACTGGTCGCCAACCAGAACAGCAGGTTGATCACGTACTGCTGGCGGATCAGTACGGCGAGGGCGAAGTTGGCGAGCACCATCGACGACGCGTCGACGATCGGGACCAACGCCAGGTTGAGCAGAACGACGGCGGCGGCGAGCCGGTTGTGATGGGTGAACGGGCGGCGCTTGACCCTTGCGCGCAACGACCGCCCCGGGCCAGGGAGCGCGAGCTGCGTCGTCGTCATGCCACGGTGTCCAACCGGGACACCAGGGCACGCCGGTCGATCTTCCCGCGCTCGGTCATCGGCAGTTTGTCCACCGCCACGATCAGGGTCGGCGAGCAGTAGTACGGCAGCAGTTCCTCGACGACTTGCCGGGCCACCTCCGGCTGGACGGTCGCCGGGCTGACGAAACCGACCAACCGGTCCTGGTGCAGCACCACGGCGGCGCGAGTGCATCCGGGAGTCTGCTCGAGCGCCGAGGTGACGGCGTCCAGTTCGACCCGGAATCCCCCGATCTTCACCTGGTCGTCGGTCCGGCCGTGGTGTTCCAGCTGACCGTCCGGAGTCCATCGGGCCAGATCTCGGGTGCGGAACATCCTGTTCGCACCACCGAGGAACGGATCCGGCCGGTACCGTTCGGCGGTCAGCGCCTCGTTACCCAGGTACCCGTCGGTGACGCAGGCGCCTCCGGCCCACATCTCGCCGATCTCGCCGATCGGGCACGGCCGGAGCTCGTCGTCCAGGATGTACACCGTCGTGTTGGGCACCGGTCTGCCGATGGTCAGCGCGCCGTCGTACCGCTGCATCGTGTTGACGATGGTGACCTCGGTCGGGCCGCAACTGTTGTAGAAGGCCGCGCGCCGCGACCAGGCCGCGGCGAGGGGCTGTGGGCATCGTTCACCGGCCACGGCGACCGTATGGACGGCCTGGCATCCTGTCGGGTCCAGAGTGGACAAGATACTCGGCGTCGCGATGATGACGTTCAGGCTTTCCGCGGTGCTCGCCAGGTTGTTGCCGCGGACAACCAGTGTGCCGCCGTGCGCGAGCGTGCCGAGGATCTCCCAGGCGGCCATGTCGAAGGCGATGTTCAGCAGTTGCCCGACCCGGTCACCCGGCCGGATTCCCAACGACCCCGGCTCGGTGAGCAGAACGTTGCAGAGGTTGGCGTGGGTCACCTGGACGCCATTCGGCTGTCCGGTCGTGCCGGACGTGAAGATCACCACGGCCGCGTCCCCGGACCGCTCGGCTCGAGCTGGGCCGGGCTCGGCCGCGATGGTGTCGATCGAAACGACCTGGCCGAGCTCCGCGGGAAGCTCGTGGTCGTGGGTGGTCAGGATGACCTGGATGCCGGCCGTGCTGACGACGTGGCGCAGGTGTCGTGGTGGCGTGATCCGGATGTCCTGCGGCACGTAGGCGGCGCCGGCCTTGAGGATGGCCAGGATCCCGACGACCATATGCGCCGAACGTGTGAGGAACAGACCGACCCGATCACCCGGCCGGACGCCGAGTGCGGCCAGCCGGGTGGCGACGTGTTCGGCCCGCCGGTCGAGTTCCTGATACGTGAGGCGAACGCCGAGGTGTTCCACCGCGATCGCCTGAGGACGGGCGCGCGCCTGGCCTTCGACGGCGTGGTGGATGCGGCTGAAGGCCGGCCTGCAGACGCGGCCGTGACCGTAACGCTGGAAGAGGATTCGGTCGGCCGGAGCGAGTCCGTGCAACCCGGAAAGCTGAAACGGTGTGGCCATCCCCATGAGACCTCCTTGGTCGGTACTGGGTGTAGCTGCATGATTACGGAGTGCATTGACCTGTGGACGTGACGTGTCCGCGCTCCCGCCGACGCTCGCGCCGACGGCTACGACACGCTGGTGAGTGCCCGAGTGGTCACGCGCATTCCTGCGCGTACTCAAGAGCAGTTAAAGCTGATATCTGCAATGACGAAGCTGGCATTGTCGAGGAACTTCCGCAGAACGCATTGGGACCTCCGGTGTGGGGCGGTTCCGCGGTCGTTGCCATGGTCAAAGGAAAACACTGTGGTGACGACCGGGAAGGACACCGTAGAACTATGATTGAAAATGAAGCTACCACAAAGAAACATTGGCCCACCATGGTTTGGGTGGGGTTTCCGGGCATAAAGCGAGGGCAGATCGGCCGTCGCCGATCTGCCCTCTGACCTGGTTTTCTATTGCTATCTGTATTTAATTCTGAGCATTCTTCTCAACGGCCTGCAGTGCTGGTCTGCGACCGTGCTGGAATTACCGAATCAATTAATCACCCAGGGCGTGGATCCGATTCATAGCCCCCAGCCGTACCTGATCCGGTCACGACCGGAGGAATTGCGGACGGTCAGGTTGAGGTTGGTGCCGCTACCGCTCAGGGCGAACATCGAATACCAGTCATAACCGCCGCCGTTGGTGCGCTTGCCGCCGAGCGCGGGCCAGTAGGTGCCACCCATCTGATTGTCACGCATGACCTGTGTGACGGCGCGAACGTAACGCACGAAATTGTCGGTGCTGGCCGCATTGGCATAGTTGAGGCCGGTGGACATCGGCGCGCCGTACTCGGTCATGACCGCGCGGGAAGCGCAGTTCCCCAGGCGCGTCTGAATATGGCTTCGGAAACCGTCGTACGTCATTGGGCCATAGAAGAAGGTGTAGTAGTGGAAAGACAGCAGCGTTCCACTGAAGCGGCTGTCGTTGCAGATATCCCGTAGGTCCTGGCTGAAGCCGGTGCCGCCGATGAGCACCCGGCTGGGCACCGCCGAATAGTGGTAGCGGAGCCAGTTCGCCGCGACATTGCGCCAGTCCGTCGAGCTGTAGCCGTGGGGCTCGTTCATCGGCTCGAAATACACGTTGGTGTTGGAGCCGTAGGTGCTGGTCACACGGGACCACATGGTGTTCCACGCGGCGTAGTTCGTGACCTTGCCACCCGAGGCGGCGCCGTCCTCCCAGTAGGCGAGAATGACCTTGAATCCGCGCTCGGTCGCGGCGTCGATGGCACCCCGATAGTTGTTCCACCAGGTCGTGCCCACGGTGTGGGTGTTGATCGGCAGCCGGACGGTGTTGACGCCCATCGCCGCCATGTCGTCGTACAGGGCATTGGCCTTGGCCCGCACGGTCGCGTTGCTGTCGGTCTGGCTCAGGCCCGAGATGACGAGCGGGCCCCTGCTGAAGTTGTCACCCAGTACGGCCCAGTTCATCCCTCGGAACTGGTTGGTGGCGGCGCTGGCGGGCGCCGGGGTGGCGACAACCCCGCCCACCGCGAGTGCGGTCGCCACAACAAGGCTCAGCAATCGGCGCAACGATCGAGTGTTCCGCGATGGTTTTGCTACGTACTCGTGCGGTCTTCCGTTCATGTTTTCGCCTCTCCGAGCGGCTCGAGGGCTACGCCGCTTCGGCTGGTGCGCGGCGTGACATGTTCAAGAAATATGGCCCCCGAGCCAGACCGTGTCCATCAGCCGATCAGAGGTGGGCAAGAACGTTCAGAATCGAACAAATACGCTTGATCACGGTGGCCGGCGACCGAAGTCGCGGGCCGACTGCCGAAGGGAAGGCACAGCGGTCCGCCCTAATAAGACTGAACCATTTTGGTACACCAAACTTGATGAGACTGAAGCATTGCGCTCTCCGTAATGTGTCGCGTACGGTCTGCAACTGACCGAATCGGATCGACACCCCCGCCCGGGAGTCTCATGGTTCAACCGCGAATTTCCAGTGGCGCGCTCGTCGCCGGCGCCAGCCCCCCGCCCCCATCGCAGGACGGCCTCCGAGTCAGCTGAACAGGCTGGCGATTCTGGGGGCGCCAGCCCCGCTATCACCGCCGACCTCACTGGCTTTCCCGACCTTAACTTGGGAGCGCTCCCATTCGCAATGGGTCGCTTCACCGACAAAGGAGGACGTATGACCCCGCAGATCCATCCCGCCCGATGGTGGCGCCGGCCACTGCTTCGCTGGGCGATCGCCTCGCTCGCCGTCACCAGCACCGTGGCACTCGTTCCGAACGCACCCGGCGCCGCCGCATCCGTCGACGCGGCCGACGCCGCCACCACCCTTGGCGCGGCAGCTGCCCAGTCCGGCCGGTACTTCGGCGCCGCGGTTGCCGGCGGCAAGCTGGGCGATTCGCAGTACACGACCATCCTCAACCGCGAGTTCAACTCGATCACCGCCGAGAACGAGATGAAGTGGGACCACACCGAGCCGTCCCGCAACAACTTCACCTTCGGCTCGGCCGACCGGATCGCCAACCACGCACGCAGCCAGAACAAGCAGTTGCGTGGTCACACGCTGGTCTGGCACTCGCAGCTGCCCGGTTGGGTCAGCGATATCCGAGACGCGAACACGCTGCGCGGCGTGATGAACAACCACATCAACGTCGTGGCGGGCCGTTACCGCGGCCAGATCCACTCGTGGGACGTGGTGAACGAGGCATTCGCCGACGGCAGTAGTGGCCAGCTTCGTCCCTCGGTGTTCCGCGATGTTCTCGGCACCGGGTTCATCGAGGAGGCGTTCCGTACCGCTCGTGCCGCGGATCCCGCCGCCAAGCTCTGCTACAACGACTACAACATCGAGGATTGGAACGCCGCCAAGACGCAAGGTGTCTACAGGCTGGTACGCGACTTCAAGTCCCGCGGTGTGCCGATCGACTGTGTTGGCCTGCAAGCGCACTTCGGCAGCGGCGGTGCGCCCGCTACATTCCAGACCACGCTGGCCAACTTCGCGGCACTCGGCGTCGACGTACAGCTCACTGAACTCGACATCGCGCAGGCGTCGCCGACCGCCTACGCCAACACTGTCCGGGCGTGCTTGAACGTGTCGCGATGCACCGGAATCACCACCTGGGGCGTCCGGGACATCGACTCCTGGCGCGCGAGCGAGAACCCGTTGCTGTTCGACCGGAGTGGCAACAAGAAGCAGGCTTACGACGCCGTGCTCACCGCGCTGAACGGCGCGAGCAGCGGCAGCCCGATCCAGATCGGCGTCAACTACCGGCTGGTGGCGCAACACAGCGGCAAGGCCGCCGATATCGCCAACGCGTCCACGTCCGCCGGTGCCGTGCTGCAGCAGTGGTCGGTCAGCGGTGGGTCCAATCAGCAGTTCGACTTCCTCGATGCCGGTGGTGGCTACTTCCGGATCAGGGCACGCCACAGCGGCCTCGTACTCCAGGTGTCGGGGTCGAGCAGTGGCGCGGACGTGACGCAGCAGCCGGACACGAATGCCGCGAGCCAGCAATGGCAGGTGACCGACCACGGCAACGGTGCGGTGAGTCTGGTCAACCGGCAGAGCGGCCTGGCGCTGGACGTGTGGGCAGCGTCCGCCGCCGATGGCGCACGCATTTCGCAGTGGACCTACACCGGCAACGCCAACCAGCGCTTCCAGCTCCAGCGCCTCTAGCCGAAGGAGAAGGACATGCATCGCATGAAGAGGACCCGGTACGGCCGGCGCCCGACGGCGCTCGGCCTGGTGATAGCCCTTGTGGCCGGTCTGCTGGCTGCGGTCGGCGTGATTCCGGCACAAGCGGCCACTGTCGACCCGAACGCTTGGTACGTCTTGGTCAACCGCGCCAGTGGCAAGGCAATGGATGTCTCGGGGGCGAGCACCGCCAACGGCGCCGCCATCCAGCAGTGGTCGCGGCACGATGGCACCAATCAGCAGTTCCAGTTCGTGGATTCCGGTGGCGGGTACTACCGGCTGCGGGCACGGCATTCCGCCAAGGTGCTCGACGTGCTCAACGCCTCGACCGCCGACGGCGCCGGCATCGCGCAGTGGACCGAGCACAACGGAACGAACCAGCAGTTCCGGTTGGCCGACTCGCCAGACGGCAACGTCCGGCTGATCAACCGCAACAGCAACAAGGCTCTCGAGGTCCCGAGTGGTTCCACCGCGAACGGGACGACGATCGTGCAGCGCTCCGACGGCGGCGGGACCAACCAGCAGTGGCTGCTGGTCCCCATCGGCGGCGGCAACCCAAGCGGTCCGCTGCCGTCCACCTTCCGGTGGTCCTCCAGCGGTGTGCTTGCCGGGCCGAAGGCCGACGCGCAACACCCCAACCGCTACGCCATCAAGGACTTCTCGGTGGTACGCCACAACAACCAGTGGCTGGTCTACGCCACGACGGCCGGATCGAACGGGTGGGGCCTGGTGAACTTCAACTTCGGTGACTGGTCACAGGCCGCGGCAGCTCCGCACACCTACCTGGATACGGCCTCGGCGATCGGGCCGGGCTACCGTGCCGCCCCGCAGTTGTTCCATTTCGCGCCGCAGAACCTGTGGTACCTGGTCTACCAGACCGCGCCACCGACGTACTCGACCAGCACCAACCCGGCCGATCCGCGATCGTGGTCGGCACCGCGCACGTTCATCGCCACCGAACCCGACATCGTGCGGGAGAACAAGGGTGACGGTACCTGGATCGACTTCTGGGTCATCTGTGACACCACGAACTGCTTCTTGTTCTTCAGCGACGACAACGGCCACATCTACCGGGCACAGACCAGCCTGGCCAACTTCCCCAACGGATTCGGCAACACGCAGATCGTGCTGTCGGATTCCAAGTTCGCCCTGTTCGAGGCGACCAATGTGTACAAGGTGGCCGGGTCCAACCAGTACCTCCTGATGCAGGAGGCGATCGGCGGCACCGGACGGCGGTACTTCCGGTCCTTTGTGTCCAGCAGCCTCACCGGCAACTGGACCCCGTTGGCCGCAACGGAAAGCCAACCCTTCGCCGGCCGCAACAACGTCACCTTCCCCAACGGCGCCTGGACCCAGGACATCAGCCATGGCGAGCTGGTCCGCGCAAGCAACGACCAGACGCTGACGATCAATCCCTGCCGGCTGCAATTCGTCTACCAGGGCCAGGATCCCGGTGCCGGTGGCGACTACCTGAAGCTGCCTTGGCGGATGGGCCTGCTCACCCAGACCAACTCCTGCTGAAGGAGCAACGATGATCACTCGATCACGCGGCCGACTGGTCGCCATGGTAGCGATCGCGGCGTTGGCACTGGTGACGCTGGGGCCTGACCGGCAGCCGGCCGGCGCGGCGCCTGGCAGCCCGGCGCTCACTCCGCCGTTGGGGTGGAACAGCTGGAACAGCTTCGGCTGCGGCGTCACCGAGACAGCGGTGCGCCAGGCGGCGGACGCGATGGTCTCGTCGGGGATGCGGGACGTGGGCTACCAGTACGTCGTGGTCGACGACTGCTGGTTCGATCCGCAGCGTGATGCCCAGGGCAATCTCCGTGCCCACCCGACGAAGTTCCCCAGTGGCATGAAGGCATTGGGCGACTACATCCACAACCGCGGCTTGAAGTTCGGGATCTATCAGGTGCCGACCGAGCGCACCTGCGCTCAGGGCGGCGGCGCACACCCGGGTTCCACCGGCAGCATGGGGCACGAGGTGCAGGACGCGCGCACCTTCGCGTCCTGGGGAGTGGACTACCTGAAGTACGACTGGTGCTCCCCGAACGGCACGCGGGACCAGCAGATCGCCCGGTTCTCGATCATGCGGGACGCGTTGCGTGCCAGTGGACGGCCGATCGTGTACAGCATCAACTCGAACAGCTATCACGCCCCCACCGGCGACAAACACAACTGGGGTGATGTCGCCGACCTGTGGCGCACGACCGAGGACCTGCTGGACATCTGGCAGAACGGCAACACCAACAGCTATCCGATGGGCGTGGGCAATGTCGTCGACATCACCGCGCCCCTGGCGGCACAGGCTGGGCCAGGCCACTGGAACGACCCGGACATGCTCGTGGTCGGACGCCCCGGCCTGACGCTGACGGAGTCCCGATCGCATTTCGCACTCTGGGCTCTGATGGCCGCACCATTGATGGCGGGCAACGACATCCGCACCATGTCCGCCGAAGTGAGCGCGATCCTGCGTAACCCACGGCTGCTGGCGGTGAATCAGGACAAGCTCGGCGCCGGCGGCCGCCGGGTGCGCGACGACGGCGCCACGGAGGTATTCGCCAAACCGCTGTCGGACGGATCGGTCGCGGTCGGCCTGTTCAACCGCGGCAGCGCGACCACCACCGTCACCACCACGGCGGCGCAACTCGGGTTGTCCGGCGGGTCGTTGAGGCTGACCGACCTGTGGACCGGGGCAACCTCCAGCAGCGGCGGACAGATCTCTGCCGTCGTCCCGGCCCACGGGGTGGCGGCATATCGAGTCACCGGCGGTACCCCAGTCGCCAGTACGACCTCCAGATTTCGGGGTACCGGCTCGGGCCGTTGCCTGGACGTGAGCAACGGCTCGACCGCGTCCGGCGCGGCTGTGGTGATCTGGGACTGCCGCACCGCGGCGAGCCAATCATGGACGACCTGGGCCGGTGGCGAGATTCGGGTCTTCGGTGACAAGTGCCTGGGCACCGAGAACCAGGGCACCGCCAACGGCACGCGAGTGGTCACCTCGTCGTGCAATGGCCAGACCGGCCAGAAGTGGGCCCTCAACTCCGACGGATCCCTGACCAATGTCGCCGCCGGCTCCTGCCTGGATGTCAACCAGGCCGCCACCACGAATGGATCACCGCTGATCCTCTGGAGCTGCAACAACCAGGCCAACCAGAAATGGTCCCGCACCTGAGGCGCCGAACAGGCACTGGACCTTCACCCGTTCTCTGAGATCAAAGGTGTGACTTTGCTATGAGAATCAACGTCAAAGCGGCGATCTCCGCCGCCATTCTGGTGGCCGCCGGTTTGACGGCGACCGCGATCGGTACGGCGCCGCCGGCCGCCGCGCACGCGGTCAACCCCGCCGACTTCCAGCAGGTCGAGCTGGCGCGCGGGGTGGCCGAGATGGGCGAGCCGATGTCGCTGGCGGTGTTGCCGGATCGCTCGGTGCTGCACACCGCACGCAATGGGACCGTACGGCGAACCACGGCGGCCGGGGCGACCAACGTGATCGGCACGCTGCAGGTGTATTCGCACGACGAGGAAGGTCTGCAGGGCATCGCGGCCGACCCGAACTTCGCCACCAACCGGTTCATCTACCTGTACTACTCACCGCCGTTGTCCACGCCGGGAGGTGACGCCCCGGAGAACGGGTCGGACTTCTCGGTGTGGAACGGCGTGAACCGGCTGTCGCGGTTCACCCTCAACGCCGACTTCACCATCAACATGGCCAGCCAGGTGACCGTGCTGGACGTGGCGACCAGCCGGGGTGTCTGCTGCCACGTCGGCGGGGATATCGACTTCGATGCCGCAGGCAACCTTTATCTGTCCACCGGGGACGACTCGAATCCGTTCGCCTCGAGCGGCTACACCCCGATCGACGAGCGCACCAGCCGTAATCCCGCTTTCGACGCACAACGCAGCGCGGGCAACACCAACGACCTGCGCGGCAAAGTCCTGCGAATCAAGGTGAACGCCGACGGGTCGTACTCGATCCCGCCCGGCAACCTCTTCCCGCCCGGCACCGCGCGGACGCGCCCGGAGATCTACGCGATGGGCTTCCGCAACCCGTTCCGGATGAACGTCGACAAGGCCACCGGCGTGGTCTATCTCGGCGACTACGGACCGGACGCCGGTACGGCGAGCAGCAGCCGCGGGCCGGCCGGCCTGGTGGAGTTCAACCGGATCACCTCGGCGGGCAACTACGGCTGGCCGTACTGCGTGGGTTCCAACAACACCGCGGAAACCTATGTGGACTACACGTTCCCGTCCGGGCCGTCCGGGGCGCGGTTCAACTGCGCCGCACCGGTCAACAACTCTCCGCGCAACACCGGGCTGACCAACCTGCCGGCCGCTCGCCCGGCGTGGATCAAGTACGACAACTGTTCGCTGGCGGCGTTCGGCTGCGGGTCGGAGTCCCCGATGAGCGCGCCGGTGTACCGGTACGACGCGGCCAACCCGTCGTCGGTGAAGTTCCCGCCCGCGCTGGACGGCCACGTCTTCGCCGGCGAGTTCGGCCGGCGCTGGATCAAGGTCATCGACGTGAACTCCGACGGGTCGGCCGGGCAGATCAACCCCTTCCCGTGGCGCGGCACCCAGGTCATGGATTCGGCCTTCGGCCCGGACGGCGCGCTGTACGTACTCGACTACGGCACCGGCTGGGGGAGCGGTGACGCGAGCTCGGCGCTCTACCGCATCGAGTACAACCCACAAGGCAACCAGGCGCCGGTCGCGCGGGCCAGTGCCAACCGGACCTCCGGCTCCGCACCGCTGGCCGTGACCTTCTCGTCGGCCGGCTCCTCGGATCCGGAGGGCGGTGCGCTGACGTACGCGTGGAACTTCGGCGACGGAACCACGTCCACGGCGGCGAACCCGAGCCATACCTACACCGCGAACGGCCAGTACACGGCCTCGCTCACGGTGACCGATCCCGCCGGCCGCTCCGGCAATGCGAGTGTGATCATCTCGGTCGGCAACACAGCGCCGACGGTCACGCTGAACACACCCGTGAACGGAAGCCTGTTCAGCTTCGGGGACACGAAGGCGTACACGATCACGGTGTCCGATCCCGAGGACGGCACGATCGACTGCAGCCAGGTCAAGCTGAGCTATCTGGTGGGGCATGACAGCCACGCGCACCTGATCACCTCACGGAACGGCTGCTCGGGCACCCTGACGATCCCGCCGGACGGTGAGCACGACACAGCGGCGAACCTGTACGCGGTGTTCGACGCCGAATACACCGACAAGGGCGCGAACGGGCAGCCGCCGGTGACCACCCACACGCAGCACGTCCTGCAGCTCCGGCATCGCCAGGCGGAGCACTACACCACCCAATCGGGTACGGGCCTGTTCGACAAGGCGGTCGCGGAGGGTGGCAAGACGGTCGGTGACATCCACAACGGCGACTGGATCGCGTTCCAGCCGTACGCGCTCGGCGGCGAGACCCGGTTCACTGCCCGGGTTTCCTCCGGCGGCTCGGGCGGCATGCTGTCCGTGCGGACCGGTTCGCCGACCGGGCCCGTACTCGGCACGGTGACCGTTCCGGTGACCGGTGGCTGGGAGACCTTCACCGAGGTGTCCACGACCCTGTCCAATGTCCCGAGCGGAACCGGCACGCTCTACCTGACGTTCGCCGGCAGCGGCACGGGTTATCTGTTCGATCTGGACGCGTTCACCTTCGGCACGTCGACAGGCGGCGGCGCCGGGCCGATCGCCGGGATCGGTGGCAAGTGCGTCGATGTCAGCGGCGCGACCTCCACCGATGGCGCCAGGGTCCAGCTCTGGACCTGCCACGGCGGCGCCAACCAACAGTGGACCCGCACCGGCAACACGTTCCAGTCGCTCGGCAAATGCATGAATGTCGCCGGCACCGCTGATGGCAGCCCGGTACAGCTACTCACCTGCAACGGGACCTCCGCGCAGAGCTGGTTCGTGCAGGCCGACGGCACCATCCGCAACGGCACCAAGTGCCTCGACGCCACCGGAGCCAGCTCCGCCGACGGCACCCAACTCGTCATCTGGACCTGCAGCGGTGGCACCAACCAGCGCTGGACCCAGCCATGAACCACCTGCACGGGAAAGCGAAGTGATTTGAGATGAAGCACTCCTTCACCCGACGCGCGCTTGGCCTGGCTGTCGCCGCGCTCGTCGTCTTCGCGGCCAACACCGGTCCGCCGGCCGGCGCCGCTGACACGCCGTACGACGTGCTGGTGTTCTCCAAGACCGCGGGCTTCCGGCACGACTCCATCCCGCAAGGCATCCAGTTGATCCGGGACCTGGGCGCGGCCAACGGTTTCACTGTCACCTCGACCGAGGACGCGAACGCGTTCAACGGCTCGAACCTGGCGCAGTACGAGGCGGTGGTGTTCCTCAACACCACGGGCGACGTACTCAATGCCACCCAGCAGGGCGCGTTCGAGTCGTACATCCGTGGCGGAGGCGGGTACGCCGGCATCCATTCGGCCGCTGATACCGAGCACGACTGGCCGTTCTACGGCGAACTGGTCGGCGCGTACTTCGTCTCGCATCCCGCGATCCAGCAGGCGACCGTACGAGTCGAGAACCGGGCGCACCAGGCCACTCAGCACCTCGCTCCTGCCTGGGTACGTACTGACGAGTGGTACAACTACCGCACCAACGTCCGGTCCAGCGCCCGAGTCCTGGCCACCTTGGACGAGTCCACCTACTCCGGTGGCTCGATGGGCGCCGACCATCCGCACACCTGGTGCAAAACAGTCCAGAGCGGACGGTCCTTCTACACGGGAAGCGGCCACACCCAGTCCAGCTTCGCCGAGAGCGGTTTCCGGTCCATGATCCTCGGTGGCATCCGGTACGCGGCGAACCGGACGAAGGCGGACTGCCGCCCGGAAACCGGCTACACCACGCTCTACAACGGATCCACCACCGGCTGGTCGCAAACCGGGCCGGGTGGCTTCGCGAACAATGACGGCACGCTGACCTCCTCCGGCGGGATGGGCATGCTCTGGTACGGCGCCAAGGAGTTCCGTTCGTACTCGCTCAAGCTGGACTGGCGGATGCCCGGTGACGACAACTCCGGCGTGGTCATCGGATTCCCGGCAGGCAGCGACCCGAACACCGCCCTCAGCCAAGGGTATGAGGTGCAGATCGACGCCACCGACACGGCCGACAAGACCACCGGCTCGGTCTACGGTTTCAAGGCCGCCGACCTCGCCGCCCGCGACGCCGCGCTCAACCCGCCGGGGGAGTGGAACACCTACGAACTGCTCGTCGAGGGTGAGCGGCTGCAGGTGTTCCTGAACGGCGTGAAGATCAACGACTTCACCAACACCGACCCGGTGCGCTCGTTGACCTCCGGCCACATCGGTATCCAGAACCACGGCACCGGCGACGACGTGTCCTTCCGCAACATCCGGATCAAGGAACTAGGCGGCACCATCCCGCGCACCGGGCCGATCACCGGCCCCGGCGGCAAGTGCGTGGACGTCAGCGGCGGCAGCACGGCCGACGGCACCAAGATCCAGCTCTGGACCTGTACCAACGGGCCCAACCAGCAATGGACGGTCGATGGCACCACGTTGCGTGCGTTCAGCAAATGTATGACCGTCGCCGGCGGCAGTGCGGCCAACGGCGCACCGGTGCAACTGTCCACGTGCAACGGCAGCGGAGCCCAGAACTGGACGGCCGGCGCCAACGGCTCACTAGTCAACACCCAGTCGAACAAGTGCCTCGACGCCAACGGCGGCAGCACGGCCAACGGCACCCAACTGATCATCTGGACCTGTCACGGCGGCACCAACCAACGCTGGACCCGGCCATGAACCCAGCCCAGAAGAGGAGCATGCCCATGACGAAGAGGCACTATCGAGTCCGGTGGTGGACGCAGATCGTCGTCGCCGCACTGATTGCTGCCGGTGCAGGCGTGGCCGACGCCCGGCCGGCTCCCGCGCCCGCTGCTTCGCTAGCCGCGTCGCCAGGCTGCGGCAAGGCCCCGACGTTGACCAGCGGCACGCACACGATTCAGAGCAACGGCAAGAGCCGCTCGTTCATCCTCAGGCTCCCCGACAACTACACCAACTCCACCCAGTATCGGTTGATCTTCGGTTACCACTGGCGGGGCGGCACCGCGGGCGACGTCGATTCAGGCGGAACCGACGGCTTCAATTGGTCGTATTACGGATTGCGGCACAGCGCTTCGCCCTCGGCTTCAGCTACGGCGGCGGCATGAGTTACGCACTCGCGTGTGCCAGGGCGACGACCTTCCGTGCGGTCGCGGTCTACTCCGGCGCGCAACTGAGCGGGTGCAGCGGCGGCACGCAACCGATCGCGTACATGGGGATTCACGGCATCAGCGATTCGGTGCTCAGCATCTCTTCGGGACGGTCGTTGCGGGACACGTTCGTCCGGAACAACGGCTGCACCGCGCAGAACCCGCGCGAACCCGCAGCGGGCAGCCGTACTCACATCACCACCACCTACTCGGGGTGCCGCGCGGGGTATCCAGTCGTCTGGGCCGCGTTCGACGGAGGTCATGGCCCTGGTCCCATCGACGGCGGCGGCGAGGGCTGGCGTACCTGGACTTCAGGAGAGGTCTGGAGGTTCTTCACTGGCGACACGACACCGACCCCGACCGCGTTCCGGTTGCGCAGTGAGTCGGCCGGTAGGTGTCTGGATGTCAGTGGTGCGAACGCTGCCAACGGTACGCCGATGCTTGTTTGGGATTGCCACACCAATGCCAATCAGCAGTTCACGCGCAGCGGCCAATCCCTGCAGGTATTGGGCAAATGCCTCGAGGTTCCCGTCAATGCCGGCGCCGGCACCCGGTCGCGGATCTGGGATTGCAATGGCGGCGCAAATCAGCAGTGGAACGTCAACGACAACGGCACCATCACCAGCGTGCAAAGCGGATTGTGCCTGACCACCGACGGTACCGCCAACGGCTCGGCCGTGACCGTCGCGACCTGCACCACCGGCACGAACCAACGCTGGACCCGCCCATGAAAAGGAGCAAATCATGAGAGAAAGACGGCTGCTAAGCCGCTGGTTGGCACCGATTGCCATCGCCGCGCTGGTTCTCACCGGCGCCGGCGTGGCCGAAGCCCAGCCGGCTGCCGCGCCCACGGACGCTGCTTCCCTTGCCGCGCCCCTTGCCGCGTCGCCCGGCTGTGGCAAGGCCCCGACGCTGACCAGCGGCACGCACACGATTCAGAGCAATGGCAAGACCCGCAGCTTCATCCTGAGCGTGCCCGACAACTACGACAACACTCGGCAGCACCGGTTGGTCTTCGGATTCCACTGGTGGGGTGGCACCGCGCAGCAGGTCGCCTCGGGTGGCAGCGACGGCGACGTCTACGCCCACTACGGACTGCGGCGGCTGGCGAACAATACGGCGATCTTCGTTGCGCCGCAGGGCATCGGCAACGGCTGGGCCAACTCCGGCGGCGAGGACGTCACCTTCACCGACGACATGATCCGGCGGATTGAGAACGACCTCTGCGTCGACACGGCACAGCGCTTCGCCCTCGGCTTCAGCTACGGCGGTGCCATGAGCTACGCACTCGCGTGTGCCAGGGCAACGACCTTCCGTGCGGTCGCGGCGATCGCAGCACCCGGCGCGATCAGTGGATGCAGCGGCGGCACTCAACCATTCGCGTACATGGGAATCCACGGCATCTCGGACAACATCGGCGCCGGACGAGGACTGCGGGACAGGTTCGTCCGCAACAACGGCTGTACCGCGCAGAACCCGCCAGAGCCGGCATCGGGCAGCCGTACTCACATCACCACCACCTACTCGGGGTGCCGTGCGGGATACCCAGTGGTCTGGGCCGCCTTCGACGGAGGTCACCAGCAAGGTCCCGTCGACGGGTGCGCCGGCTGTGAGAGCGGCGCCAGGAGCTGGGTCAAGAACGAGGTGTGGAAGTTCTTCACCGGAGACACGACACCGACCCCCACGGCGTTCCGGTTGCGTAGTGAGTCTGCCGCGCGGTGCCTGGACGTCAGTGGCGCGAACTCGGCCAACGGTACGCCGATGCTCGTTTGGGATTGCCACACCAATGCCAACCAGCAGTTCACCCGAAACGGCCAATCCCTGCAGGTACTGGGCAAATGCCTCGAGGTGCCCATCAATGCCGGGACCGGCACTCCATCGCGGATCTGGGACTGCAATGGCGGCGCCAACCAACAGTGGAACGTCAACGACAACGCCACCATCACGAGCGTCCAAGGCGGACTGTGCCTGACCGCCGGCGGCACCGCGAACGGCTCAGCCGTGACGGTTGCGACCTGCACCACCGGTGCCAACCAACGCTGGACCAAAGCCTGACCGACTCGTCACCACACGGGGCCATCCCGTGTGGTGACGACGGCAATCAGTCAGGCTCAGGGTTCCAGGCCTACGACTTTGAGGACGTCAGGCCAGGCTTGGAGGGCCGCGAGCAGTGTCGGGTCCTCGACTGTCGCCAAGGCCTCGGCGTAGGCGTCGGTGATCACCTCGGCGACGCGGACCGGCGTACCGAGAGTGGTTGAGCGTACGGCGGCTTCCACCATGGCGAGGCTGATCACGTTGCTATGCGCCTCTGATTGCGGGACCGTCGACGCCCGCACCGCGTCGACGAACTCCACCAGGGAACCGGCGATCTGCTCAGGGTCCTCCGGTAGTTCCACCGCCAGGGCTTCGCCGGAGGCCAGCTCCGCGATGGGCGCGTGGTCGCCGTCCCAACTCGCCGTACCGCCGGCGGCGCATGCTCGCCACCGGCCGTTCCATGATGTCTCCAGGCCGGGTGCGCACCAGCTGCCGTCGAACGAGAACCGCGTCCCGTCGGCGAACCGGAAGATCGCGGACGCGGCCGCGTTGCCGTCAAACCAGCTCCAGGCCGGGTTGTACGACTCGCAGTAGACCGATACCGGCTCGGAGCCGATCAGCTTGCGAGCCAGATCGAACTGGTGGATCGCCATGTCCACCAGGAGCGGCTCGGCCATCCGCTCGCGGAAGCCACCGAAGTGCGGGGCCTTGAAGAACTCGCACGACAGCGATCCGATCGTGCCGAGTTCGGCGATCTGCCGGCCGAAGGCGGAGCCGGCCCGGAAGTAGCGGCGAGACTGCGACACCATCAGCAGTTTGCCGCTCACCTCCGAGGCGGCGACCATCGCCAGCGCCTCCCGTACCGTCTCGGCCAGCGGCTTCTCACAGAGCACGGGAAGCCCACGCAGCAAAGCATCCACGCTGACCTTGGGGTGAGCGACCGGCACCGTCACGTCGATGACCGCGTCGGCTCCGTCGGCCAGCTCGTCGATCGAGGTCGCCACCGCGACGGCGCCGTAGCCGTGCTCGTCGGCGGCCGCGCGGGCCACGTCGAGGTCGAGGTCGACCAGGCCGGTCAGGACGACGTCAGGGTTCTCGGAGATGGTCCGGAGCCAGGCCCGGCCCATGCCGCCGGCGCCTACCTGCAAAAGCCGCAAGGGGTCAGGCATCCGCAGGCTCCTCGATCGGTCCGGCGTACCCGTGACCGTTGAAGAAGTCGCCGGACTCGTACCGCAGCAGCGTCGGCACCGCCCGCTCGGCACGGTCGCTGTTGACCCAAGCGACGCCGTTCGCGATCACCTTGCGGACATCCTTGTGGTGGTAGACGGGGAAGTCCTGGTCGCCGGGGGAGAAGTAGAAGATCTTGCCATGCCCGCGGCGGAAGGTGCAGCCGGAGCGGAACACCTCGCCGCCGGAGAACGAGGAGACGAAGATCAGTTCGTCCGGAACCGGGATGTCGAAGAACTCGCCGTACATCTCTTGCTGCTCGATCACGATCGGGTGCGGCACACCCTGCGCGATCGGGTGGGTCGGGTTGACCGTCCAGACCAGTTCGCGGTCCCGTTCGCTGCGCCAGCGCAGCGTGCACGAGGTCCCCATCAGTTTGCCGAAGATCTTCGACCAATGGCCGGAGTGCAGCACGACCAGGCCCATCCCCGCCAGCACGTGCTGGTAGACCCGGTCGACCACCTTGTCGTCAACCTCGTCATGCGCCGCATGCCCCCACCACACCAGCACGTCGGTCGCCGCGAGCACCTCCTCGGTCAGGCCGTGCTCGGGTTCGTCGAGTGTCGTCGTACGGACCGTCGCCTCGGCGCCGAGGTTGTCGCCGATCCCGGCGGCGATGGTGCTGTGCATGCCGTCGGGGTAGATCTCGGCGACGTGCGGCTCCACTTGCTCGTGCCGGTTCTCGCCCCAGACGAGTACGCGAATCGTCATATTCTTCACAGTCCTTTGGAATAGGTCATTTGACGGCTCCGCCGATGGCGCCGGCGGCGATGTACTTCTGCGCGGCGACCAGGAGCACGATGGCCGGGATCGCGGAGAGCACCGCGGTCGCCATCACTGCGTTCCAGTTCTGCACCTGGGTGCCGAGGTACTGATAGATCCCGAGCGTCACCGGCCGTACGTCGCCCTTGGTGGTCAAGGTGAGCGCGAACAGGAAATCGCTCCAGGAGAAGAGGAAGCTGAACAGTCCTGCGGTGATCAGCGAGTTCTTGCTGACCGGCAGCACGATCGCGACGAACGCACGGAACAGCCCGGCGCCGTCCACCCGCGCAGCCTCCACCAGGGACGGCGGCAGCGAGAGCATGAACGAGCGCAGGATCAGGATCGCGAAGGGGATCGCGCTGCTGCAGTTGGCCACGATCAGGCCGGGAATCGAGTTCAGCAAGCCGATCCGTTCGTACGCCGTGTAGAGCGCGTTGGCGATCACGATGCCAGGGATCATCTGGGAGACCAGGATGGCCAGCAGTCCGGCCGACACCCAGCGGGACCGGAACTGCGAGAGCGCGTAGGCACACGGGGCGGCGATCACCAGGCTGAGCACCACGGTGCCGGCCGCGATGAGCATGCTGGTGACCAGGTTGCCACCCTGTTCGCTGAGCGCTCGCCGGTAGCCGGCGAACGTCGGGTCGAGCGGCAGGAACCCGGCGGTCAGAGTGTTCCCGGACGGCTGCAGTGAGGCGTTCAGCATCCAGTAGACGGGGAAGAGCATCACGCACAGGATCAGTACGCCGGTCACGGTGTAGATCGCACGACGGACAGTCGAGTCGGTCATCGTCGTACCCCTCCTACTCGTCGACGGCACGACGGGTGCCGCGCAGGTAGAGGACCGCGAACACCAGCGAGATCGCGATCAGGATGTTGCTCAGCGCGGCGCCCTGACCGAACTCGAAGTCGACGAACGACCGCTCGTACGACTGGGTGGCGAGCGTCTGGGTGGCATTGGCCGGGCCGCCGCCGGTCAGGCCGAGGATGATGTCCAGCACCTTGATCGTGTAGACGACCCCGAGCATCAGCAGCACACTCGCCACCGCTCGCAGGTTCGGCCAGGTGATGTACCAGAACGCGCGCCAGCCGGTCGCGCCGTCCAGGTGCCCGGCCTCGTACAGTTCGTCAGGGATCTCGGTCAGACCCGAGTACAGCAGCGTCACGTTGAACGGGATGCCGATCCAGATGTTCACCCCGATCACGACGATCAGGGCGACCGACGGCGAGTTCAGCCACGGCACCGGATCGTTGATGAGTTGGAGTCCGACCAGGGTGCGGTTCAGGATGCCGCTGTCCTGCTCGAGGATCGAGCGCCAGGTCGCACTGGACACGATCAACGGCAGCAGCCAGGGCAACAGGAGCAGTGATCGCAGAACGCTGCTGAGCGGGAACTTCCGGTGGAAGAACAACGCCAGCGCCAGTCCGATGGTGAACTGGAAGACGATCGAACCGAGGGTGAACAAAACCGTGTTGATCATCGCCTGCGAGAACAGCTGATCCGTCACGACGGCGGTGTAGTTCTTCAGGCCGACCCACGGAGCCTGTCCGGTGAAGAAGGTCCGCAGACCGTAGTCCTGCAGGCTCATCAGCAGGTTCTTCACCACCGGGTACCCGAACAGCGCGACCATGGCCAGGACGGCCGGCAACACGAACAGCAGCTTGGTCAGATCCTCACCCCGGTGGCGCCGGCCACGAGGCCTGCGAACAGGCTCCGGGCCGGACGCCGCGGCGTCGTTACGGGTCAGCGTCGCATGGGCCATCGCGATCAGCCGCCGGAAGCCTGCTTGAAAGCGTCCTGGGCAGAGGCCTTGCCGGTCAGGGCCAGGGCGATCGCCTGATAGATCACCTTGGCGGCATCCGGCCACTTGTCGCCCAGCTTGCCGGTCCTGGCTCGCGCGTTCACCACCTGCTCGGTGAAGGCCTTCATGGACGGGACATCCTTGACGTACTGGTCGAGCAGTGCGGTTCGCGTCGGCACCGTGAACCGTGCCTTCGCCCAGGCCATCTCGTTCTCGTCCGAGCTCAGGCACTTCACGAAGTCGGCGGCCTTCTGCTGCTTGGCCTGGTCCTTGTTGAGTGGGACCGTCCAGGCCTCACCGCCGAGTGGCGCGGTCGGAGTCTGGCCGACCTGGTTCACCGGGAACTGGACCACGTCCCACTTGACGTTCGGCGTCTTCTGCAGCGCCGGGATCTGCCAGGGGCCGTTCACCATCATCGCGGCCTTGCCGGCGACGAACTGGTCCTTCGCGTCGCCTTGCGTCCAGTTGATGACACTCTTCGAGGCCGAACCCGACTGCACGAGATCCACCCACAGTTGCAGGGCTTCCGCCACCTGCGGGCTGGCCAGATCGGTCTCGTCACCACCGTTGGTCCACATCGCGGGCAGGAACTGCCAGGCACCTTCGTACGTCGCGTTCGCGTTGAAGGCGATCCCGTAGCGGCCGGGCTTGGTGAGCTTCTTGGCCGCGGCCTTCAGCTCGGCCCAGGTCTTCGGCGGTTGAACGCCGGCGTCGGCGAGCATCTGGGTGTTGTAGAACAGCGCGATCGTGTTCACCACCGGCGCCAGTCCGTACAGTTTGCCCTCGTACGACGTGGCGTCCACGATGCCCTGGGCGAACCCGTCGGCGCTGATCCCCAAGTCGTTCAGCGGCGCCAGCGCTCCGGTCGCGGCGATCTGCTGTACGTCCGGGTTGTCCAGCATCAGAACGTCGGGAAGAGTCTTCGACGAGGCCTGCTGCAACACCTTCTGGATCAAGGCGTCACCAGGCACGGTCTCCCGCTGGATGGTGATGCCCAGCTTGCCGGCGCAGGCGTCGAGTCCCTTCTGGACGAGCGACTTGTCCGGGTCGTTGTTGTAGTAGTCCAGGATCGACAGGCTCTTGACCGTGTCGCCGGACGAGGACGGCGACGAGCCGCCGTCGCCGCAGGCCGCCAGCACGAGCGACAGGGACGTCGCACCCGCCAGCACAGCGGTGATCCGCTTGCTGATCATGACATTGCGCTCCTTCGGTGGATGGTCGGTGGCCACAGAGGTGCGCTGATCTAAGCGCTTAACCAGGGCCCGATGAAGAATGCCGCTCGCTTGTACTGGGGGGAGTAAACCGCTTAACTGAGATTGCCAAGGACTATGTTCCTTGGGTCACACCGCTGTCAAGAGTTCAGGGAGGGCCGGCTCGATGGTGACCATGCGGGACGTTGCGGATCGCGCCGGCGTGTCGATCGCGACTGTCTCCTTCCTGCTGAACGACACCAAACCGGTGACCGCGGCCACCCGGGCGCGGATCGAGCAGGCGATGGCCGAGCTCGGCTACAGCCGCAACGTGGTGGCCCGTGCGCTGGCCAGCCGGCGCACGCGCATCATCGCGATGGCGTATCCGGCCCTCGACCATCGGTTCGGCTTCTCGGCGGCCGAGTTCTTCACCAGTGCGGCCACCGCGGCGCGCAAGCAGGACTACCACCTGGTGCTGTGGCCGGTCGGCAACGACGGCACCGAGCTGCACGAGCTGGTCGGGGAGAGCCTGGTCGACGGCGTCGTGCTGATGGAGGTCCAGCTCGACGACCCTCGGGTAGCCATCCTGCAGAGCACCGGGACGCCGTTCGCGATGATCGGCCGGACCACTGAGCTGGACGGCCTGTCCCACGTCGACATCGACTTCGACGCGACCGTCGAAGACGCGATCGGTCACCTGTACGGCCTGGGCCATCGCAAGCTCGCGCTAGTCGCGGGGGACCTCGCCGATCCGCGCTTCCACAACCACGGGCCATACGTCCGTACCGAGGCGGCGTACCGCCGGGTCTGCGCGGACTACGGCTTGCAGACCGTCGTGCTGGTGTGCGCGGACACGACCCGAGCCGGCCAGGAGTCCGCGGCGCGGCTGATGCGCGAACACCCTGACACCACGGCCGTGCTGGTCATCAACGAATATGCCGGTCTCGGGGTCGCCTCCGGCCTCAGCCGCCTCGGGTACGACGTACCGGCGCAGATCTCGGTCCTCCCGCTCTTGATGGCTCCCGAAACCGCGGCCCTGTCCAACCCCGAACTCACCATCATGCGAACGCCCGGCCCCGAACTGGGCCAGCTCGGCACCGAAGCCCTCATCCGCCAACTGGAAGGCGCCGCCTCCCTCCCACCCCAACTGATCCCCGCCAAACTCCAACCCGGCGCCACCACCGCCCCACCCCGCCCGAACTGACAGGCGAGACATGACCAGACACCTTGCGGGAGAGATGTCCACAGATGGCGCCCGCGGGCTTGGGGAATGGGGACGCACCCTGTACGACGGTCCACGGCCGACCGGGCCGAAGCGCTCGAGCGACCGACCGAGGCTGCACCGACTCCCCGGTGACCCGCCTCCCCCTTCTGCGGGTCGGAACGCGTCCACTCGCGGGCTGTGCGGTCGCGACGACTCGTGGGGGGAGGGGAGGCGGCCGCCTGCAAATTGTGGCTGTCGGCAACGAAGTCGCCAATGCGGTCAGCCTGGAACAACGGGAAGCACTAATCCTCGGCCTATTGATATAAGGGGAGTGAGGCATGCCTGCCTGGCGGTGCCTTTCAGATCGAGCCTTCGGCGCCGAAGTGCGAGTATTGCCGACCGCCACATCAACTACTACTGCCCCGCACGAGCTCTGCGCGCGGCCTCACGGGCGACCCTCAGCGGCTCCGGCGTGCGGTGGTCGACGAGTGAGGCTGTGACGACCTCGACGGCGGTATCCGGATCGGTTCGCCAGCCGGCGTGTACGACGAGTGGCCGGGTTCCCGGTTTGGTGCGGACCCAGGTGGCGACATGGTCGGTGCCGATGGTCAACGGTGAGGTCGCACCGGGCTTGTCGGAAGGCCAGGCTCCTTCGGCCAAGAGCGGACGGTGAGTCACGCCCACCGTGGGCAGATCCTCCGTTGCTCCGAAGTGCAGCGCCAGGCCGGCCCGCCGAGGGTGATCACGTCCGGTCGCATCCAGCAGTACGACGTCCGGCCGCGGAGCGAGACGCCGTATGAGGACCTCCAGCAGCGGACCCAGCCTGAGCGCTAGCATCCCTGGAACAAACGGCGCTGATGCGCGACCGTCGAGCACGCATCGTCCGATCACGCGGCGGCCGTCCATGACGACGGCGGCAGCCCAAGCCGGATCATCTGCATCGCCAGGACCTGACATTCCGCGAGGAAAGCAGACCCAGCATCCGGCCACGAGGTAGCCGGTCGGCGGTGTCCAGGGCGTGGGCGTCACTCGAGCGAGCTCATGCTGCAGCGAGGCCAGCTCAGCCGGTTCCGTCGGCCACACGGCGCCTTCATTTCAGTCGTGGAGGTGAGTACGGAACCAGTCTCGCGCCAGTTCGGCGACTCGCGCGAGGGCGCCGGGCTCCGCGAAGAGGTGGGTGGCATGTGGCACGACCTCAAGACGGTTGACGCACCGCAGTTGCCTTGTCGCCTGATCCGTCTCACCGGCTACGGCAACGACACCAACAACTGGACCAGCATCATCGAGCTGGACTTCTTCGCCCCCTGACGCCTAGTGGCCTACACGGAGTACTCGTGGTACCAGTCGACCTCGCACGTCGCGGGCGTCAGATGCTCGCCAGCCATCCTCGGAGCGAGGCTGGTCGGGCCAGTCCAACGTCGTGGGGGATCCTGCCGTTCGACCGGCCGGTGGTGCGCCGGAGCGCTTGACGGATGGTCAGCGGGCGCCCGCCCGGTGGGGAGTGGGGGTTGTAGCCGTTGGTACGCATGATGCAGAAGATCCGCTTGTCCGACGTGTGGTTGAGCCGGCGGACGTGGACCTCCCCAGCCGTGTCGGTGACGTCGAACTCGAGGATCAGGTCGTCGCGGCCGTGGTGGTTGGGGTCGTAGATCCACAGCTGCACCACCTGGCCGCTCTGCGAGTAGGCGAAGGCCAGGACCTGGTGGTTGCGGCCGACGTCGAGCGTGTCCGTCTGGATCAGTCCGATCGGCGACAGCCGCCCGGCGTCGATGTCGTCCCGGATCCGAGGCCACTCGTCCCGGTAGGTGACCCAGGCCCGGCCCCGCGCCAGCCCCGCGACCTGGATGAATCCCTCGTCGCCGTTGGGGTAGTGGGGCGACGAGTACCCGAGCCAGCGATGGCCGGATCCGGCGATGTCGAAGCTGTCCAAGAGCCGGTCCCGGATGAACTGGAACAGCGGGTCGTCTGCGGAGGTTGGTGCCGACGTGGCGGCCGGAGGTCGCTCGCCCGCGGCGTGGTAGTCCATCGCCGCGAACACCATGCCGCCGCACAGCCCGGCGTCGGCGTGGGTCAGGGGCAACCAGTTGTCGTCCACCCGGGCGATGCCCAGCGGTCCCGCGGCGCTGCCCAGTTCGTCGAGCATGCGGTTCCACAGGAAGCCGACGGTCATGGCCGGCAGATCCGGGCTCCACGAGTTGTCGAACTGGAAGCCGTTGACCGACGGGGTGAACCCCCGGACCTCGCGCCGGGCGCTGTCCCGGAAGCGGATGATCAGCCGGGCGCTGTGGCCCTGGCCGCCGCTGTAGGCCGCCTCGAACCCTGCCGGCGCCCACACGTGGAAGGTGTTGCCGTACTGCGATTCGACGAGCGGGCTGTTGAAGTGGATGTAGAGGTGCCGGTTCGGGTCGCCGTCAACCCGGTACCAGACGCTGCCCTCGGTGCCAGTGGTGGGGCCGAGGAACAGGTCGCCCTCGGCTCGCCACTCGGCGGTGGTCCCCGGGGCGATGGGGCTGCGGGCCGACGGGTACCAGGGGCTGGTCCACTCGCCCCAGGGCAGCTCGTCCCGCTCCCACACCAGGGGGACCGACGACTCGTTGCGGATCTCGACCGCCATGCGTATGCGTGACACGGCAGCCCCCTCAGCTGGCGCTCACGAGGACGCGGACCAGGCCGGTCCCGCTCGGCAGCTCCGTCAGGGCCTTGCCGACCACCGCTCCGAAGGCGCGCTCCCGCTCGGTCACCCGGCGGGCGTGCCCGGGCGTAGACGAGGTAGTCAGCAGGTCGCCGCAGTGGATCGGCGCCTCGGAGGCGTCGGCCAACACCCAAAGCTTGCCCATGAGGGCGACCGGCGCGCCGCCGTCGTGGCGGTCGAGGACCAACGCCGGCCGGACGCCTCCAGCGCCGGAGACCACACCGGCGACCCGCGGGTCGTAGTCGTCGATACAGGGCCGGATCCTTCCCTCGTCGTCCAGGACGACCACCATGCCCGGGGCCACGGTCGGCTCGGCCACGGTGAGCTCCTCGGCGTAGTCCGCCCCCTCGAGCAGGAGGTCACCGGTCACCACCACATCGCCCTTGAAGTAGCCGGCGGGGGCTCCCTCGCCGTAGACGCCGGGTCCCTGGTGGGACAGCTGGTACCCGGCGACGCCGGCCATCCCCGGCGCCCGGGCGTGACCCTTGACACCGACGCCGCCGTTCAGGCCCTCGCCCAGTACGCCAGACGAACCGGCCGCGGCGTCGGCGTGGGTCTCGCCGTAGACGCCGATCCAGGTGCGGCCCACGCCCGAGACGCCGGTGGGGCCGTCACCAGCCACGCCGTGGCCCCCGGTCGTCGACTCGGTGTGGCCGAAGACGCCGTGCCAGGTCTTCCCCTCGCCGACCACCCCGACGCCGTTGCTCTGCCCGTACACGCCCGGCCCAGGGTTCTTGGCCGGGTCAGGCGGATCGGGGATGGGCACCTCGCTGATGCCGACGACAGCCCCGTGCCCCGGGGCGTAGCTGACGCCACGCACGCCGTTGAACACGTTGCTCTCGCCGTACACACCACCGTCGAAGTCCGCATGTCCGGTCTGGTTCCGGCTGATGACTGGATCGTCCTTGTACGCAGGCATAGGTGATCTCCCTTTGATTACTGGCTGTTGTTGGCCTCTATGAGCTCGCGGCCAGGTCCGCTGCTGAGTAGAACGCTGTCACTGCCGACTCGCCCAGACCAGCCGAGCGTGTCACTGAGTGACCTCGCGGCTCCCAGGTGTGCCTCTTTGGGCAGCAACAGATCCCAGCGGAAGTGTCATGCTGGCGGCGGGGTGTAGTTCTGCGATGACAGAGGGGGAGATATGGACGATCACACGGTGGCGGGGCGGGTAGCGGCGATTCTTGACGCCGTCTCTGCCGGCCCAGGGCCGGCAACGTTGGCCAGGCTGGCAGCCGAAACATGCATTCCCAAGCCCACTGTCCGCCGGATCGCCAACCAACTCGTCGACCAGCGCATGCTCCGGCGCGATCCCCAGGGATACCGCCTTGGCCTTCGCTTGATCGAGCTGGGCGGTGATGCTGCGACGCAGCTCGGCACAGCGGAGCTCGCGGCGCCGTTTGTACACGAGCTGCACGAGCGAACTCGCCAGATCGCCTGGGTGGGCACAGTCGACCATGACTCGCTTGTCGTCCTGGACACCGCCTATGCGCGGGAGCACGCTCCGATTATGGCCGCCGCGTGGTCCTCACGGCTTCCGATGACTGCACCAACGGCAGCAGCAAACCTCATCCTCGCGGCGAAACCAGCGCACGTGGAGCAGATTCTCCGATCCGGCGGCCCGACCAGGCTCACCCCCCACACCGTCACCAGCCCGCGCCTGCTACTCGGCAAGCTGCAGCGCGCCGCAGATACCGGCATCGCCCACGAGTGGGAAGAGACGCGACTCGGCTGGTGGTGCTGCGCCATGCTGGTACCCGCTCCCGCAGCGACCTACATCTTCGGTTTGACTGCGGAGACACACCGGACGCCAATGGCCTGCGGTGTCACCCAACTGCAGCGGGTCGCCGAACACTTTGGGCGCGAAGTGAACTGGCAGGCGCGGGTGTCGACGGCTCGGTAGTAGCCCACGAGGACGGCTGTGGCCTGATTGCCGGGTGCCGTCTTGGACAAGCCAGATCAGCAGCTCGTAGGTGTCGCGGCGGCGCACCTCCGGGAGAACCATCTGCTCGGTATCGAGTGCACGCTTCTTTTGTCAGCCGCGGCGGGTCCATTGTTCGAGGACTACGAGGGTTTTGGTGCTGGCGATGGCTTCGGCGGACCGTAGCGAGCTGACGACCCGGCGCAGGTCCTCCACGCCCTCGACCTGGATCCGGACCAAGGCGTCGGGGTCGCCTGCGAGCGTGAGCACCTCCTGGACCTCGGGGATCTGCGCGACGAATTCCATGATCTGCGCGAGGTCGAGGTCGTCGGCGAAGTGGAGTTCGGTCATCGCCTCGATGCCGGTCGCGATCCGGCCGTGGTTGATCTTCACGGTGTACCGCTCGATCACGCCGAGCTTCTCCAGCCGCGCGATCCGCCGCTGCACCGGCGCGACGGTGAGCCCGACCGCGGTCGCGATCTCGCGCAGCGGGCGGCGGGCGTTCTCCCGCAGGAGATCGAGGATCCTTCGATCGGTCTGGTCCAGGGTCGCTTGATCGGTCACGCAACAAACTCTACTCCGCAGGCGAGGTTTGTTGCGTGCGGAACTGGCTAATCGTCGTGGAGGTTGCGGGTCGTCGCCAAACTCGACGATGCAGCTTGTGGCGCAGCCGCTCAGACCTCAGGCTCGGGGGAACCGCCGCGGAACCCCTGGAGAGCCGATGACGACGACCATCGACCCCGCCGAGATCACTGTGGAGCGCGTCGCCGCGCCGCCGTACGACCTCGACGATCGGTTCCGGCCGTCCGGGCCGCCGACGCTGCTGACCGGCGTACAGGCGATCGCGCGGCTTCTCGTCGAGCATCGCGCGCTCGACCGGCGTCGGGGGATGCGTACCGCCTCCTTCGTTTCCGGCTACCAGGGCAGCCCGCTCGGCGGACTCGACAAGCTGTTGGCTGATCTGCGGGAAGTGCTCGACGAGAACGACATCCGCTTCGTCCCCGGCCTCAACGAGGAACTCGCCGCGACGTCGGTCTGGGGCAGCCAGATCGACCTGCCGCGGGGGACCGGCACTCACGAAGGCGTCACCGGCTTCTGGTACGGCAAGGGCCCAGGCGTGGATCGCGCGACCGACGCCCTGCGCCACGCCAACATGTACGGCGTCAACCCGCGCGGTGGCGCCGTACTCCTGGTCGGTGACGACCCAGCCTCGAAGTCCTCGACCGTGCCGGCGGTGAGCGAGCGGTCGTTGGCGGCGCTGGGTATCCCGGTCCTCTTCCCGCGCAACGCGGCCGAGATCGTGACGCTCGGCCTGCACGCGATCGAGATGTCGCGGACGACGGGTTGTGTTGTCGCGCTCAAGATCGTCGCGGACGTCGCCGACGGTGCTTGGGCCATCGACCCCACCGTGGGCGACGTCATCCCGGTCGCGCCCGCGATCGAGTGGGAGGGCAAGCCCTACCGCTACGAGCAGCGCCCGATGGTCCTCCGCCCCGACGCCATCGTGCGCGCCGAAGCGGATCTCGTTGGTCCCCGAACGGAGCTCGTTCGCACGTACGCCGTCGCGAACGGGCTCGACGTCGTCGACATCGACCCGGCCCACGCCACCGTCGGATTCGTTGCCTCGGGCAGCTGTTATGACTCGATGCGCCAGGCCATGACCGATCTCGGCGTCAGCGAAGAAGCACTCGCTCAGGCGGGCATCCGGGTGCTGCGGCTCGGTCTGATGAGCCCTGTTGCCCAAGGCACCATTCACTCGTTCGCCGCGGGACTGGACCGGATCGTCGTGGTCGAGGACAAGACGTCGTTCGTCGAGACCCAGATCCGCGAGATTCTCTACGGTACGCCGGGGGCGCCGCAGATCCTCGGCAAGCGCGACGCCGTCGGCCGTGCCCTGATCCCCGCCGACGGCGAGCTCACCTCGGGCCGCCTGCTCGCCCCGCTGCGGCACGTGCTGGCGGAGCTGGTGGCGATCACGCCGCCTGCCGCGAAACGCATCCCGCTGCCGCTGCTGTCCACCAGCCGATCGGCGTACTTCTGCAGTGGTTGTCCCCATAACCGTTCCACCGCGCTGCCCGAGGGGTCGATGGGCGGTGGTGGTATCGGCTGCCACGCCATGGTCACCATCTCCGATCGCGAGGACAGCGCCGTCACCGGTGTCACCCAGATGGGCGGCGAGGGGGCGCAGTGGATCGGCCAGGCATGGTTCACCGATGCCGGCCACATCTTCCAGAACGTCGGTGACGGCACGTTCTTCCATTCCGGGCAGCTCGCGCTCCAGGCCTGCATCGCCGCCGGCGTGAACATCACCTACAAGGTGCTCTACAACGACGTCGTCGCCATGACCGGCGCCCAGGACGCCGAAGGCGCGCTCAGCGTGCCGCAGCTGACCCACAAGCTGCGCACCGAGGGCGTGAAGAAGATCATCGTCTGCGCGGACGAGCCGGGCCGGCACCGCCGCCGCGACCTTGCGCCCGGCACTCTGCTCTGGGACCGGGACCGCCTCGACGAGGCGCAGCGGATGCTGCGGGAGATCCCTGGCGTGACAGTGCTGATCTACGACCAGCACTGCGCCGCTGATGCCCGACGCCAGCGCAAACGCGGCAGCATGCCTGCCCGTACCCAGCGCGTCGTCATCAACGAGGCGGTCTGTGAGGGCTGCGGCGACTGTGGCGTGAAGAGCAACTGCTTGTCGGTGCAGCCGGTCGAAACCGAATACGGCCGTAAGACCCGTATCGAGCAGACCTCCTGCAACACCGACTTCAGCTGTCTCGACGGCGACTGCCCGTCATTCGTGACCGTTGAGACCGCGCCTCGTCGTACACGCAAAGCTCCTTCCCGCAAGAAGCGTGCGGCCTTCCCGGCGCCGCCGGCGGTTGCGCCGAGCAGTGCGGAGGAGCGGATCACCGGTACCCAGAATGTCTTCATGGCCGGCATCGGCGGCACTGGCATCGTCACGGTGAACCAGGTGCTCGCCACTGCTGCGTTCCGGGCCGGGTATGCCGTCGAGTCGCTCGACCAGACCGGCCTGAGCCAGAAGGCGGGCCCGGTCACCGGTCACCTCCGGTTCGCCGACGGTGACCTCGAGCCGGCCAACCGGCTCACTCCCGGCTCTGCGGACTGCCTCCTCGGCTTCGACCTGCTCACCCTCGCCGAAGACCGGAACCTTGCCTACGGCAACGATGCCTCGACGCGGATCGTCGTCTCGACCAGTCGCACCGCGACCGGCGCGATGGTGTACGACCCGGCCGTGCAGCACCCTGAGGAGAAGGGACTCCTGGAGCGGGTCCGGACCGCGGGGCGCGACATGTTCGACTTCGACGCACTGGAGGCGGGGGAGCGGATCTTCGGCAACACGATCGCCGCGAACTTCCTGCTCGTCGGCGCCGCCTACCAGACCGGCGCTCTCCGGCTCCCCGCCGCGGCCATCGAGGAAGCCATCGAGATCAACGGCACCGCGGTCGCCGCGAACATCGCCGCCTTCCGCTGGGGCCGCGCGGCGGTCACCGACCCCGGCGCCTTCCGCGCTGCGGGAACTACCCCCACTCGGGCGGTGGAGCGCGACGTACCGGCCTCGGTCGCGGCCGCCGGCCTCCAGGGCGAGGTACTCCGCCTCGTCTCCCAGCGCGCCACCGACCTCGTCGCGTACCAGAACCTGAAGCTCGCCAACTCGTACGTCGACTTCGTCGCGCGGATCGCGGCCGCCGAACAGGCCGTCACCAGCGAGACCCGCTTCACCGAGGCCGTCGCCCGCAACCTGTTCAAGCTGACGGCGTACAAGGACGAGTACGAGGTCGCCCGACTCCTCACCGACCAGGAGTTCCTCGACTCCACCGGCGAGTCCTTCCCAGGTGGCGTGGTCTCCTTCAAGCTGCATCCGCCGGTGCTGCGGGCAATGGGCCGCACGAAGAAGATCTCCTTCGGCCCGAGGTCCCACGGGACACTGCGTGTGCTGGCACGGCTGAAGCCGTTGCGCGGCACCCGCGCCGACCTCTTCGGCTACGCGCACCTCCGCAAGGTCGAGCGCGACCTGCGAGACCACTACCGCGCGATGGTCACCAAACTGGGCGCCGAACTGGACCTCGCGTCGTACGACCGCGCAGTGGAACTCGCCAACCTCCCCGACCTAGTTCGTGGTTACGAGTCGGTCAAACTGCGCAACATCGAGGTGTACGCCGATGCCCTGCGGGACCTGGGCATCGACCCGCCCTCCTCGCGATAGCCTTTGCGTGGCCCGGCGTTCGCGTCGTTAGGTTGGGGCCATGCCGGAAACTTTCAAGCTCGGGGCCGGGTCCGTAGAGGTGGGCGACGACGGATCGGTGGTGGCTGTTTCGCATCCGGGCCGCGGGCAGTCGATGTTGCTTCAGGACAACGCCTGGCACGACTCCGCGCGCTATTGGGGCAAGGGCTTCGTGATCACGTCGCGGGGCAGCCACCGGTTCGACGCGCCCGCCTTCACCCGGTGGCGGCAGACCGGGATCGACCTGCTTTACCGGTTCGGCGAGCTGGAGTTGCGGGTCGGGCGGCGGTTCGGCGAGCAGTGGATCGAGACCTATGAGTTGCGCAATACCGGTGCCAGCCCGGTGGAGGTCGGTTCGCTCGCGATCAGTACGCCGTGGCGCGATCTGTACAGCTCGAGCCGCGAGAGCCTGCGCGAATCCGTCCACGCCCACGTATGGACCGGCGGTGCCGACGCGTGGGTCTGGACGGTCCCGATGGACGGCAGTGGACCCGGCCTTGGCCTGCGGCTACTCGAGGGAGAGCTCTGGTCGTACTCGATCGAGTCACGCGACAGCGCGACCAGCAGCAACAGTCGCGGCCACATCTACCTGCACGTCACCGACCACGCGCGGGCGCCGCACATGCTTGGCGGTCAGTCGCCGCTGACGCTCGCGCCAGGTGCATCGTACCGTTGGACCTGGCAACTGGAGTGGTTCGATTCGCTGGCCGACTTCCGGGCGAGCCGGCAGCCGCTCGTGGACGCGCCCGTGCTCGCCGCCGAGGTCGGACAATCGCTGGAGCTGCAGTTGGCTGACGGTGTCGCCGGCCCTTCGGTTGTCAGTTCGACGACGCCAGGTGTCCAGTACGTCGAGGTCACCGACGGCCACCGGCGGTCCCGGGTCGGGGTGCTCTTCCATGAGCCATTGCGCGAGATCGTCGAGCGCCGGGTGCGTTTCGTCCTCGACCACCAACGACCCGTCGAGCTGAGCGACAGCCGGCGGTTCTCCTTCGTGCCGTACGACGCTCGATCCGGGCTGCGGGTTTTGCCGGGAGGCTGGCGCGACTGGTCGGACGCGCGAGAGCGGATCGGGACGGCGTTACTCCTGCAGCAGGCGCGCGATCGCAGGTGGGGAGATCGCGCCGAACTGGACGAGGCGCTCAGCGGGTACCAGCAGTTCGTCTTGGAGCATCTGGTGTCGGCCGATGGCACGGTCGCGGACGACAGCGTGCACGAAGGGCACGTGCGGCTCTACAACTTTCCGTGGTTCGCTCGTTTTCTGCTCGGCCAAGGCGACAACGCAGGCGCCATCCGAATCCTCGACCGCTATTACGAACTCGGTGGCGAGCACTTCCTCGCCTTCGACCTCGGCCCGCTCCTTCGCGAGCTTGCCGCCACGGCTGACGCTGAGACGGCGGCCCGGCTGCGTGGGCATCTCGCTCGCCATGCCGGCGCATTCCTCGAGTACGGCGACGACCTGCCGCCTCATGAGGTCAACTACGAGCAGTCGATGGTCGCGCCCTTGCTGGAGCTACTGCTGGCCGCCTATCAGGAAGCGCCGGGCACGATCGACCCGTCCGAGCTGACCCGTCGACTGCCCTGGCTGACCGCGTTCGCCGCCGACCAACCCGACGTACGGCTCCGGCATGTCCCGATCCGCCACTGGGACGGGTACTGGTTCGGGCTGCTGCGTCTGTGGGGAGACGTCTTCCCGCACTACTGGTCTGTCCTCAGCGCGGCCGTCTATCTCTCCTGGCCCGACGAGCTCGGCCCGACCGAGGGACTCCGCGCCGCCGGGCAGGCCATCCTCCGCGCCAACCTGGCCAACTTCCACGCCGACGGCACCGCCACTTGTGCCTTCGTCTATCCGAGCGCGATCAACAACCTCCCGGCCCACATCGCCGACCCCCTCGCCAACGACCAGGACTGGGCCCTCGTCTACGCCCTGCGCTTCTAGCACGTACGGGCGACCGGTGCCGGCGTGTTCGACGCTCAGCGGTGCTGGTCGAGGAACATGGTGAGTTCCGCGAGAAACTGCGGGCGGTTGTCGCGGCGTACTGAATGGCCGGCACTGGCGATGTGTGCCGCCCGGAATTCGCCGGCGGCTGCTCGGGCGCATTGCTCCGCGTACTCGGTGGAGATCAGCGAGCCGCGTTCGGTGTCCCCATGGATCAGCAGTACCGGGCACGTTATCGCCGCCAGCAGTTCGGTCAGCGGGGCCGCTTCCTGAAACGGCAGATCGAACAGATCGGGGTTGAGTCGCGCCTTCGATACGGCCCAGGGCTCAAGCTCGTCATCGGGCCAGTGGGGGTCCTCGGATCGGCCCCGCGCGATCCGTGCAGGCAGATCGAGTGCTCGGAGGTCCGCGAGCCAACTCGGTTCGGACCACGATTCCTCCTGTTGGCCGGCAGGCGGCGCTCCAGTTGGCGGGTCCTCCAGCACAACCGCACGGACCAGGTCCGGCCTCGACGCGGCCAGGTAGGCGGCCGACATCGCGCCCATCGAGTGGCCGACCACGACCACCCCGCCGTCACGGGGCTGGCTCGACAGGACGAGGGCGGCATCGTCGCGCTGTGCGGAATAGCGGAGTGGTTCCACTGGAAGCCCGGACTCACCGTGCCCGCGCGCATCGATCGCGAGTGCCCGAATCCCAGGCATCGCGCCGATCAGTGGCTCCCAGCACTGCGCAGAGTCGGAGAAGCCGTGCAGGAAGGCAACCTCGGCCGCCGCCTCATCGGTCCGGTACCACGCCAGATGGGCCGTCCTGCCCCGCACACCGAACATGGTTGCGGACAATAGCGCAAACAGGCGGTCGAGACGTACGGCGGCTTCCCGCATCACTTCGTGGGCTGAGCCGGCGCCGCAAGGTTCCGGCCGGGCTTGGGCACCGTCTCGCACGTTATCTCAGTGCGTAGCGGCGGATCACCGTCTGCGCCAGAGTGGACCGTCGCGCGATCACCTTCGCCTTCAAGGAGACGTATTTCGCCTACCGGGGTGGTAGGGGATGCGGCGGCGGGGCGTTCGGCAGGTGCTATTTGGATAGTGAATTGAAGAACTCGCGGACGTCGCCGATCAGCCAGGTGATCCCAGCGTGCACCTATCGGGCGGAATGGGCGGATCCGACTCCTGCGGCCTGGCCGCGGTGCGTGCACAGTCAGCGGTGCAACGCCTTGCGGATCAAGTCTCTGGTCCGGTCCATAGGAGGTACGTTCGGCCGGTCTATCGCCTGGTTTGGTTTGCGATGGTTTGTTCGGTGGCTGGAGCGGTTCGACGGCGGGTCCGTTGAGGGACGCGGCCGCCGATGAATTCTTTGCCGACCTTCAGGTGAGCGTCACCGATACGAATGGCGTCGCTCTCGACGTCAAAGGTAGATCGGGTCCAGTCCTCCAGATCGGCGTACATCCTCGGTGTCTGGATCGGCGCCGGTTTCATGGCCGTTGCCGACGACGATCAGTCAGTTCGGGCCGGGGTGAGCCAGGGACGAGTGAACCGAGTCGGCGAATCGATGGAGATCGTCATGCTGCGAGGCGCGGGTTGGTTCAGGCGCACGGCCAGGGCGTACGAACGAGACGGCCGCAGCCTGGCGAAGTAGCCACCGACCAGGCCCGGGGGCAGCAGGGACGCGACGGCGACCTGGTTGGCGCGGACGGTTCCCATCGGGGTGGTCAGTTCACCGTTCGGTCACGTTGTTGCTTGAGATCGGTCACTCGGGTTTCCTCGAGCACGATGCCACCGCCGGTCGTGACCGCGGCGGCGATCCCGGCCAGATATCGACCGGGATGGAAGTGGAGCCGGTTGTCGAACCGCACTGCCGCCCGCTTCCCGGTCGTGTAGCCGGTGGTGCCGGTTCGCCTGGAGAGACAAGCTGAAGCCACTGGCTTTGCCAGTTCTTGAAAGTGCTGGCAAGGGAGTTCGGCCAGTAGTTGCTCCTGCACTCATCGCGCTCCAA
The DNA here is from genome assembly GCF_036226525.1 of Kribbella sp. NBC_01245. Lineage (NCBI taxonomy): Bacteria > Bacillati > Actinomycetota > Actinomycetes > Propionibacteriales > Kribbellaceae > Kribbella > Kribbella sp. NBC_01245. Next base: position 1,090,493 of record NZ_CP108487.1, read on the forward strand.
TACCCCAACGCACCGGCCCCAGACAGTGGTGGTCGCTACAGGAAAGAATTCCGTGCTCAGCTAGCCACGCAGCGCGGTTTGGTGGAGGGGGTGGCCCAACTGTCGAGGAGGTGCTGGGCGAACAGGTTGTCCAGGCCCAGACAGCAGGCTGCTCCGAACAGGATGTCGCCGACGGCGTCGGGGTGGTCCTGGGCGTAAGAATCGCAAAGGTCATGGGCCGCGATCTGCTCGTGGACCGCGTCGGCCTCGACGTGCTCGGTGAAGTATCGAGATGCGGCCGGGTCGGCTCCGAGGCGGGTCGCGCCGGCGGCGTACCGGCGGTTCGGCATCGTGGAGGTCATCTCGAGGGCGGCCAAGTGTCCAAGCAGCGCCCCGGTCCAACGGCGATGCACGGCGAACAACGACATGACGTTCGAGAATGCCAGGGTGACGGCCGGGACTTCGGGCACGTACCGGCCGTAGGTGTCGTCCAGGTCGAGCCAGCGCATCGTCGTACGGAACAGCTCGGCGTGCATCCGTTCCGGACGGCCGCCGCCGTACTCGTCGGCCTGAATCTCCACCAGTGCGGCCTTGGCCGGCCCGTCGAGGCGGGGGATACCGAAGCTGTGCGGATCGGCTTCCTTGAGTTGGTAGACCGAGCGGTTAAGGACGAACTCCCTGAATTCTTCCCGGCCGGCGTGACGATGCAGGTACGCCGCGAGCTCGGGGCCGTCGTCAGCGGCGCACAGTTCCCGCAGCGACTGGGACGGCCGATCGCCGGTGGTGGCGGGTCGGTAGCTGGCGGTCAACCATTCGAGCCAGGGACGTTCGAGTTCGGCACGGAATGCCAGGACGTCCAGGTCCCACTCCGCCGTGTCGTCGACGTCGTCGAATCCTCGGTAGTGCAGCTCGTAACAGCACCACAGGGCCAGTTGCAGGTCATCGTAGGCCCACGGTTGGCCGGCTCGGCCGTCGACCAGTGGTGGCGGAATGGTCCGGCTGCCACGTAGGTGGCTCGTCAGCCAGTTGGTCAGCGGCCCGCGGGGTGGGGGCAGGTACATGGTGTTCCTCCTTCGACCCCGCGCCGGTACCCCACGGATCGAGGCCTCAAGCCTTTTTGGTTGACGGCGGGTACCGGCACCGGATGAGTGAACCGCCAACCGACGTTGCCGTCATCCGCGCCTACGAGGATGGGCCGCTCCTCGTCCGGGGTACCTTCGAGCTGCGCGACGAGAGCGGCGCGGTGATCGATCCCGGCCGCGCGACGATCGCCCTGTGCCGCTGTGGCAGATCCGCCCTGAAGCCTTTGTGCGACGGAAGCCATTCGCTGGTCAAGAAGCGGCAGCGGTCGCCCGGATGATCACGACGTATTCTTCGTCGACATCGGCGGGGATCGTCCCCGCCGCTTGCTGCGCCCGCATCAGCGGACCCCAGCGGCCCCCGCTTGCACGCTCGCACCTCGACATTGACCAGGCCGGCCCGGCGCAGCCGCTCCAAGGTGGTGTCGGTGCCGATGAGGGACGAGTGGACGAGGAGCAGCGCCCCAGGGTGCGAACGTCCGGCCACGGAGCGTTCGGACGCGAAGGCCGTACCGGATGGCGTTCAGCCGGACCGTGAGCAGGGCTCGCCGAGAGACGTCGATCGCGGTTGTGGTCGCGCCGCACTGCGCCGCGGTGAGGGCGAGGACTCCGCTCCCGGTGCAGATGTCGAGCGCCTTCGAACCCGGTCCGAGGGGTTCCTGGCGGATGGCGTCGGCCGGCATCCACGAGTCGGAGATTGGGGCGAAGACGCCCGGAAGGGTCAGCAATTTCATGACGTGAACACCTCGGCGAGCCACGGGACCACGCCCTCGGGACCGAGCGATCGGAGGTGCTCGACCGGCGGGTACTCCACTATTGCCCGTACGTCGTCCAGGCCGCCCGGCGCGTACGGTTCGGTCGCGTCGATCAGGTCGTGGAGGCAACGGCGCGTAGGTCGGGCCTCGCCGGTGCGGAGGTCGAGGAGCTCCCCGCCGACGCCGTCGCGCAGCGCAGCCCACCGGTTCTCCGCGATCCGCCAAGTCGGCGCCGGCGGCTGGAGCTCGCCGAGGTGGTGCAGGTCGGTGAGCCTGGCGGCGAGCGCGTGTACGAGTCGGGCGATCGCGCTGGTCCGATCCGTGGTCGCCTGTACGTCGAGGACCCGCAGCTCAAGTGTGCCGTAGCGCAGGTGTGGTCGGAGCTCCCACCACCACTCCGACGCGTCGGCCACCGCGCCCCCTCGGACCATCCAAGCGAGGTCGTCGGCGAGTTGGTCCCAGGAGGCGATGATTGGGGGCACGCCTTGGCGGGGCAGCTGGGAGGCGATTACCGGACGGACCGAGCACAGGCCGGTGTCGCGTCCGGCGGCGAATGGGGCGGCTCCTGCGAGCGCGGCGAGCTCCGGGAGAAGATCCCGCAGCGCGTGATAGACGCCCAGCGTGCAGTCGGCGTCGCCGAAGGCCAGGTGCATCTGCAACGACGAGACGAGCTGCCGGCCAATGATCTCGCGGTAGCGGGCGCCGAGTCTGGCAGCTCGCTCCGTGGGCGACAGCGGGGTGGGTCCGCCGAGGAGAGGGTGGACGGGCGCGGCGATCGCGGCCAGGTCGGGACCGCAGGCGGCAGCGATCAATGCGCGACACGAACGCAGCTCGTCGATGGCACCCGCCGCGTCAGCGTGGACGGCAGTGGCGATCTCGAGCTGGCACGCCGGCAGCTCGGGCTTCACCCGGGCGTCGCCGATGCCCGCTAGTACGGCGGCGGCATCCGCAGGCAGCCAGTCATCCCGGCGCACCAGCAGCAGTTCCTCCTCGAACCCCACGGTCCCGCGAACAGTGTTCGAGAACAACGACCGCAGTAGCGCGCCGTCCAGGGGTGCGCCCTCGCCCTCGCCGTACGTCGGGGTGCCCGTGAATCCGTGGAAGCCGCTCGCATCGACCAAGGGCGCGCCCAACACCGGATGGCTCCTTCTCACCCCCGCTGCGGGGCGGACGGACTTGGCATCGGTCACGAGAGGCCTCCGGTTCGTGCCGGGCGCACCGGCTCACGCGGACCACAAGCGTGCAGCGCGACCCCGTGAGGGTCGATCACTTCTTCTTGGCTGCCGCTTTCCCGCCCTTGCGGCCGGCCTCCTTCTTCTGGGCAGTAGTCCCGCCCTGCTTGCTGCTACTGCCCTTGCCGCTCTGTTGGCCGCCGTGTTCGCTGGACTTCGGCGAGTTGGAGATCTTCGCCGCGCGCTCCTTGGACATTCCCTTGTCCTTGAGGGCTTCGTACTGCTTCTCGTTCTTGACGTTCGCCGACTTCCCAGGCATCGCTACCTCCAGTTCATCCAGCTAGCCGGTACCCGACCCCATTCGCCTGCTTCCACCGAGCCCTGCCGGACATCGGAACGTCAAAGCGCGTCCGCGTGGATGCTTTGCCGATGAGGCTTACCCCTCGGTGAAAGGGCGCGTGCGCACCTAGGTGATGCACCAGCGTCTGCTCAAGCATCTGCCGGTACAACCGGCCACGGTGCTGGACGTCCGCGGTGGAGGGGCGACGCTTCGAACTCAGCGAGCTCCTGCGGAGCCGGGGTGTATCACCGGTGTGCTGGTACGGAGTATGGCTGTTCGCCGACTGGCTCGATTTCGGTGGAGCCGAGTTGGACGCCGGAGCTTCAGAGCAACTAGCCGCGATCGCCGCAGTCGAAGCAGACGAGCCCCCTACGTCATCTGGGAACCGGTTCCCCGACCGAACGGCGGCCACGATCTTTGTATTCGGTCAGATGTTGACGCCATCTGCCCAGTACGTTTCACTAACGGGAAACCGGTTCCCCGTTCCCGGCGAGAGTGGAGAATTCATGACCGTGCTCAGTACCGCTGCGCCGCCGGCGGCCAATGCGCCGCGGCGGAAGCGGCAGCAGCGGCAGAAGCGGAACCGCCCACGGGAGCGGTGGACGCCGTACCTGCTGCTGGCCCCGGCGGGCATACTCCTCGCGGTCTTCTTGATCTATCCGATCGGCAGCGTCGTCTACTACAGCCTGTACAAGTACAACGTCACCAAGCCGTGGGACAACGGATTCATCGGGCTCGAGAACTACGCGACGATGTTGCGCGACGACCTGTTCTGGCAGTCCTTGCGCTTCACCGCCCAGTGGGTCGTGGTGGAGGTGTCGCTGCAGCTGGTCTTCGGTCTGGCGCTGGCTCTGGTGATCAACGAGACCTTCGTCGGGCGTGCCATTTCCAGGGCGATGGTGTTCTCGCCCTGGGCGGTCAGCGGCGTGCTGACCACCACCATCTGGCTGCTCATCTACAACCCGACGACCGGCTTCGGACGCTATCTCGCGGACGCCGGCGTGGGGTCGTACGGCACGAGTCTGCTGACCGAGCCGGGCACGGCTTTCTGGGCCGCCGTACTGGCCGAGCTCTGGCGTGGCGTCCCCTTCTTCGCGATCCTCATCCTCGCCGACCTGCAATCCATTTCCGGCGATCTGTACGAGGCCGCCGAGGTCGACGGCGCCGGTCGGTTCCGCCGGTTCTGGTCGATCACGCTGCCACACCTGCGCGCCGCCATCATCTTGTCCACGCTGCTCCGGGCCGTGTGGGAGTTCAACAACGTCGACCTGCTCTACACCCTGACCGGCGGCGGACCGGGCAACGCCACCATGACCCTTCCGCTGTACGTCGCCCGCAAGGCGGTGGACGCCAAGGAATTCGGCTACGGCTCGGCGCTGACCATGTCGGCGTTCGTGATCCTCGCTGTGTGCTCCGTCACCTACCTGTGGCTCGCCCGCGCGGGGAAGGAGACCGCATGACTCCCGTTGCAAGAACCGCCGAGAGGAACGACGACCAGATGACCAGCGCGACCGCGGTGACCGGCCCCGAGCAGGACGCGACGGAGACGGTGGCGGCTGGTCCGCGTCGGCCCGGTCGTCGGCCCGGTCGTCGGCCGACGGGCAGCGCCGCGGCACGACGGGCGCCGCGATGGGCGATCTACCTGCCGTTGGCGGCGTACCTGTTGTTCACCCTGATCCCGTTCTACTGGATCCTGCTCTTCGCCTTTCGCGAGACCGGATCCACCGCGCTCGTGCCGTGGCCGCTCACCTTCGAGCACTTCGACACTGTCTGGAACGGTGCCGGGTTCGGCGTGTTCTTCAAGAACTCGGTGATCATCGCGGTGCTGACGGTGCTGCTGACGACCGTGATCGCCCTGGCCGGCGGCTATGCCCTGGCCCGCTTCCGCTTCCGTGGCAAGAACGCATGCATGGTGCTGATGCTGTGCACGCAGTTCGTACCGGGCGCGATGATGCTGATCCCGCTCTTCGACATCTTCCGGACCACTCATCTGATCAACACGCTGTGGAGCATCGTCGTGGCCGATGCCGTCTTCCACCTGCCGCTGTCGATCATCCTGATGGCGGGCTTCATCAGGAACATCCCGATCGAGCTCGAAGAGGCATCCTGGGTCGACGGCTGCGGAAGGTTCAGCGGCTTCCGGATGACGGTGCTGCCGCTTCTGCGTCCTGGTGTGGTGGCCATCAGCTCGTTCGCCTTCATCTCCTCCTGGAACAACTTCCTGTTCGCGCTGATGTTCCTCAACTCCCAGGACCAGTTCACGATCCCGGTCGGCCTCAGCTATATGCTCGGCGAGTACAGCGTCGACTTCGGGGCACTCGCGGCCGGCGGCGTCGTCGCCGTGGTACCGGTGGTTCTGGTCTTCGCCTACGTGCAGCGCTTCCTGGTTCAAGGGCTGTCGGCCGGCGGGGTGAAAGGCTGAGCGCGTCGCGGCGCCCGTCGGCGATCGGCGGGTACGAGGACTGGCCCGCTGTCTGGCGCGCCGGCCCAGTCCTTGCCGGGGACGCTGTCACCACGGACGTGGCCACGGCGCTTGGCGTGCTCGCCCCGGCAGAGGTGCCACCGGTCGAGGTCGACCGGTGGCGCCATGACGGCCTGGTGACCACCGAGCTGTCGTGGCAGACCGCCTTCGGTCCACCGACCCGCGCCTGGCTCGTACGCCCCGAGCACGCGGATGACCGACCACTGCCGGGTGTACTCGCCTTGCACTGCCACGCGGGCGTCAAGCACGTAGGGGCGGAACGACTGGTGACGACGAGGACGCCTTCTCCGGGTGCGCTGAGGCTCCGTACGGCCTGCTACGAGGGACAGGCGCTAGCGGATGGCCTGGCCCGCGAGGGTTTCGCCGTACTGGCTCACGACGCCTTCGGCTGGGGATCACGCGGCTTCCGGCTCGATCCGCCATCTTGGCGGCTGCGCACCACGATGGCGGCTTACCGATCCCAGTGGTCGCACACCGGGCAGACTCCAGGCCCGGATGAGGTGTACGACGTTGCGGCGGCGGAGCACGAGGCGACGGTGGCGAAGTACGCCGGCGTGATGGGTACCTCCTTCGCAGGCGCGGTCGCCTACGACGACTTGACCGCCCTATCGGTTCTCGCCGCGACGCCCGGCGTGGACCGTCGGCGCCTGGGCGTCGTCGGCTTCTCCGGTGGGGGAGGCCGAGCCGTTCACCTGGCGGCGCTCGCCCCGGAGGTCTCGGCGAGCGTGGTGGTCTGCATGATGAGCACGTTCGCGGCCCTGTATCCGGCTTACCTGGATGCGCACTCCTGGTTGCTCGCCACGCCGGGGATCGGCCGGGACAGAGAATGGCCGGACCTGGCGGCCGCTCGTCGACGCCATCACCAGCTCGTCCTGTATGCCGAGGATGACGAACTGTTCCCTCCGCAGGGAATGGCGGATGCGGACGCGCTCTTGCGCCGCCACTTCGAGGGCGCCGTCGGTTCGTACCGCGGTGTCATGCTGCCCGGGCCGCACCGGTTCGACCGGGCCATGCAGGACCTGGCGGCGGCCTTCCTCACCGACACGCTCGCCAGGTGACCGCATGGCGACGCGGCTACTTCCCCGCGTGCTCGACGTACTCGGCTTGCGCCTTTTCGAACCGGTCGGCGTACTTGCTCAGGAAGGCCTCCGCGCCCAGCTTGCCTTGCAGGACGGACTGGAAGTCGGGCTCCATCTCGGTCTTCAGGATCGATCCCCAGTCGGGCAGGTAGGTGGGCAGCTGGATGTACTGCGTCTTCGGGTTCTCGGCCACCTTGACGATCTCCGTCAGCGGTTGAGCCTTCGAGATCCACGGAGCCTTCTGCGCCTCAAGCGACGCCGGCACCTGGCCCACGGTCTCCGCCCATTGGGAGTTGCCGTCGGTACTCACGAACTCGGCGAACTTCCAGGCCGCGGCCTTGTGCTTGCTCTTGGCAAGGACCCCGAGACCCGACACGGCAGGCGAGGTCGCGGTGACGACGCCGTCCGCGTTGGGGAACGGCTGCACGCCGGCCACGTTCTCGCCGCCGAGGGCTTTGAGGTGGTCCTGGTAGGAGCCGAGGTTGTGATGGGTGGCCCAGGCCGAGCCACCGTCGAACGCGGCGACGATCTTCGCGTAGTCGTTGGACAGGTCGGCCTTCGCGCTCACCGTGCCGTAGAGGGAGATGTACTTCTTGAAGGCCGCGACGTTCTCCGGCGCGTCCAGAGTCGCCTTGCCGTCCTTGGTCATGAACTCGCCGATCCCGGACATGCCGTACGTCATGGCGAACATCGGCGGCATCGCACCGGGGCCGCCACGGAACGCGAAGCCGAACTGGTTCGACTCCGGCTTCGTGAGCGTCTTCGCGGTGGCGAAGAACTCCTCATAACTGGCCGGTTCCTTCAGTCCGGCCTTCTTGAGCCAGTCCGTCCGGTACCAGATCACGTCCGACAGGGCGCTCAGCGGGAGCTTGAACAGCACCTTGTCGGCGGAGTTCCGGCGCTCGTTCTCGACCATCTTCGGGTCGATCTTCGCCTCCAGCCCAGCCTGCTTGAACGCGTCGTCCAGCGGCGCCAGCGCCTTCTGGGCGATCAGGTTGGCGACGTCGTTGCCGATCAGCAGCACATCGGGGACCTCGCCGGTCGCGAGCGCGTTGTTCACCTTCTGCAGGTACGACGAGTTGGGCAGCCCGACGTACTTGACCTTGATGTCGGGATTCGCGTCCTCGAACTTGGCGATGAGCTTTTCCCATTCCGCGGTGAGCCGCGGGTTGGCATTGGTGTCCCAGAACTCGATCGTGCCCGTGGGACCACCCCAATCGTCCGTTCCGGGCTGTGCCTCGCTGGTACCGCCCGGGCCGGCGCAGGCGCCGAGACCGATGGCCATTGCCGCCGCCACAGCGGCGAGACCGCTGACACGTCGCTGGTTCATGGTCCGCCTTCTCTCTACGATGACGTTCTTTGTCATGACTCCGGTGAGAAACCGGTTTACGAAATCGGACCATAACAGCTCGGGAACCGGTTTCCTATAGGTTAGGATCGGGGATATGAGGCGAGAGGATGCGATGAGCGGCTACGTGAATCCGGTGCTCGACGCGGACTGGCCCGACCCGGACGCCGTGCGCGTCGGCGACGACTACTACCTGGTGGCGTCGAGCTTCAACCGGGCCCCGGGACTGCCGATCCTGCACTCGACCGACCTGGTCAGCTGGGAGATCGTGGCGCGGGCGCTACCGCAGGTTCCGCCCGTCGAGCACTACCGCATCCCGCGGCACGGCAGTGGGGTCTGGGCGCCGAGCATCCGTCATCACCGCGGCCTGTTCCACCTGACGTACCCGGATCCAGACCACGGCATCTACGTCCTCACCGCGCCTGATCCGCGGGGACCGTGGAGCGAGCCGCTGCTGCTGATGGCGGGGACCGGTCTCATCGATCCTTGCCCGCTGTGGGACGACGACGGCCTGGCGTACCTGGTGTTCGGATGGGCTCACAGCCGCAGCGGTCACATGAACCGCCTCAGCGTGGTCGAGGTGACCGAGGACCTCCAAGCCGTCGTGAGTACGCCGCACACTGTCGTCGACGGGGACGAGATTCCCGGCTGCCGAACCTTGGAAGGTCCCAAGTTCTACCGCCGCGACGGGTGGTACTGGATCTTCGCACCCGCGGGGGGAGTGGCTACCGGATGGCAATCGGTGTTCCGGTCGCGGGAGGTCTACGGTCCCTACGAGCACCGGGTGGTGCTCGCGCAGGGCAGCACCCCGGTGAACGGGCCCCATCAAGGGGCGTGGATCGACACGCCTGAAGGCGAACACTGGTTCCTGCACTTCCAGGACCGTGGGGTGTTCGGCCGGGTGGTCCACCTTCAGCCGATGACGTGGGACGCGGACGGCTGGCCGGTCATCGGCGCGGCGCCGCCGGGAGCGACGACCGGAGAACCGGTGCTACACCACGTCCGCCCGGCGTTGGCCTCGCCACCGGCTGAACAGCGGGAGCCCGTCCGTAGCGACGCCTTCGAGTCCACCGAGCTAGGGCTGCAGTGGCATTGGCAGGCGAATCCCGAGCCCAACTGGCACGTCCTTCCAGGAGACGGGACGCTGCGCCTTCGCCTGGTCCCTGACGACCTCGGTGATCTACGCCGGCTCGGTCACGTACTGGGTCAGCCGCTGCCCGGTCAGCCTTCGGAATGGGTCACGTCCGCGCGACTCGGCCCTGCGCCGGACGGAGCGAGGGCCGGACTGGTGGTTCTCGGTGCGGCGTACGCGTGGATCGGTCTGATGCGGACGCCGGGCGGATTCCACGTGCTCTGCCGGCGATCGATCGACGGTCCGGGGGAGCAGACGTTGGCCCAGGCGGCCTTGCCGGAGGATGACGACGAGGTCGAGTTGCGGGCCCGGTGCGACGCGCGAGGGGTGGTGACGTTTGCCTGGCGTCTTTCCGGAGGCGTGGAATGGCAGCAGGTTCCGTCTTCGTTCACCGCCCAGGCGGGACGCTGGATCGGTGCGGACGTCGGACTGTTCGCGGCTGCCCCGCTCGGCACGCCGGGCGGGATCCGCACGGTCAGCCTGATGGCGGGAGACGATACTGCGGCAGAGGTCGTGGGAGGCTACGCCACGTTCCACGCGGTTCGCGTGGGCATGGGATCAGGGGAGGGCAGGGTCTAGATGGCACGGCAACTCAAGAGCGGCACGACCATCGGCGAGGTCGCAAGGGCCGCGCAGGTCTCGCGTTCCACGGTTTCCCGGGTGATGAACGGCCAGGCGAACGTCGCACCCGAGATCGCGGCCCGTGTCCACGCCGCCGCCGACCAACTGCGGTACCGGCCGAGCAAGCTGGCCCGCGGCCTTTCCCTGGGCCGTACCAATACCGTTGCCCTGGTGGTTCCCGACCTGGGCAACCCGATGTTCCAGCAACTCCTGCGCGGCGCCATGGCGGCGGCCGACGAGATGGGATATCGCATCCTCGTCGCTGAGACGGTGGAGAACCCGGCCCGGGAGGCCGAGGTGGCGCTGGAGGCACGTCTTCGTTGTGACGCGGTGATCCTTGCCGCTCCGAGGATGCCCGAGGAGGAGTTGCTCGCTCTCCTGCCGCAGGTGAAGCCGGCCGTGTTGTTGAACCGGCTGGTCGAGGGGGTGCCGGCCCTGACGGTTGACTACGCCATGGGGATAGGCCTGCTGGTGGATCATCTGGTGGAGAACGGTCACCAGGATCTGGCGTACGTCGCCGGGCCGCCGAGTGCCGCGTCCCACCACGTGCGGGCCAAAGCCCTGGAGGAAGCCCGGACCCGGCATCCGTTCCTGCGGGTGCGAACCATCGCGGGTGGCTCGACGGTGGATGCCGGTTACCGGGTGGCTGACCAGGTGCTGGAATCCCGCGCCACCGCGGTCGTGGCGTTCAACGATCTGGTGGCTTTCGGCCTGCTCGCCAGGCTGAACGAGACTGGTGTCGCGGTGCCTGGGGACATCTCGGTGACGGGCTTCGACGACATCGAACTGGCGCGTTTCGCCACGCCGTCGCTGACGACCGCGGTGGTGCCACAGGCCGAGGTCGGCCGGCGCGCCTGGGCACGATTGATCGCGAGCATCGAAACGGCGGGCGTCGAGCCGGGTGAGGTCGAGGTCATCGAGCCTTCTTTGGTGGTGCGCTCGAGCACCGGACCAGTGCCCCCGGCCCGGCGCCTCGGCGCGCCTTCGTCCGGCACAGCCGGCCTGATTCACCGCAATCTGGACAACGGGCTCACCGCCGAGTGGAAGCTCGAGGATGACGGTGCCGTGTTCGAAGGCCTCGACGTACCTCTGACGCACTACGTGAGCGGCGCGGCCATGCCGCGGGTCCACAGCCCGAGGCCGCACTTGCACCCGGTCCACTCGCTGTCCGGCCGAGCGTTGACCCTGACGAGCCCGGTGGACCATCGACACCAGTACGGGCTGTCCCTGACAGTGGCGGACGTGGATGGAACGACGTACTGGGGTGGCCGTACGTTCTTGCCCGGGCAGGGCCCGACCCTGCTGTCGAACCATGGGCGGCAGATCAGCACGCGACTGACCGTGGAGGGGACAGCCGGGCTGGTCGACCGGATCATCTGGGCCGATCAGAACGATCGCCAGCAACTGCTCGAGGAACGCCGACTCACCGGTGTGCTCATCGCCGAAGCGGAGGCCTGGGCGTTGGGCTGGCACAGCGCGCTGACGGCGCCGTCCGGCGCGACGATCGCGAGCCCGGCCGTCAACGGCCGCCCAGGAGCCGGGTACGGCGGCATCTTCTGGCGCTTCCCCTTTGCTGAACGCACCGAGCTCCTCACCGTCGACGGCACCGGCGAGTCGGACGCGCACGGCTCGAAGTCGCCGTGGTTGGTGGTCAGTGCCCTGTACGGCGACACGTGGACGTCGGTCGTACTGGTCCAGGATGCCGAGGAGCCGCTGCCGTGGTTCGTCCGGTTGTCGGACTACGTCGGCGCCGGTCCCTCGCTGGCGTGGGACTCGGCGCGAGTGCTGGCGCCAGGCGAGACCTTCGACACCTCGTTGGTCGCGCTCGTCGTGGATCGACGGCTCAGTCAGGCGGATGCCTCCGACCTGGCGGCACTCGCCGTGGCCCGGGTGGATTCGGCACGTCGTACCGCCGGCTGAAATCGCCGAACCCCGGTTGGTCAGAAACCGGTCCCTCACCCGATCGTGGTGAGAATTCCCTTCGCTGGCTGGCGAGACCTTGCCGAACAGCGAGTGCGCCATTAGCCTCTGAGAAACCGGTTCCCCAGCAGTGGACGAAGGCTGTCCCCGACGGTTGAGCCCACCGCCCATCAGAAAGGCGAAGGATGTACTTCACATCAGCTGAGCCGACCCCGCCAATCCGCCCCAAGGCCCGTTCGTTCCTCGTCGCCTGCGCCGCAGTGGCTCTGGTCAGCGTGCTCGCGACCCCCTCACCGCAGCTCGCGGCGGCCGATCCAGGTCAGTCCGCTGCGGCCGTGACGCCCGACTTCGATCGCCAAAGGCTCGCGCCTGGAGACGGCTGGGCTTCAGCCGACGGCGGTACGACGGGCGGCGCGGACGCGGCGCCCGGCAACGTCATCGACGTCGACACCCGCGACGAGCTCGCCGCCGCGGTGCAGGGAGACGTACCCAAGATCGTCCGCGTCATCGGCGACATCGACGCACGCCGGCGGGCCGACGGCACTGCGATCAGTTGCGTCGACTATCAGCGTGACGGATACACGCTGGAGAACTACCTTCAGGCCTTCGACCCGGCGCACTGGTCCGGTCCGGCCTCAGGTCCGATGGAGCTCGCCCGCAAGGCTTCGGCAGCCGCCCAGGGCCAACAGGTGAAGATCAGGGTCGGGTCCAACACGACTCTCATCGGTGCCGGACAGGTCAGCCTGACCGGGCTGCAGGTGGACGTGGAGAAGGTCAGCAACGTCATCATCCGGAACCTGCGGATCTCCGACGCGTACGACTGCTTCCCCGGCTGGAACGGCGAGACCTGGAAGACGGAGTACGACAACCTGGTGGTGAGCGGGTCGACGCACGTGTGGCTCGACCACCTGACGCTGGACGACGGGGAGACCGTCGACGCGGAGCAGCCGGAGTACTTCGGACAGCGCTTCCTGCGGCACGACGGCCTGCTGGACGTGGTGCGCCAGGCCGACCTGGTCACGATCTCGTGGAGCCGGCTGGCCGGCCACGACAAGTCCATGCTGTGGGGCAACGGCGACACGGTCACCGCCGACCGCGGCAAAATCCGCGTCACCCTGCACCACAACGAATTCGTGGACCTGGTCCAGCGCGCGCCCCGGCTGCGGTTCGGCCAAGCGCACGTTTACGACAACCTCTACCGGGTGACCGACCCGGCCCACTATGAGTACTCGTGGGGCGTCGGTGTCGAGTCGAGCATCATCGCCCGGCAGAACACGTTCGAGCTCGCGGCAGGCGTCGAGGCGGCCGACATCATCCACGGCTGGGGCGGCACCGGCATCGATGCGGTTGGGACCTGGGTGAACGGCCGCGAGACCGACGTGCTCGCCGCCTACAACGCTGCCCACCCCGAGGCGCCGCTGTCCGGCGTCGTCGCAGGTACGGCCGGCCCGCACGGCGTCATCCAGCCCGCGGATCTCGCGCGGCAGGCGGTTGAATCGTGGGCAGGAGCAGGCCGGCTGAGTGCCGGAGCGGACCCGACCGATCCGAACGTGGCCGCCGCCGCGCTGCTCACATCGATGGGCGCTCCCTCGACCACGAGTACCGACGGCCCAGTGTGGTCGCCGCTGGCAACTGGATTCGCCTCAACGGCAGACGCCGAGCACCCCCGCGGGACGACTGGAGGCACCGGCGGCCGGACGGTCACCGTCACCACGGCGGCAGAGTTGGCCCGCGCGGCCGTCAGCCCGGAGCCGCTGACGATCCTGGTCAGCGGAGAGATCGCCGTGCAGCCATGGGGCTCCATGATCAAGGTCGCCGCTGACAAGACGATCGCGGGCATCGGACGTAACGCTGCCCTGGTCGGAGGCGGCCTGTTCGTTGACCGTGTGGACAACGTCATCATCCGCAACCTGGTGTTCCGGGATTCCTATATCCCGGGCGACTGGGACGGTAAGCGGCCCGACAACGACAACGACGGCATCCGGGTCGACACGTCCAGCCACGTCTGGATCGACCACAACGAGTTCGCCCGGTTGGGCGACGGGCTGGTCGACGTACGGAAGGACTCGACCGCCGTAACCCTGTCGTGGAACGTGTTCCGGGACCACAACAAGGCGATCGGCGTCGGCTGGACGAGCAACGTCGTCACCACGATCACGTTGCACCACAACTGGATCACCAACACCTACCAGCGCAACGCGAGCATCGACAACGTGGCCGCGGGCCATCTCTACAACAACTACCTCGACGGCATCGGCCAGTACGGGACGATGTCGCGGGGAGCGTCGCGGCTGGTCGTCGAGAACAGCGTGTACGCGAACGCGGAGGACCCGATCGTCGTCAAGGATCCGGCTTCGAAGCTGCACTCCCGCGGCAACCGGTTCACCGGAACGCACGGGCGTCGCGACAACACCGGCCCGACCTTCGACCCCGCCTCCTTCTACGCCTACAACGCTGATCCCGTGGATGGCGTGGCCGGCCTGGTGATGGCTCACGCGGGAACGATGGCCACCGATGAAGTGGTCGGCGATCAGGTGCGCGTGGCGCTCGACGGCTCGGGTGACACGGCAAGCATCAGTGCCGCGGTCGGCGCGGCCGCACGGGCGAACCACCCGGTCACGGTGCTCGTTGCGCCAGGCAACTACCGGGAGATCGTACGGCTCTGGCCGGACGCGGACGGTGTCACGATCCGGGGCGAGAGCGGAAACCCGGCCGATGCGATCCTCCAGTACGACCTGCCGGCCGGCGGAGCGAAGTTCTACGGCGGGACGTACGGCGCGAATCTTTCCGCCACCCTCGGGAGCCTCGCGGCGAACGTGCGGTTCGAGGACCTGACGATCCTCAACGCCTACGACGAGAAGGCGAACGGATCGAGCCAGGCGCTGGCCCTGCGAACGACCGGCGATCGCACCATGCTCGACAATGTCCGGCTGCTGGGCAACCAGGACACCTATCTCGCCGACACACCGAGAAAGGATGTGATCTCCCGGGTCTACGTCCGCCACTCCTTCATCGAGGGCGATGTGGACTTCGTCTACGGTCGCGCCACCGCGGTGTTCGACCGGTCGACCATCAACTCGGTCGACCGCGGCTCCAGGGTCAACGGCTACGTCACGGCTGCCTCAACCCCCGAGGGGCGGCGCGGGTTCCTGTTCACCGAATGCCGCTTCGTCTCCGAGGCGGCTCCGGGCACGGTGTTCTTGGGCCGGCCCTGGCACCCGAGCAGCGACCCATTGGTCGACCCCGCCGTGGTGGTCCGTGAATCCTGGCTCGGTGCCCATATCGGCACACCGGCCTGGACCGACATGAGTGGCTACTCCTGGCGGGATGCGGAGTTCTTCGAGCACGCCAACACCGGCCCAGGGGCGGTGGGCGACGAGCCCGTCGACGGTCGGCCCCAGCTCAAAGGGACGGAGGCCAAGGCGCATACGCCCGCGGCCTACCTGAACGGCACCGACGGCTGGGCGCCCTGGCGTAGTTGACGTTTCGCGGCAGGCTCCGGGAGTTCGGCTCCCGGAGCCTGTGTCGCCGGACCGCTCGGGTCCGGCTCGTGGTACCGCCCGCGTCAACCGACGGGCGCCATCGACGGAAAGGATTCGACATGCGATTCCAACGTAACGCGGTGAGGCGATGGGTCCCGATCGTGCTCACCTCGGCGATGCTCGTTGTCGCCGCCGCCGGCCCAGCTTCGGCACAGTCGGCCCGCCCGGACAGCGAACGACCGTTCACGGTCTTCGTCGCGGGTGACTCGACCGCCTCGATCTACGCGGCGGCCGAGGCGCCCCGCACCGGATGGGGGCAAGCTCTTCCGCTCTTCCTCAACCACGACGTACGCGTCGACGACGAGGCGATCGCTGGTGCCAGTTCCAAGAGCTTCATCGCCCTCGGCGGCCTGTCCCGCATCGCGTCCAAGATCCGGCCGGGCGATTATCTGCTCATCTCCTTCGGCCACAACGACGAGAAGATCACCGATCCCGCTCGGGGAACCGATCCGTACACCACCTACCAGGACTATCTGACGCAGTACGTCGAGACCGCGCGGGCCCACGGCGCGACACCGGTGCTGGTGACGTCGGTAGAGCGCCGACGCTTCTCGGGCGACACCGCCGTACCGAGCCATGGCGAATATCCGGCAGCCATGAAGAAACTCGGTGAGACCTTGAACGTCGCCGTCATCGACCTGTCCGCGCTCAGCATGAACCAGTGGCAGGAGCTGGGACCGGAGCGGACCAAGGATCACTTCCTCTGGCTGGCCCCGGGGGAGAACCCCAACTACCCGGAAGGGATCATCGACAACACCCACTTCCGTGCCCATGGCGCCATCGAGGTGGCGCGCATCGTCGCGGCCCGGCTGAAGGACCAGCGCATCCTCCACCCCGACGCCGTCACCAGGCTCGGCGACCCGATCGACGAGAGCGCCATCACCTGGCCGGACCAGCGCCCCACCTGAGCTCGCCGGGCTTGACGGCCGCGCTAGTTGCCCTGGGCAACTGTATGGCCCGACGCTGCCGGCTCGGTCTCGTAGTCCTCGAGATTCCGCAGGTGGCGAATCGGGCTGGCCCAAACCAGCAGTGGCCCGAGCAACATCAAGGGCGCAGTGAGCAGCAGTGTCGTCCGTACGCCGATCACCTCCGCCAGCCCGCCGGCGGCCAACCCACCGGCCGGGATCAACCCCCAGGACACGAACCGTACGGTCGCCATCACCCGCGACAACAGTTCCGGCGGGCTGGCCACCTGGCGGTAGGTGCGAGTCACTACGCTGCCCGGCACGACCGACCCGGCGAACAGGCAGTTGCCGACGGCAAACAAGATCCAGCCGGTCAAACCGTGCCCCCACGGGATGATCGTGGCCGCCACGGCGCCAAGCACCCCTTCGGCGAGCAGTACCCGCGCCGAGCCGATCCGCCGGACCAGCCACGGAGTAAGTGACGCGAAAACCAGCGCGCCCACGCCTTCGGTTGCCAGCAGGAGTCCCACCACTCCGGGCGGGGCTTCGAGATTCCGCACCAGGTAGACGGCGAACAGCGCCAGCTGCGCGCCGCATACGAAGTTGACGACGCAGGCCCACCAGGTCGCGGGAGCCATCACCGGATGGCGGGACACGAACCGCCATCCGTCGGCGATCATGGCCCGCATACTCGTACGCGCTTCGCCAGAGTCCACCGGATTGCGTTCAGGGAGCCGCCGAAGCAGCACGGCGGACGCGACGTACGACACGGCGTCGACGAACAACGCCGGCACCGCGCCCATCAGCTGGACGAGCAAACCGCCCAGGGACGGTCCACCCAGCTGTGTCACCGCGTGGGTGCCCGACATCAGGCTGTTGCGTGCGTTGAGCTCGTCCTTCGGAACCACCGAAACCATGAACGTCGAACTGGCGGCGAAGAACAGGACCTCGGCGAAGTTGATGACCAGGGCGGTCGCGACGAGTTGACCGATGGAGAGGTAGCCGAGCCACCACACGACGGGAACCGACGCGATCGCGAGGGCCCGGACGAGGTCGCAGGCGATCTGCGTACGACGGAGGGGGAGCCGCTGGGTGATGACCCCGGCGGGCAGGCCGATCAGGGCCCAGGCGAGGTACGACGCGGCCGCGACCAGGCCGAGCTGGAACGGCGTCGCGTCGAGCACCGTGACCGCGGTCAGCGGCAGCGCGACGGCGGTCACCGCCGTGCCCGTGCTGCTGAGCGTGCTCGCGCCCCAGTAGTTCCAGAACGCCCCGGCGTCGCGCCTCATCCTGCCCCCTGTCTGAGTGGGTTCCGAATTGGAACCCTATGCGATGATGGCGGTCGACGCCACGCCGATTCCCAGGAGCTGACTCCGTGCGCCACGAGGATCTTGCCGAGACCGACTGCGGTATCGCGCAGGCACTGGGCGTGGTCGGCGATTGGCAGACGTTGCTGGTGGTCCGGGAAACCGCCGCTGGGGTGACCCGGTTCGACGCCCTGCAACGCGAGCTCGGTATCAGCCGACGCGCGCTCGCGGAGAAGCTGGCCCGCCTGGTGGAGCAGGGGATTCTGCAGCGGCGCGCGTACTCAGATCGGCCGCCGCGATACGACTACGTCTTGACGTCGATGGGTGAAGGACTGCTGCCGGTGCTGCTCGCGCTGCAGGACTTCGGCACGCGGTATGTGATGGGCGACGGTTCGGCCAGCGCCGCACCGGCGAGCCTCGAGGTTCAGCGCCTCGAGCGACTTGTCGGCACCCGGCTGCCGTCTCTGGAACTGGTTGGTCACGATGGGGGACCCGTGGTGCTGCCAGGCGACCGGCCGACGGTGTTGTTCTTCTTCCCGGCGGCTTGGCCGCCACACGCGAACGGCTATCCGCCAGGATGGGGCGATATCCCGGGCGCTCGCGGCTGTACGTTGGAGTGCCTGTCCTTCGCCAAGGCCCACGACGAATTCGTGGCCGCAGGCGCTCAGGTGATCGGTGTGAGCAGCCAGCGGCCCGACCAACAGGCGGCCTTCGCAGCTCACGCGAAGCTGCCCTACCTGCTCGCCTCGGACCAAGACGGCCGCGCGGCAACCGCGTTGAGGTTGCCGGTGTTCCGTGCCAGCGGCGGCGAATGGCTCAAGCGCGTCACGATCCTCATCGACCACGATGGCGTCGTACGGCACGTGCAAGCCCCGATCACCGACCCGCAGGGTGCAGTCCAGGAGATGCTCGCAGTCGTGAGCACTGGCAGCCGCTGAGGTCTCCGCTATCGACCGGTGGTGGCGAGGCTTTGGGGGAGTGTGTTGCGGGCGCCGGCTGTGATGCCGTGGGGGCTCGCGGTGTTGATGTGTCTTGCGCGATCACCCATGCGAGGGCCAACTGACTGGTGCTGGCTCCTTTCGCTTCGGCAAGCCGTCGCAAGGTCTGTACGACGCGAACGTTGTGGGCGATGTTGGCGGGGGAGAACCACGGCAGTGTCAGTCGTACGTCGTCGCGTGCGAGGTCGTCGACGCTGGTGATCTCGCCGCTGAGGAATCCGCGGCCGAGCGGGGAGTACGGTACGAACCCGATGCCCAGCTCACGGCACGTGTCGAGTACGCCATTGGTCTCCGGGTCGCGGGCGAACAGCGAGTACTCCGACTGCACCGCAGCGAGCGGATGTACGGCGTGGGCTCGGCGGATGGTCGCGGCCGACGCCTCGCAGATGCCGACATGGCGAACCTTGCCTTCGGCAACGACCGCCCGCGTCCGGGTTGGGCGAGGCGCACCGGCATGCCGATGAGCGGAGGGTTCGTAGCGGCTAATCGGCCGCGACCTGGACGGCGCTCAGGAGGCTCGACAGGCTGGCCGGGTGGGCCATCGTCAAGTCTGCGAGATCGCTGGGCCGGACCCAGCGAAGATCGTCGTGCTCCTCGGGTGCGGCGTTGACAGGTTCTCCGTCCCAGCGCGTGACGAGGAACGCGTGCATGTCGAGGGTGGGGTCACTGACCGTCATCGGGATGGGTACGGGGTCGTGGACGTGGACACCGAGTTCTTCGAGGCATTCCCGACTGACGGCTTGATGAGGCAACTCGCCCGACTCGACATGCCCGCCGACGAGGTCCCAGCAGTCGGGATACCACCGACGCGATGGGTGGCGATGCACCAGGAGCACGAGACCGTCGCGCACAAGTACAGCGACTGAGATCGGAATCTTGGCGACCATGCTTGCACCCTAGGCGCGAACGCACTCTCATCCCGCGTTGGACGAGCGGCGTACAGCGACGTCACATTGGCGCGGCGCGACGGGTTCACTCATCTGTTTCGACTCGTCGACGCCCATTCCCCAGAAGCGCGATGCAGCCCGGCTGGCATCCTGGTGCACGTCTCCGGCCTCATGCAGGATCGACCGTTTTCACCATGACGCAGTTCTTCAGCCCTTTGGGCCGGTCGTAGGTGAAGCCGAGCCGCTCGTAGAGCCGACGGGTGCCGTTGTAGAGGAACGACGATGACATCTTCTTGATCTGGTCGGTCAGGTCGTGGGGATAGCTCTCGACCCGCCCGCCGCCGGCCTGGGCAATCAGGTCGAGCGCACCAGTGATCGCCAGCTCCGTCACGCCCCGTCGCCGGTGGCGCTTGTCGACGAAGACGCAGGTGATTCGGTAGTCGGGATCCGCGGTCTTGGTGGCGTCGTACCCCTTACGGTGGTGGAGGGTGGGCAACTCGGCCGGGGTGCCGTATTCAGCCCACGCGATGGCCTCGTCGCCGTCCATCACGAGTGCGGCGTGTGCCTTGCCTTGCTCGACGTAGGCCTTCTTCAGAGCTCGGTTGGCCTCCGCGCCCTGGCCGCGCTCGGGCCCGTCAGGGTGAAACCAGATGCACCAGCAGCCCCCGAAGATGCCGTTGTGCCGCTGCACTAGCGCGTCGAAGGCCGGCCACGTCTCGGGGCTGAGAGGCGCAATCGTGTACGACGACTCGGTAGCCATGCCCACCTCATCCCGTTGGGCCCGCAGGGACACATCGATCGTGGCCTTGTCGTGCTGAGATTGATACCGGAAACGATAGTGCTCATTCCGCACGACCCGTCCACCCCGAGCCGCGGAGCCGCAGCTGAGCGTGGTACGCATCTTGCGCAAACTCGCCGCTAAGGTCGACTCTCGTGAGGTCGGCACGGACGAGGTTGGCCCGGCGTGGGATCAGGAAGCGTCGGCGTAGGCGAGCTTGGTCCCGCAATGGCGACAGCGGAACAGGTAACCGGTCAGGTCACCGTCGGCTCTCATGTACTGGAGAATCTCGCTATCCCACCCGTCGGCGGCCAGGGCCTGGAGCACACTCCGCACGTTGGCCACATCCCCATAGCCCACCCGGCCGAGGTACTCAGCGGCATCCGAGCAGTGGAAGAGCCACCGCTCCTGTTGCCACCCAGCGAACCCGGGGGTGCGGTGCAGCACTTCGTCCAGCACGGCCATAGGAACGTCCGGCGGCGCCCCGTCGACCGTCGTGAAGTCGGCATCAAACTCTCGAGCCGCGCCGCCGTCAGCTATGCACCACGGGCAGATGACTTCGATTTCGTCCACCGCGTAGATAGGCCCGGAGTACATGAGACCGCGAGCTTGGCCACATCGTTCGCATGTGTCCGAGGGGCCGCCCGCTTCTCGGTCAGCGTGCGACGGAGCCGGCCCTTCCGTGAGCGCCGTTCGGCGGGCCACCATGTACTGACAATGGGTCCGAGGGGCGTCGCTGCGACCGTAGACTCTCAAGGTGGCCACTGAGCCTGGTGTCAACGTGGGCGTCGCGATTTACGATGCCCTCGCGGCGTTCCAGAGCGGACAGGTCCAGGCGGGGATCGACGAGCTGTCCGCCGCGCTGCGCGGCTTCACCGATGCCGGCAGCGTCCGGCAGGCGGCGGTCGCGTGTGCCCGCCTCGGCTGGGCCTTCGAGACGTACGTCGGCAACCGCACCGCCGCCAGGGTCTGGTTCCGTCGGGCCGCCCGCCTGCTGCGCGACGAACCGGACTGCCTCGAGCAGGGCTGGGTCGCGATCGCCGGCGCGGGCTGCGACGTGGACGATCCGAGCGAGCTGCGCTCCAAGGCCGAGCTCGCGCTCGACCGGGCACGCCGCTTCGGCGACGTCAACCTCGAGGCCAAGGCCCTCGCGGACGGAGGTCTCGCCTGCGTGCAGGCGGGCGAGGTCACCGAGGGCATGTTCATGCTCGACGAGGCCATCGCGCTCTGGTGCGGCCCTGCCGACGACCGCGACGCGGCGGCCATGGGGGTGTGCTCGTTCTTCACCGCCTGCTATTTCTCGGCGGAGTTCGACCGCGCGAGCCACTGGGTGGACGACCTGCGCCGGGTCGGGTTGATCGGCCCTGCACCCGGACCCGGGGTCCTCCTCAACGGCCACTGCGCCGCCGTCCAGGCCACCGCCCTCATCGAGCTGGGCCGGTGGAGTGAGGCGGAGTCGCTCCTGGCCAGGTCCATAGCGGAGTTCGAGGCGTGCATGCCGATCCCCAGCTGGCATCCCGCGATCGCCTTGGCCGACCTGCGGATCAGGCAGGGGCTCCTGGCCGATGCGGAGGCTCTGCTCGTCGGCAAGGACGCCCATATGCAGGCCCTGCTGCCGGTGGCGCGGCTTCACCTGGCCCGCGGGGAGGTCGACCTGGCGCACGCCACTGCATCGCGTGGCCTGCGGATGGTCGGGTCTGACCGCCTACGGGGCGTCGAGCTGCTCGCCCTGGTGGCCGAGGCCGAGCTCGCGGCCGCACGCGTCGAGGCCGCGAGAGCAGCGTGCGACGAGCTGATGAAGCGGGCCCGTGGGCTGGACGTGCCTCGCCTCCGCGCGCAGGCGAGCCGCGCGCATGCCCTCCTGCTGGCCGCCTCGGGAGACCTGGCCGAGGCGATCAGCACGATGGAGCAGGCCCTGGATGCCGTGCCGAGCGGCCTGCCAGTCCTCCGGGTGGAGCTGCTCCTCGGCCTGGTTCGCCTTCACGAGAAGGCCGGCAACCGGGCGGCGGCCACCGTGGAGGTGGCCCGCGCCACCAGTGTCCTGGCCGGGCTCGACGTGGCACTCCCCGCCCGTGACACCGCCCTTCTGCAGCGCTTCGCGAGGACCGCGCCGCCCACGGGCACTACGGCGTTGCTGACCCGCGACGGAGCCGTCTGGAGCGTGAGCTGCGACCGGGTGAGAGTCCGGCTGCCCGCGACGAAGGGGCTGCGCTACCTGGCCGAGCTGATCCGCGCTCCGGGGGTCGAGCGCCACGTACTGGACCTCGTCGACGAGGTCGAGGGCGTCGCGGTCGACGGCCCGGACCGCCACCACCTGGGGGACGCGGGTGAGCTGCTCGATTCGGCTGCCCGCCGGGCCTACCGCCACCGGGTGGAGGAGCTGCGCACAGCCGTGGAGGAGGCACTTGCCGACGGCGCCGACGACCGGGCCGCAGGCCTGCAGCGGCAGTGTGACGTGCTCGTCGGCCAGCTCGCCTCGGCCTTCGGCCTCTCCGGCCGGAGCCGCACGGCGTCGTCGGCGGCGGAGCGCGCCCGCCTCAACGTCACCCGCTCGGTGCGCACCGCGGTCGCGCGCATCGGTGCGGAGCTGCCAGCTGCGGGCCAGGTGCTGGACCGACGGATCCGCACGGGCCTCTACTGCGCCTTCGAGCCGGCGGCCGACGACCCGGTTCGCTGGATCGTTCAGTCCTGACTGAACGTGCCGGGCTCGAACTGAACGCCTCCGGGGTGGCGACGAACGCAATCCAGGAGGCTCCGATGGAAGAGATCTACCACCCCGCACCCGACGTGCACGTGCTGCCGACGACCCTGCCGATTGGTCCTGCGGAGGTGCTGACAGTGAACGCCTTCGTGCTGGCCGCACAGGAACCGGTGCTGGTCGACACCGGTCTCGGTCAGTCCGGCGACGAACTCCTCGATGCGGTCGACGCCGTTGTCGGCCTGGCCAACCTGAAGTGGCTGTGGCTGACACACGACGACGCCGACCACACGGGCGCCGTCCAACGTGTCCTGGCAGCGGCACCCCAGGCCCGGTTGGTCACCCACGCCTTCTCGGCGATCCGGATGTCGACGTGGTGGCCGGTCCCGCTCGATCGCGTCCATGCGATCCGTCCGGGCGATCGGCTGTGGGTGGGAGACCGCACCCTGCGCGCCGTCGCGCCGCCGCTGTACGACAACCCGATGTCCGTGGGCCTGCTCGACGAGTCCACCGGCAGCCTGTTCAGCGTCGACTCATTCGGTGCAATACTGCCCGCTCCGACGCAGGACGCCGCCGAGGTGCCCCAGGACGCGCTGGCCGGGGGGATGCTGGCCTGGTCGGTGATGGACTCGCCGTGGTCCTCGATGCTGGACCGCGAAAAGTTCGCGGAGGTGCTCGACGACGTCCGTCGGCTGGAACCGAGCCGGATCTTCTCCTCGCACCTGCCGGCCGCGAGCGGGACCTCGCTCGAGCGGTTCCTCGACGTGCTGGCGAGCGCTCCGTTCGCCACGCCCGTCCCGGCCCCGAGCCACACCGAGTTCACCGCGATGATCGAGGGCATGCAGGCGAAACTCGAGGCGGCCGCGCCCGCCGGCTGACGGCAGCACCGAACACAGGTGGCCGAAGTCTCCGTTACGGGCTCAGCGAAGTTGGTGGGGTCGGGCTGGCACAGCGCTCCACTTGGCCGTACGGAGACTCGGCCGTCTCGGCCGGCCCCACGGCTGGGTCAGCCCGGCTTGACCGCCAGCGTCGCAAAATAGTGCGACATGTATTGAGCGGATGCGTTGGATTGGTGCGGCGCTTCCGCGAAGCCGGTGAGGACGAACCCGGCGGCGAGTTGCCCGCCGATCTGGTCGGTGAGGGTGTGGCTGTATTCAAGAGCGGCATCCGCGCCGAACTTCGTGGCGCGTTCCTCGGCGGAGTACTGCGTGACATCGCTGTAGGGCAGCTTGTGCACGACGATCAGCTCGCCGCGCTCGTCGAGCGCCTCGTGGTCGAACAAGTACACATCAGGGTTGAGGAAGCCCACGAGCAGAGTTCCGCCCGGTCGCAGGACGCGGAAGCACTCACGCCACACCGGTGCCAAGTCTGGTACGAAGAGGTTGGAGACCGGATGGAATACGACGTCGAATGTTGCGTCGCCGAAGGCGCTGAGGTCGCGCATGTCGCCTAGGACGGTGCGCAGCTCGAGCCCGTCGCGCGCCGCCACCATCTGGTCCTGGCCGAGCTGGCGGGGTGAGTTGTCGAATACGGTGACCCGCGCCCCTGCGGCGGCGAGGATCGGACCCTGCTGGCCACCGCCGGAGGCCAGGCACAACACGTCCTTGCCGGTCAGGTCCGTCGGCAGCCAGGAGCGGTCGACTGGCTCACGCCCGATGAGAACAATCGACCAGTCGCCCATGCGGGCGCGCTCGACATCCTCGGAACTCACCGGCGTCGACCACTCGTTGCCCTCTTGGACATACTTGTCCCAGGCTGCCCGATTGTGGGCAACGGGGTCGACAACACTGTCCTGCACGTTCAACTCCCTGCTACAGCCGAGCGAACACCTGCGGTACTGACAGTTCGGTGCCGCTAGCTAACACGATTGCAGGGTGCGGGCTCAACGAAATTGGCGGGCATCGAGGTGTCCACGGGCTCGACGGGTGGTCGCGCAGCGGGTGCGTAAGCGCTGGTTGCCGGGGTTGCGGAAGCCGTAGGCGTCGCGGGCGATGGTCTTGATGACCCGGTTGGTGCCTTCGGAGCCGGCGTTGGTGATCCCGGTGTGCAGGAACGCAAGGATCTCTGGCCACCATGTCTCGACGGTTGTGGCTAGGCGCTGCAGTTCGGGAAGGTCGGCGTTGGCGCATCGGCGGTAGAACCGCCGGCAAAGCCGCACCATTAGGCGCGCGGCCGCCGTTCACGGAAGACCACTTGCGTCGTGGCTGGATTGAGGTTGGTAGCCGGGCCCCGCTCGCCGGCGGCGCACCGATGCAAGCAGGACGATCCACGCCCCCGCCCAGAGCCAGCCGACGAGAAGGTCGGACGGGTAGTGCCGGCCGAGCACCAGTTGGGACAGCCCAACGACGGCCACGAGTGCGGCCGCACCGAAGGCAGCGACCCGGCCGTGCAGAATCATCACCAGTCCGCCGACGAGGGCTAGCGTGTTCGCGGCGTGACCGCTCGGGAAGCTGTACTCCGAGACCGACGCCGGCAGCGGCCAGAGGTCGGGACGCGACCGCCCGACGACCTCCTTGAGCAGTGGGTTCACCGCCCAGACAACGGCGACCCCCGCAACGAAGTACGAGGCGTCCGCCGGCCGGTGCGTGGCGAGCAATCCGATCAGTACGCCGACCGCGACGACGGCGAGCGGGACCAGCTCGGTCAGGTCGCTGACGACCAGCGCGGCTCGATCGAAGGTTCCGCCCGTGTCGTGGATCCAAACCAGAGCACGCCGCTCGCCAGGCAGCGGACCCGCGAGCATGACCCAGCTGCCGAGCGCCAGCACTCCGAGCGCGAGCGCGCCACTCGTCAGTGCGAGGCTCAGACCATCCCAGCGCCGCATCTCACGGACGCGTCAGACGCCGATTCGATGCCAAGGGCCCCAGATGGCGAAGGTCAGGCCGTTGCTGGCCTGGATATTGACGAACAGGGTGTGCCCGTCCGGACTGAACGTCGAGCCGGCGAACTCGTCGGCGGACCGGTCCGCGCCGGTACTGCTGGTGAGCCGGTTCAGGGCGATGTCCCAGAGCTGACCGCCACGGGACAGCCCGCGAAGGTAGTTGTCCTCGGTGTTGTCCTCGCAGAGCACCAGAGTCCCCCGCCGGCTGGTCGTCACGTTGTCCGGGAAGTCCAGCGTCGCCCGGTCCGGCGACTGGTAGATCAGCTGCAGCTTTCGCGCCCGGGTGTGGTACGCCCAGATCTGGCCGAAGCCGTTCCCGTAACCGCCGACCGAGTCAGGGCCGGTTTCCGCCGGACCGCCACCTTGGGTCGAGCAGAAGTACACGACGTTGTTGTCGTAGACCTGGCCCTCGAGCCGGGAGAAGTACGCCGCACCCTGCGCCCGTCCCTGATCACCGACGTACACCAGCGCCTGGTCGTTGGTCGTCGGTGCAGGCTGGCCCGGGGTGTACGGGAACTGCGGCGCCGGGTCGTCGATGTCGACCCACGTCACGTCGTACGTCGCTCGCTGTGGCTGCTCGGCGGCCAGGTTCAGGTTCGGACGACCCCGTACGGCGAGCATCTGCAGCCGACCATCGTTGTCGAGCCCGCCGGACTCCATCGGGTTCGTGGCCGGGAGGTAGCGGTAGAACCCGGAGGGAAACGCGAAGTTGTCCTCGGTCAGGTACAGGATCCCGTCGGCCGGGTCGAAAGCAACGGCCTCGTGCGCGAAGCGGCCGGCCCGGGTGATCGGTTGCCGGTCGGACTGGCCGCCGGCCGGGACCTCGAAGATGAACCCGTGCGGCTTGGTCAGCGTCACGTTCGGCCTACCGGTGAAGTCGGGCCCGACGTCCGGGCCGTTCACCGTTTCCTCGCAGGTGATCCAGCTGCCCCACGGCATGATCCCGCCGCTGCAGTTCATCATCGTGCCGTTCAGGCTGGTGTAAGCGTCGACGACCTCGCCGACCGGGCTCACCTCGACCGTCGTCGTCCCGCCCTGCGCGCGGGAGTCGTACGGCGCACCTGGGCCGAACGGGGTGCCCGGGTTGTTCAGCTCGTGGTTGCGGACCAGGAGAACGTTGCCGTTCGGCAGCGCGAACGCTCCCATGCCGTCGTGCCGCCCGGGCAGCCGGGTGCCGTCCCGCAGGACCACCGGGAACTCCGTGTCGTGGAACGACCGGTAGGAGAACCCCTCCGGCAGGTGCAGCCTGACCTTGCCGTCGCGCAGGTCCGGGATCGCGCGTAGCTCCCGGGACGGCGCGTTGCCCTTCGGACCAGCCATCGCCTCCCGGGCCACGAACCCCTGGAACGGCCCACCGGCCAGGATTCCGCCCGCGACCGCCATGCTGCCCGCGAGGAACGTCCGACGTTCGATGCTCATCTGTCCATCCCCTTCCGCTCCACACCCCTGCTTACCGAAGCTAGCGCCCAGCGAACCTGGCGGACAGTCTTCGGGCGGGCTGCGTCAGTCGCGGGCTGCGGCAGTACGGCGGTCCAGGCGGCGGGCTAGGGACATCAGGCAGCGCCGGCCAGGCGCCCCGACGTACCGGCCGTTGTCCGGGCCGTAGGCGTCCACGACTATGCCGTGCACCAGGTACGTCGCGAAGAGCGACGTGAGCTGTGGGCGTTACAGCTGATCGGCGGTACGGGCGGAGTACGGGCAGTGGCGTGACGGGTGTGGTCACCAGAATCGGCCCCCGCCGGTCTGGTCGACCCTTCCTGGAGGTCTTTCCCTGATGCGCAAGTCAATCGTGGCCGCGCTCCGCCCCAGTAGGACGAGTGCTCGGGAGATATCAGTGCGGCGACTCATGCGGTACCTCGTTGTCTTGGCCGTGCTGGCCACAGGACTGCACGCGACGTCGACCATCCAGCCCTCGGTGGCCGTGGCGGCCCCTAACTCCACCGCGGCGCCCACGGCGGCGGCTGCTGCCGCTCCTGGTGCCGGTGGCGGGTTGTACGTCCCGCTGGCAACCACTCAGCGGCTCTACGACTCCGGGACGACACTGGTCCAGGCTCAGGAGACAAAAACAGCCACCTTCACGGGCCTCGGCGGGATCCCGGCCACCGGAGTAACGGCAATCGCCGCGACGGTCCAGGTCCTCAGCCCGACCGCGTCCGGCTCACTGCCCGCGTGGCCGGCCGGCGAGACCCGGCCGGCGGTGTCGGGGCTGCTGTTCGCGGCGAACATGAAGTACATGTCCGGCTCGGCGGTGATCCGGCTGAACGCGTCAGGTCAGGCGAGCTTCTCCAATAAAAGCGCAGGGACGCTACGCATCCGCGTCGACGTCACGGGCTACTTCACCGGCGACACCGCGACCACCGCGGGTTCGCGGTTCGTCCCGCTGAAGCAGTCCCGGATCGTCGACACCCGCGCCAAGATCGGCGTGGGTGGAACCGCCCCGGTGGCAGCGAATGGAACCATCACGTTCCAGGTGGCCGGAGTCGGAGGCCTGCCTGCGGCCTCGTCGATCTCGGCGGTCGCCGTGAACGTCACGGCCTTGGTTCCGTCGGCTTTCGGTGGCTGGACGCTGTTCCCGGCTGGGGCTACCCGTCCTGGCGTGAATCACGGCTTACACGTGCAGACCCGGCCGAAGACCGGCAGCTCGATCGTCAAGGTCGCGACCGACGGCCGCTTGTCGCTGACCAATACCTCGACCGGCACGACGCACTTCACGGTGGATGTGACCGGCTATTTCACCAGCGCCTCGAACGCGACCGCTGCGTCCAGCCGCGTGGTCGCGTTGTCGTCACGCCGGGTCCTCGACACGGGCACCACGCTGGTCGCGGCCGGCGGCACGGTGAATCTGCGGCTGACCGGCGTGGGCGGGATACCGGCAAGCAACGTTGCGGCGGCGGCGATCAACCTGGTCGCGTCCGGGTCGGCCACGTCGGGCGAGTTCAAGGCGTATACCGCGGGACAGTCCGCACCTGCCGCGACCGATGTGATCTTCGCTCCTAGCCCACACCAGTTCAACCAGCTGTGGGTCCGGCCGAACGCCTCCGGCGACATCACCATCGCCAACCGCACGAACGCCGCGGCCCGCCTGTATGTCGATGTTCAGGGCTACGCGCTCAACCCAGGAAAGCCCCAAGCGCCCACGAACGTGATCGCGCAGGCGGGCGACCGCTCGGCGGCAGTCTCCTGGACTGCGCCCGCCGACACCGGTGACCTCACCATCAGCGGCTACACGGTGAAAGTCAGCCCGGGCGGTGCGGAGATCCCTTCGGCGACGCCCAATGCTTCGATCCCGAACCTCGACAACGGCACGTCCTACACCTTCACCGTGACGGCCCGGACCGCGACCGGGAGTTCGGCTCCGTCCGAGCCGAGCGCCGGTATCACCCCAGCCAAAGTCGGCCCGCCGGGAGCACCGGTCATTACCGGTGTTGCCGGGATGGACTCAGCGGCCATTGTGGAGTGGTCACCGCCACCTGAGACCGCGGGTGCCGTCACCTCGTACACGATCACTGTGCAGCCGGGCGGCCGGACCGTCCAAGCGGCCGCGGATGCGACGTCTACGACGGTCACCGGTTTGACGAACGGTTCGACCTACCAGTTCACGATCGCGGCGACGAACGCACACGGAACGGGTGCGGCATCGCCGCTGTCGAGGCCGGTCACGACCCGGCCCGCGGAAGTTCCGATGGCACCGGTGCTGGACAGCGTCGTCGCGGGACCCAACCGGATCGACGTGCAGTGGGCGCCTCCGGCCGACGGTGGGGCGCCGATCACCTCCTACCGGGTCACGCTGACACCGGGCGGCCAGCAGCAGATCGTCGAGGCCGACACCACGGTCGCGGCCTTTGTGAACCTCACCAACGGCACCTCGTACAGCGCCAGCGTGGTGGCCGTCAACAAGGCCGGTACCAGTGAGCCGGCGACAAGGGCGGGTCTCGTTCCGGTCGCCACCAGGGTGCCGGGCCGCCCGCTGAATGTGAGTGTCTCGAGCACCGCCAGCGGCAGCCTGGTGGTCACCTGGCAGCCTCCGACCGACCCCGGTTCAAGCGCGGTCACCGGCTACACCGTGACCGCTGCACCCGGCGGGCGGACCGCGACGGTCGGCGCCACGGCGCGGACGGCCACCATCACGGGGCTCGATCCCGCGGCCAGCTACACGGTGCGCACAACGGCGTCCAACGCTGCCGGCGCCGGTACGGCTGAGGTTTCAGAACCGACGCGGGCGTCGGTCACGGCCACCAGCGCCACCCCGAATCTGTTGTCGGCCGAATCGCTGGCAGGCCTGGCCGAGTACCGCACCGACGGCACCCTGGTCTTCTCCCGGCCTTCGGCACAGGTCAACGCGTTCAAAGTCGGCGACGTCGTCGCGTCCCTACCCGACGCGAAGCTGCCGTTGGGCATCATGCGCCGCATCACCCAGCGGGTCGTTCAAGGCACCGCGCTGTTCTTGTCGACCGAGCAGATGCCGCTCAACGGTCTCTTGACCGCCGGTGGCATTACCTCGGACCAGGTCCTGACCAACGACTCCACCACCGAGCTTTTGAGCGCGCCGGGAACCAAGCGCTCGCAGCCGCTCATCGACGGAAAGACCCGCCGGCAAGGCGCGCCGCGCCGCGAGCAGGTCAACAAGATCCAAGGTGGCGAAGTCACCCTGATGGACGGGCAGTACACGTTCACGTTCTTCGCCGAAGTGGGCGCGGAGCAGGGCTTCGCCGGTGCGGTCGAAGGATCGGTGAGTGTGAAACCGAACCTGATCACCAAGATCGACTTCGGCACGCCGACGAAGACCGAGTGGGGCTACACGGTCGACGCCCATGCCGACATCCGCTGGCGCGCCGGCTTCGTCGCGAAACTGCTCTCGAAGGAATGGGAGGTCCAGCGCATCCGGGGACCGCGGATCGTCGTGATGGCCGGACCCGTGCCCATCGTCTTGACCACCGAACTGAAGATCATGATCAGGCTCGACGTCGAAGGCAACGTCGGCGTACAACTCCGGTACAGCTACGGCCGCGAGGTCGGCGCCAAGATCAAGACCGAGGGAAGCACGATCACGCCCGAGGTGGTCAACCGGACCTATGACGTCAACGCGGGTGACGTCCAGCTCTACGCGGCCGCCACCGCGCGGCTGGCGGCGCCGATGATCGGCTTCTACGTCTACCTGTGGGACGTCGCCGGCCCGGGCATCCTGGCCAGCCCGTTCACGGAGCTCGAAGTCGACCTCACCCAGGACCCCTGGTGGACACTCGACCTCGGCGTCCAGCTCGGCGCCTACCTGGGCATCAGCGACGACATGAAGAAGATCTTCGGCCAGGAGTTCGGGTGGGAGGACGACTCGCTCCTCGAGGTCAAGGTCACGATCGCGCACGCGGGCGGCCCGTTCGCCGGTCTGAAAGTCGATCCGGCCAAGGCGGAGATACCAACGAACACACCACTGAAACTGAACCCCACCGTCATCGTCGCAGGCGTACCAACGACCCCGGACAACGTGGAGTGGTCGATCGTCAAGGGGCCGGGATCGGTCGCCGCTGACGGCACCTACGTCTCTCCCGTCTCGGGTGCCGCCCTGGTCAAGGCGCACATCGACGAGACCCCGGCCACCGAGGAGATGAACTTCGAGGTCGGCATCCTGGTCGGCAACGGTCCACCAGCGGCACCAGCCGCGCCGTACGTCGAACCCGGCGCCGGATCCCTGAACATCTCCTGGCGGCCGCCCACCCATAACGGCGGAGATCCCGTCAAGCGGTACGCCATCACGACCGTTCCCGCGACCTCGACGACCTGGGTCGAGGCCCCGGCCCGGACCGCGCGCATCCGCGGCGTCACCCCGGGCCGTACGTACCGAGTACAGATCGCTGCCGCCAACAGCATCGCCCTCGGTCCACTCAGCACACTCAGCGCCGAAGTCGTACCAGTGAGCATCGGCCTGACAATCACCGGCACCCCACAAGACATCAACACCACTGAGTACGGCGCGCCCAACAACAGCGGATACACCACTGACTTCAAGATGTCCGGCGACGGCCAATACGTCTACTTCGCCGCCGCCGGCCACTCCAACGTGATCCCGCTCGAGGCCCGCTCCGGCATCGCCTACCAGTATCTGGTCCGCCGCAGTCTCTGGACCGGCCGCATCGACCTCATCTCGCGGGGCGACGACGGTGTCACTCCCTGGCCGATCGAGGGCGGAGTCTCCACGTTGCCTCAAAACGGCGTCTTTATCGGTGTCAGCCGCACCGGAGACCGCGTCGCCTACCAGGAGGACGGCAATCCATCCTGGACCGGTGACATCGTCGTTCGGGACCTGCCCACCGGGCGCACCATCGGTCGATACCCGCTCCCGGCCGGCGAGACCCTGTACGGCATCAAGCTCAACGACGACGGAACCGTGCTCAGCTTCTCCACCCTGCTACCGAGAAAGCCCAGCGGAGCACCCAATGCCAATCTCTACCGAGCCCAGCCCGGGGTGAGCGGATCGGCAACCGAGATCGCCGGTTGCTTCATCAGCTGCGCCGACGATCACGAAACCACCAACTTCGACATGGACGGGTCCGGCAACACGATCGTCTGGGAGACCTGTGGCGGCCCAACGGACGGCTGCCGGGTCCGGCGTTGGGCCGGTGGCACCAAAACCGATCTTCTGTCTCAGCCGGTCGACTCCGAAGAGGCCCATGACCCGAAGATCTCCGACGACGGTAGCTACATCGCGGTGGCCTACACCAACGCCGCCGGCAGCAGCAAAGGTCTGGCGGTCGTACCCGCCGGAGCAGCCAGAATCACCGCGCAGGCCGTACGAGCCACCTACGCCGCGGACCGGGAGGTGATGCCCATGAATATCAACCGCGACGCGACGAAGATCATCTACGCCGTCGGCGCCGCCAGCGGCACAGGCGCTCAACCCGCTTACATCCTCAACCGCTCCAGCGGCGCGGCAACCCTGCTCGCCCCCAGCGAGTCAGTGGTCATGGCCGACAACAGCGACGACGGAACCCTCGCGGCCTACACCCAGTACCTCGGCCCCTGCTGTAGCGGCACCTTCGGAACGAAGATCCTGGTGCGCAAAACCTGACCACACCGCCTTGAGCGATGGGTGCGGCGCCTGCCGCACCCATCGCCAAGCCACGAACCACGGCTCGCACTTCATCTACATGGCCCGCGCGAACACCGACCACCCGAAGACTCCTCCGGGTACCGGGAGCCCCTCGCGGCCGCGCGCAGTGCCACCCAGCGGCGCCGGGCACTACCCGAGGGCATAGAGCTGAGGGGGCAAAGATCGTCTCGCGCCTGAGCGTCTTAGTGGTCGTCTGCGGGCTCGGTTGGCTTCTTGTCCGGTATGAGGTCGACGTCGGCGAACGAGCGGGCTACGACGATGTCGGTGGATGAGTGCGCCACTATCGACAACACGATGGTGAGAGCTACCAGGTGGAAGACCTCGTCGGCGGCGGGGATGTCGGCCTCCAGCACCAGTAGCCCGTAGACGACTGACGCGAAACCCTTGGGTCCGAACCACATCGCGGCGAGTTGTTCTCTCCTGCCCAGCCCGGATCGTATGAACGACAGCGCGAGTGCGACCGGCCTGGCGACAACCAGCGCGAAGATGGCGAAGACCCATCCCTGCCAGGTGATCTCGCCGAGGAATTCGACTGAGATCAGCGCACCGAAGACGAGCAGCGCCGCCAGCTTGAGGGTTTCCGCGATGAGTTCACCGAAGTGCTCGAAGGCCGCCCGTTGACGCGGTCCGAAGGTGGCCACCGTGATGCCGGCGGCGAAGGCGGCCAGGAAGAGGTTGCCGTGCATCGTCTTGGCGAGGGCCAGGACGAGTACGCCGATCGCGACGGCGTTGAGCGGCTCGTACTGAGTGGAAGCCGAGAAGATCTTGAGCCGTTCCAGCCGGATCGCCAGCCAGGGAACGGCGACACCGATCACGACACCGATCGCCAGTTCGAGCCCCAGTTCGTCCAGGTGCAGGTTCCCGGAGCCGGCCGCTATGGCCAGGAACACCATCACGAACGGAAGCGCGAGGCCGTCGTTGACGCCGGACTCGACATTCAGCAGGTGGCGAAGCCTGGCCGGAACCCGCTGATTGCCCACCAGTGCGGAGGCGAACACCGGATCGGTCGGTGCCAGGATCGCTCCGATCAGCAGCGCCTGCGGCCAGTCCAGGCCCACCAGGTAGTGCGCCACGACCGCGGTGATCGCCAGCGTCAATGGCAGGCCCCAGCCGAGCGCGCGGCCGGGAAGGCGCCACGCTGAGCGGAGGTCGGTCCAGCCGACGCGCATGCCGTCCGTGAACAAGACCGCGAACAAGGCGAGTTCCGCCAAGAGGGCAACGACGGGGGAGTCGGCTTGCAGGTCGAGCACGCCGCTGGTTTGAGGGCCCAGGGCGATGCCGGCAGCGAGGAACAGCACCGCGGTGGACAAGATGGTGCGATGGGCCAGGCTGGAGACCAGGACGGCCAGTAGCAGCACTACCGCAAAGCACAGCAGCAACAAGACGTTCCCTCTTTCAGCCGGGCTTGGGCAGGTTCGGTCGTGCGCGGTGAACGTTAGCCGGTGATGGGATGACTACCGCTTGCGCTGCCATTGAACGTGCGTTTAATGTATTGAACATGCGTTCAACGGCTCGCTCCGACGCCTCGGCACCCGGTGGTGCCGGGCCGTCGACGTCTGAGCGGATTCGGGACGCTGCCGTGGCTCGGTTCGGGCGCGATGGCTTCTCCGTCGGCTTGCGGGCGATCGCCGCGGATGCCGGGGTGACGGCCGGGTTGGTTGTGCATCACTTTGGTTCCAAGGAAGGCCTGCGCGACGCTTGCGACAAGTTCGTGCTGGGGGTTATTCGCTCGGAGAAGATGCGGGCGACCACGTCCGGTAGTGCCGCGGGGATGCTGGCGCAGTTGGCGGAAATCGAGCAGTTCGGTCCGTTAGCGCTGTACGCCGTACGCAGCATGCAGGCCGGTGGCGAGCTCGCGACCGCCTTTGTCGAGCAGATGGTCAGCGACGCCGAGGACTACCTGGCCGCGGGGGTGGAGGCCGGCACGATCAGGCCCAGCCGCGATCCGGCCGGTCGCGCCCGGTACCTCACCTACCAGGGCATGGGCTCGCTGATGCTGTGGATCTCGCTGCACCCCGACATGGTGTCGGTCGACGACTTCCGCACCGCGCTGCGGGAGATCTCCGACGAGATCACTTTGCCGGCTCTCGAGTTGTTCACCGAGGGCCTGTTCGTCGATCGCGCGATGCTCGATGACTATCTGATGTACGTCCCTGATCCGCCCGGCGGCCCGGCCGTTTCGTAGCGGAAACGCGCTCTGCTTCGGCGAGCGCCGGAATCAGACGACATCACGCCGGGAATCCCGGAATCATCAGAATGAGGAACAGCCATGAGCGCTGCCCTGGAAATCCAGCAATTGCACAAATCCTTCGGCCAAGTGAAGGCCCTGGACGGACTCGATCTGTCCGTACAGACCGGTCAGGTGGCGGGCTTCCTTGGTCCGAACGGTGCGGGCAAGTCGACCACGATCCGTGTCCTGCTTGGGTTGTTGCGATCGGACTCGGGTTCGGTCGAGGTGCTCGGCCGGCACCCTTGGGACGACGCCGTCGAGTTGCACCGCCGCCTTGCCTACGTGCCCGGCGACGTGAGCCTGTGGCCGAACCTGACCGGCGGTGAGGCCATCGACCTGCTCTGCCGTCTCCGTGGTGGCGCGGACAAGCAGCGCAAGGCCGAGCTGCTGGAACGTTTCGAGCTCGACCCCACCAAGAAAGGCCGCACGTACAGCAAGGGCAATCGGCAGAAGGTGGCCCTGGTCGCGGCGCTGGCAGCCGACGTCGAACTGCTCGTTCTCGACGAGCCGACCTCCGGCCTCGATCCGTTGATGGAGACGGTCTTCCAGGACTGCATCGCGGAGGCTAAGACGGTCGGGCGATCGGTCCTGCTGTCCAGCCACGTCCTGGCCGAGGTGGAGAAACTGTGTGACAGCGTGACGATCATCCGGTCCGGACGCGCGGTCCAGTCCGGCACCCTCGCCGAGCTACGGCACCTGACCCGTACGACGATCACCGCCTCGATCGACAGCGCTCCCGGGCAGCTCGCCGCGTTGCCGGGCGTGCACGATTTCGAGGTGGACGGCGACGTGGTGACGTTCGACGTCGACCACGATCAGCTGGCTGCCGTCGTTCAGGCGCTCGGTGCTCTGGGCGTGCGCACTCTCAACAGTGCCCCGCCATCCCTCGAGCAACTCTTCCTGCGCCAGTACGGCGAGGCGCTGGTCGCGGACGAGGTGTCGGCATGACGACTCACCGGGAAAGTCTCACCGCGACCGCTGACCTGGTCCGGTTCGCGCTGCGCCGGGACCGGGTCAAGTTGCCGATCTGGGTGGGCGGGATCGGCCTGGGCATGCTGTACGCCGTATCCGCGCTGCCGGCGGCCTACTCGACGCCCGAGGAACGGCAGGTGCGGGCCGAGCTGATGGACTCGCCCGCCGCGACCATGATGTCGGGACCCGGTTATGGTCTCGACAACTACACCCTGGGCGCCATGATCACCAACGAAATGGTGCTCTGGCTCGTTGTCCCGGCCGCGATGATGAGCATCTTCCTCGTCGTTCGGCACACCCGGGCGGAGGAGGAGACAGGTCGCGCGGAGCTGATCCGTTCGGCCGTGGTGGGTCGCCATGCGGCACCCGTCGCCGCGCTGATCGTCGCGCTGATCGCCAACGCCGGCGTCGCCGTACTGACAGCACTGGCGATGATGAGCGGAGACCTGGCGGTCGCGGACTCGCTCGCGGTCGGCGTGGGCATCGGGATGACAGGACTCGCGTTCGCCGGCGTCGCGACCTTAACGGCCCAGTTGACCGAACATGCCCGATCGGCGTCGAGCCTGGCGATGGCCGTGGTCGGCGCCGCGTTCCTGTTGCGCGCGATCGGGGACGCGGCCCAGCCTGGCGGCAATCTGGTGTCGTGGTTCTCGCCGCTGGCCTGGGGCCAGCAAATGCGTCCCTTCGTCGACCTGCGCTGGTGGCCGCTGCTGTTGTCGGGCGCGGTCGTGCTCGGGACGGTTGTCGCCGCCTATGCGCTGTCAGGGCGGCGGGATGTCGGCGCGGGCCTGGTTCCGCCGCGGCTCGGCCGGGCAGACGCGCCGCGGTCGCTGTCCACGCCGTTCGGGCTGGCCTTCCGGCAGCAGCGTGCCTCGGTGATCGGCTGGGGGATCGGCCTGTTCATCTTCGCCTTGGCCAGTGGTTCGTTGAGCGACTCGGTCACCGAAGCAGTCGCCGAGAATCCCGACATGGGCGAAGTGTTCGCGGCCAACGGCCAGGAGCCCACTGACGGCTTCTACGCGACCATGGCGTTGTTCTTCGCGTTGTTGATCGCAGCGTTCGCCGTGAACTCGGTGCTGAGGTTGAGGTCCGAGGAGCGCAGCGGTCATACCGAAGCCGTTCTAGCGACAGCGGTAAGTCGTAGTCGCTGGATCATGGCGTGGTTGTCCTTCACGATCCTGGCGTCCTTGTTCCTGCTGGCGATCAGTGGGCTCGGAGTCGGACTCGGCGCGGTCAGCGGCGCCGCCGGCCCTGCCGTCATCGCCGAGGTAACTGTCGCCACGGTTGCCTTCCTGCCCGCCGTACTGGTCGTGATCGGCTTGGCCGCCGCCCTCTTTGGACTCCGTCCTGGATTGTCCGCTTGGGTCTGGCTGCTGGTTGGCTATGCCTTCTTCTTCGGCATGTTCGGCGCTTTGCTGAGTCTGCCGGACTTCTTCGCCGACGTCTCTCCGTTCAGCCACCTCACGGTCATGCCGCTGCAGCAGATCGAAACCCTCCCTTTGGTCGCACTGGTCGTGATCGCGGCCGGTCTCACCGGCGCCGGCAGGGCCCTGTTCCAGCACCGGGACCTCGACGCCCCCTGACCAAGCGATCGACCATCTTCGCCCCATGGCGCCGGCGCACCGACTGCGGATGGCGCCATAGGGCGAATCGACCGAGCCCCGCGGCGTGCCGCTTCAGCTGATCGCGGACCAGGCGTTAGCCAGGTGACTCGCCGAGGCCTCGCACGGTGACGGCGGTGGGAAATGGCGGTACCGTCGTTGCTGGTGTGCCGGGAAGCGTTCTGCTTCCTGAGGGCTGGAGGCGCTGATGCATGGCGATGGACCTCGCGACCGGGAGTGCTTCGTTCCCGCCGGTGAGTCCGGGATGCGCATCTACCGCTTCCTGTGGTGGACTCTCGCCGTACCGGTAGGGCTCCTGGGAGTCGCTGGTGCCTTCACTTCTTCCTCGGTGCTGACGGTCGTCGTTGTGTTCGCGATCCTGGCTCTGTGTCTTGGCACCCTGGCGGCCACCCTGCAATCGTTAGACGGAGAAGGGCAAGCGAGCGGACCGATTTCGCTGTCGATCGTCCTGAGGCACGGCTGTGCGGCCGGCGTAGCCGTGGTGGCTTTCTACGGATTGGCAAGTCTGATCGGGGCCGGCGTCATCCCACTAGTCCTTCTGTTAGGCGTTACCTGTCCTGTGGTGGTGGCCCGGTGGTGGCCTCGCGGACGATCGCTGCTGCTCGAACAACTCCGCGAGAGAGTTCACGAACCTTCCGTTGCGCCAAGTGATGACAGTGGTGAGATCGCTACGCCGGCCGTCGAGGCGATGACGGTTCCTGAGTTGTGCTCGGCATGGCGGCGAAGCTTCATCGAGCTCCAACGCACCGGGTCCGCTGAGACGAGATCCGTGATCGCGGCGCATCGGCAACAGATCCTCGAGGAACTGGAGCGACGGAACCCCGACGGGTTCGGTGATTGGCTCGCCTCGGGCGCACGAGCCCCGAGCGACCCAGCGAAGTACCTCCTCGATCGCCCTGGCGGGAAACACCTCTCGCAGTGAGCCGCCGTTCCTCACCTGCGCCGGTCAGGACAGGACGAAGTACCGCAGCCACAGGTACGGCGCAGCGACGATGATCGTGATCGCGGTGATCACCACGCCCTTGCGGGTGAACTCCCAGAAGCTGATCGGGCTGCCGGCGCGCAGCGCGATGCCGATCACGACGACGTTCGCGCTGGCACCGATCGCGGTGGCGTTGCCGCCGAAGTCGGCGCCTGCCGCCAGAGCCCACCACATCGCATTCGCGTGGGCGGGGTCGGCGATGCTCTTGGTGAGTTCGAGGACGACCGGGCTCATCGTCGCGACGTACGGGATGTTGTCGATGACGCCGGACAGGACCGCGGACACCACGAGGATCAGCATGACCGCGAGCAGTGGTTTGCCGTCGGTGGCATTGCCGACCTGTTCGGCGAGGGCGCCGATCACACCAGTCTTCACCAGGGCGCCGACCATGATGAACAAGCCGGCGAAGAACAGCAGTGTTTGCCATTCGACGCTGCTCATGTAGTCCTTGGTCGGTACCCCGGAGATCAGCACCAGCAAGCCCGCGCCCAGGAGGGCGACAACCGACGGCTCGACCTGGAACACCGAACGCCCAACGAACCCGGTGAAGACGAGCAGCAGCACGACGCCGCACTTGATCAGCAGACCGGTGTCCTGGATCGCCTCGCGTTCGTTCAGGCGCAGGACGTTCTCGACCCTGGCCGGGTCGACGGTGAACGAACCCTTGAACAATCGCGGTAGCACCAAGGTGAACACGATCAGCTCGATGACGACCAGCGGAGTCATGTGGATCAGGAAGTCGTTGAACGTCAGCCCGGAGCGGCTGGCGATGATGATGTTCGGTGGATCGCCGATGAGCGTGGCGGCGCCGCCGATATTGGAGGCCATCACCTCGGCGATCAGGAATGGCACGGGGTTGATCCCCAGCCGTTCGCAGACCAGTAGCGTCACGGGCGCGATCAGCAGCACCGTGGTCACGTTGTCCAGGAACGCCGACGCCACCGCGGTGATCAGGGTCAGCAGGATCATCACCCGCAGCGGCGAGCCCTTGGACCTTTTCGCGGCCCAGATCGCGATGTACTCGAAGACGCCCGTACGGCGCAGGACCCCGACGATGATCATCATGCCGAGCAGCAGGAAGATGACGTCCCAGTCGACGCCGGTCTCGTGCGAGTAGAAGGCGTGCTCGGAATCGGTGACACCGAGCGCGAGCAGTACGGCGGCACCGCCGAGCGCGGCGAGCAGCTTGTGAGTCCACTCGGTCGCGATC
The DNA here is from genome assembly GCF_036226525.1 of Kribbella sp. NBC_01245. Taxonomy (NCBI): domain Bacteria; kingdom Bacillati; phylum Actinomycetota; class Actinomycetes; order Propionibacteriales; family Kribbellaceae; genus Kribbella; species Kribbella sp. NBC_01245. The sequence continues at coordinate 1,130,517 of NZ_CP108487.1, forward strand.
AGCACATAAGCGACGACGAAAACGACGACGGCGATCACGGTCATGTGATCACCCGGCCGTCGATCAGTGTGGCGCAGTCACCAGTTGCAGCAGCCGGGACGCGCTGATCGCGCCCACGATCTCCTTGTCCTTCATGACCGCCACCAGCGGGCACCGCAGCCGCGCCATGATCGCGGCCACCTCCAGCACGGTGTCGTCGTGATTGACCACCGGCAACTCGACATGCTCGGTCGGCAACAGCTGCCGCACCGTCTCGTTCGCCAGCTTGTCGGCCACCTGATCCGCAAACGACTCGTCGATCACCCGCGCCAGAGACGGATCGTCCTGCACGTAGCTCGGTACCAGGAAGCGCACCACCTGGGACGCCGGCAGCACCGAGTGCGGCTTGCCCTTCTCGTCCATCACGATCAGACCCGGCAGTCGCCGCGATGCGAGCAACTGCACCGCCTCGGCAGCCTCTGTGTCCAGGCTCACCACCGGAAACTCTTCGGCCATCTGCTCTGCGTGCATGTTCGCACGATACGCCCGCCACGACGCGACTACCGAGCGGCTGCCTGTCGTCATTTTGACCGTGCCATGCCGCCAGTGTCACGCCGCCTCCGGGGTCGTGGACCAGCTCGCACCCCGGTCGGGGACGAGCACTGCCGACCAGACTTCCCGGCGCACCTGGCCCCAGCCTCTCTCATCGACCCGCTCTGGCGCAAACGATCTCAGTACGCGAGCACGCCACGTCGCTCTTGCCCTAGGCAACGGGTCCGACCGGGAAACGCTCCCGCGACCGCACCCGCCGTCGCCCGCGGCTAGTGCCGGGCTATCGAGCCGATTGGCGACAGATCAGTTCTTCCGGCGAGGCATCAGGTGGCGAGCGCGGTGTGAGAGAGATGTGAGAGGTGAGCGGGCGGTCGTGAGAGGTCTGCGAGAAGGCTGCTGATGGGGCAAATAGCGGTGTGCAGTGGTCTCATGCGTACTTTTGCCATCGGGCGGGGCCGATCATGAAAGACCTGCTGTATCTCGCGGTCTGCGTAGCTGTGTTCGCGTCCATCTGGTTCGCCCTGCGAGGGGTGGAGAAGCTGTGAGCGCCGAGAACATCGTCGGCCTGGTGGTCGCCGCGGCCCTGGTCCTCTACTTGATCGCCGCCCTGATCTTCCCCGAGAGGTTCTGATGTCCGACACCGCTGCCGGCCTGTTGCAGGTCGGCCTCCTGGTCACGCTCCTCGCGGCCGTCTACCGGCCACTAGGCGGCTACATGGCCCGGGTCTACACATCCGACAAGGACACCCGTGTGGAGCGCGGCGCTTACAAGTTGCTGGGGGTGGATTCGAAGGCCGAGCAGACGTGGAGCGTGTACGCCCGGTCCGTACTCGCCTTCTCCTTCGTCGGTTTGATCCTGCTGTACGTCTTGCAGCGCGTGCAGGCGCATTTGCCGTTGTCCCGCGGACTGCCGAACGTCGAGCCAGGACTGGCCTTCAACACGGCCGCGTCATTCGTCGCGAACACCAACTGGCAGTCGTACTCGCCTGAGGTCACGATGGGCCACCTGGTCCAGTTCGCAGGCCTCGCCGTACAGAACTTCCTCTCCGCCTCGGTGGGGATCGTCGTCGCGATCGCGGTGATCCGGGGCTTCGCCCGGACGAAGACGGACCGGCTGGGGAACTTCTGGGTCGACCTGACCAGGACTGTCTTGCGAATTCTGCTGCCGATGGCAATCGTCGGCGGTCTCTTGCTGGTGGCTATGGGAGTAGTTCAGAACTTCTCCGGCGGTCACGAGGTCACCTCTGTGGTGGGCCAGACCCAGACCATTCCCGGCGGCCCGGTGGCCAGCCAGGAGATCATCAAGGAGCTCGGCACCAACGGCGGCGGCTTTTACAACGCGAACTCCGCGCACCCGTTCGAGAACCCGAACGGCCTGTCCAACCTGTTCGAGATCTTCCTGCTGCTGGTCATCCCGGTCTGTCTGACTCGCACCTTCGGCGTGATGGTCAAGGACAAGCGCCAGGGATACGCGATCCTCGGCGTGATGACCACTCTCTGGGTGGCGTTCACGTTCGCGGCGACCATGTTCGAGTCGCAGGGCTCGGGTACCGCCACCCAGGCGGCCGGCGCTGCGATGGAGGGCAAGGAGACCCGGTTCGGTATCTGGGCATCGGCGTTGTTCGCCTCTTCGACAACGGGTACGTCGACGGGCGCGGTGAACTCCGCTCACGATTCGTTCACGCCGTTGGGCGGCGGCACGGCGTTGTTCCACATGATGCTGGGAGAGGTCACGCCCGGCGGCGTCGGATCGGGGCTGTACGGCATGCTCGTGCTGGCCGTTCTCACGGTGTTCGTCGCCGGGTTGATGGTCGGCCGGACCCCGGAATACCTGAAGAAGAAGATCACCGCCCGCGAGATGAAGCTGGTCTCGCTGTACATCCTGGCAACACCGACCCTGGTTCTGGTCGGCTCGGCGGTGGCGATGGGTTTGGCGACCGCCAGGGCCTCGATCTTCAACACCGGCAGCCCGCACGGGTTCTCGGAGGTGCTCTATGCGTTCACGTCGGCCGGTAACAACAACGGCAGCGCCTTTGGCGGTCTCAGCGCCAACATCCCCTTCTACAACACGGCTTTGGGCATTGTGATGCTGCTCGGCCGCTTCCTTCCCATGGTGATAGTGCTCGCGCTGGCAGGGTCGTTCGCGCGCCAGCAACCTGTCCCCGTCAATGCCGGCACGTTGCCCACTCACAAGGCCTTGTTCGTGACGATGCTCGTCGGAGTCGTACTGATCGTCACCGGTCTGACCTATTTCCCCGCACTCACTCTCGGACCCCTCGCGGAGGGACTGTGACCACGCTGATGAAGCCGCCCGCGTCCAAGGCGGCCACGACCTCCAGGAAGACACCTTCGGGTGTGTTCGACCCGAAGATGTTGCTCACCTCGCTGCCGGACGCGCTGCGCAAGCTCGACCCCCGGGTGATGGTGAAGAACCCGGTGATGTTCGTGGTCGAGGTCGGCGCTGTCGCGTCCACCATCCTGGCGTTCACCGATTCGTCGGTGTTCGTCTGGTCGATCGTCGTCTGGTTGTGGCTGACGGTCATCTTCGCCAATCTGGCGGAGGCCGTCGCGGAAGGTCGCGGCAAGGCCCAGGCCGAAACGTTGCGTCGGGCAAAGACCGAGACGACCGCCCGCCGGCTGGCGGACGACGGGACCGAGGAGGAGGTCCCGGCGACGGCGCTGCAGCTCGGTGATCGGGTCGTGGTCGAGGCGGGCCAGATCATTCCCGGTGACGGCGACGTGGTGGAAGGTGTCGCCAGCGTCGACGAGTCGGCCATCACGGGGGAGTCCGCACCGGTGATTCGCGAGTCCGGCGGTGACCGGTCGGCGGTCACGGGTGGTACGAAGGTGCTGTCCGACCGGATCGTCGTACGCATCACGACCAAGCCCGGCGAAAGCTTCATCGATCGGATGATCGCGCTGGTGGAAGGCGCATCCAGGCAGAAGACGCCGAACGAGATCGCGCTGAACATCCTGCTGGCAAGCCTGACGATCGTGTTCCTGATGGCGACCGTGACGTTGCCGCCCTTCGCCGAGTACGCGGGCGTCGACCTGAGCATCGTCGTACTGGTCGCCTTGCTGGTCTGCTTGATCCCGACCACGATCGGCGCGCTGCTCTCGGCCATCGGTATCGCGGGCATGGACCGGCTGGTGCAGCGCAACGTGCTGGCGATGTCCGGCCGGGCGGTCGAGGCGGCCGGTGACGTCAACACCCTGCTGCTGGACAAGACCGGCACCATCACCCTCGGCAACCGGCAGGCATCCCAGTTCGATCCGGTCGGCGAGGTCACCGAGGCCGAACTCGCGGACGCCGCTCAGCTGTCGAGCCTTGCCGACGAGACGCCCGAGGGCCGATCGATCGTCGTACTCGCCAAAACCCGTTATGGCTTGCGGGAACGGCACACCGGTGAGCTGCCGCACGCGACGTTCATCGAGTTCACCGCGCAGACCCGCATGAGCGGCGTCGATGTGGATGGGCGTCAGGTCCGCAAGGGTGCCGCCGGTGCCGTCACTGCGTGGATCCGGGACCAGGGCGGGGCGGTCGACACCGCGCTCGAGGGCATCGTCGACGGCATTTCCGCCTCGGGTGGTACGCCGCTCGTGGTGGCCGAGAGTCGCGACGGCGTCGTACGGGCGCTTGGTGTCATCCACCTGAAGGACGTGGTCAAACCGGGGATGCGGGAGCGGTTCGACCAGATGCGGGCGATGGGCATCCGAACCGTGATGATCACCGGCGACAACCAGCTGACCGCGAAGGCCATCGCCGAAGAGGCCGGGGTCGACGACTTCCTGGCCGAGGCGACGCCCGAGGACAAGATGGCGTTGATCAAGAAGGAGCAGGAAGGCGGCCGGCTGGTCGCGATGACGGGCGACGGTACGAACGACGCGCCCGCGCTGGCCCAGGCGGACGTCGGGGTCGCGATGAACAGCGGTACGTCGGCCGCGAAGGAGGCCGGCAATATGGTCGACCTCGATTCGAACCCGACCAAGCTGATCGAGATCGTCGAGATCGGCAAGCAGTTACTGATCACCCGTGGCTCGTTGACCACGTTCTCGATCGCGAACGACGTGGCGAAGTACTTCGCGATCCTGCCGGCGCTGTTCGCGACCGCGTACCCGGGACTGGACCGGCTCAACATCATGCGGCTGGAGTCGGCCGAGTCGGCGATCCTGTCCGCGATCATCTTCAACGCGCTGGTGATCGTGGCATTGGTGCCGCTCGCTCTCCGCGGTGTGAAGTACCGGCCGTCCTCGGCGTCCGCCATGTTGCGGCGCAACCTGCTGATCTACGGCGTCGGCGGGCTCGTCACCCCGTTCATCGGTATCAAGCTCATCGACCTGCTGATCTCGCTCATCCCGGGCATCGGCTAAGAGGAATAGAGAAATGGCAAGTAATCGAAGAGGGACGCTGGCCCAGTTCGGGGTCGCAATCCGGGGCATGGTCGCGCTGACCATTCTGCTCGGCGTCATCTACCCACTGGTCATGACCGGCGCCGCGCAGGCCATTTTCCCGGCCAACGCGAACGGCAGCGTCGTACAGGTCGATGGCAAGGATGTGGCGTCCGACCTGGTCGGGCAGGCTTATACCCGTGATACCGGCGCCAAGGACGATGAGGGTAACCCGGTGATGGAGGCGGATCCGCTGTGGTTCCAGACCAGGCCGTCCGCTGTCGAGTACGACGCGATGGGTAGCGCGGCGTCGCAGTATGGGCCGAACAACGCGGACCTGTTGGCGGCGATCGAGGAGCGGCGAAAGACGGTCGCGACGCTGGAAGGAGTCGACCCGTCGCAGGTTCCCGCGGACGCACTGACCGCCAGCGGCAGTGGGCTCGACCCGCACATCAGTCCGGCGTACGCCGCCCTGCAGGTCAATCGGGTCGCGCGTGAGCGTCGTCTCGCCGTTGCCACGGTTCAGGAGCTGGTGAAGGAGAATACGAAGGGCCGCGCTCTTGGGTTCTTGGGTGAGCCCACTGTCAACGTTGTGACTCTCAACCGCGATCTAGCCGAATTGAGTTGAGGTTTGGATGAGCACTCGCGGGCATCTGCGGATCTACCTCGGCGCGGCACCAGGTGTCGGCAAGACGTACAAGATGCTTGGCGAGGGGCAACGCCGGCGGGAACGTGGCACGGATGTGGTGGTCGGTTTCGTGGAGACCCACGGCCGGGCGCACACGTCCGAGATGCTCGACGGCCTGGAGGTGGTGCCACGGTGCATCCTCGACCATCGCGGTGCGAGCTTTACCGAGATGGACCTGGACGCTCTGCTGGCCAGGCGGCCTGAAGTGGCGCTGGTGGACGAGTTGGCGCATACCAATGTGCCGGGCAGTAGGAACGCCAAGCGCTGGCAGGACATCGACGAACTACTTGCCGCGGGCATCGACGTCATCTCGACGGTGAACATCCAGCACCTGGAATCGATCAACGACGTGGTCGAGAAGATCACTGGCGTCCCGCAACGGGAGACCGTTCCGGACGTGGTCGTACGGGCCGCTGACCAGATCGAGTTGGTCGACATGACGCCAGAGGCTCTACGCCGCCGGATGGCTCACGGCAACGTGTACGCGGCGGACAAGATCGACGCGGCTCTGAGCAACTACTTCCGCGTCGGCAACCTGTCGGCTCTCCGCGAGCTGGCGCTGCTCTGGCTGGCGGATCGGGTCGATGCGGGCCTGCAGCAGTACCGGGCCCAGCACGACATCGACTCGACCTGGGAGGCGCGGGAGCGGGTAGTAGTCGCCGTGACGGGCGGTCCCGAGGGGGAGACCCTGATCCGTCGAGCAGCGCGTATTGCCGCCAGATCGTCGGGTGGCGACCTACTGGCGGTGCATGTCACCAGGTCGGACGGTCTGACCGGAGCCAACCCCACCGCGCTAGCGAACCAGCGGCGGCTAGTGGAAAGTCTGGGCGGTACGTATCACCAGGTAGTCGGTGACGACGTACCAGCTTCACTGCTCGCGTTTGCCCGGGCAGAGAACGCGACCCAGCTAGTGCTCGGTGGTAGCAGGCGTTCCCGGTTGGCGGCGCTACTGACCGGACCAGGTATCGGTGCGGGCACTATCCGCGACTCGGGCGACATCGACGTACACATCGTCACGCACTCGGAGATGGGCCGCGGTCGGCTCCCACGGCTGGGAGGAAGCCTCTCGCGACGGCGGAAGGTGTACGGCTTCGTCCTCGCCGTGGTCCTGCCGCCGGTGCTGGCCGTGCTGCTCGGATTCGGCGGTGACACTCTCAACCTGACCAGCAACGTGCTGGCGTTCCTGCTGGGCGTGGTGGTGGTCGCGCTGGTCGGGGGCCTTTGGCCGGCCCTGGTTACTGCCGTGGGCGGTTCGCTGGTGCTGAACTACTTCTTCACCCCGCCGACTGGCACTTTCACGATCGCAGAGCCCAACAACGTGCTGGCGTTGGCGATTTTCGTGCTGGTCGCCGCGATGGTCAGCTCAGTGGTCGACCGAGCCGCGCGTCGTACCCGGGAGGCGGCCCGATCCGCCGCGGAGTCCGAGACGCTCGCGACCCTGGCGGGCAACGTCCTCCGCGGTGAAACTGCCCTGCCCGCGTTGTTGGAGCGAGTCCGCGAGGCCTTCGGCATGACCTGCGCGGTGTTGATGGAACGGCTGGAGACCGACGAACTCACCGAGACGTGGCAACCGATCGCCTCAGCCGGTACGGCGACCTGCCGGCGTCCGGAGGACGGGGACGCCGAGATCCCGGCCCGCGACGACCTGGTGCTGGTGCTGCAAGGACGTTCGCTGGCGGCGGACGAACGGAGATTGGTCGGCGCTTTCGCGGACCACGCCGCCGCGCTCGTCGACCGGACCCGGCTGACCGAAGCGGCCGCGGAAGCCAAGCCGCTCGCCGAGGCGGACAAGGTCCGTACGGCATTGCTACGGGCCGTCGGACATGACTTGCGTTCACCGCTGGCGTCGGCCAAGGCATCGGTGACCAGCCTTCGCGGCTCGGACGTCGAGTGGACCGATGAGGAACGGCACGAATTGCTCGCGACGGCTGACGAATCTCTGGATCGCCTGAGTCGGCTGGTGGACAACCTGCTCGACCTCAGCCGCCTGCAGGCCGGCGTACTGGCCGTCTTCGCCCGGCCGCTGGCGGTCGACGAGATCATGCCCGGGTTATTGGGCGACCTCGGCGATGTCGTCGTGGACATTCCCGACGGGCTTCCGTTGGTCGAGGCCGATCCAGCTCTGCTGGAACGAGTGCTCGCGAACCTGCTGGCGAATGCGGTCCGCTACTCGCCTCCAGGCCGGCCGCCGCTGGTGACGGCGAGCGCACTCGGCGATGTCGTGGAGATCCGGGTCGTCGATCGCGGGCCGGGTATTCCGCGGTCCGATCGCAACCGGGTCTTCGCGCCCTTCCAGCGCCTCGGAGATACCGACAACACCACCGGGGTCGGGCTCGGCCTGGCCCTCGCGCGCGGACTGACCGAGGCGATGAACGGCACCCTGCAGCCGGAGGACACACCCGGCGGCGGGCTCACCATGATCGTTTCGCTGCCCAAGGCCGAGTCCAGAGCAGTCGACGCGCCGGTGCCGGGCAGGCGTGAACGGCCCGCTCTGGGAACGGGGGAGAAGGCATGACCAGGGTGCTGGTTGTCGACGACGAACCACAAATCGTGCGCGCGTTGGAGATCAACCTGAAGGCCCGGCGCTACGAGGTGCACACTGCCGCGACCGGTACGGCGGCGCTATCGGTGGCGGCGGAACATCCGCCGGAACTGGTCATCCTCGACCTTGGGCTACCAGACCTCGACGGTATCGACGTGATCCGTGGGCTGCGCGGCTGGACCGAGGCGCCGATCCTGGTGCTGTCAGGCCGTACGGACAGCTCGGACAAGGTGGAAGCGCTCGACGCGGGTGCCGACGACTACATCACCAAGCCGTTCGGTATCGACGAGTTGCTGGCCCGGTTGCGCGCGCTATTGCGGCGAAGCACCTTCGTTCCCGATGAGCCGGTGGTTGCCTTCGGCCACATAAAGGTCGACCTGTCCGCCAGGCGAGTCGTGCAGGAGGGCGGTGAGGACATCCGGCTCACGCCAACGGAGTGGCATCTGCTGGAGGTGCTGGTCCGTCATCCCGGCAAGTTGATGTCCCAGGGCCAACTGCTGACCGAGGTGTGGGGCCCGGGCTACGAGACAGCCAGCGGCAATCTACGTTTCTACATGGCTCAGCTGCGGCGAAAGCTGGAAGCCGACCCGGCCCGGCCGGCGCATCTCCTCACGGAGGCAGGGATGGGCTACCGCTTCGAGCCCTGACGTCCGCTCGAGAGCGAGGACGCGCGGCCAGCGCTCACTTCGGGGCCGTGCCCAGCTCCGCTCCCAGTCTCCAGAGCCGTCTCTTTGAACCGCACTCGATGCGCCGCGAGGACGGTGGCCGGGAATCCCTGCCGGGCCAGTTCCCGCTCGGCAGCCAACTCAGCCAGCTGGTTGAACTAAGTGCAAGGCTGCTCTGACGAGTCCTTCTGACGGAGCTGTGAGAGGTCTGTGCGAGTGCCGTGGGAGATCCGTTAGCAGGCCACACTTCAGGTGAGTAGGTGCCCAGGGTGCCGGGTGCTCAATCTCGAGCTCGCCCGAACCCACAGGGACGGGGCGGCTCATGCTGACGTGTGTCAGTCGATATAGCTGCCGCTGACAAGGGCCCAGAACCAACCCAGCAACGATGAGGATGCCGCCCACGATAGTTCGACGTCGCAGCACCGCGACGAGCCCGGAAACGGCCAGGATGACGGCGATGATCCAGAACAGTGTCGGGAAGGGCATCTGCCAATGTAACCGCGATAGCCCAGGGGCGAGCGGCTTCTGACGAACCTCTAACACCCGACGATTCACCGGCATGTCGCGGTGGCGTAGTGCCTCGCGGCAAGGGACGGCGATGGTGCAACCGATGACACTTGACCGAGTAGGCTCCGGCGGGGCATCGCGTGACGGAGGTATGGATGAAGTGGCGCCATCCTGGCCAGCTGGTGGTGGCTGGGTTCGCAGGGGTGACGGTCCTCGGCACGGTGTTGTTGATGTTGCCGGTGGCCTCGGCTGAAGGGCAATCGACCGGCGTGGTGCCGGCACTGTTCACCGCGATATCAGCGGTGTGCGTCACCGGTCTGATCGTGGTGGACACCCCGACGTACTGGTCAGGCTTCGGCGAGGGCGTCATCCTCGGGCTGATTCAAATCGGCGGACTCGGGGTCATGACTTTGGCCTCGGTGCTCGCGATGCTGGTAGCGCGCAGGCTTGGCCTGCGGATGCAACTGTCGGCTCAGGCTGAGACGAAGGCGCTGGGACTCGGCGACGTACGCCAGGTCGTGGGCGGCGTGATCCGGCTCAGCCTCGCTGTCGAGGCCGTCATCGCGGTTCTGCTGGCCTTGCGTTTCGGGCTCGGGTACGACGAACCGTTCGGCCGCGCGGTCTACCTCGGGGTGTTCCACTCGATCTCGGCGTACAACAACGCCGGGTTCGCCCTCTACAGCGACAGCCTGATCGGGTTCGCCACCGACCCGTTCATCTGCGTCCCGATCATCGCTGGGATCATCATCGGCGGCCTCGGCTTTCCTGTCGTTCTGGAGCTACTGCGGCGCCGTCGCCGGGAGGGGCGTGGCCGGCCGTGGTCGCTGCATACCCGGATCACGCTGGCCACGTACGGCGGCCTGCTGGTCATCGGGGCCGCCACGGTGACAGTGACCGAGTGGCGCAACCCAGCCACGCTCGGTGCGATGGATCTGCACCACAAGCTGCTGGTGGGCCTGTTCCACGGCGTGATGCCCCGGACCGCCGGCTTCAACAGCCTCGACGTGGCCCAACTGGAGCCGACCACGCTGCTGCTGAACGACGTGCTGATGTTCATCGGCGGTGGGAGCGCCGGCACAGCGGGCGGCATCAAGGTGACCACCTTCGCACTGCTGGCGTTCGTGATACTCGCCGAGATCCGCGGCGAGCCCACCGTGCACGTGCTGAACCGGCGCCTGCCCGGCCAGGTCCAGCGCCAGGCCCTCACCGTGGCGCTGCTCGGCGTCGGCACCGTCATGGCCGGAACTTTCGCTCTGCTCGCCATGACATCGTTCAAACTGGACGACGTGCTGTTCGAGACCATCTCGGCCTTCGGCACCGTTGGCATGTCCACCGGCATCACCGCGAAGATTCCGGTCGCGGGACAGTTTGTTTTGATGGCTCTGATGTTCATCGGCCGGCTCGGACCGATCACCATGGCCTCGGCGCTCGCGATCAGAGAACGTCCACGCCGCTACGAACTACCTGAGGAGAGACCCGTCGTTGGCTGACACAAAGCGCCCCAACCGGACATCGCGGATCGTCGTGATCGGGCTCGGCCGCTTCGGCAGCTCGCTGGCCCGCGAGCTCGCCCGCGGTGGCTACGAGGTCCTCGGCATCGACGCCGATCCGCGTCGCGTCCAGGCCATCTCCGACGAGGTCACCCACGCCGCTGTCGCCGATACCACCGACGAGGAGGCTCTGCGCCAGCTCGGTGTGCCGGACTTCGAACGTGCTGTCGTGGGCATCGGCAGCAACCTCGAAGCCAGCATCCTGACCACCGCCTTGCTGGTCGACTTCGCCATCCCCAACATCTGGGCCAAGGCCACCAACCGGCAGCAAGGCCGCATCCTCGAGCGCATCGGCGCCCATCACGTCGTGCTGCCCGAACACGACATGGGCGAACGCGTCGCGCACCTGGTCACCGGGCGGATGCTGGACTTCATCGAGTTCGAAGACGACTACGCCATTGTCAAAACCATCGCGCCAACCCAGACCTACGACCGGCCGCTGGGCGAGAGCCGGCTGCGCTCCAAGTACGGCGTCACCGTGGTCGGCGTCAAACGCCCCGGCGAAGGATTCACCTACGCCACCGCCGACACCGTCGTCCACCGCGGCGACATCCTCATCGTCGCCGGCAAAACAGCCGAGGTAGAAACCGTCGCCGACCTCGACTGACCGCGACGGTTTGTCACCCATCGCCCCGTACACCGGCTAACCGCGCGACATCGGCGCCATCAGCCAGCAGGCCGGACCTGAACGACATCGTCAGCGGGAGTCAGCGCCGCCAGGTTGGGCGTCACGCAGCCCATGCGAGCAGCGACTGCGGCAACTGCTTCCGCAAAGCCATCGAAATCACCGGTGATCGTCAGGAACTCGCCGGAGACATGATCGATCTCGACGGTCAGCACGCGCTGATCGTTTGGTGGAACTTCCAACACATACACGCCCGCGCCCGCGATCTCCGGCCAGGAGAACCCGTGAGTGCCCCCAGATTCCGTTGTCCAGATGCCATTTTCGTCGGCTACTACTCGCGCGCTCACGCCTGCACTCTAACGAACGCAAACCACGCGCCCTTGCCGACCGAGCACTCCACATCCGTCGTCGTCGCCTGCTCGACCGCCGGGGAACGCTGTGGACACTTGGCGCCGCGAACGCAGCGCAGGTCATGGCGTCGCCTGCATCGATCACCGCACTGGTGATCGATGCCCCCGCACTGGCCTTCGTCGCGACGGCCGCAGCCGCCGATCCTGTACTCCTCCGGCCATTGCAATCGCAAAGGGCGACATCGCCGCCCACAACGACCCTGACAGCCGCAGAGCCCTGTTCGCGATCTCCGGGCTGTTCAACGAGATGACCTGGGAGCCCTCAGGAGCATTTGCAGGGCGAGCCGTGGGCCCCTCGGCGCTCACCTCTTAGCTCACCTCAATGGGCGGCCGATGATGGCAAATAGTCGGCGATGTCAGCATGCCTGTCGGGGCGTACGGCGAGGTCGCGAGCCATTTTGAGGAATGCTGCAACTTGGTAGAAGGTCTTGGCCGGTAAAGCGGTGATTAGGTGCCGTGGGAGCGGCGGAGTCGGTCTGGCGAGATCCTGGCCGCGCTCAAGGACCCGAATCATGGTTGGACGGGCTGGTGGTGGGGGAAGCCACGCGGTGTTGGTTCGGTAACCAGTTCAGCCTTACGTGGCCGAGGTTCGATCGCTATGGAGTGTCGCTGTGGATTCCTAGCCTTGGTGGTCGGTTCGATCCTGAGAACACGGTGCACGACATGGCGATGACCATCAGTGGTGGTCTGTCGAAGAGTGAGCGTCAGCATGTTCAGCGTCGGGTGCGGGCTGCGATGGCGGCGCCGGTGTTGATCGACGGCAAGCATCAAGGTGGGCGGGCGCCGTACGGATATGTGGTTGATGCTGGGCCGCACCCGAATCCGCGTAAGGCTCAGGAGGGTTATCGGCTCCGAGTGTTGGCGTTGGACGAGGTGGCGGCGCCGGTGGTTGAGCGGATCTTTGCGATGTACCTCGCGGGTCTGGGGTTGAAGGCGATCGCGGAGCAGTTGAATCGTGAGGGGGTGCCGTGTCCGTCGGCCCATACGCCGCGTCAGAACCGACACCGTGCTGGTGACGGTTGGCAGCACTCGACGGTGAAGGCCATTCTCGACAACCCGCGATACACCGGGTACGCGATCTACGGGAGATGGCAGAAGGTTGAGGAGCTGCTGGATCCCGACGATGTCGCGGCGGGTCACGTCGTGCGGTTCCGGCGTTCGGCGCAGTCGAAGATCGTTCGGTCCCGCGAGCCCGCTCATCCCGAGATTATCTCGGTTGAGGACTTCACCCGGGTTCAGTTTGAGATGAGGGCCCGCCGCGGCTCGAGCATGTCAGCGCGGGCCTCGCAGCCACGAACACGAGCAGTGGCGCGGGTGCCGTATTTGTTCCGCGGGGCGATCAGTCACGAATCGTGCGGGCGGAAGATGGAAGGGGCCCGCCGCAAGCACGCGACCTTCTACCGGTGCGCGGCGCGGACCCTGGTCCCGGGAACATTGACGGCGGTGGAGCATCCGCCGACGGTCTATCTGCGGGAGGACCATTTGGCGGGCGGGGTGAACGAGTGGATTTCCCGGCTGTTCAGTCCGGAGAATCTTGATGAGACTGTTGCAATTCTGGCCGACGCTCATGGCGAGCCGGACCCGGCGGAGGCCGCTGAGGTCGCGTTCCGGCAGCGACTAGCAGCGGCCGAGTCGACCATGCGAAGACTGCAGAAGGCGCTGGAGGCGGGCTGGGATCCGGAGGCGCTGACGAGCCAGTACAACGCTGCTGTCGCGGAGAAGCGCGCGGCGGAAGCTGGTATTGATTCGTTACAGCCGACAGCACTTCTGACCAGCACCGAGATCCGGGCCATGGTCGACGAGCTGGGGGACATGAAGCTCGTGCTGGATACAGCGGATCGTGGCGATCTAGCGGACCTGTACGACGCTCTACGGCTGAAGGTGTCCTAGAACGAAAAAGCGCGGGTGGCTGATGTGTTCTCAGCCTTGCCCGCGTCTTGCACTACCTGTGTCCGAGGAGGAACACGCACCTTAACCACATGGATTGATCTCTGATATCGGACGAGCACTGAGTGAAGTCAGACTTCTGGAGCAATCGACGTGCTAATGAGAAGAGCAGCTACCAGCGGCACGTGGATGCGCCCTCTGTGCGGTAGGCCTTGGTCTTGGAACCGCGACTGAAGGAGATCGAAGAGTGTGTGAAGGGTCAACGCGGTTTTTATCCCGGCCACCTGATGTCAGGTGTCGGTGAGTGGCCCGAGGTCGAAGCGGATCAGCGAGCTGCCGAGGGCCGGGCCCAAGGCTGCGAGCTCAGCGACGGTCGGCTCATGTCCCTTCGGGCTCCGGATCCCCATCCGCTGCGCCGAGCCGCCGGTGTCCAGCGACTTGCGGACCGCGGCTGCCATCTCCTCCGGGCTCACCCGGACGAGCGTTCCGTGCGTACGGTGCGCCTGGCCGCGGTAGGTCAGCGTCACAGGGCTGCGGCTCTCGAAGTTGTGGCGCCACGGTGCTTTGGTGAACGCGGTGACGACGTCGTCCACGAGATTCATGTTGACCGGCACCTTGATCGTGCGGCCGCTGCGCCTGCCCTGGAACTCCAGCAGCATGACGCCTGTGAACCGTTGGCCGAGGGGCGAGGCGAGCAGTGGTCGCATCACGTGGTTCATCGTCCGCAGCACCCATGGCGGGGGCGGTGGCGCGAGCCGGACCTCGGCCGGGGAGTCGGGTTGCATGTCTCCTCCTGTGTATCGAAACGGACCTGTTCAAACGTCCTGGTCAGACCGCCAGGGCCTTGAGCATCCTCATGGCGCCGGCGGTCTCGATGAGGGCCTCGGGGCGGAAGCCGGCTGCGTCGAGCAGCGCGCCGAGCTCGGCCGGCGTACGCTCCCGCCCGCCGGTGACCGCCAGCATGATCACGTCGAGCGTGGCTGCGCGGGGGTCGTCGGCAGCCTCGTCACGGATCCCCTCGATGATCAGCAGGGTCGCGCCCGACGAAGCCGCGCTGCGGATCGCACGCAGGATCGCGATCGCGTCGTGGTCGCCCCAGTCATGGACGATCTCCATGAGCAGGTAGCAGTCTGCCCGCGGCAGCGGGTCGGCGAAGAAGTCACCGCGGTGGTAGCTGAGGCGGGCGTCGGGCTCCGGCAGGGAGTCCACCACGCCAGGCAGTTCGAACAGGATGCCCCGCGCGTCGGGAGCCGCCTCGAGGATCGCGCGGAGCAGATGGCCACGCCCGCCGGCGATGTCGGCGACCGTCGTGAACGGGCGGAAGTCGTAGGCGGACAGCACGGCTCCGATGTCGGCCTGTGCTTTCGCCTCCATCGCACGGTTGAAGACCTCGGTCGCTGGTGTCGCCGAGTGCGTCAGCGACCGCGATGCCGAAGGCGTCGACCAGGAGTACGACGTGAGGTGGTGGCCGCCAGGACTCGACGGGTCCGCAGGCGCGATACAGGCGCTCCGCCTGGTCGAGTTCACCAGCCGTCACGTAATTGTGGGCTGCGGCCACATGGGCGATCAGCCCGATGAACCGCAGCAGCTCCGGGTTCTCGGCGATCAGCGCGTTCGCGTCCCTTGACCGCCGGTCCGGGCCGAGATGCCGGCCGATCACCGTCAGCAGCCCCGAACGCAGCACCGGGCCGGCCTCCATACCCGTCGGCCCGATCAGCGTGAATGCCTCGTCCTCGAGCCGCAGCGCGTCGGCGTACCGGCCCTGCGCCTGCGCAAGAACCGCCCGGCATCGGACGACTTCGAAGCGGGCCGTGAGCCAGCCCAGCGACGAGGCGCACCGCGCCATGGCGTCGACCTCGTCGGCCACCCGCCGCAGGTCGCCGCGCTCGAACGACACGTCGATCTGCCACAGGCGAGCCGCCAGCTCGATCGAGGCATCGCCCTCGCGAGCGGCGAGTTCGAGCATCCGCGCGGCGAGCTGCTCCCTCTCGGTCAGACCCACAGGTCCCGCGCAGACGAGCCGGCGCGCTCCCATCGCCGCACCCAGGGCGGCGCTGTCATCGCAGGCCGTCGCGATCGCGAGCGCTTCCTCGCTCTCCGCGGCGACCGTCTCGAGCTCCCTGCTGAACACGTAGGTCTCGACGACCCTCGCGAGAAGCCTCGCGCGCGTCGTCGTCGGCTCAGGGCCGATGGCCCGCAGTGCCTCCTGGCAGATCCTGCGAGTCACGACGTCGTAGCCCGGGGCGGTTGGTGTCACCTCCATCACGAGAGCCGCATCCGCGAGAAGGTCCGGTCGCCTGACCTCCCGGGCGATGTCCGCGGCGTCCATGCACGCCTGGAGCCGGCCGGGCAGGTTGCCCGAGAGGTTGTCGGCTCGACCGATCCGCAGCAGCAGCCGGGCACGCTCGGCGGGAGGCGAGTCGGCCTCTGCCAGTGCGAAGGCGCGGCGGAGCAGCATCGCGGCGTCTTCGAAGGCGAGCTGGCTCATCGCCCGGTCGGCGGCACGCTCGAGCCAGGCGGAGGCGACCAGACCGCCGCCACCGACCGTTGCCGCCTCCGCACGGTGGTGGGCGATATCGAAGACGTGGCTTCCCAGCGAGTCGCCGAAACGTGCCTCCAGGGCGTCCGCGGCCTGGCGATGGAGCCGAGCGCGATGCTCCGGGGGGAGCGCCGCCAGGACCGCGTCGCGCACGATCGCGTGGGCGAACCGCCACCGTCCGGGGTCGTCCGACGGCTGGAGCAGCGCAGCTCGCTGCGCCTCGCCGAGCAGCCGTACGATCTCCGCCGGCTCAGCACCCGCCAGCCGGGAGAGGTCAGAGACAGACACCTCCTCGCCGAGCACGGCTGCGGCCCGGACCACCTCCGCCCCGGTCTGTGTCTGGCCGCCGAGTCGCTCGGCGATCGCCGCCAGTATCGACGCGGCGACGGGAGTCCGACCAGGACGTACTGGCCCGCCGGCGAGCGCCCGGCCGACCTCGCCGACGAAGAACGGGTTTCCACCCGTCGACGTCTGGACCTCACCCACCAGGTCGTCGTCGACGGTGAGCCCGGGGATTCGGAGAAGCTGCTGGCGGACCGCCGGCCGGTCCAGCCCTTTGAGCGGAAGCTCAGTCGCGACCTGCTCGCGCAGCAGCCCGGCAAGGACGTCGACGTCACCGGCCGCGGGCTGCTGGCGTGCGTTGACCAGGAGCATGAGCCGTTCGTTCTCCATCCCCTTCGCAACGTGCTGGAGCAGCCGGAGACTGGCGTCGTCGGCCCAGTGCATGTCGTCGAGCACCACCAGCAGTGGCGAGTGCTGGGCCACGACCCGCAGCAGACGAGCGATGGCGTCGAACAGCCGGAACCGGTCCTCAGGGGTGGCGCCCAGCGCTGGCTGGGCGGCGCCCCAGAGTCCCGACAGCTGCAGCCCTAGACCTCGCTCCCGAGCCAGCTCGTCGAGCCCGATGACCTCGTCGATACCGCGTAGACCCTGCCACCAGCACCAGTACGGCGGTGCGCCAGAGGACTCGGGTGCCGTCCCGTAGCCCGTGAGGAAGCCCCTTCCCCGGGCCGAGCCGACCAGCGCCCGGGCGAGCCGTGTCTTGCCCACGCCGGGCTCACCGCGACAGGCGACGAGCTGGGGCCGCCCCCCTCGGGCCGCCTCCAGGCATGAGGTGAGCGCGGCGAGCTCTCGGTCCCTCCCCACAAGGTCGCCTGACATGAGCACCCCCAGCGGTCCGCCCTAGTACGTCCAGTGCACCACGTCGAACGCCGCGAGGTCACTCTCGCCTGACCCGGCCACGCGCATGGACGGACTCGGCGCCAGGGCGGGCCGGGCTACTCCGGCCCGGGAATCGGCGCCCACCGGTACGACGAGATTCTGTCGCCCCAACTGCCGCCTGGGGCGCCCGTCGTTGAGACGCAGCCGGGCGGGTCCGATTCGGGAACGGACACATGCAACTGGCGCACCGCCGCACCACCTAAACACCCGCCGACCGTCGGCGGCGTCGAGGGTCAACTCCTCCCCGCCGTAGTCATTGTGTTCGAAGAAGGAGATGGCCCGGGTGGCCGAGATCACCAGCGCACTCGAGCCTCTGTCTTCGATATCGGTATCCGGCCACCACTTCACAGGGATGAAGTTGTAGTGCCCAAGGTCCTCATGGCCGTCCTGGTGAAGGAATCCGACATGGCTGGTCAACGGAACCCGGTGGGCGAGTGCGGTGGCAGTCGAGTACAGGCCCTGGGTTCCGGTCGCCCAGGTCGTGAGGCCCGCTGCCGTGTTCACCGTGTCCAGCCGGAAGCGTGATCTCACCCGTGTCCAACGTCGTGCCCACTCTTCCGCGAACGACGAGCTGCACGCCGAGCCGCCGAGCGACCGTCCCCGCGGCCGGATCGAAATTGGGTGTGGACAGCTCGGTGAGCACTGGGGGCAGCGCGATCGTCACCGCCTGAGCGTCGAGCGTCCCGCTCACCACGGCAACATCTTGGAGCACGTTGCCGCTGGGCAGCTCGGTGAGTCGCCAGCGCAGATAGACCTGGATCTGGTCGGCGATGTCATGTACCCCGATCGGCACGCTTCCAGAGATCGACGCGATCCAGTCCTCGAGCGCGCCGGCGTTGGGCGCTGTAGCGAGACCTGCGGTGACGTTTTGGAGCACGGTGGTGGCCGCCGCCGGTGGTGGCCATGGGGTGATTCCGGTCTCCGTCGGCAACTGCACATGTTTCAGGATGACGCTCATGTCGACGGGCCCGGTGAGTACCTCGACGGTGGAGATGCCCAGGATCTCGGTCGCCGTGGCGGTGAGTTCGATCGGGCTACCCGCAACGACCGGGCCCGTAGGAACCTCTCACGACTCTAGGTGTTAACACGACGGGGAAGAAGGCGACGCCACGGAATCGGAGCTACTGCAAGCCGCTAGTGCGCCGCTTTCAGCCTTAGCCATGGCTGGGTGGTCGACGGGATCACCAATCAGTCCAACCCTCTGCTCCGACGCGTCGCGCGCGGCGTACACGCACGATCCCGACGTAAGGCGCAGGCCACTCGAGCGGTTCGGCATCTCGCCGGCCATTGCCATGCCCGACATCATCTTGACGGGACTGTCGGAATTCTGGCGAACGCTCAAGGCGAGCTAGACCCGCCGGAGGCGGCTGAAGCCGCGTTCAGGCAGCGGATCACGGCTGCTGAGTCGACCATGCAGAGATTGCCGAAGGCGTTGGAGGCCGGCTGGGAGCCGGAGGCGTTGACGAGTCAGTACAACGCTGCGGTAGCCGAGAAGCGGGCCGCGGAAGCTGGTATCGATTCATTACAGCCGACCGAGCGTCTGAGCAGCACGGAGATCCGGGCGATGGTCGACGAGCTAGGGGAGATGAAGCTGGTGCTGGATACAGCGGATCGGGGCGATCTAGCAGAGCTGTACGAAGCTCTGCGGCTGAGAATCTCCTACAACGAAAAAACGAGGGTGGCGTCGGTCGACCTCTGATCAGGCTCGCGACGCCACGTTGAACCAATCGTCGACGGCAGCCGTTCTACATTGGGTAGTGGCCACAGAATTTGCCAAGGAGGGGCGATGACTGAGATCCAGAAGTATCTCGCGGAGGAGGTCGGGGAAGACCTCGCCGACGGCATCATCACGCGGAGGGAGGCGGTGCGGCGCCTCGGCTTGCTCGGTGTGACCGGGACCGCGGCGACAGGGCTCCTAGCGACGTTCACGGCCGCTCCAACGGCCGCCGCCGAACCGGGTAAGGCGACCGATCACGGCAAGCAGAGCAGCTCAGAGACGAGGTGGGCGCCCGTCGCCCGCGAGTCGATCACGTTCCCGGGACCGCGCGTGCCACTGATGGCGGCTTGGGCACCCGCGGCCAAGCCGCGCGGCGGTGTGCTCGTCATCCACGAGAACCGCGGCCTGACCGAGCACATCCGTACGGTCGCCGGCCGGCTCGCCGCGAGCGGTTACTCCGCGCTAGCGCTCGACCTGCTCTCCGAGGAGGGCGGCACCGGGGCGTTCCCGGACGAGGCCGCGGTGGCGGCGGCGCTCGCGGCGATTCCTCCGGAGCGCTTCGACGAGGACATGAAGGCGAGCGTGTCCGAGCTCAAGCGCCGCGTCCGTGGGAAGAAGCTGGCAGCGATCGGCTTCTGCTTCGGCGGCGCGATGGTGTGGCGCCTGCTGGCCGCAGGCGAACCACGCCTGGCCGCGGCCGCGCCGTTCTACGGACCGTTCCCGGAGGGCGGCAACCTCGAGGATTCCCGCGCGGCGGTGCTCGGGGTGTACGGCGGCCTCGACACGCGCGTCAACGCGACCATCCCCGCAGCCAAGGCGGCACTCGAGGCCGCCCGGCTCAAGCACGAGCTGCTGACATTTACCGAAGCCAACCACGCGTTCTTCAACGACACCGGGGCGCGCTTCAACGCGCATGCCGCGGCCGAGGTGTGGCGGCGAGCGCTCAATTGGTTCGACGAAGCTGACTGAAAGGGGTTGACCAAAGTCAGCTCGACGGGCGAAGGTTGCGGCCGCCGGCTACCGCCGGCTCGTAGCGTCCTTCCCTCACCGTGCCACCTGTGGGACTGGGGTCGGTTCTCAACCTGGGATGCGGAACTGGCGACACCTGGTGAGCTGCTCGATTCGGCTGCCCGCCGGGCCTACCGCCACCGGGTGGAGGAGCTGCGCACAGCCGTGGAGGACGACCCGGCGGCTGATCACCGCGACTCGCTGATCCGCAATTATGTTCACGCTCCATCCAGTGATCGTGATGCCGGCAGGCCGATCCCCAAGATGGTCGAGTTGGGGCAGGGCTGCGGACCTAGCTGAGGCAGCCGCGCACGCAGCGCCTGACCACTGGGGAGATCGGCTGGCTGTGGATGAGCTCGGAGCCATGAATGCGGTCCCAGACCGAGACGATCTGGCCGAGCTGCCCGCGACTCTGGGGCTGGAGGGGCTTGCAATGAAAAGAGCCGCTGATCTGTGTAGACCTGCGGCTCGTTCTGTGTCCGAGGAGGAACACGCACCTTAACCACACGGCTACAGCTCGGTGCTTGAGTGGCGCGAGCGATGACATCTACCAGTTGTCGGCCTGAGTGCGTACGTCGAGGCGTCAGTCGTGGGAGAGTTGCCCAACGATGACGATCTTCACGTTCCACCTGGCGGAGCTGCGTCCGGCGACGACGGTGGGGGCGCTGTGGAAGGCGCCGAGTGTGCCTTCCACGCCTGGGTTGCGGTACGCCGAGTGCCTGGCGCTGATGCGCCTAGGTGCCGCGACCGTCTCGCCGGACCGGATGCAGCTGCGTCGGATGGCGATGTTCGCGCGGTGGGAGGACGAGGCGGCGGTCGAGACCTTCCTGGCGGACCACCCCCTGGGCAGGGAGTTGGGTGCAGGCTGGCACGTGCGCATGCAGTTCCTGCGCCGTTGGTCGCGGCTTGCGGCGCTGCCCGACCTGCCGGCGAGAGCGGGGGAGTGGGACCCTGCCGAACCCGTCGTCGCGGTCACGCTGGCCCGCATGCGCCTCCTGGAGGTGCCGAGGTTCCTCAAGTGGGGCAAGCCCGTGGAACGGCTCGTTCGCGACCATCCGGGGACCACCCTGGCGCTGGCCGCGATGCGCCCGCCCCGGACGATCTCTACGTTCTCGGTCTGGCGGTCCGTACGGCAGATGGAAGAGATGGTGCACGGCCACAGCACTGTCCCGGAACCCGACCGCCATGCCGCCGCAATGGGCGAACGCCGGCGCAGGGACTTCCACCACGAGTTCGCCACCCTGCGGTTCCGGCCGCTGTCGGAGCACGGCTCGTGGCAGGGGCGGAGCGGGATCGTTCCCCGGTAAGGCGCTCCGGCTCCGACCTCCTCACCAACGCCGGCGTCAGCATCGCCACTGCCCTGATCCTCCTCGCCGTCGCCTACTTCGACCGCGACCTCGCGCCCTCCGCACCACACTGACTCCATCTATCAGCGTTCCATCGCGCGGCGCCACTACCGCCGGTCGCCCATCTGGGCGGCCGGCGGGTTGTTGTGGCTGCGGCTCGAACGGGCTCAGGAGTCGTCGCTGAAGGTTCCTCCGAAGTGGTCGGAGTTGCCGAAGGTCGCCGGGCAGTCGTTGTTGGGTCCTGGGCGCAGTTCCGTGGAGTGCGTGGCCGGCAGTTCGGCGGCCGCGGCTTGGTCCTCCTTCTTGTCTCCGACGATGGGTTCAGTGGTGCCGGCCAGGACGTCTTCGACGAACGCCTGACGGTAGGTGTTGATGGCGGGGCACACGGCTCCGTTGCGCATGTCGTTCCAGACGGCGGAGCCGTAGTCCCGCGTTGCGACGGCGTAGTTGTAATCGCCGAGGAACTCTGAGGTCAGGCTGTTGGCGCTTGACGCCCGCCCGTCGCCTACTGCGCCACGCAACAGTGTCGTGAACGCGCCGACGGTGTGGGCCGTGCCGGCGATGTCGGCGTGCCGTACCACGCCCAGCACCCGGCGTGGGGAGGTTGTGTCGTTGCGCCACGGGTCGAGCCAGGCGTTGTAGACCAGCCACGCATCGGTGCCGTCAGGCGAGATCGCCACCGCCGGGAAGTTGGCTCGGTCGCTGCCCTCGCTGACCACC
Organism: Kribbella sp. NBC_01245; assembly: GCF_036226525.1. Taxonomy (NCBI): domain Bacteria; kingdom Bacillati; phylum Actinomycetota; class Actinomycetes; order Propionibacteriales; family Kribbellaceae; genus Kribbella; species Kribbella sp. NBC_01245. Next base: position 1,152,861 of record NZ_CP108487.1, read on the forward strand.
ACCTTGGCCGAGTAGGTGCTGCCGCCGTTGGTCGAGCTCACCAGGAACGCCTTCTCGAGGTTGGTTCCCTGACTGTCGTCGGACCAGGTGAGCAGGATCTGGTCGGTGGCGTCCGCACCGGTCGGCGCACCGTTGGCGATGTCGAACGACGGGAAGGTGTTGGTCCGGGCGCCCGCGATGCCGTCGATCGTGAACCGGCCCTGCGCGGGGTCGAACTGCCCGATTCCGCCGAGTCCTGAGACAACGGCCCTGGGGCGCTCGAAATTCTGGCCACCGTTGAAGGACCGGGCCTGGAAGAAGACGCCCTGGCGCGTTCGGATGTCGGTGCCGATCCACACCACGTAGACCACGCCTTGGCTGTCGGTTCGGATGGCACAGCCCTGCCGTCCGCCGGTCTGGTTGTTGTTGGTTGCCGCGGACAGCTGGCGCGTGGTCCACGTGTCGCCGCCGTCGGTGGAACGAGCGAACAGCACCGGTTCGGCTCCGGCGGCCCCGCGGAACCCGACGTTGCAGACGTAGGCGTTGCCGAAGTGGGGGCTGGTCTCGGCGTTGTCGGCCCAGATCTGTTCCTTGTCGCTGAAGAGGGCCTGGTTCTGCCTGGTCACGACCACCGGGTCCATCCAGGCGTCGTTGTCACCGGCGATGGCGCCCGCCAGGTCATCGGTGCGGGACACCGCGATCGCTCCAGCGCCGGGAAAACCGGGATTGCCCGGGAAGTTGGTGGCGATGTTCGCGTAGTACAGCCGCTGCCCGTTGGTCCAGGAGAAGTTCCCTGAGGCGTCGGGAACGGGACCGAAGACCAGCTCTGGGTCGCCGTTGGAGACCATGCCGTTGACGTCGTAGTTGGGCAGCGTGCCGATCGGGCCGTTGGGATCGGGCACGCAGCCGGTGTCGCCGACCGGGGGTTGGCCAGGCGCGACGTCGGGTGCGCCGAGGCAGGACGGTGTGACGCGCGCCGAGAAGCCGGTGTACGTCGGCTGCGTCCACGTGCGGCCGGAGTCGGTCGAGAATTGGATGCCGGATAGGCCGACGCCCGGGGTGAACGGGCAGGTGCGGTCATCGCCGGCGTTGCACGCCTCCAGGTCGATGTTGTCGTTGGCTCCCGCCGCGAGAATCGCGGGGTTGACCGGGTTCACGGCCAGACCCGGCTCGTTCTGCTTGTTCTGGGAGAACAGTTGGTCATTGCTGCCGACGGTGACTTCCGTCGACCCGCCGGGTGTGATTGGCACGGCCTGGGCTGGCATCGGGAGAAGTAGTGCTGCGACTGCCGCGGCGACCGTCGCGGCGACGTTGATCCTGCGCATGACGCTCCTCGGATAGATGGGATCGTTCTGCGCGGCGCGCCTGGCTGCCCCGAGCACCGGCCAGGTGGTCGCAACCTCTCAGTTTCGTCCGCTCGCGGCGCCCCGGCAAGGAGCTGAGCCGATCCAGAAGGTGCTGAGCCGCACACGGCCCGAGCGTTCCGCGCGGTCACTTCCTGTCATCGGCTGATCCGGTCGTAGGAGCGGCGTGCGTCCGATCCGGTTGCCCTCTACAACCGGTTCCGGACAGACAGCCGGCTAACCCGGCTCGATCACTCGTTCAGGGGCTCGGGGTAGCAGTTGCGGCCGCGCCAGATCCATCCGCGGCCGGTCTCTTCGTAGCCGAGTGCCCAGGCGGCGGGATCGTTGATGGGATCGGTGCGGCCCATTCGCCGGGCTGCGAGGATGCGGTCTTTGAAGTCCTCGGCGTAGTAGACCTCGCCGTGGCGGGGGCCACCTTCGAGCCGGGTCTCATGTCCGCGGTGGTTAGCCATCGATGTCTCCTCCCGGGCGCAGTTGCTTGGCCGGCACCCAGCTGGACCAGCCGGTGGTATCGCGAACCAGGCCGGAGCCATTCGCCTCTTTCGCGGATCCAGACATCGATGACGCAGTCGCCGCGCCAGACGGGCTGAGGGGTTTCCAGCCGTCGTACGGCATCGGCCGCGCGCTGCCCGGTGGGCGTCGAACTGGATATCAAGCGAGATGACCACCTCGTGGCGTCGGCAGCGGCGGTCTACTACTACGACGTGGTCGCCAACCTGGACGGCAAGTGGAAGGCCTACGGCAGCTACTCCTGGTACGACTACAACTACTCGAGACTCTGCGTCCGTACCTATAACTCGGTCGCGGGCGCCGAATCGTAGGCGGAACTCCGGTCGATATCCCCCTCCGAATACTTGATCGGCAAGGTTTGGGACAGGAAGCCCCTCGACGGCGATGCGAACTGCATCCCCCTCAGCGGAACTTCGCTCGGCCGGGAGGTAAGCCTCGACGTTGTGCACTACAACGCTGCAGGCGTCCTCGACTCCGCCGGCACAGACAGGTTCGTCGTAGGACGGTGACGCCCCAACCCGTACGGGGCACCAGCGCCCCGGCCAACTAGCCGCAGCGAGTTCCGACACACCAACGCCACCGTGCAGAGGCATTCAACGCCACGTTGAAGGCCTCTTGCGTTTTCAACGTCACGTTGACAACGGACAGGCAACCCGGCCAGCGAGATATGGAGGTCGAAGCGGATCCAGACGAGGATGCCCAGGCCGGCCGTGGTCGCCGTGTAGGTGGCGACGTGGCGCAGACAGGTCAGCTGTCCGGCGGTGTTTCGGTGCCCCTTGGTGATCGCCTGATGTGAGGTCTGGATCCAGTGGTTTGACGCCGGATGCGCGGTCGACGCGACGCAGGTAGCGCTGCTCGAAGCGCCGAACACGGCGATTGACCGAGCGGATCAGCTCGCGCTATCCGCGGGCATGCGCGGACGGGTTGTCCTTGCGAAAACCATTGGTGCCCGGCTCGCTCCGCTGATGGACTGACGTCCCACCGTGAGTCTGCCGCGTGACGGAGGTAGTGGTTGTGACGGATTATGACGTGCTTGCCGAGGTGTACGAATGGCTCATCTCAGATGCAAAGTTGCCTCCAGCCGAGTTCGCTGCGTCGTTCGATGACGTCCTCAGTCTCCTGCCGTCGAACGCTCACGTCCTCGACTGTTCGTGCGGAACCGGACAGTTGGCGGTTGGCCTCGCCGGTCGTGGCATGCAGGTTGTCGCAACTGACGCCAGCGAAGCGATGGTTCGTCGGACTGCAGAGTTGTCTGAGGAGTTCGGGGCATCCGTCCGGGCCGTGCGGGCGAACTGGGAAGAGTTGCCTGACCATTTGGAGGACGACACGTTCGACATGGTGTTCTGCGTTGGCAACTCGCTTCACCATGCCGCGGGCGCGACAGGCAGGGGTGCTGCTCTGGAGTCGATGTCACGCCTTCTGCGCCCTGGCGGGCGCTTGGTACTCACATCCCGCACTTGGGAACTCGTGAGGGCCAGAGGTTCCCGGCTCGACATCAGTGACCGACTCGTCCGCCGGAACGGTCGCGATGCCGTCGTGGTCTACCGCTGGGAGATTGCGCCGCATTGGGAGGAGGAGCACCACATCGAGATTGCGATCGCGCAAGTTGATGCGACTGGGTTGGTTCTTGTCCGCTCAGAACTGCTGTCCTGCTGGCCCTACCGGTACGAGGAACTCGAAGTCGAGCTGCACCGGGTCGGACTCCGGACGGAAGTGAGCACGTTCGATCTTGAGGCCGAGAACTACATGGTGGTCGCGAGCAAGGTATAGACACCGGGCTCTCAGCCCCTGGCCGGACCGCGCGGTTGCTCGCAGGACGCTTGCGCCCTCTAACGCCATACCACTGGAGTCGTCGCTGATCTGTAGTGCAGAGGAAGCCTGAGCCACTCCTGGGGACCATCGACCCAGGCCCACCGATACTGCGCAACAGCCCAAGGTCCCAGCTGAAAGTTGACCTAACCTCCACTTCTCCATTTCGTCGCAATCGAATGTCGAACGTATGTTCTAGTATACATTCGAGATTGCTGGGGTGCTTGCAGCAGCGACAACGGGGAGGTGCCGGGTGGGGTACAGCAATCCGCCGATTCCCTGGTCGAAACTCGAGCAGAAGCTGTCAGGCACGGCTCGACCAAGCGAGCGACTCTGCACCGAAGCTAAGTTCAGTAAAGACGGCGGCGACAGCCCCGCCTGGAGTCAGCACCGAGGCCCGTACGTGCCGCCGGTGGAGGAACTCCCATCCCGTCCGGCCGGGCCGGTGACGCCGTACGCCGAACTGCACTGCCACTCGAACTTCTCATTCCTCGACGGACCGGTGCTTCGGGCAACTTCTTTCCCTCGACCCACCGGTGCACGAGCGTGTCGTGGTCAGCAGATGTGAAAGATCCACCCCCGCACTCTAGGACTCGAAGTTCGCCGACGTACCGGAATTGCCTGGGATCCCTGCAACCAGGCCGGTCGTCTCCGCGCTGTCCCGGACCAGATCTGGGGTCAAGGTTCTCCGAAGGTTCTCCGAAGGCGGAGTCAGCAGACTTGCGGCGACATCAGCACCGGGACGGCCCACGGTCGCCACCGAAGCGCTGACCTACTCGACGGAGGATGCCTTCATATGAGCCGAATTTCTCGCCTCGCCACAATCGCGCTGCTGACCGGCGCGACCGCCCTGACAGCCGGAGCGCAGCCCGCCTCGGCGGCTACCACAGACGCGGGCTGGTGCCACGGTGAAGCCGTCAGCACCTGTATCAAACTCGAGGTGGACGGTGGCAACGTCAGGGCCCTCGCCACCATCCGCGATGTCGCCGGCGGCACCGACTTCGGCGTCGACGTCAGGTGGGTGAAACTCCAGATGTACAACCGGGCGGTCGGCAGGTGGGTGGACGTCGCCGTCACCACGGAGGAGAAATTCGAGTACACCTATGACGTCGCTGCCACCGGCTGGAGGACTTGTGCCGGCCAGGGTGGTGTCGCACAGTTCCGCGCCGCAGGCTGGTACAAGTGGCGCAACCCGAGCGGGGCGGTGTTCTTCGACGAGATGACGACCGCTGCGCACGGAGTCCCCTGCGCTCCCTAACGCTCGCCGGCCGCGAGGACGGGGTTCTCCTGCAACGCCGGCGGGAACCCCGTCCATCTGCGGATCGAAGAGCACCGCTGATCAGCTGTGCTCTGACGAGTTCAGTTTGTCGCGCAGTTGTTCGGCGAGCGGGTGCCCGAGCTCCTCGAAGACCACCAACGCGCGCGCCCAGGTCTCGCGTGCGGCGGTCAGGTCACCCGCTTCCGCCTGGACGTCACCGAGTCTCTGTAGTCCGGTGGCCACGTAGAACCTGTCGTCGATCGTGCCGAACAGCTGAACCGCCTGCTGGTAGGCGCGAATGGCCTCGTCATGCTGACCTCGCCGGCGGTTCAGATAGCCGAGTGTGTCGTGCGCGGCGGCCTGCGCCTTGAGATCGCCGGATTCGTCAGCGATCTCCAGGGCCCGGCGCGAACAAACGATTGCGTCGTCCATCTCACCGAGCTGTGCCAGGTACCAGCCGATGGATACGAGCGTCCGGAGCTGTCCGGGCCGGGATCCCTCCGCCTCGTAGAGCGCGAGGGAGTTCTCCGCGTAGGCGAGCGCACTCCGGTAACGCGGACGCTGGGCCATCACGAATCCGCCGACACCCAGGGCGTAGGCCAGGCGAAGTCGGTCGCCGGACGCACGAGCCAGCTCGAGTGCGCGATGGATGTGCTCCCGGCCCTCGGCATGTCGGCCAGTCCGCGCACAGTAGTAGGCGAGGCCGCGATGAATCAGGCCCATGGCGCCCGGATCGTCGAGTGTCTGCGCCGCCGCCAGACCGACCTGCTCGACGGCGATCGCATCGTCACAGCGCCCCTGGCGACCGAGATACCTGGCGACCAGGTCTGCGAGCTGCCAGCAGTGGGCCGGAAACGCCGCGCCTGCGGCCACATCGACCAATCTGACCAGGACCGAGAGTTCGGCGGCGAACCAGTCGAGCGCCGAGCTGCTGTTCACGGGGTCGTCGGGCTGCACGCCGGTTAACGGCGGATCGAGCGCGAACACGTCTCGGCTCGGATTGAGATGGCCGACCGCGCGGTACGCGGTATGGAGGTAGTGGTCGAGGACGCGTCGTAGTGCGGTGTCCCGGTCGGCCGGAGATATCTCTGCGGCAACCTCGCCGGCATAGGCGCGCAGCAGGTCATGGTGAGAGTGCCGGTCCGGGCCGGAGTTGCTGAGCAGGGTGGCTCGGCACAGTCGGCGAAGCACCAATGCCGTTTCCGTCCGGCCGCTCCCTGCCAGACTCGCTGCTGCCGAAACGGAGATGTCAGGACCGGGATGCAGGCCGAGTAATCCGAACAATCGCTGCGCCGCGGGATCCTGTGCGTCGTACGACCAGGACAGCACCGTGCGTACCGAGGTCATCGGATCGGCGGTGTCCAGCCGATCCAGCCGATGCCTGCCGTCGGCGAGCTGGTCGGCCAGCGTCGCAAGCGAAAGCTCCGGCGTTTGCGCCGCCTCCGCGGCCAGCACCGACAGCGCGAGCGGCAGGTAGTTGCACTGCTGGGCCAGGGTTGCCGCAGCGGCAGGCTCCGTGGCCACCCGGTCCGAGCCGATCCGCTCGGACAACAGCGTCTCGGCATCCGCGGGACTGAGCAGATCCAGCGTGATCGAGTGCGCGCCGAACTCGGCGATCAATCCGGTCAGGTGGTTGCGGCTGGTCACCAGTACGACGCTCCCCTGTGCCGCCGGGATCAGCGGACGCACCTGCTCGGCGTCCCGGGCGTTGTCGAGAACCATCAGCAGCCGACGATCGGCGGTGAGACTGCGAAACAGTGCCACCTGTTCCTCGAGTCCCTGCGGCACCCGATCCGGGTGGGCGCCGAGAGCATCGAGGCAGGCGCGGACCGCCTCGGCCGGAGCCGTCGGCTTGCCGGTCGGATCGAAACCGTGCAACTCGACGAAGAGCTGACCGTCCGGAAACCGGTCTGCGACCCGGTGCGCCCAGTGCAGCGCGAGAGTCGTCTTACCGATGCCAGCAGTTCCCGCGATGGCGGAGATCACGACGGCCGAAGCGTCCTCGCCGGCGGCGAGCATCGTATCGAGGTTCGTCAGCTCGGCATCCCGGCCGGCGAAATGCCGGGTGATCGGGGGTAGTTGCCGCGGCACGTCCCGGGCGGTCGGGTACTGCCGACGACCTGCCACCTTCGATTCGCGGCGGAGAATGGCCAGATGGAGTGACTGCAACTCTTCGCTCGGCTCCACCCCGAGCTCGTCGATCAACCGCTCACGGAGCTGGGCGTAACACCTGAGTGCCTCGGCGCGACGGCCCGTGCAGACGAGGGCGCGGATCACGAAGCTGCAAAGGGGTTCGGACAGCGGGTAGTCGCCGATCAGCAGCGCAAGGTCGTCCGACAACTCGCCGAGCGCACCCGAAGCGTCCATCCGCTCGGCGAGCAGTAGCCAGGCGGACAGGCGATCATTCGAAAGCGATTCGCGGTAACGCGCTGCCCAGGAGCTGTCCAGGCCCGAGAGCGGAACACCACGCCACAACCCGATCGCTTCCCGTAGATCGGCGGTTGCCGCCTCCCGCTCCTTGGCCCTGATCAGGCCCTGGGCGAAACGGACCGCGTCGACAGCGGTCTCCGGTACGTCGAGAACGTAGCCGCCGCCGCGGCGCGTAAGCCCGATGCCGGTATCGCGCAGTGCACGCCTGAGCGAGCTGAGATACGGATACAGGGTCGCAGCGGGTTGGTTGGGCGGATGGTCGCCCCAAACCCGATCGACGATCACCTCGGTGGGCACTACCCGCCCTGGTGCCACGGCGAGCGCAGCGAGCACCAGTCGCGGCTTGGCAGACCCGACGTCGAGTTCCGCGCCGTCGGCCCACACCTCGACCTGGCCCAGCAGCCGAATCTCTGTCACCCGCGCCTCTCCCCGTCGTTCACTGCCGCCCCGGTCCAGGATGGCACTGACGGCCAGGGCAGCGCCTAGGATTGCGACCGCGGCAGCGACTGACAAGGACCTTCAGCCATGGCCGAATATGCCGTTCGTCGCGAACACTCGGCCGTTTCGGTCAGGTTGTGAGCTATGCCGGCGGCACGCCGACCACCACCTACCAGTCGCTGCTTCGCTGCGCGCTGGGGGAGGAGGCCGCAAACCAGGCCTGGAACCCCGATCTGCTGCTCTCCGGCCAAAGCCAGCTGTGGACCGCGATCACCACTACTCAGGGGCCCCTGCGGCTCGCCCGGCCTCATGTCCAGCGATGGGCCAAGGACGACCTCAAGAGCGCCAACGCCGTCGCGGCGATTTCTGGACCGTCGCGGTGACGGCGGGGGAGTCGAACCGGGACCTGATCCTGACCCCTGTTCAGTCCGGAGAATCTTGATGAGACTGTTGCAATTCTGGCCGACGCTCATGGCGAGCTCGACCCGGCGGAGACCGCTGAGGCGGCGTTCAGGCAGCGGCTAACAGCGGCCGAGTCGACCATGCGAAGACTGCAGAATGCGCTGGAGGCGGGCTGGGATCCGGAGGCGCTGACGAGCCAGTACAACGCTGCTGTCGCGGAGAAGCGCGCGGCGGAAGCTGGTATTGATTCGTTACAGCCGACGGCACGTCTGACGAGCACCGAGATCCGGGCGATGGTCGACGAGTTGGGGGACATGAAGCTGGTGCTGGATACAGCGGATCGGGGCGATCTAGCGGAGCTGTACCACACGCGTAGAGCTCAATGTCTGAGCATCGCTCGAGCTCGCAACTACTGATGGTCACAGTCGGCCAAGGTGACCTGCGTGCCGCATCGAGGACACACTGGGCGGACGGGGTTTGTGGGTTGCGGGGACATGGTCGGGGTGGGCAAGGCGTGTCATCTTCGGTTGGAAGGAACCGTCCCGGAGGTGTGGCTGATGAATCTCCGTCCATTCGTAGCAATGTTCTTCGCTACTGCGCTGATCTGTGGGCTCACCGTCCCTGCGACCCACGCGGAAGCTGCGAGTCTGGAGGAGGTCACGGGTTTTGGGTCGAATCCGGGGGTCTGAGGATGTTCCGCTACGTCCCGCCTGGTCTCGGGGAGGGGCGCCCGGTGGTGGTGGCCTTGCATGGTTGTACTCAGTCTGCGGCCGCGTACGACGACGAGCCGGGTTGGGTCGCTCTCGCGCAGCAGGCGGGATTTTCGCTGGTTCTGCCGCAGCAGCAGTCGGCCAACAATGCGAGCAAATGTTTCAACTGGTTCGAGCAGGCGGATACGGCGCGGGGTTCCGGGGAGGCCTTGTCCATCAAGCAGATGGCCGACCGGATGGTTAGCGATCTGGGTTCGGATGCTGAACGGGTGTTCGTCACGGGTCTGTCGGCAGGTGGTTCGATGGCCGCCGTGATGCTGGTGACGTACCCAGAGGTGTTCGCCGGTGGCGCTGTTGTGGCTGGGTTGCCGTATCGCTGCGCGACCTCGCTCGCGCAGGCGTTCGGCTGTCAGAATCCGGGCGCCGATCTGTCGCCGCGGCAATGGGGCGACAAGGTGCGCGCGGGGGCGGGTAGCGCTGGCCGGTGGCCGAAGGTCTCGATCGGGCACGGTACAGCCGACTACACGGTTGCCTATCGCAACCTCACAGAGCTGATGGAGCAGTGGACCGACCGATCCTGGCGCGGGAGCCGACCAGTGTGGCGTCCCCGCGCCGTACATCCTCGATGTGAACCTCTGTGCGGCCGTCCACATCGCACACTTCTGGGGCATCGCCTAGCTGCACGAGCAACGAGCCTCGGAGTACGGGTGGAGGTACGGGCAGCACGATGTCGGTGGCGAGGCCTAGCTTAGTTGCCGAAGGCCCCGAGCTGTCGATAGAGCGGATCGCATGAGTATGTATATAGACCCGGTGAATGTGCTGGGGCCGCAGATCGCCAAGCGAGTCGCGCCGTTGGGTGACGGGCGAAGGTATGTGCGCGCGGGGGAGTGGACCCGGCTTTTCGCGTGGCTGGTGGACTTCGTGGTGTGCGTGTTCGGCATGGGGATCGGGTTCGTTGCCCTCGCGCTGATGGATCCCGGCAATGACACGTTGCTGCTCGGCCTGATTGGGCTGCTGTTCGGGGTTCCCCTGGTGTACGGGTTGTTCTACGGCAACGGCCGGGTCCTTGGCGCTGTGCTGACCGGTACGCAGCTCGTCCGGCTGAAGGACGGTGGCCGGCTGGGCTTCTGGGCGCCGTGGGCGATGCTGGTTCGGATCTTGCTGCTGCCGCTCGTGATTTTCGGCGTGCTGGTGGGTTCGTTCGGCGGCGGGGGATCGCCGCCGGGGACGTTCTACAGGGTCAGCCTTGACCGCGACGCCACCCGCTGGCTCTGGGCAGCGGAGTCGGCCAGCGTCAATCCCTCGTAGCCCAACCTGCGCGGCAATGGACAGCCAGCCTGTACGGACGCAGACTGGAAACGTCGTTCCGGGTGGGGACCGCGGGGAACGAGGGGGAGAGATGCAGGTTGATCAACCGCATGCGGGTACGGCGTTGTGCCTGTCTGGTGGTGGGTATCGCGCGATGTTGTTCCATGCGGGCGCGTTGTGGCGTCTCAACGAACTCGGCCAGCTGGCTGGGCTCAAGCGGGTATCGAGCGTCTCGGGTGGTTCGATCACAGCGGGCCTGCTCGGTCTGCGGTGGTCCGGACTGGGATGGCAAGACGAAATTGCGAGCGATCTGCGTGCGCAGGTGATCGATCCGCTGATCGAGCTGGCCGGCCACACGATCGACGTACCGGCCGTTCTCGCCGGTGTGTTGCTGCCGCGGATCACGGTGAGCAGCCGGATTCAGGCCGCCTACGCGCGGCGCCTGTTCGGCGACGCCACCCTGCAAGATCTCCCCGACAGCCCCCGCTTCGTCATCACCGCGACGAATCTGCAGACCGGTTCGCTGTGGCGGTTCACCAAGAGGTCCATGCGTGATTGGCAGGTCGGCGGGGTGGCGAATCCGACGACGCCGCTCGCACTGGCCGTTGCCGCCTCGTCGGCCTTCCCGCCGGTGTTGTCACCGACCGTCCTCCGGGTGCCCGCCACGGACTGGGAACCCGACTGGAACATGCCCGGAATGGAACAGTTCCGTCGCCGGGTCGTCCTGTCCGACGGCGGGGTCTACGACAACCTCGGCCTGCAACCTGTGATCGAAAACAGCGAAGTCATCCTGGTCAGCGATGGTGGCGGTGAGCTGAAGAAGCAGCGGCGGATACCGGTCGACTGGCCGCGTGCCATGGTCCGGGTGATGTTCGTGCTCGATCGTGAGGTCCGCGCCCAGCGCTCGCGGGCGCTGGTGGACGGCTACCGCCGGGGCGAGTACGGCGGTGCTTACTGGGGGATCCGAACACCGATCGATCGGTACGACGTAGCGGGCACACTGCCCTGCCAGCCTGACGTGACGGCCGCCATCGCCCGTACGCCGACCCGGTTGAAGGCGTTGCCGCTCGTACGGCGCCAGCAGTTGGTGAACTGGGGCTACGCGGTTTGTGACGCCGCGATGCGCCATCGACCCGCGATCGGCGCCGAGCCACCGGACGGCTTCCCGTTCCCCGACCAGGCACTCGATGGATCAGAAGCCCACCACCTGGTCGGGCGGTAGCTCCTGCGCGGCGATGACCTTGAGCCGGTGTGGCAGGGCCCGCAGTGCCTTGTGGAGCGGCGCGATCGCTTGCACCGATGACGTCACCACCGTCGTGTCAGCGGCGTACCCGGCGGCCGCCTCGACGGCTGCCCACTCCGCTGCGGCCAGCGCCTCCGGACCGCTTGCGTCGACTAGCACGGACTCCACCTGGGCAGGGATACGCACCGGGTTCTTCATGATCTGCACGCCCATTCGCCAGGACTCTTCCGCGAGACACTTGCGAACGCGCGCGGCGACAATGGACGGGTCACGCTGGGCATTGGGCGGCGTGCTGGGGTCGCGCAGCAAGGGGTTTTCCGAGAACGAGACCTTCTCCGACCCGATGCCGGCGCCGCCGATCTCGAGCAGCAGCCACAAGATGCGCGGCAGGTTGCGGACCGGGCGGCCTTCGCGGACGAAGTTCCGGACGCAGGCCGTCAGCATGTATTGCCGCGGATAACACTCGAGAAACGTTGCGCCCAGGTCCGGCAGGGTGAATTCGAGTTCCTCGAATGCCCGTTTGATGTCGAGGTTCCAGACGAACCATGCCGCCTGGTGGAGGAGGAAGGGCCTGAGCGCCTTGTCGACGACATCGTTCCAGCCCGCGTCCTCGCCGACGTCGAACGGACCGACGCGGATATCGTTCGCCGTCAGCCAGACGGTGCCGGGCCGGCCCGAGGTCGGCTCCAATCCCAAGTCGGGGAACAGGATGCCCTTCCGCTCGAACAGCGCCCGTCGTAGCGAGGACACGGCCTCGGGCGTCCGTTCCGCGTTGCTCAGTGTCTTCGCCGCGACTTCGAGCTTGAGTTGTGGCGTGCAAGTGGCGAGCACGCGTTCGCCGAGCTCCTCGGCGGAGACCTCGGGCGCTGCGGCGATTCGCGAGTCGAGGCCGGGCGGCGTACTCGGACTAACCGGCTGTACGGCGAAGCCGTGGTCAACGACGTACGCCGAAACCGGGTCCGGCGAATCGCCCAGCAGCAAGGAGAGCCGACGCCGTAACCGCTGATCGATCTCGGAGACCAGTTTGTCCGGATTGGCGTGCAGGCCGGGGTCGATGCCGACGGCAACGGGTCGGCCGCCGATGGCGAGGTCCACGGTGGAACCTGCGCCGGGCTGTACGCGCACGTCCGGATCGATCTGTACGTCGAGCATCGTCATCCGCTGCGACAGCAGATCCTCGATCAGCCGTTCAACGATGCCCCAGTTCTGCCGACCTGCCGGTACGCGGAGCTCGATCGGGAGGAGAGCCTTGGCCGGAGGCAGCTCAGCGACCGGATCGCTGTCCGGGACGCTCTTTCCCTTCATCGCCCGGAGGAGCTCGCGTACCAACTCGGTCATGGCAACTCCTCCGCTGCGAGGATCCGGATCCTCGCAGCCTCGGTGGCGAGCAGCCGCCACACGAACGGACGCAAGCGATGGTCGGCGACCTCGATCGGTACCACTCCCCGCGCAGCCGGCTGGGTGTCGAGCCAGTCGCGAAGATCGGCGATCAACCTGGCCGCCGGCTCACGATTCATCGACCAGGCCCAGCTGCCGTCCGGGTTCAGCCCGGTCGCGGCCTGCTGCTCCAGCTCGGCCGGTAGTGCGAGCGGTGCTGTTCCGCGCTCGAGACCGAGCCGGTGAGCTCCGAGCCGTCTCCTGACCACGCGCAGTGTGTCCATTGGACCGTGGGCCATCGTGGAGTTCTCGGTCTCCAGGCAACCCTCCAGGATGAGCTTCCGGTCGACCACTGGCACGTGCTCGCGGAGCAGCAACCTGAGCACTCGCGCGACGCGCAGCCGGGCGCCGGGCGTCGGTGGTTCGAGACCGTCCGGCACCGATCCGGTCGGGTCCCAATCCCGCAACCACAGCGGGATGTCGTCTACGACGATCAGCCGGTAGAGCTGAGCGCGCACCGTACACTCGAGCATCTCGTGGAGCTCGACGGCCGCGACGCCTGCGTCCTGATCAAGTTGGCTCCTCGCCATGACCTGGTCGTACAGCCGAACCGTGGCCGAGCGTTGCGCCGGATCAACGTGTTTGATCCGGACACCGGGTATCTGGACTCCCATGGTCCGGATCAGGTCCGCGCGCAAGCCGCCGATCGCCTGGCCCAGCCAGACGTTGTCCCGCAAGTAGGCGTGCTCGGCATCGAGCCGGGCGTCGATCGGCGATACGAACGGGAGCATTTCGGGCTCGGGTACGGCGTCGCGGCGCAGCCGGTACACGCTGTCCATCGGCAGCCGCTCGATCACCCGGGTGAGCTCGGCCTTCTCCTCTGTGGCCTTGGCGCAGTCAACCAGTGCGTCGCGGTGCGTCCACCAGGACGGTACGTCGCGGGCGAAGACCTGGAAGACCTGCTCGAGCACCGACGGGTTGTCGTCCTCGTCGCGACGAGCGAGAGCGGCAACTGTCGTTGGTAGTGGCGTTTCCTCCAATTCGACCCCGGCGAAAGCCAGCCGAGCGGTCAGGTCGCCGTGAACCGTGCTGTCGACATCCAAGAGGTCGACCACCTGCGCCAGCCGGCGCCAGTCGGCGTTGGCCGACGCGAGGTCGCCGTCGTCGTGGACCTTTCGGTCGCCACGGTCGAGCAGTGCCTGCGCGGCCCGCTCCAGCCCGAGTCGAGCCTCCGGAACTTGGTGATCTCGACACAGACGCTCGTACAGGTCGAGCGCGGTCTCCGGATCCCAGCTGGACATGGCGGTCCGCGCCTGGGCAGCCAGCTCCGACGGATCATCGTCCTGACGTGTGACAGACCGCAGTTCGCCGATCCGCTCGTCGGCCGCGCGGGCCAGGTCGTCCAGGACCGGCAGCGACCGCCCGGCCGGGAGGATCTGGCGCAACAGCTCGAACTCCATCGTCTTCATGTGCACCAGGTCGTGAACCGTCGGCGTGGAGGCGATCCCTTCCCGCAGCAGCCGTTCGCCCTCGTTCAGCTCTTCTTCATCGTTGCCTCGGGCAAGCAACATCTGGCCGAGGTCCCGTCGAAAGGCCGAGTCCGCGGGCGATCGTTCGAGCAGGTCGGTCTGGAGAGCGATGGCGTCGTTCAGCTCGCCGCACTGGAATGCGGACCAGGCCGCCACCGCGCTCGAGGTGAGCGTGTCGCGGTCCTTCCAGGAGGCGCGAGCTTCGGCCCGGGCTCCGGCTGGGTTCTCCAACAGGGACAAGCAACCGGCGCGCAGATAGGTCAAGCGTTCGTCTTCGCCGATCAGGACTCCCAGCGCTTCGGAGTACTGCTCCAGCCGGATAAAGGCAAGTGCCTGCTGAAGGATCAGGTCGACGTAGTCCGGCCAGATTGCCAACGACTTTGTCGCGTCGGCCAACGCGCCCTCGTAGTCGTCGAGATCGAGCTTCGCGCCAACCTGGCGAGCGGCGGTGTAGGGGTGGCCGTGGCCACTTTGGAGGCCTTCCGTCGCGGCCTCGAGCGCCTGCCTCGGCAGTCCCGCGAGGCGCAGGAAGGTGGCGAGGAATCCAGGTGCGACCTGGCTTTCGGGGTCCAGCAGCAAGGCCCGCTCGCACAGCAGCGACGGGTCTTGGTCATCGTCTGGCCACACCCGCTTGCGGTAGTAGGCGATCAGCGCCGCCGACAGCAGGACCCACGCCTCGCTCCGCTTCGGCATTCTGAGCTCGAAGCCGGCTGCAAGGTGCTTCGCCGCCGCTTGGATCGCCTTGGCGTCGACGACCCCGTCGGCGTCTACTGCCTGCTCCCGAAGCGCGTCGGCGTACGACCAGTGGTGCTCCGCGGCCTCAGGAGCGAGCTGGCATGCCTCCTTCAGCAACTCACGCGCTCGGCCCGGTGCGCCGGATTCGGAGAACGCGACGCCCGCGGCATGGTAGGCCGCGCCGGCCGCGGGGCTATCCGTGCGCTTCAGGAGTTCGGCCTTCTCGCTCAGCGCTTCGCGCGCCGGTTGGGGTCCGACGCCGAGGATGCCCCGGTCGATGGCCCGGTCCAGCAGGGCGAGTGCGGCCTCAGGATCGTTGGCCTTGCGCGATAGCCGCCACAACAGATTGGCCGGGACCGGGCGCAGCAATTGCGATTTGGTGAGGTCGACCCGGTTCCGGATCGCGGCTGCGGTGGTGAAACGAGCAATCGCTTCGTCGTACAGGTCGTTGGCGAGGCTCGGGTTGTCCTTCGCCATGGCGAGCGACGCGGCGGCCAGGTAGGCGTCGAGAGCGGGTTCCGCGGCCTTCAGAGCTCGGCCCAGTAGCTGGTCGGCCGTGCCGAGCTCACCCTGCTCGATCCGGACCTCCGCTTCCACAGCGATCGCGAGGCCCTCCAGGCTTGATACTTCCTCGGCTCGCCTGGCTCGTGGCGCGACGCGGAGGGTCTCGGCCGCTACCTGCCCGGCGCCGTCGTGATCGGCAAACCAGTAGAGAAGGGCGCGGGCTCGCAGCACGCCGAGCTTGACCCTTGCCTCAGATGGGAGGTCGGCGTCGAGCAGTTCACCGGCCGCGTCGGGCACGTTCCAGACCTCGTCGTCGCGCATGGCCGCGGTGAGCCGGGTCATCGGATCGGCGAGCTTGGCCTCGAGGTCCGTGGCCCCCGGAAGAGCGATCACCTCGTCGCACCGGGTCCACTGCTCCGCGGCCAATGCCTGCAGCCATGTCTTGACCCACAGGGACGTTGGAGCCGAGAGGGCGGAGGCCCGATGGCGGCTCAGCTCGAGGATCCGCAACCGCCACCAGATCGGCCCGAGAGGGTCGCTGGCGGCAGCGTCCATCTCCGCGGCCAGCACTCGGGACTCGACGCCGGACAGTACGTCGTCGATCTGCCGCAGGTCGAGTCGCCAGCGGGCAATCGACTCGCGGATCTCCTCGGGCTTACGCCGCCGCAGCGCGCCGACCATCACCCGCGCGACCGGCTTGGCCGGCGCGGACAGGTCGAGCTTCTGCAGTCGCTCCGCCGCGGCGGAAAGGGCTGCTTGTGCCTCACTATCCAGTGCGTCGGACATCGCCGCTCACTACCTTCAGCATGTTGCGGAACACCACTACCCTTGAGGAATCGTCCACTTCCAGCTTCATCCGGGCACGGAGTGTGCGGTCGAGGCTGGCCTCGTCCGAGGCGATCCGGTCGACCCACTTTTCCAGGCCTAGCTTGCTTGCAGCATCCAGGTTGCAGGTCTGCACGACGTCGAGCAGCTGCCGCCGGATCGGACTCTCCCGGATCGGCCTGTCGACGGTGAAGGAGGGGCCGC
Organism: Kribbella sp. NBC_01245; assembly: GCF_036226525.1. Taxonomy (NCBI): domain Bacteria; kingdom Bacillati; phylum Actinomycetota; class Actinomycetes; order Propionibacteriales; family Kribbellaceae; genus Kribbella; species Kribbella sp. NBC_01245. The sequence goes on from NZ_CP108487.1 coordinate 1,169,486, forward strand.
TCAACGCACCGACAGGTGCGTTGTCGGGAATCCGCACCGGGCCGTCCGCACACCGCAGGTACAGAGCGGGGGCGCCGAACCAGCGCATGTCATGGTTCTTCTCACGCATGGCCTCTCGCGCGGTCTGGACTGCCTGGCCGACCGCCTTGCCCTCCGCCAGGTCCTGGTAGAAGGTCTTCAGCGTCTCCTGTGCCTTCCGGGCTCCCAAGGGGTACTGCATCGCCAGCACCGCCGGGATGCCCCGATTGATGAAGTCCGGTGCGAGCCGCTCGAAGTTCTCGCTCGGGTCACACGCGTCGCCGATCCACTCGCACAGGTGCAGAACGACCAGCTTGGTACCGGTGGCCGAACCGTAGCCCTGCTCGCGACCGGACATCTCCACCAAGGCGTCGATCAGTGCTCCGGGGGTGTGCCAGTCCGCCCGCTCGCCGGGCAGGCTGTAGAAGATCTGCGCGTTGCCGTGCACGCCCCGGCAGGCGCCGATCAGATGGATCACATCCGGCGCCGTCTCGTTGACCAGGTTGCCGCCGGCCAGAGACGGGTCAGGCGGCCACTCGTCAACGGTGATACCGACCTGATCAAGACTGCGGAGATCGTCGATCATCCGGTTCACCCTGATGTGCTCGTCGCCGAATCCCGCATCCTCCGGCAGCGCGAGGACGAATCGGACCTCGAGCGGTCCTTTGGTCGGATCCAGGTTGTGTTCCTCCGTCGTCCGGACATATCTACTCAGCACCAGCTTCGCGCGGGCCGCGACGAAGAAGCCGAGCGGGCAGTAGAGGAACTCCCAGGGCAGCCCCATCAGCCGGAGGGTGTCGGAGTCCGTTCCCTCGAAGGAGATGAGCACCTGCAACGCGCGTCCGTTGCGGTCCTGCTGGATGGCGTCCTTCAACGCCGGTCCGACAGTGTTGCCGGCGAGGATCAGCTGCCACAGGTGGCGTCCGAGTACCTTGAACGTCCGGTCGGTGAGAAGGCTCTGCCGGCTTCGGCCGAGACTCGGCCTGGCCGTGTCGCTCATCAACTTGTCGAGCACGTCCCAGCTGTTGAGCAGATCCTCGAGCAACCCGATCGTGTCGATCTGGAGCTGGTCAGGGGAGATCTTGTCAGGGCCGATCGCCTGCTCAGCTGCCTCCGGAGTCGAGTAGGTACCGGAGACCGTCGTTGCCGACACGCGGATCTCGAATTGGTAGCGGCTCACTGCTTCCCCTCCTGCTCCGGTTCGGCCAGCAGCGGGTCGTCGCTGTGCAGATACACCACCGGTACGCCGATGAGGCCGGCGCCGATTTCTGGAGCTGCGATCACGGATCGCGCGGTCTGCACAGCCACGTCGGGCGGTTGCCGCCGGGCTAGTTCGCGGTAGAACGTCGTACTGAAGCTGGTGGCGGTGTTGTTGGTCACCGGGTATTGCATCGCCACCACGCACTGGACCCCGGCTCGGCACAGCTGCGGAGCCACGCCGGCGAAGCCCGCCTCGTAGTCGGTCGCCCCTCCATCGCAGGCATGCAATACGACGGCACGCGGCACCCAGTTGGGCGACACGAGCAGGTCGGCCATCCTGGCATCTGGCACCCAGTTGGTCTCGCCGCCCGGATCCGCGAAGGCCAAGCGGCCCTCGCCACGGCCAGGGTCGTATCGACCGTGACCCATGAATTGCACCAGGTGTGGCTGCCAGGAGGCGACGATCTCGCCCAGCTCGGTGGCCGATGGGCTGTACACGACTTCGGGCTCGAGATCGCACTGCTTGGCGGCGTCGTGGATGCCGGCGAGCACGCCGTCGGCATCCACCTTTTGCTCGGTTTTCGGTTGGGACACGATCGCCAGTAGCCTGGGCCGCACGATCGGGTCCAGGTGGGGGATCCCGCGGCGGGACGGGATATGGCGCGACAACGTGTACCCGTGTTGCCCGGCGAGGAACCAACCCTGCTCGAACTGCTTGTCCGGCTGGTACAAGAACTCCCAAGGCACGGACGCGAGTCGCGCGTGTTGTGACTCGCTGGGGAAGGTCAGCGTGAGCCGGACCAGCGCGTGACCCTCGGATGCCTTACGGATCCAGGTCCAGACCTCCGGTGGAAACAACGCGCGGTGCAGCAACGCGCCGAACGTGCGGATCTCGGCAGGGATCCACGGGCGTCCGCGCACCTGCAACCAGCGCTCGAACAGCCGGATCAGCCGGACGTCGAGGTCATCCGCGGCGGCGGTGAGAGGCATCGGCACCTTGCCGGAGAAGGCGTTCGCACCCACGACACGTGCCTCGAGCATGCCGTCCTCGTCGACCTCGACGGCGATCCGCTGGCTGCTCATGCCACCGGCTCGCTCGTCATCGCCACCTCGATACTGAGCTCGCCATCCCCGCGGTATCGGGTCCGGTAGCCAAAGCGGCTGCGAAGGCACTCGTCGTCCCACGGTTTAGTGAATTCGGTGTCGTAGTTGAACACCAGCTCGGCACCATCTGGCGCGCCCTTCACAACTGTGGCGATCGCAGGCGCGTCCGGATGGCCGAAGTAGCTGCCGTTGCTGGAGACCAGGTAGTGCCGGGCAGGCAGCAGCCCGATCAGCTCGGCGGTCAGGTTGTTCTGGCTGCCGTGGTGCGGCAGCTTGAATGCGTCCAGCGGGAAGACGTCTGCACCGTCACCGCGTTCAGCGATGAGTCGTCGTACGGCGGGGATCAGCTCGCCGGGTGTGGCGTCTCCGGCCAGCAGGACGCGGACGCCCTTGTACTCGGCGAGGAGGACGATGCTGCTCGCGTTCGCGACCGACCTGTCGGTGCCGGTGCGATCGGCCGCGAGCTGATCGGGATCGAGCTCCTCCGGCCCCAGCCACTCGTCGCCTGGTGTGTGCAACCTCCTGCTGCGCTTGGCGAAAGCGGCCAGCGCGCCTTCCTCCGATTCGAGTGTTTGAAGGTCAAGCCCTTCCTCCCGGCAGGTCTCGACCCAAACCTCGGCGAGCCGGTTGAGTTCCTCCGGCGCCGGGGCGAGCAACGTCAGCCGCAACCCACCTGGCAGCTTGTCCACTGGCAGCGGGGCATCTGGCGGCGCGACCACCGCGTCGCCCCCGAACGCCTTGTTCCAGTCGATGCCGCGGCGCTTGATGATGGCGGACAGGATCTCTCCATGGACGGCATCGAGGTAGTCGCCGAGCTGATCCCAGCTGTTGTGCCACACCTGGTCGATCTGCAGCGGAAGGTCGGCGTCGTTGACCAGCTTGATCGTGCCCTCGACATGGTCGGCGTCGACGTGCGTCAGTACCAGCAGGTCCAGCTTCCCCTCGGCCGCGACCTCGCGCATCCTCGCGCTCACGTCTTTGTATGCCCACGCCGGACCCGCGTCGACGAGCATCCGGTGCCGTTCCGCGGCACCACCCCAGGTCAGCAGGATCGCGTCCCCATGACGCGCAGGCAGAAGTTCGACCGTTAATCGGTCGTCTCGTGACTCATCCATTCGGCCCCCCTCACGGACAGTCTCCATTGCACTCCCGAAACTGCGGCTTGTCTACAGCCAGGTCACCCTCAGCGACATTGAGGGTGACCCGTGTCCAAGCCGATGCTCTTCGGGCGGAATCGATCGGGGAGATAGATAGCAATTTTCGCCCTTGGCTCAGCTAGCAAGTGTCCAAGGGGGCAACGTGAAATCCTTTCACAGCAATCGTTCTGTCCATTTTCGCCAACCGATTCGCAACATACTCACAGGTTCCCTTCTGGCGGCGGGCTGCAACCGTCGACTCCGGCGAAGAGCACTTACATCCGATGGGTCTATACCGGCAGGCTGAGAACCATCAGTCTCTTCCAGAACAGTGGCTCGCTGTCAGTGGCGTCACCTCAGGTCCGCGACTACGCGAAGACTCTTGATGGCGCTACCGCCGGACCGAAGGACGAAGCAGTGTTTGCATAGGCAGGTGATCCCAACATCGCGATCGATGCCGCAGATGCCATCCGGCGGTACGCCGACACCTGAGTCTGACCGGCCACGGGTTCCGGTCGTGGAGCCTCACTCTCGTCGGGGACCGGCCACAGGAGGTCAGCCGCCGAGGAATCCGATCGCGGCGCTCGCTACAGCGGCGCCGATGGCCTCGGTCTCAGCATCGGCAGCGACTCACGCTAACCATGCGCGTTGAGAGCCCAGCTTCAGGACGTGAGTCGGGGGATGCCCTCTGGATCGATGGCTGGTTGTAACGCGCGAGTTGTGACGCGCGCCGCTATCAAGCTAACCCGCTCGACGCTGAGGGTCTGCAGGGGCACAACGAAAAGAGCCGCTGGTCTGGGTTAGACCTGCGGCTCGTTTTGTGTCCGAGGAGCAACACACACCTTAACCACACGGGCTTGCGGGCATCCGCGGTTGATCGCTTCCCGCTGGAGCGGTCGACGGGACGTGGGATCTCGTCCGAATTGTTGCAGCGGACGATGGCGAGGTCTCGTACGACGCTGAGGTTGAGTCCGGGCAGCAGGGCGGTCGCGAACTTCTGGTTCTGCAGCCCGGGCCAGAAGCTCCGCGTGCCCGGGGCGTCGACGAACAGCACGACGGGCCCCGGCGGCAGCGCGTCCAGGATCGGCTCTACGTACGAACGCGTGGCAGCCGCCTTCTTCCCACGACCGTGCTGTTGCGATCCGATGGAGCCGGCGTGGAAGTCGGCCAGCGCGTCTGGTTGCGCGATCCACTCACCTTTCTTGTCGCTCCACATGCGAATCGGCCAGGGCAGACCCGGCGTGCTGGAGGCCTCGATGTCAACGAAGGTGAGCACTTGACGTGGCGGTACGCCGCGGCGCTGGTAGCTCTGCGATCGGGAGTGGATCCCGACCAGATGGACTTTTGTCGTGGATGAGCCTGCGAGGAAGGTGCCGAGGGCGGATCGGGCGTGTTCCGGTCGCTGACTTGCCCACTACCACACTCGGAATGGCCGGTCGCAATGTCGAGTTGACCGAGGTTGAACTGGTCAGCGTGCACCGCTAAACGCACGCGGCGCGCTCGCAGGTAGGCGAGCGCACCGCAGCGTCGTGTCTAGACCGAGATGGTGACGTAGAAGACCTTCTGGCAATAGGTCACCCGGTTGTCGGCATCCGTCAGGGCCACGTAGACCGTGCCCTTCTTGTCGGCGCCGTGATGGATCTCGATGGTGAAGTTCGCACCGGAGAAGCTGGACGCGTTGTGTTTCTCAACGTGGTCGCCGCTCCTGTCGTTCCAGCCGACGACTGCGAGGCCGTATCCGGTGAACCATCGCCCTGGCGATCCCACGCCCCAAGCCGCGGCCGGCGCCCACGACGACCGCCGTCCTGCCCGAAATGTCATTCATTGTCGTGCTCCTCCGCGGTCTCTTAGTCGGGGATGGCGCCGAGGCTCATGTTGGCCATGGTTCCGGCGATTCCGCTCGCCCGGTCCGAAGCGATGAACGTGACGACCTCGGCCATTTCCTGAAGGCTCGGCAGGCGTTTGCGGTGCGTGCGCTCGGTGACCATGTCCTGGAACTGGTCGCGAGTGATTCCGTGGGCCTTGGCATGAATGCCGAAGACCTCCTCGATCGTGCCGCTGTCCGGCATTCCCTGGGTCCGGACCCCGGCCACGCGGACGCCGTGCGGCGCGAGCTCGACTGAGAGGTCCCTGATCAGGGCCTCCTCGGCCGCCATGGCCAATGCGACGCCACCCATGAGGGGGTTGGCGATCCGGGAGGGAATCGAGGTCACGGTCATGATCACGCCCGAGCCTTTCGCCGTCATGTGCCGCCCGGCCAGGCGGGCGGTCAGGAAGTTGGCTCGCACGTGCTCGGCAATGGGTCGCATGAACTCGTCGACGTTGAGATCGACGAGCGGAACGCCCTGCAGGGTGGTGTTACGGAGCCCGACGGCGTTGAACGAGATGTCGACGCCGCCCGCCTTCTCGATCACGGTGTCGAGGTGCTCGGCCACGGCGTTCTCGTCGAGCGCGTCGACTTGCGCGGCCTCGGCCACGCCCCCAGCGGTGACGATCTCCTTGGCGAGTACCTCCGCCTTCGACAGGGTGCGCCCGGCAAGAAAGACCCGCGCCCCTTCGCGCGCGAATGTCTTGGCGACGGCGTGACCGATGGCACCGCCGGCTCCGTAGATCACGGCGGTCTTGTCCTGGAGCAGCAAACTCGTGCTCATTGGTATGCCCTTCCGTTACTGGTTCTGCGCCGCGGAAACGAGCGCCGCGTTCTCGCGCTCGAGCGCCTTCACCGCACCGCTGTTCCAGCTGTCGGCAAGCGCCTGCGAGAAGGGATCGGGGAAGATCTCGTCTTCTCCCTTGGCAAGCCCGTCGAGGATGGCCCGGGCTACCGACTGCGGTGACGCCTTCGGAATGTCGAGGTCACGCACCATGTCAGTGTCCACGGGACCGGGCAGCACGGCATGAACGTCCACGCCCTGACCGGCGAGCGTGGCACGCAGGGACTGCGTTAACGAGAACGCGGCCGCCTTCGAGATCGAGTACGCAGGACTGATCGGCACGGCAGCCACCGCTGCCATCGACAGCACATTGACGATCGCGCCCTTCGACTCGACAAGTCGAGGCAAGAGTGCCTGGATGACGCCATAGGGGCCGAAGAGGTTAACCCCAAGATGCCGCTCCAGGCCGGCTCGATCGGCCAGGTCTTCATAGCCGTAGACGCCCGCATTGTTGATCAGGACGTCGAGTGAACCAACCGTTTCCGAAGCGGCGGCGATCTGTCCGGCGTCGGTCACGTCGAGGGTCAGCGGCGTGACGCGCTCATCCGCGTGGGTGAGGGCCTGTCGTGTGCCGGCGTAGACCCTTTTGGCGCCTCTGCTCAGCGCCTCGTCGACCAGCGCCTTCCCGATGCCGCGGCTGGCTCCAGTCACCAGGACCGTCTTGTCCGCGAGTGTCATGCGTTCTCCTCGTCAGGTGGAAATCGAACTGTCGAGAGTGCAGACACCACACCGCCGGCAAAATGGGCGGCGCGTGATGCGCCCAGTTTTCGGCCCGGCCGGTGTCACAACTGAGGAAGACTGGCGAACCTGACACCAGGCGAGGTGATGACACGTGACCGCGAGCGAGCTGATCGCAAGGGCGCGGGATGGGGATGACGAGGCGTTCCGGCAACTGACAGAGCTACATCGCCGGGAGCTGCACATGCACTGCTACCGGATGCTCGGCTCGTTCCAGGACGCCGAGGACGTTCTGCAGGACACGCTGCTCGCCGCATGGCGCGGTCTCGACCGGTTCGAGGGGCGGTCCACGATCCGCACCTGGCTGTACCGGATCGCCACCAACCAGTGCCTCAACGTGATTCGCTCGGCCAGCCGCCGCCCGGCAAAGGAGTGGGACGTGCCCGAGATCGAACCACCGGAGCCGAACCGGCACGGCGAAATCGTCTGGCTCGAGCCATACCCCGACGCGCTCCTCGACGGCGCGATCGCCACGCCGCCCGGCCCGGAAGCACGCTACGAGCAGAAGGAGTCCATCTCGCTGGCGTTCGTCACCGCGCTGCAGCTCCTGCCCGCCCGCCAGCGGGCCGTCCTGATCCTGCGCGAGGTGCTCGGCTACCCGGCAGCCGACGTCGCCGACATCCTCGACTCCTCCGTCGAATCGGTCACCAGCGCGCTCAAACGGGCACGCGCCACGCTGCAACGGCGCATCCCGCCGGACGGAACCACCGCTTCATCGCCGACGCTCGCCTCACCGGCCGAGCAGGCACTCGTGGCGAGGTTCACTCGCGCGTACGAAGCCGGCGACATCGATGCCTTGGTTGCCCTGCTCACCGACGACGTTCGGGTCTCGATGCCGCCGATGCCGCTCGAATACCTCGGCCGCGACGCCGTCGCCGGTTTCTACACCGCGCTTATGAGCGCCAACCGCGAGTACCACCTGGTCCCCACGCGCGCCAACGGCCAACCGGCCTTCGGCACCTACCTCCGCGCGCCCACCGACGGCATCCGGCACGGGACCGGGCTTCTCGTCCTCACCCTGGCCGGCGACCGGATCTCCGCCGTGACCCGCTTCGACAACAGCGTCCTTCCCTGGTTCGGGCTCCCACGTTCCCTTCCCAGCCACTGATTCCTCCGTCAGTCGTATCCGCCCGAGACACGCGAAAGGTTGGCGACGCTGCTCGCGCGTTCCTGTCGCGTCATACCGCTCCGGGAGTAGCGCCCGCGCTAGTCCGGTCGGCGGGCTACCGCGAGCAGCGAGCCACCGGCGGGGAAGTTCAGCCCGGCGCGAACCAGAGCCGACTCGAGCCGCATCACGCCGTAGCAGGCCTTGTTCAGCGGGGCGGCCATGTCGAGCTCTTCCTCGACGTTACCGGCGTCCTTCTTGAGCAGCCGCGACACCATCATGGCCGGCAGCAGCAGGGAGACGAACGACGCGACCCGGCTGACTTCGAAACCGGCTGCCCGAAGCTCGTCGGTCAGCTCGCGCTTCGTGTACCGCTTCACGTGGTGCGCCGCGACATCCGCCTCGCTCCACAACCACTTGTGCTGCGGCACGGTGACCAGCAGACCGCCGCCGGGCTTCAGCGCCTTATACATCCCAGCCAGTACGGCAGGGGCGTCCTCGACGTGCTCGATCACGTCGAACGCACCGACCACGTCGAACTCGCTGTCGTAGGGGCTCTGGGTGGCGTCCTGCTGGCGGAGCTCGACCCCGGAAGGCATTCGGATCCGGGCCTTAGCCAGACCCTCCTCGAACAGCTCGGTGCCGACCAGCCGCCAGTCCGGGTGCACCTCCCGGATCCGGCTGATGACGTATCCCGTCCCGCAGCCGAGTTCGAGGAACGACTTCGCGGCCGGGAAGTTGCGATCGAGGGCCCAGTTGATCAGGTCGCTGCGGCCCCGGAACCAGAAACTTGCCGCCTCCAGCGCGAAGAGCTTCTCGAAGTGCTGTGGGTCGTAGCCCCCGACGGGTGAGCTGGCCATCGCCCGAATGTACGGCCGCCGCGGGGCTATGCCAAGGTGGACGCTGAAACCGCGCTGGACTCCTGGAACGCAGCCAGCCCCGGCAGTACCTCGCCCTCACTCTCCGGTACCGGCATCGAGGGGCGTCAGCCGATGACCGTTTGCCGAACAGCAGCCGAGGTTAAGAGATTGGATTCTCTTGTTACGCTGGGTGATTCCCTCTCCTAGCCAACAATGACTGAAGGGTTCTCCCCTCATGGGCATCTTCGACTCCCTCAAGGACAAGGCCACCGAGCTCCTGTCGGGCGCCACCGACAAGGTCACCGAGGCCACCGGCATCGATTTGTCCGGCGCCTCCGACAAAATCGCCGAAACCACCGGTGTCGACGTCAGTGGCGTCACCGACCAGGCCACCCAGGCCACTGAGGGTCTGGCCGACCAGGCCCAAGGCCACGCCGAGGCGGCCCAGGACCAGGCCAACTCCGTCAGCGACCAGGTCACCGGTGCCACCGGTATCGACCTTCCCACCGAAGGCCTGACCGACCAGGCCACCGACAAGTTCGGTGAAGCCACCGGCCGCTGACCGGCAGCCGTTCCCGACGATCCGCTCCCGCCCTCCCGTGGGAGCAGGTGGACTGCTCACCATCTCCGCGAGCCCGACGTTCGGCGCCGAGGCGTGTGGTCGAGGCTCTGACCATGCTGGACGTCCGCGGAATCTCATACCTGATCGGTGAGGACACCGACGAGGTACGACGAGACCTCGAGATCATCGCCCGGGATCTGCGCTGCACCACGATAATGCTGATCGGCGGCGACCAAGAGCAGTTGGTCGCCGCCGCCCGCCGATCACGCCGTTCACGGAATGGCCGGTCTTGTCAGCTCTCTGAAAGGCAATCCTTCGGGCCATTCCGAGGTCGCCGTCCTGGTGCCGAAACCGCCGTCGCCTGGTACCGGCGGGTGTCGGGAGTGGTGTGGCTGCCCCGTAGCCCGCCACTCGGTTCAGCGCTGGTCCTGTGTACTGCCGGAGACCCCTGGAGCGCCTTGGTCAACCGGGCGTGTTTGATCCGGCACGGGCAGTGGCAGCCCGAGGGCCGCTGCCACCCACATCAGGTTGATCGACGCGAGGTCGATGAACACGCGACGGAGCCAATCTGGCTGCTCGCTCACGCAGGCGCGCTGCAGCGACGGTCCCGCAAGCCTCGCGATGAGGGGTGCGGGTTCGGTGCACACCTGCCACGGCGGCGGACCACCCTCCAGGTGAAGCGTGGGGAGCAGCTGCACGAGGTCGTGCAACTCGTGGCCGGCGCCGGCGTGCGACCAGTCGACGAGGCGACCTTCGCGCTCGCCGGCGTTGCTGAGGATGCACACGTTATCGCTGCGGACGTCGCCGTGCACCAGGTATGCACCGAGCTCGAGAGCGGTGTCCGCCTCCGCGTCGACGGCGGTTAGGGTCTCGGCATTCGCCTCGAGCCAGCCGGGGTTGACGACACCGACATCGACAAGCCGGTCGGCCAGCTCGATAACGCGCGGCCACTGTGGTCCCGGCCAGCTGGTCGTCCGCGGCAGCTCGGCAGGGAGCGGCGCTCGGCGCAAACGGTCGAGCGTGCGGCGGAGAACGTCGATGTCGCCGGGTCGCCAGACCGTCGACGTGCCGCCGCCCGGATTCTCGGCGCCGGCCGCAGGCCAGTAGGCGGCGGATAGGTCCTCCGTCACCAGCAACGGCTGTCCGGCGCCGTCGTCCTGCCAGCCGAGAACCTCGGGGGAGAGGCTGGTGCCTCGCAGGTGATCGAGGATCCGGTGCTCGTTGCGCAGCCAGCCCGCGGTCTCTTCGGTCGTCGCCCCTTTGACAAACGCGGCGCTGCCATCGCTGAACGTGATGACGAGCCGGTCCGCAGCCGACAGCCCGAACTCAGGTGCACGCCAGGCCGCCGCAGTCTTGCCGAGCAGCGATCCGACCGTCCCGGCGATCACAGGCGTTTCGGCAGCTGTCACGCCCTAGGTATAGCAGGCATCTTCGATGCGCCGGCACCAGCACCAGTCGGGCCGAGGGCGCCGCCCGCGACATCGTCGAGGAACTCACCGAAGCCAAGGTCAGGCCCGTTGTCGGCCGCAAACATGCGACGTTCTATCGCTGTGCCGCCTGGACTTTGGTGCCTGGCTCGGCGACGGCTTTGGAGCATCCGACAACGGTCTACTTGCGGGAGATCCATCTGGCCAGCGGGATGAATCAATGGAGTCTGCGAGGAGGGCGGGCCGCTGTACGGCGTACGCAGCGAAGAGCCGGGCCAGCCGCGCCGCGACGGCATATCGACGACCCCGGCGTAGCTCGGCCTCGGCATCGGTGTCGAAATGACCGAGGTGTCGTGCGACCGGCTCGCACCAGACCTCGTCGAGCGACTCGTCGAGCACCGCTAGAAGCGGCCACGCCATCGCGTCCGAGACCCAGGGATCGTCGTCGGCGGTGCCCAACACCGCTGACACCAGGGACCGCGGTGATGTGAAACGAACTCCGGCACACACGCCGTCGCCTCACCCCGGCGCGGCGCCTAACCGGTGCTTGGCATCTCCTTCGGCGACGGCCTCGAGCGCACTCGACCTCAAGCAATAGCCGACGCGAGGTCTGGAGCATCCGCCAACGGTCGATCTGCGCGAGGACCATTTGGCCGATGGCGTGAACGAGTGGATGTCTCGTCTGTTCAGTCCGGAGAATCTTGGCGCGACTGTTGCAACTCTCGCGCAGGGCGCCTGCATTGGATCCGCGGACTGTCAGTTCCCCGTCTACGTGGTCGCCAGTAGCGGCCGGATCGACTTCATGAGGATCTCGGCCCAGAACGCTGTTCCGGTTCCGGCCTTGGGGTGGACGCCGTCGGACAGGTAGTGGGTGATGTAGCCCGGACCTCGGTACTGCAGCCACATGCTCCAGGGGATGACTCTTGCCGGCCCCAGCTTGTCGTGGATCTGCACGTTGACCCAGCCGGAGTTGCGCTGGTCCGCGACCTGGACGTCTGCGGATAGTTCCCAGCGGGATGCGTGTGTGTCGACCCAAAGCACCTTCGTGGTCGAAGGCACTCCGGCCAGCAGCCGGGTGATCTGCGCGGACATGACCGACGGGTCGAAGATGTCGTTCGTGCCGGTGGCCATGACAAGAATCTTCGGCTTGGTGGTCAAGGACAGAACCCAGTCCACGGCCGGGGCTGTCGGACGGCCGGACCAGTAGTTGATCGCGATCGTACGGCCTTCCGCATTCATGGCGGCGATGAGGTCTGAGCGGCCCAGCGTGGTGAGGGAATCGCCGACGACGAATACGTCTGCGACAGGGTCGCCGTCAGATTCGGTCACATCGCCGATAGTGCCGTTTGCGCTTTTGGTCCAGTCACCGATCTGGCCGCTACCAAAGTCGATTTCCGTATCGCGGGCTCCGGCCGGACCGATCAGGCCGGCCGCTATCGCAACTGCGAGGACGCTGGTCAGGGCCAGCCGGATGGTGCGTTTGGTCATGGTCGCCTCTCGTTGAGCCAGGTCGCCAACGAGCGTAGTGCCGCTCAGCGCCGGATTGGGTGCTGAAGGCGACCGTTGCAGGTTCCTGCAATTGCCGTAACAACGCTTGGAGTGGTCTCGATGTGGCCGGTGCCGGCCTGCCGATGAACCCGTAAGTCATCGGCTTTCCGTCCCCCCACGGGCCGGCAGGAAGCAGGTCCCATGTACGCGCTGGATCGTCCACGGCAGGCCCGGTTACGAAAAGTCCCCCAGTATGTTGCAGCTGTCGTGTCGATGGCCCTGTTGGCAGGTGCCCTCCAGGGGCCGTCCGCTGTCGCCGCTCCGGCGGCGGAGGCGACGCCTGCCCCGAAGGCCGTTTCGAAGCCCGACGTGATTTCCGCGGCGCTGACGGCGCGGTCGCAGGGCGCCAAGGTCGAGGTGGAGTCGCTGCGGTCCGAGACGTCCACGACCTGGGCGAACCCGGACGGAACGATGACCACCGAGGCGCACATGTCGCCGGTCCGGTTCAAGACGGCGTCAGGCGATTGGCAGTCGGTCGACCTGAATCTGGCCAAGGAGCAGGACGGTCTGATCGCGCCGAAGAGCCACAGCCTGGACTTGCGCCTCGGCAAGCAGAACGCCGCCGCGGGTGGTGTCTTCGCGTCAGCCATCGCAGGTGCCGGTCGGCAGGTCGAGTGGCTGGCTCCCTGGAAGTTGCCGGAACCGGCCCTTGCCGGGACAAAGGCGACCTATGCCGAGGTCGAGCCCGGTGTCGACCTGACGGTGGACGCGCGTCGCAGTGGCTTCGAAACCGACTTGGTCGTGAAGACCCGTCCCTCGACGGCGCCGGTCTGGCGTTTCCCGTTGCGGACCAAGGGGCTGACGGCACGCCAGGCCAAGAACGGCGTGATCGAGTTCACCGACGCGAAGAACGTCGTACGCTCGCGGATCCCGGTTGCCTACATGTGGGACTCTGCGGTCAACAAGGCGACCGGTGATCCGCTGAACAAGGCGATCGTCAAGGTGACGGTCGAGCAGGTGTCCCCGGGCAAGGCGACCCTGGTCGTTGCCCCGGACAAGCAATGGCTGCTGGATCCCGCGCGTGTCTTCCCGGTGACCGTCGACCCGACGTACGTGGCCGTTACCGCGCTGCCGAGCTTCGACACGTTCGTGCAGACCAGCGTCACCACTGACCTGTCGTCTCTGGTTGACCTGCGCGCGGGCAAGAACGGCACGCACATCGAGCGGTCGTTCCTGAACTTCCCGACCGCGCCGTTCGCCGGCAAGGACATCGTCAGCTCTCATCTATCGCTGTACCAGTACGGCGCGATGACTTGCACGCCGACCGCCATCAACGTGCACTCGGCGGACCCGGCTTCGACGTCGACCACCTGGACGGCGCAACCGGCCACGGGCACCACGGTCCTGGGCACCGCGACGGTCGCGAAGGGGTTCTCCAGCGCCTGCGCGTCGGGCCGGATCAGCGTTCCGATGACCGCTCTGGCCAAGCAGTGGGCCGGCTCCAGCGCGGCGACGGTGGGCCTGGCCCTCAAAGCGGGCAACGAGTCGGATGTGAACCACTGGAAGCGCTTCGGCTCCAGCGAGTCCGGGACCGATCCGTTCGTATCGTTCACCTGGAACCGCAAGCCGAACGCGCCCGCGACGGTTGAGCCGAGCGAGGCCGTCGCCTATGCCGCACCTGATGAGACCACCTCGTCGCTGTACTCGCCGAGCCTGCGCCCCTGGGTGCGGACCAAGGCCACCGACCCCGACGGGAACACGGTCAAGTACATCTTCGAGTTCTACACCGGTTCCGGCCCGACCTTCAGCCTGAAGGGCACCTGCACCTCGTCGGTCTACGCCTCGGGTACGACGGCCGGCTGCCGCCCGGCCACGGATCTGCCCGACAACACGCTGCTCTACATCCGCGCCAAGGCCAACGACGGCCGCGTCGACGGCCCCTGGGTCAACTACAACCAGCGGCTGCGGACGGGGGCCGTCGCTCCGCCGGAGCCGGTGGTGACCTGCCCGTCGCCGTACGACGAGTACGACAAGTGGCACGACACCGCGCCCACCGCGGACGTGGTCTGCACGATCACCGCGACCGGCACCGGGTACAACGCTCCCGGCTACCTTCGGTTGATCGTCGACGGCAAGCAGCCGACCACCAACGTTCCCGGTGGTGCAGCAGGCCAGATCCGGATCACCCCGTCGAGCGACCCGGCTGTGGCGAAGTGGGACGTGACCTTCCCGAAGGACAAGGCCGGCCTGCACACGATCGTCGTACAGGCTCAGACGCCGGCCGGAAAGCTGTCGCCGAACAAGACGCACAAGTTCGGCTGGGGCGGTTCGTCGCTGACCTCGCCGACCTCCACGCCGCGCATCACGACCGCGGACAACATCCGCGTCACCGCTTCAGGCCCGCCGCGGGGAACCGCCTCGACGGTGACCGCGCGCGTCAAGTGGCGCGTGTCCGGGTACGGCGGTGACGACGACCTGGTCGGCTGGAACGAGGACGCGACGGTTCTCCCGGTGACGGACAACGGCACCGGTGGTGTCACGGTCAACACCTTGTGGAACACGGACAACGCAAAATCCGACGCCTTCCTCGACTCCGATCCCAGCACCACGGTCATCGAGCCGACAGTCCTGAACGACCGGATTCCGGTCAAGCTCGACGTCCAGGTCTGCTTCAAGTACGGCTCGACCGAACAGTGCACCTGGTCGCAATCGCCCGGCACCACCGTGCAGCGCCTGCCGCACGCCTTCGGCGACGGCTTCCCCACCGCTGACGCCGGCCCGGGGCAGGTGGCGCTGTGGACCGGTGAGTTCAACGTGTCTGGGACCGACATCTCGGTGCCGGGCTACACCGGTGACCTGTCGATCTCGCGTTCGCACATGACCTACGAAACGCCCACCAACCAGATCAACGGGGCTTTCGGTCAGGGCTGGATCGCTCAGTTCGATGGCGCCGATGCCGGTGCCGCCGGACTGCAGGTGATCGACTCGACCAAGATCGACGGCACGCTCACGCTGCTCGACGGTGACGGCACGGCACTGACGTATGAGTCTCCGACGGCCGCACGTCGTACGACCGCCGCGTTCGAGCTCGGTGACTGGATCCCCGTTGGCGAGGAGACCGAGCAGGACGGCTCGCGGCTGAAGGTCACCGGCACCGGGACCAGCACCGTGATCTCCTACATCGAGGATGACGGCACGACCACGACCTGGTCGCCCACCGCGGCACCAGTCGCGACAGCGGCCGCGCAGTTCCGGGCCACCGGCATCTCGGAGCCCGGGATCTCCGGCAAGACGACGTTCGCGTACGACGGAAACGGCCGGGTCGTCCGGATTCTCGCCCCGGCGGCACCGGGTGTGACCTGTGGCGCGTACAACCCCACGGCCCCGCTGACGGGTATGAACCCGGGCTGCCGTGCGCTGCGCTTCAACTACATCCTGATCGGCGCGAGCCGATACCGGCTGAGTGAGGCCTGGCTCGACATCTACGACCCCGCCAAGACCGGTGGGGCCGGAATGACCTCGATCAAGGTCGCCGCCTACACCTATGACGTCAACGCCTTGCTGACCAAGGTGACAGACCCTCGCTCGGGCCTGTCGACGGAATACACCTACACCGCCTCGAACGCGATCAAGACGATGAAACCGTCAGGTCAGGTGCCCTACGAGTTCAACTACGTGACCGTCGACCAGCGCGAGAAACTGGACTCGGTGACCCGGGCCCGTCCGGCCGGTGACCCGGCGGGTGGCGTCGCGACACTCGGGAAGTACATCTACGAGATCCCGCTGTCCGGTGACGGTCTGCCGGACCTGTCGGGTACCTCGGTAGCCCGTTGGAACCAGAAGGCCACACCGACCCGTGGATTCGCGGTCTTCGGCCCGGACCATCCGCTGACGGGTGCGCCCGGTGCTGCTGACTGGCAGTATGCCGATCTGCAGTACACCGACGCGGCCGGTTACACGGTCAACACGGCAAAGTTCGGCGCTGGTGGTTGGCAGTACACCTCCAGCGACTACAACGAGCTGGGCAACGTCGTCCGGCAGCTCGACGAGACGGCGCTCCGGGCGGTCATCGACGGTCAGATCCCGGCCGGTGCCTCGGTCGACCAGCTCGCCACGCTGACCGTGTACAACCCGGACATCAAGAACACCGCGGGCGACACGGTTCTCACCCCGGCGGGCACGCTGGTGACCGACACGTACGGCCCTGCCCGCTACGCCACCCTCAAGGACGGCACGGTTGCCTGGGTTCGTCCGCACACGCACACCAAGTTCGACCAGGGCGCACCAAACAACGGCATCAACGCGACGACGACCTTGCCGTACCGACTGCCGACGACAGAGACGTCGTACGCGAACGATCCCGGCACCGGTACGGATCTGGAGATCACCGGTCAGTCGCTGACCGACTACTCCGCACCGGTCTCGGGTGACGCCGACGGCTGGGCACTCGCCCAGGCCGGCAAGACCATCACCGATGTCGACCTCGACGGCACGAGTAGCGCCGGCGACATCGTGGAACTCACGCGTTACGACACCGAAGGCCGCGTCATCGAATCCCGGCAGCCTGCCTCCAACGGCAACGACGCCGGCACGACCAAGACGGTCTACTTCACGACCTTCGCCAACAGCACCTTCCCGGAATGCGGCGGCAAGCCGCAGTGGGCAGGCCTGAGCTGCAAGACATACCCGGCCGCTCAGCCGACCTCAAGCGCCGGTACCACGCCCACGCTTCCGTCGTCGATCACAACCGGCTTCAACTACCTGCTCGCCCCGACCACCGTGGTCGAGACGTCCGGTTCGGTCACCCGCACCAACACCACGGAGTACCTGCTTGACGGTCGCGTCGACACGAGCACAACCACCGTCGCCGGTCTGGCCGGCTCGACGCCGAACACCGCGAAGAAGACGACGTACGACCTGGTCACCGGCGCTGCGACAGCGATCACCGCAACCGCGGCCGACTCCACCTCGACCACCATCACCACCGGGTACGACACCTGGGGCCGACCGATCAGCTACAAGCCCCACGGTGAAACGGCCACGACCACGGTGTACGACGTCGCCGGGCGAGCCGCCACGGTCACCGACCCGAACGGCACCACCACCTACACCTACGACGGCAACGACGCCAACAGCCTGGCCGAACGCCGGGGGATGGCCACCAAGGTGGAGGTCACGACCGGCGGTAAGACCTGGTCGTCCACCGGCGCGTACGACGCCGGCGGGTCCATGACCGTGCAGAAATTGCCCGGTGGTATCACCCAGATCAACGAGTCCGACAACGCCGGAGAGCCGACAGGCCTTCGCTACACCGGCCAGACCACGACCACCGCCGAAGACGGCACCACGACCGTGGACCCGAACGGCGCCTGGCTGTCGTGGTCGATCGACAACGACGTCACCGGCCGGGTCGTCCGCGAGTGGACTCCGGACGGCGCAGCCTTCACCGGTGGCGCCGGTACCGATCCCGGTGACGCCGTTCCCTACGACCGCGGCTACACCTACGACAACGCCGGTCGTCTCACCTCGGTCAAGGACCGGACGGCGTCCGCCACGGGCGTCGACATAACCGACCCGACAGCCACCCCGTGCGTAACCCGCACGTACGGCTTCGACCGCAACGACAACCGCCTCACCAAGTCCACGGCCTCGAGCGGTCCCGACGGCACCTGCGCAGTCTCGGGTGGAACCACCGTCACCCGCGCCTACGACACCGCCGACCGCCCGACCACCGGCGCCAACGGCTCCGGCACCTACGTCTACGACCAACTAGGCCGTACGACAACGCTGCCCGAGTCCGACGCCCCCAACCCAGCCGCGGGCAACATCACCCTCGCCCACTACCACAACGACCTGGCCCGCTCCATCACCCAGGGCGCCACCACAACCACCTTCACCCTCGACGCCGCCGACCGCCGCACGGTGGAAACAATCACCGAAGGCACCACCACAACCCAGAAGGTCCGCCACTACACCAACACCGGCGACAACCCCACCTGGGTAACCAACGGCCTCGAATCCACCCGCTACGTCGAGCTGATCGGCGGCGACCTCTCCCTAACCGTCGACCAAACCGGCACCGCCGACCTAACCCTCGCCAACAACCACGGCGACATCGCCACCACAATCGACCTGCCTGCTTCCGGCCAGCCGGCCAGCAGTATCGGTGGCTGGAACACCTACGACGAATACGGCACGCCTGCGGGCGACAACACCTCGCAAACTGGAGCTGTCGACTATGGGTGGCTGGGCGCGAAGCAACGTGCCGCATCAGGTGCGGGCCTGGTGCTCATGGGCGTCCGCCTCTACAACCGCATAACTGGTCTCTTTACCAGCATCGATCCAGTCGAAGGCGGCAACGCCAACGCCTACAACTATCCGACTGACCCGATCAATATGGATGACCTCGACGGTCGTTGGGGAGGGTTTAAGAAGGCTTGGAACTGGGTTAAGACCCACAAGATCGAGACGGTCATGATCGCCGCGAGCTTCGTTCCTGGCCTCGGAGCTCTAGCCTGGGGGTACCGTGCCTACAGGGTTTACAGGGCCGTTCGAACCGTCCAAAAGGCTGCACGGCTGGCGCGCAAGATAGGTAAGAATAGGGTGTTCCAGACGACCAGAAGGTACCGCTATCAGTGGGATATTGCTGGCAAGTCACATTTAAACAAGACTGGAAAGTATGCAGGTCGCCGTGTCCCAACGCCGCATTACAAGCGCTCTGGCCGTAATCCCAAATCCCCTAATGGATGGTCTGCTTTCCGGCGGGATGTAGATGGGCCGATGAAGAGGAGGCATGTGAATCGCGTGTGGCGATACTGCAAGAGACGAAACTGGGATTGTTGATGATTACGCCATTGGCTGTCGGTTGGAGCGACCGGACGGGTGACTGGGTGCTTGAGCCGTTCGGAAAGCTATCGACGGCAGCGCTAAATGAATGCGACGTCGTACGAGTTTCGCTCGAAACCACGGATGGGCCAGCAGGTTTAGCTATCGTTGACATCAAGGCACCGGATGTCGTCCCCACCTTCCGGTTGTATTTCGAGACGAAATCAGCTTCTCTCAAGTTGGAGAAGATTGATATTGAAGATCCCGTCGATGAATACGGGCGGATCGACGATACGTCTTTCGCGGAGCCTGACTGGTATTTTCTGAGAACATTTCGGTGTGATCTGGAGATATATTCGGATCGGCAGTATTTTGAATGGCTCGGGTGGTAGAGCGGCCCGTGTGGTTAGTGCTTGAGGGACTTGCCAACGTTGGATCAATCGCTGGTCTACTCGGTGACGACAGTCAGGGTTCTGAAATTGAAAAGGTGGGCATATTTTACATTGCGAAAGAAGGTCAAAGGTCACTTGAATTATTCAAAGTTTAACTAACTCAAGACTCTCTGCAGATTGGGCGGTGCGCTTGTGCTCGACGAGGTCGATGCCGCGAACGCGCCGCCCGATCCGCTGCAGTGTTCGACAATTGAATAGGCTGATGGCCGGACATAGGCGAGGGGTTACAGAAGAATGTGGGAGCCCAAATAGTGACGGCGCATGACCCGCGTTGACCACCACGACCGTGCGGGGATTGGCTGCGGCGACCCGGCGGACCGGCTCGGCATGATGCCCGAGCAGGCTTAGGTCGGACTGGTCGAAGCCTTCCGCTTCGATCCGTTCGGTCGTGGCGACGACGACCATGGCCACGTCGGCGGCTCGGGCTGCGGCGACGGCCTCGGCAGGGGCATGTGCCGTCGCAATGGGATCCAGAGACGCTGGCGAGCCATACAACTCGGCCGTAGCCGAGAAGCGCGCGGCGGATGCTGGTATCGATTCGTTACAGCCAACGGCACGTCTGACGCGCACCGAGATCCGTGCGATGGTTGACGAGCTGGGAGAAATGAAGCTCGGGCTGGATACAGCTGAGGATCGCCTACAACGAAAAGAGCCGCTGGTCTTGTTGGACCTGCGGCTCGTTTGTGTCCGAGGAGCAACACGCACCCTAACCACACGCCTACTGCTCAACCTCTGAGCCGGCGGATTGATCGGGACTCCGTGCTGGTCCGGGCGGGGTCTGCTGTTCGGCATGCTCCTGAAGTACCTGCAGCATCTGCGGAGGCTCGCGTGTTCGGTCAGTGGTTGCGGCGTACTAGCAGGAGCCCTCTCTGGGGACCTTCTTCAGCGGGAGCAGGTGCCCGTCCTTGGCAAGGCGGTCGAACAGGTGCGGGCGTCGACCGGGACGTGTACGGGTGTGGCCTCGCTGGACTGGGGGATCTCCGGCCACAGTGACGCCGGGACCTCTCGCAGGTCGTCTATCAGACAGCCAGGTGCGCCCGATCGAGAACCGCTCGCACAGGGGGAGTCTCGCTGAGCTGCGTCAAGATGGTGACGAAGCTTCGCGGATCCTCGATTGAGTGAAGCTGCGGGTCGGCAGTCCGGTAGGAAAAGTGTCAGAGGGTCACCGTCGGCTCCTCGTTAGCGCTGCATTGACATTACGTTACGTCAGGTCGGTGTCACCCTCTACTAGAGGTCTGTCTGACGTTACGATTTCGAGCTCGTTGCCCCATCTGACCCCAACAAGCGCCAGCAGGATCGCAGCTTTAGGTCGACGAACCGCACTGGCAGAAATGCGGCGGGGTGGATGGCCTGGCTTCAGCCGGTCACGCTCGCCGCGGAGTCGGCATTCCCCGACCCGCCTGAGTCCTACTTCAGCGGTGACTGCGACACGGGGCGGTCGCCGGCGCCTGGTCAGGCGTCGGCCAGGGCCGTCGCCGAGTCGCGGACGACAAGCTCGGGCTCGGGATCGGCGATGATGCCGCCGATGTAGGGGCGTCCCGCCATCAGGTCGTACAGCGCGTCGACGCCGGCCCGGCCGAGCTCGTACATGGGCATCCGGACTGCGGTCACGGCTGGGCGCAGGTGTTCCATCAGGCCGACGTCGTGGATCCCGACAACCGACAGCTGGTCGGGTACGGCGATGCCGAGGTCCCGGGCGGCGGCCAGTACCCCGACGGCGCTCATGATGTTGTTCACCACGACCGCGGTCGGCGCGGCCGGCAGTTGCAGCGCCTGTCGCAGCCCGTCGGCACCGGCCTGCTCACCGAACCCGGTGGCCAGGTGCGGCGCCGGTTCCAGCCCGGCCTGCTGCATCTCCTGCTGGTACCCGAGATAGCGCTGCCGGAACGCGTGTCCGGTCGCCCCACCGATGAAGACGATCCGGCGATGGCGCAGGTTGAGCAGGAATCGGGTCGCGATCTCGCCCGCGCGGCAGTCGTCGATGCCGACCCATGGGTGGTCCTGGTCGTAGTCCAGGCTGAGGATCGGCTTGGGATGGGAGCGAAGCTCGGCCATAACGTCGTCGTCAAACAGCGAGTCGTCCCGGATCAGGATGCCGTCGACGGTGCCGTGGCTGAGCAGCCGGGTGACGAACTGGCTGCCTGAGCGCATCGTCTCGGCGTCGCCGAGCAGGACTGTCCCACCGCGCTCGGCCGCGGCCCCGTAGACGCCGCTCAGCAGGTCGGTGTAGACGGGATTGTCGAGCTTGTGGAGGATCAACGCGATCATGCCGGTGCGGTTGAGCCGCAGCGACCGGGCCGCTTGGTTGGGCTGGTAGTCGAGGCTCTCCATGGCCTCGATGACCCGCGCACGGGTGGCCTCGCTCATCCGGGTGTGGGTGGAGCTGTTGAGCACGGCCGACACCACCGCGACCGATACCCCCGCTGTGCGGGCGATGTCCCGTTGCGTTGTCACGCTTGCGCACCTCCTCGAACCGTTGACGTAACGTCTCAACCAAGTCTACGGTGAATTAACGATACGTCACCTAGGGAGCGCGCATGGCATCAGCACGCCGCTCCGTGCTCCCGCCGAACTTTCTCGACGACGACGTTCGGGACCGGCTCGACGGCGCCGACTTCGTCTGCTGCCGCGAATCGCTGACCCTCGCCACCTTCCGTGGCCAGAAGAACACCAGCGCCGGCGTCGCCTTCGGGCCGGACGGCACGTTCGCGTTCGACCACACGGACATCGGCGCGGCTACCCGCCTGCTGGACAGTCCCGACCTGGAGTCGAAGGACTCAGCGAGCACTCTTACGAGTCATGAGGAGATGGGATGCAACGAAGACTTCTTCGGCGGAGCACTCGCCGCCGTGCCCGTGCGTGGGCTGCGACGACAATCGCGGTGGCTCTGATGGTGACGGGTCTGTCACCGGCCCGGGCCGCCACGACCGGCATGTCGGATCTCGGTGAGCTGCTCGACCTGACGCGTCCGGGGCTCGCCCGCGTGGCGGCGGAGCTTGTCGCCGGCGATGAGGCGGGCGCCGCGGCCGAGCTCAAGGTCTACTACGCGGGCCGCTCGGGTATCGAGTACCCGGGGGTGGGCGGGGGAGGAGGCGGCGACGCGACCGCCGACGAATTGGCGGCGGGGATCTTCCGGTTCGGCACCGTGACCCGTGACTTCTTCGACGATGCCGCGCAGCGGATCGACGTGGACTGGGCGGACCTCTGGGGCGGGACGGAGACCACCCCAGGGAGTGCACAAGTTCTGATGAGTGACTTCGCGTTCCTGTCGACGCTGACGAGCGCTTATCTGAAGGAGAGCGACCCGCAGAAGCGTGCGGCGTACGCGTCGGCGTGGATGGACATCTCCCTGGACTTCTTCGCCGACAATCCGAGCTGGCCGCAGAACCGCAACCTGTCGGGCGGGAAGCGGCTGACCCAGCTCGTCAGCGCGTTCTCCGTGTTCCGGACGGAGCCGAGCATCGACGCGAATGACCTCGTGGCGTACCTGTCCGGGGTGCACGCGACGACGGATCGCCTCGCGACTGTGCTGCAGATCCATGTCGGAAACAACTGGTATGTCTCGATGGCCCGCGCGATCTACGTCTCGGCGGTCTATCTGCCCGAGTTCAAGGCGTCCTTCGGCTGGGAGCCGTTCGTGGTGCGCTCGGTCGAGCGGTTCCTGCGCGCCTGGGTGAAGGGCGACGGCGTGTACCGCGAGCCGACGTTCAACTATCAGGCCTACGTGGCGGATCTGATCAACACGATGATCGAAGTAGCGGATGCCAACGGGCGAACCCTGCCCAACGGGATTGTTCGGTCAGCGGATTGGATCGCGGATGCGCTGTTCGCGACCCGTCAGCCGAATCTCGAGACAGCGCTCGTCGGTGATTCTCCGAACACGGACGCGGGCGAGAGCGCGATTCGGAAGACCGGTGAGCGTAACTCCTGGTCCGACTTCACCTGGGTCGCCTCCGGGCGCACCGAGGGGACCGTCCCGAGGCTGTCGTCCACGGTGTTCCCGATCAGCTATGCGGTCCAGCGGTCCGGGTGGGACGCCGACGCCCAGTACATGCTGATCAACAACCAGAACTCCAGCTATACGGCCTCCCATCGGCATCCCGACGACCTCAGCCTGGTGATGGCGGCGTACGGGCGTCCGCTGATCGTCGACCCCGGAGCGGGGGACTACAGCGCCACCCCGACGAACGACTGGATGCGCCGCACGACCGAGGCGCACAACACCATCGAGGTCGATGGACAACCGCAGCCCGCCGGCCCGCCCCGCTCGACGTCGCTGTGGCGCTCGAACGCGGGCCTCGACATCTACCGCGGTAAGACGCAGGCCTACCGGCCGATCGCGCACGATCGCGTCGTCTACTTCGTCAAGCCCGGCTTCTGGGTCGTCTCCGACGACCTTACGGGTGACACCGGCGCGCACGACTACCGGCAGCTCTGGCACTTCCCTGGCGATCCGGTCGCCGTCGACCTGAACACGAACGTCGCCACGGTCGGGTTCGACACGGTGCCCGGCGCCACACCGGTTGCCGGCGTGCAGCTCGTCCCCGTGGCCCAGCCCGGCGCCGATCTCACGTCGAGCGTCCACAAGAACGGCGCCGTGCGCGTGGGCGAGCAGGTTCTCACCGACGTCGACTACCTGTCGTACGACTGGTCCGCCACCGGCGCCACAGGAGTGGACACGGTCGTGGTTCCCGGCAATGCCGGCGCCGCACCCTCGGTGAAGGCGTCGCGCATCGATCTGCCCCAGGTGGATCACTCGGTAGCGAGCGCCATGGAAATCGACCTGCCGAAAGCGACCGGCCGCTTCTACCTGTCGCGCGAGGCGATTCCCTCGTCGAGGCAGTTCGGGGCTGCCGCGACCAACGCCGAGACCGCCTACCTCGAGCGTGCCAACAAGGGCGGCGGGCTGACGCGGTACGCGCTGACCCAGGGATCGTCGCTGGTCGACAACGGGGACACCGTCATCAAAGCCTCCGGAGTTGTGTCCGACGTCAGTGTGGAACTGCAGGGCGCTACCGCCCAAATCTCGCTCGGGGACCCCTTCACCGGCACCCTCTCGATCAACGCGCCGAAGGCACGCGCGGTGAAGATCAACGGCACCCCGACCGCGTTCACCCGCACCGGCGACCTCGTCACCGTGTCGGCCAAGGCGGCCTTCGCCCCGAAGCCGTTGCTCAACGAAAAGTTCACCGACGCGAGCCTGGACCGCACTGTCTATGACTTCAATGGCTCCCTTGACGGCTGGACGCCGGTGCAGGGCACCTGGACCCTGGGCGGCGCGCAGCCTGACACGCAGCTGGTGCAGACCTCGAGTACGGACACGCAGTCGTTGGCGGTGCAGCAGGACGTGCCGGATGACGTGGTCGTGACTGCCGACATCGTTCCGGGGACACGAAACCAGACGACGGCAACGACAGGTCTCGCGTTCCGCTACCACGATTCCCGCAACTACTACCGGGCCGATGTCGTCAGTACGCCGGGCGGTGCGAAGCTGCAGCTCGTGAAGGTTTACAACGCGACGTCTACGCTTCTCGCGGAGACGGAGCTGCCCATCAACGCGGACAGCGCGCACACGCTGACCGTCTCCGCGGTCGGGAAGCATCTGATCGCCACGGTGGGCAACACGTCGATCTCCGCAGACGACACGCAGTTGCCGACCGGTGGTGCCGCCGCCTCCACACATGGCCGGGCCGCGGCCTTCGACAACATCACGATCAAGGAAGGGCTCGACCAGGCCACTTGGCGGGGTATCGCGGGAAAGGTGTCCGTCAACTCGGGTCAGTTGAAGCTCGCGCCTACCGATAGCAGGGCGCACGTGCTGGCCGACTCGACGCTGCCGTCACGCTTCTCCGAGACGTGTGACTATGCCGCGAAGGCCACGGTCACGATCAATGGATCCGTCGGCACCGCAGGCATCTCGCTGCGAGACACCTCGGACTCCTATGGGTACCGGATCCACCTCGGCAAGACGAGCAGTAGAACTCAGTACGCCAGTATCATCCGCGAGGCTCACGCGTCCGGTCCGGTCACGGTGGGCACGGTAGCCCTCAGCAACCCGTTGACAGGGCCCGTCGAACTTGGTGCGGCGATTCACGGCGACCGCATCACCGTGACATTGAACGGCGTTCAGATCCTGGAGGGTCGCGACACCGTTGTCCGCAACGGCGGCGTCGGGCTCTACTCATCCACGGAGAGCACGTTCGAGAACCTCACGGTCGCACGCTCCTGCGAGCGAAAGCCCGTCCGTCCAAGTGTTCCCGGCGCAGGCCGGCGCCCAGGTCCACAGTGAAGAACCTTTCCGGTTGAGCCGGTGGTGACGATGTGATCACGTGAGGCCCCGGGAGAGCAAGCCAGATCTCCGGCAGAGATCTGGTTCATTCCCGGGCCTCACCCCTGTCCGGTCACCGTGACGTCTGTCCGCTACCGAAGACGGTGTTCGCCGAGGCTCCGGTGTTCCCTTCCTGGGCGTCGCCTCCGTTGATCGGCGTCAAGGGCGGGGGCGGTTACGCTGGCGGCATGACCACGATCAAGGACGTTGCGAAGCGGGCCGGGGTGTCCACGGCCGTGGTTTCCGCGGTGGTCTCCGGGGCTCGCGGCAACGTCCGGATGAGCGAGGCGACCCGGCTGCGCGTCGAGCAGGCGATCCAGGACACGGGCTATCGCGTCAACCACGCCGCGAAGTCGCTGAGTCTGTCCCGATCGGGAGTGATCGCGGCGGTGGTGCCGAAGATCGCGAACCCGGTCTTCGAACTGGCGATTCGTGGCATGCATGCGGCCGCCGAGGAACACGGTGATGTGCTGTTGCTGGCCGACGCGCTGTGGATCGGGCCGGATAGCCACCTGATGAGCCGGATCGTCGGCACCGGCATGGTCGACGGGGTGTTGTTGCGGTCCACCCAGTGGGGGAACGAGACCGCTGAGGAACTCACCAAGCGGTCGATCCCGTACGTGATCCTGCAGAACCCGCGACCGGACGACTCCGTGTCGGTGTGGATCGACGACGCGGCCGGGATCGGTCTGGCCACGACGCACCTGCTGGGTCTCGGGCACCGCCGCATCGGACTCGTCGGCGGCCCCGTCGTCCCGATCGCCAGTTGCGCCCGGGTCGATGGCTACCGCTCGGCGTTGCGGGCAGCGGGGGTGCGTTTCGACCGGTCGCTGATCAAGCAGGTCGGTTACGAGCCGCCGGACCTGGCGGCCGCGACGCGCGAACTGCTGGGCTCGGCCCGACCGCCGTCCGCGCTGATCATCGACAACATCGCCGCGGCACAAGGAGCGATCGCGGCGGTCGTCGATCTCGGCCTGCGGATTCCCGCTGATCTGTCGATCGTCGCGTACCAGGATCTGCCCATCGCCGACGCCATGCGGCCGGCACCGAGCACGGTCCGGATGCCTGTGCAGCAAGCCGGAATGCGTGCCTACACGACACTACGACGGATGATCGACGGCCGCCGTGTCCAGTCAGCTCTGGTGACGCGGCCGGCGCCGAAACTGATCGATCGGGGATCGACAGCACCGTACGCCGGCTGAGCGCCGATCTGCCGTGAGCCCATGGTCGCGGGCTCATAGGACCTTGATTAACCGGTGAATCACCGGCATGATGCTCGTCGTTGCTCTGAATCGACCGTAAGCCCACCGCTGCTCGAGATGGGCTGGACAGGGAATTCTTCATGGTTCACGTCGTTCTCGTCTCCGGCTGGCAAACCGTCAACATCGGCGACGTCGCCCATACGCCAGGCGCGCTCCGAGCCTTTCAGCGCTACGCACCGGAGGCGAAGCTGACGCTGTGGGCTCGCAGCATCGACGAGGGCGTACGGCAGATGCTCGGCCGCTACTTTCCGGACGTCGAGATCGTCGAGGACCGGGTCGTGCCCGGCGAGCCGCTCAGCCCGGATCTGGAACGGTTGTTTGCCGAAGGCGACCTTTTGGTCCACGGGTCGGGGCCATCGCTCGTTGCCAAGGTGGAGGTCGCCGAATGGCATCGGCGGACCGGAAAGCCGCATGGCATTTTCGGGGTGACAGTAGATCCGCTCCGGCCGTACGGCTCGACGCTGGCCCGGGCGGCGAGCATGGTCAGCGCGATCGACGGTGACCTGCTCAGCGAGCTCGAGCGCGAGGTGCTCGACACGGCCGCGTTCGTCTACTGCCGGGACTCGTTGACCGAGCGGTTCCTGGCCGGCCAGAACCTCAGGGCGTCGACGACAGCGTTCGGTCCGGACGCCACCGTGATGTTCGACGTGGTCGACGACGGTGACGGCCAGGCGGTCCTCGCGGAGTACGGGTTGAAGCCCGGACGCTTCCTCTGCGTCGTACCGCGGCTGCGTTTCACGCCGTACCACCAGATCCGGAACTACCCACCCGGGGCCGAGGATGTTCGCCGGACGGCCTACAACGCGGGCTATCTGAAGTCCGACTTGGACGTTCTGCGGCAGACCGTGATCGGCTGGGTGCGAGCCACTGGCGAGCCGGCGCTCATCGTGCCGGAGATGAGCTACGCGATGGAAGTCGCCGAGGCCGAGTTCGCGGGGACCTTCCCTGCCGACGTGGCGGGCCTGGTTCACATCCTGCCGCGGTTCTGGGACCTGACCGAGGCGGCCGCGGTGTACCGGCGGGCTGGCGCGGTCGTGAGCATGGAGTGCCACTCACCTCTGATCGCGTTGGCGGAAGGTGTGCCGTCGGTCTACCTGCGTCAGCCGACCGACACGATCAAGGGCCAGATGTACAACGATCTCGGACTGCCGTTCGTCGAGCTGGGTCCGGGGGCCGAAGCTGAGGCCGGGCAACTCCTGCAGAAGATCGTCGACGACCGGCCGGCCGCGGCCGAAGGCGCGCGGCAGGCGCGGGACGGCGCGCAGGAGCGCGTGCGGGGGATGGTCGAGGTCGCCATCGCAGCGGTCGGCAGCAGGATCCACTGATGTCGTCGGGGATCAAGGTGCGGCCGGAGGCCGGCGCAGATCCCGGTGCGCCGGCCGGCCGCGAGACGCGCGTCCGCGGACAGCTCGCGGCCCGATGGCACCGGGACCGGGTGCTGCTCGTGCTCGCAGTACCGGGCGTGATCGTCCTGGTGCTGTTCCACTACCTGCCGCTGCTGGGCAACGTGATCGCCTTCCAGGACTACCAGCCGTTCCTCGGCATCAGCGGATCGGATTTCGTTGGCCTGAGCAACTTCTCGGTCATCTTCAACGGTGACCCGGAGTTCCTGAACGCGCTCGTCAACACACTGATCATCACGATGGTCCAGGTGCTGTTCGTATTCCCGTTGCCGATCGCGTTGGCCCTGGTCCTCAACTCGATGCTGAACGAACGAGCCAAGCAGCTGACGCAGTCGATCCTCTACCTGCCGCACTTCCTGTCCTGGGTCATCGTCGTGGCGTTGTTCCAGCAGATGTTCGGCAACGGCGGAATGCTGAACGAGTGGCTGCGTTCCGCGAACCTGGGAACCTTCCAGATCATCGGCGTACCGGAGCTGTTCAAACTGCTGATCACGTCGCAGGTGATCTGGAAGGACACCGGATGGTCGACCATCATCTTCCTGGCCGCGCTCTCCAAGGTCGACCTGAACCTGTACGAGGCAGCGGCGATCGACCGGGCCGGCCCGCTTCGGCAGCTGTGGCACGTCACGCTGCCCGCGATCCGGCCGGTGATCGTCCTGCTGCTGATCCTGCGGCTGGGTGATTCGCTCACGGTCGGGTTCGAGCAGATCCTCCTGCAGCAGGGTCCGGTCGGCGCGCAGGCTTCCGAAGTGCTCGACACCTACGTCTACAACAACGGGATCATCGGCGGGAACTGGGGTGTCTCGGCCGCGGTCGGCTTGGTGAAGGGCGTCGTCGGCGTGGTTCTCGTCCTCGGAGCGAACCGGCTCGCCCACGCTATGGGGGAGCGGGGGGTGTACTCGAAATGACCGGACTACTGGAGACCACCGCTGAACGCCGGGCGCGGCGCAACCGTCAACCGGCGTCGGACGAGCGGCCTGCCTGGATGGGACGGCAACCGCGCTGGGTGACCGCGGCGCGCGGTGCGGTGCTGACCGTCGCCTGCTTGGCGGTGATCGTCCCGTTCGTCGCCGTC
The DNA here is from genome assembly GCF_036226525.1 of Kribbella sp. NBC_01245. Lineage (NCBI taxonomy): Bacteria > Bacillati > Actinomycetota > Actinomycetes > Propionibacteriales > Kribbellaceae > Kribbella > Kribbella sp. NBC_01245. The sequence continues at coordinate 1,199,180 of NZ_CP108487.1, forward strand.
GTGATGACGAGTCTGGCGCCGCAACGCGACATCAGCGCGCGCGGCGGGCTCGTCCTCTTCACCAGCGAGCCGTCGCTCGCGGCGTACCGGGCCGTTCTGTCGGGAGGAGTGGTGACGCGGGCCCTCAGCGTGTCGGTGGTGGTCACCGTTGTGGGCACCGTCCTGTCGCTGGCCTGCACCATCATGCTCGCGTACGCCCTGTCGCGGCCGGGATCGCTGTTGCACAAGCCCATCCTGCTGATGACACTGTTCACCCTCTTGTTCAATCCGGGCATGATCCCGATGTACCTGACAGTCAAGCAACTCGGGCTGATCGACAACCTGGCGGCGTTGATCCTGCCGGTGGTGGTCAACGCCTTCAACGTGATCGTGATGCGGTCCTTCTTCCTCGAGCTGCCCAGTGAGCTGACCGAGTCGGCGAAGCTCGACGGGGCCGGCGAACTCCGGATCCTCACCCTCATCGTCCTGCCGCTCTCGAAGGCCGTCGTCGCGGTGGTCGGCTTGTTCTACGCGGTCGCCTACTGGAACGCGTTCTTCTCTGCCCTGCTCTACCTGCCGTCGCCGGAGAAGTGGCCGCTGCAGCTGGTCCTGCGAACGTTCGTCGTGAACCAGACGCCGCTCGGTACGGACGAGCTCTCGGCGTCGACCGAGTCGCTGCCACCCCAGGCATCGATCCAGATGGCGATTCTGGTCATGTCCATCATCCCGATCCTGATCATCTACCCGTTCATCCAGAAGCACTTCAGCAAGGGACTTCTGATCGGCGCCGTCAAAGGCTGATCGACCGGACGCCCGCCATGAGGAGGGACCTTAACCATGGATTCGCTTTCGCGCCGTACGTTGCTCAAAGGGCTGTCCGCGGCAGCCGTCGCAGGTGCCGCCGGATCAGCTCTCGGCTGCTCCGCCAAGACGACGACGAGTTCCTCCGGCCGAATCGGAGCGGACATTCTCCCGACGTTCGTCCAGGCAGGGAACGCCGAACCCGCGCTGAAGAGCGCAAGCCCGCTCGGCATGAGCGGGTACTTCGAGTACCCGCCGAACCCCGTCGCGGCGGTCAGTAAGCCCCCGCTGCCGGGTGGCCAGGTCTCCGCTCTCACCTACACCTTCGACCCGGTGGCGCCCGGCAAGTCCGGCAATCCGCTGTGGCAGGAGGTCGACAAGCGACTTGGTGGAAAGCTCGACATCACGTACGCGCCGGCGGCTGACTACGCTCAACGGTTCGCGACGACCGTGGCCGGCGGGGATCTGCCCGATCTGGTGTCGATCTACGGCTCGGTGCAGCAGTTGCCCGCGTTGCTGAAGGCAAAGTTCACCGACTTGACCGAGTACTTGTCGGGCGATGCCGTCAAGGACTATCCGAACCTGGCGGGTCTGTCCACCGATTCGTGGCGCAAGACCGTGTACGGCAACGCCTTGTGGGGAGTACCGATCGCCCGGGTACCGATCCCGTCGGTCGCCTGGATCCGCGCCGACCTCGTCGCCGGTACCGGACTGCCCGCGCAGCCCAAGAACGTCGGAGAGTTCAAGGCACTGCTGAAGGGGCTGACCAACGAGCGCAAGTCCCGCTGGGCCTGCGGCGATCCGGGCAGCACCCTGACCATGATCGCCGCCTCCTTGGGCATCCCCGGCACCTGGATCGAGGACGGCGGGAAGTTCACCTCCAACATCGAGCTCGAGGAGTACGAGAAGGCGCTGGCCGACACCCGCGAGCTAGCCGACGCCGGCGTCTTCCATCCGGACGGCCTGGTGGCGTCCAACAACCAACGCAACGACTGGTTCACCAACGGGACCACGCCGATCGTCTTCGGCGGGTACGCCGGCTGGAGCAAGTACGAGATGTGGGGAGCCGAGGTGCCGGGCTTCAAGCTCGGGTCGCTAGCGATGTTCGGCTACGACGCGACGAGCAAGCCCTTACATCCTCGGGGGAGTGCGGCTCAGGCGTTCACCGCTGTGACCCAGGCCGAACCGGACCGGGTCCGCGAGGTGCTCCGGGTACTCGATTGGCTGGCCGCGCCGTTCGGATCTTCCGAGTATCTCCTGCGCAACTTCGGGATCGAGGGACAGACATTCAAGTTCGAGGGCAAGGAGCCGATCTTGAACTCGCGTGGCCAGAATCTGCGGCTGGTGCCGTTCGGGTACGTCTCCGGACCGACCCTGGCCATCTACGACCCGGGCCGGCGCGATGTCACCCAGGCTCGCTTCGACTACCAGGAAGCCGCTCTGCCGATTCTCGCCCCTGATCCGACCCAGGGCCTGTACTCCGAGACCGATGCGGCCAAAGGTCTGCAGTTGGGCAAGGGCCTGACCGATGCGCGGAACGGCATCTTGGCTGGACGCGCACCCGTGTCGAGCTGGAAGGAGGCCGTGACCAAGTGGCGCAACGGCGGCGGCGACAAGATCCGGGCTGAGTATCAGCAGGCTTTCTCGGAGGCGGGACCCAAATGAGCCGTCAGCTGGTGGCCCGAGCCGACGAGTTCCTGGCCGGTCGGCCGTACTCCATCCTCGACCGTGAGCCGTCGGACTGGGCCGGAGATGCCCACGACTACTACTCGGTCGGCAACTACTCCTGGCCGAATCCGGAGACAGCCGACGGTCTGCCGTACATCAGGGTCGACGGCCGGCGGAACCCGGACGCGTGGAGCGATCGCTACGACAAACGGCGGTTCCGGCAGACGGTCGCGGCCGTCAACACCTTGGTGCAAGCTCACCTCCGAACCGGCGAGGCACGCTACGCCGACGCCGCGGTCGAACGTCTCGAACGCTGGTTCCTGGACCCGGCGACCGCGATGCGCCCCAACTTCGCTCACGCTGCCGCGCTGCCCGGTCAGCACGACGGTGCGGCGATCGGGCAGATCGAGGCGACGCTGCTGACCGACCTCCTGGATCACGTCGACCTGCTGGTGAGGGCCGGACGATTCACCGAAGGCCTCCCGCTCCTGCAGGACTGGTTCGCCGAGTTGACCCACTGGATGCGGTCGAGCGAACTCGGCCGGCAGGAAGAATTGATGCCCAACAACCACGGAGTTTGGTGGGACGCGCAGGTACTGCGCTATCTGCAGTTCGTGGATGATCGGACCGCACTCACCGAGATCCTCGATCGGTTCGACATCCGGCTGCGCCACATCGCTGCCGGCGGCGCGCTCCCGAGAGAACTGGCTCGTCCCGACTCGTTGCTCTACACCGTCTACTGTCTACGAGCCTTCGCCGTCTGCTGTCGAGTCGCAGCTGCTGAAGGCCGCGAGCTCTGGAACGCGCCCGCCGAACCCGGCTTCGGCAGTCTCCGCGACGCGTTCCACTTCTGGGCCGGCCACGCCAACGACGACCGTCGATGGATCTGGCCCCGGCAGCCCTCAGACCTCGACCGAACCGCTCTCTGGCTCGCCGACGAAGCCGCCGCCGTCTACCAGACCCCGAGCCTCAAAGCGTTCGCGGAAACCCTGCGAAGGCAAGACCTACCCGCCCCCGAGATCCCGTCAACCGCAGCCATGGAACAGACCCCGACTTAAAGGAGTGACACAGATGCAGATCCCAGCACCTAGTCGACTTGCTCGACAGACGATGGCCCTCGCCGTGGCGTTGACCCTGAGCGCCTCGGTGGGTGTCGCCGCCGTGACGAACCCACAACCCGCCAGTGCGGCGGCAGCCGCGGTCCCCAGCTACTCGGCGGGTATCGCCGGCCGGACCTGGACGATCGAGAACGCCGCTGCGTGCAGTGCGGAGATCGGTGCCGGCGGCAACCTCAGGGAGGGCGAAGGCTACTTTCCGGGCAAGTGTCAGGGAGCCGGGGAGGCACCCCAGATCACCGGGACCTCGGAGGCGCGGGCGTTGACGTTCCGCACGGACAAGGACTTCAGGTACCCAGGCGCTATCGTTGAGGACGCCGCCAAGAACACCTGGAAGGACGCTGCTGGAAATACCCTCCGGGACCGCTCGGAGCTGGCGACGGGGTGGGATCTGCCGTTCCACACCGATGTGTGGGTCGGGTTCGACGTTCGTATTCCTGCGGGCGTCGATGACGTGACGGGCAGCGGGGCGTACGTGCTGCAGCTGTGGCAGTGCACCGCGAACCCGATCGGCGGTGTGCGCATCCAGTCAGGCGCCGGCAACGGACACAATGTCCAGTTCGTGCGCCGTGGCGAGGCGCCGGGCGTGGACTACAACACGTCGATGGCGACCAGGAGCGTCGGGGTCAACGAGTGGCATTCCTTCGTCATCAAGTATCACGTGAAGCCCTACCACGACGGTGCGGCGAAGGGGAGTATCGCGGTCTACCACAAGAGAGTGGGAGCGACCACCGTTGAGGAGAAGGTCTTCGAGCAGGATGAGTACTTCGGCTACGCGACGCGTTCCATCTGCAAGGATGACTCCTTCAAGAACGAATTCAGGATCAAGTTCGGCATGTACAAGGACTACCAGCCGGGCGCGACGTTCCGTTCCGACTTCCGCAACGTGAGGATCGGCGCCAGCAAAGCGGCGGTGCAGCCCTACAACCGCGGTTGACTCCCGCGCACGGGAGTTGCCGCTGATGCGGCAATTCCCGTGCTTCGTCTCCCGCGACCTGGCATGCACGGGAATTGAGCGGCTCTCGGTTCAGTCCGGTTCGCAGACGTAAGCTCCGGCCGCGTTCAGGCAGCGGATCGCGGCTGCGGAATCGGCGATGGCCCGGCTGCAACGGGCGTTCGAAGCGGGTTGGGGTCCGGAGGCGCTGACCGGTCTGTACAACGCGCCGTCGCTGAGAAGAGGGCGGCCCAGGCGGGGCTCGAGTCACTGCAGCCGACGCAGCGCACGACTAGTCGGGGGGATCCGGATAGCCTTGGGCCAGTTCGGTGGCATGACAGCAGTGTTCGACCAAGCGGACCGGCACGAGTTGTACGCCGCTGAAAGGCCACAAGGTCTCTGCAACTAAAAGAGCCGCGGGTCTGTGTTAGACCTGCGGCTCGTTTGTGTCCGAGGAGGAACACGGACCTTAACCACACGCCTTGAGCTTGTTCCACACGGACCGCAAGGTCCGTGGTTGGTCGGCTGATCCACACTTGGACGTCGGGACGGACATGCTTCCCGGCGGACCCCCAGGCGTGTCTGCTTCCGTCGACTCCTGGCATCGCTAAATGCCTTAGCCGGCGCGGCCCGAGGTCGATGCCAGTTCGCGTTGCGTGTCACCGCCTGACGTGCGCGGGAAGTCTTGCCGGACTCGGGCCTTCAACGTCAGCATGTCGTGGCTCGGAGCGATTCCGAGGTCGCGAGTCAGCGACTCGAGGAAGGTGCTGATCCGCTGTCGCGCGTGTGCGAGGCGCCCGTGTGCGAGGTCGGCCTCGACGATGGTGATGATGGCGAGCTGGTTGTACGGGTCGTCGATCAGCATCTGGTGGGCATATTCGAGGGACTCGTCGACCTGGCCGCGCACGCCGTGGATCTGTACGAGACGTAGCAGTGCCTCGCGCTGTAGCGCCTGGTACCGGCGGCGATGCGGCGTGAGCCACTGTTCCTGCGAGTTGTCGTCTTCCAGGAGCCGCCTGTTCATGTGGCCCACGACCTTGCCGTAGTAGAAGCAAGCCCGCTGTGCGTCCCCGCGACTGTCGCTCATGCGGCCCTGGTCGAAGAGGCGGTCGACCTCGGCGGTGTCGGTCCACCACTCGTCGTCGGCCTCGAAGCGGTAGAAATTGTTGCTACTGCGGCGGATGTATGACGACTCCTTGCCTGGGCGCAGGTCCGGTTCGAGCATGCGGCGCAGGCAGTGCATTGCGACGTGGAAGCTACTCGCGGCCTTGTCCGGTGACGCCGCGGGGAACGCCAGGTCGATCAGCTCGTCGATCGAGCGCGGTTGGCCCGGATTGAGCAGGAACCACTTCAGCAACAGTTGAGCCTTCTCTCTGCGCTGGCTGCGCTGTCCCAGCGCCTCGCCGTCCCGGAACACCCGGAACGGGCCGAACAGGTACGCGCGATAGACCGCCTTGTGCTCTCGCTCTCTGGGATGAACCCATTCCAGTGGCTCAAGCATCCCCACCCTACGGTTAACGCTGTTCACTCTGATTGCCCTCCGTAACCCCAGTCGGTTGGCGTACGGCTTGTTAATGCCATTTAGGGTGAATGTGGTTCACTGGAGTTGTCAAGCGTTACTGTTGCTCTGAAGGGCTGCGTTCCCTGTCGCAGGCCCTCATGGCCGGAGGTTGGCAATGACTCAGCGTGAATCCAGAGGTGAGGGCCATGACCGTCCTGTCCTCACCCGCCGGGAACGTCAACGGCTAGCGACCTTCGACGAGATCGTCGAGATCGGGCGATCGATGTTGCGCGACGGCCGGGAAGTGACGTTGCGAGCTCTGGCAACAGAGATGGGCCTGACGCCGCCCGCGCTGTACCGCTACGTGAAGAACCCGGCGGCCCTTAATGAACTGCTCTCGGACGCGATCTTCGCTGACGTCGTCCGGGAGATGGTCGAAGCCGGCGAGGTGTACGGCGACCAGGATCCCGCGGCTCAGATCGTGGCGGCCGCGACTGCGTTCCGTGATTGGGCGCTGAGCAACAAGTCCGAGTTCCAACTCGTCTTCGTGACCAACTCATTGTCCGGTGAGCGGACAATCCGAACCGAGTCGGGCAGTTCCACCCACCCGCTGTCGCGTGGAGTCAGCGGTACCGGGACCCACGGTGTCGAACTGTTCGCTGACCACTTCGGCGGCATCCTGGCGAGGCTGTCGAAGCAGCGGCCCTTCCCGGTGCCTGCTCCGGAGACCCTCGATCCCGAGTTCGTGGCGATCCACAGTCACGCCTCAGGGGCGCAGTCCGAGCTGGCCGCGTTGCTGGGCAGGGATGCGCTGGGGATGGTCTGGTTGTTCGAGTTCGCCTGGGCGCAGTTGTTCGCGATCGTGACGCTGGAGGTCTACGGTCACATCCGGCCGCAGTTGATCAGGTCCGGGGTGCTGTTCCGGGCCCAGATGCGCGAGATCGGCGCCCGCGTCGGCATGGACACCGACTGGGAGCGGCTGATCGGGGTCAGTCAGGCGGTCGCAGACCGCCGGGCGAAGCAGCGGGTGGGCATCGACTAGCGGATTACGACTTACGCCGGTGATATGCCGTCTGTAAGTCACTGGGCGGATGGTCGAGCGGGAAAGTCCGCCGTGAGGAGGCCATGTGCTCAGGTGCCTCGTGATCATCGGGCGGGGAGCACCCGCCCTGCAGGCAATCCATGCTGTCCGTGACCTGAACGCGGACCTGCCGCCGGACCGATCGGTGAGTGCGGTGGTGCTCCACCTCAGCGAGGACAGGTCCGCGCGCTTCGTCCGCGACGCCGACGTCGCTGTGGAGCTGGGGCCCGTCAGGAACCACCTACATGGCGACGGTTCCATTTTGCTGCGGGTGCTGACCGATGTGGGCGCGGATGCCGTCTGGACCGGCGGTTGGCCCGATGCGGACGACTGCGTACGCGAGGTGTGCCGGACTCTCGGGATCCCGCTACTCGGTGCCGACTGTGAGCCCGCTGTCCCGGGGTTCGTCGTCGGCTCCGGCGCGATCGTTGCTGCCGGCATCGATCGTCTGATGGCAGAGCTCAGGATCGCTGCGAACCTGCCGCCGGACACTCCCGCCGTGGTGGTGCCTGCGTTCGCGGCCGCCGCGCAGCTGCGGTTGGTCGACCTGGACAATGGGTCGGAGGTCGGCCGCCGCGTGCGCCTGCTGGAGTTGCCCGGCGGCGCGGGGATCCACGTGGATCCCGGAGTGTCCCAAGGCGATGCCGTTTGTGCCCTGGGGAGCCCAGTCCTGGCGCACATCACGGCGTACGGCGCGACCGCGGACGAGGCGGTCGCCCGGTTGGGGCGCGCCCTCATGGGTATGACGGTGGTCGCAGACGGGGCAACTACCACCAAGGGCGAGCTTTTGACGGAGCTCACCAACCGGTATCCGGAGACCGCCGGCCGGGTCGCTCTGGTCACGGCGGCGGTTGAGGCGCATGCCCGTGCACTCGCCGAGGAGGTCGCTACGTTCCTGGACACGGCCGCGCGCGGGCTGCCCGCGCTGGGGCCGGACGACGGACGCACCTTTCACCTCGGACTCGACAGGATCACGTATCGCGTGAACGTGCTCCAGCGCACCGAGGACATTTACCAGCTCTCCATCCACAGCGAGGCCGGTGCCACCGCCGACGTCGAGGTGCACGTCGAAAGCGTCGACGACTACCGGCGGCGGCTCACCATGGACCGCCTGGCGATCAATGTCGTCACCTCGGCGCACGGGGGGTTCGAGCTCGTGGAGGTCGCGGGTCATCCGATCCGGATCGAGCACAGGGACGGGTCGATCATGCGATCACCGATCCCGGCCATCGTCGTCCAGCAGTCCGTTGCCGAGGGCGATCGTGTCGCCGCGGGTACGCCGCTTGCCGTACTGGAGTCGATGAAGCTCGAGTCGGTGGTCCGGGCGCCGTTCGACTGCGAGGTCGGGGAGTGGTACGTCCGGCCCGGGGCGCAGGTCGCATACGGCGCCCCTTTGGTTCGGGTCGGGTCTGTCCTCTTCGAGGCTCGGCGGCCGGCAACAGACGATGTCCTGAGCGGCGCCACCGGCCCGAGTCCGCTGCTCGGTCGTCACGACGAGATGCTGGCCCAGATCCTCGGGTTCGATGCCGACGAAGCGATCGCAAGTGCCCGGCTCGCGGCCTACCGGACCACGTCGGGTGGTCCGCCTTGTGACGAAGAGGTTGACCTTCTGGCCGCATACGCCGACCTGGACGACCTGTTCCGGCGCGACGTTCCGGTCGGGGCAGCGGGGTGCACAGGTGCGCCCTACGACGCGTTTCACCACTATCTGCGCTCGCGCAGCTTGGACGACGCGGACGGCCTCCGGAGTCGGCTCAAACGTGTGTCGTCCTGGTACGGCGTTGCGGAGCCGCCACCGGCCGACGTGCTCCTCCGGATCTGCAGGGCCCATCGCCGGCATGGTTCGACGGCCAAGCAGGTGGCCGAGGCGCTGCTCCAGCGCTGGCTTCACGAGCGCCCCTCGACGGCGAGAGGCGCACCGGCAGTCCTGGACCGGCTGTCCGAGCAAGGCCGGGCGCGGCAGGTTCGGGATCTCGCAATGGCAGTTCGCCATCTGTGGTACGAGCGGCCGCTGCAGGACCCAGCCGTCGATCGACTGATGGAATCGCCGGATCAGCTCGTGGAACTGCCGGGCGAGGCGGCTCGGCTGGGCCTTCATCGGCTGGATCTGTTCCAGGTCAAGCGCTTGCCGTCAGAAGTGCTGCTGTACGAATGCCGCGCAGCCGTCAACCCGTCGGATCGCCGGCTGGTCGCGATCGGCGAGGTCGCCGATCCCAACGACCGTAACGCCGTCGAGCAGGCCGTCAACGATTGCATGGCTGCCGTCCGAGTCGCCCGGGCCTCGGCACAGGCCCGCCCCGGCCGTGTCCACATCTGGATCCACGGTGCCGAGCCGACGGCGGTCGACGAACTGGCCCCACTCGTTGATGATCCGGACCTGGAAGAACTGATCCTGCATGGGCGGCCGGGCCGGCGACTGACCCTCGATCCGCTGAGCCGGGCTCCCGTGGTGTCCGACGCCCCGGTTCTGGACGAGCCACTGCGGCCATTCGACGCGGACGACCTGAGGGTCCGGCAGGCGAGCGGGCGTGGGTATCCCAGCCCGCACCACCTGGGCACCTTCCTCGCGGGCGCGGCCGGGTGCTTCGCCGAGCTCGACCTTGACGCGGGCGGCGCCCTTGTCCCGGTCGATCCCGGTTCTCCCCGCGGTACCGCGGGGATCGTCGTCGGCCTTGTCAGCACTATGGTCCCCGCGTATCCCCAGGGCATGACCCGAGTGCTGATGTGCGGTGACCCGACCCGTGCACTCGGTGCGGTAGCCGAGCCGGAATGCCGCCGGATCATCGCCGCGATCGACCTGGCCGAGCGACTCGGCGTGCCTGTCGAATGGTTCGCACTGTCCTCCGGAGCGCGGATCTCCATGGACTCCGGCACGGAGAACATGGACTGGGTCGCTGCTGCCTTGCGCAGGATCGTCTCGTTCACGCAGACCGGCGGCGAGATCAATGTCGTGGCTGCGGGCATCAACGTCGGTGCGCAACCGTACTGGAACGCCGAGGCAACGATGCTCATGCACACCAAAGGGGTGCTGATCATGACGCCGATGAGCGCGATGGTGCTGACCGGCAAGCGGTCCCTCGACTTCTCCGGCGCGGTGTCGGCCGACAGCGAGGTGGGTATCGGCGGCTATGCACGCGTCATGGGCCCGAACGGGCAGGGCCAGTATTGGGCTCCGGACCTTGCCGGCGCGGCGGGCATTCTGATGCGGCACTACGACCACACGTACGTCGCGGCCGGCGAGACCGGGCCACCGCGGGTGCCGACTACCGACCCGGTGGATCGGGATATCAGCGAGTACCCACATGCCGTCGACGGTTGTGACTTCCGTACGGTCGGCGAGATCTTCTCCATCGCTCACAATCCGGAGCGCAAGAAGGCCTTCGACATCCGGACCGTCATGCGCGCGGTCATCGATCAGGACTCGACACCGCTCGAACGCTGGGCCGACATGGCCGACGCCCAGAACGCGGTCGTCCTGGACGCTCGCCTCGGAGGACACGCCGTCTGTCTACTCGGTGTCGAGTCACGACCGACGCGCCGGCAGGGCGTGGTCCCAGCGGACGGACCGCCGATGTACAGCGCCGCAACGCTGTTCCCGCAGGCGTCGAAGAAGGTCGCGCGCGCCATCAATGCCGCGTCCGGGAACCGCCCGCTCGTGGTGCTCGCCAACTTGGCCGGCTTTGACGGATCTCCGGACTCGTTGCGGAACCTGCAGTTGGAGTACGGCGCCGAGATCGGCCGTGCGGTCGTCAATTTCAAGGGGCCGATCGTGTTCTGCGTCGTCGGCCGGTACCACGGCGGCGCCTTCGTCGTCTTCTCCAAGCGGCTCAACCCGAATCTCACCGTGCTGGCCGTCGCCGGCGCGCGCGCCTCGGTGATCGGGGGCGCTCCGGCGGCGAACGTCGTCCTCGCCGGCGAGGCCAGGCGGCGTGCTCAGGCCGACGGCCGGGTCGCAGCCCTCGAGGCAGATCTGCGCGGCATCACCGGGCCCGAGCGGTTGCGCATCGGCCTGGACCTCGCCGATGTGCGTGACGCTGTTCAGGCGCAGATGCTCGGCGAGCTCGCGCACGAGTTCGATCGCGTCCACGACGTCGAGCGCGCGATCGCAGTTGGTTCTGTCGACGCGGTGATCCCACCGCACAGGCTCCGGCCGGCGATCATCTCGGCCGTCGAGGCGGCCTTGCAACGTGCGGGCCACCAGGACGCGGACGGCTCAGCTCGATGACGACAGTCGCCGGCGGAGCGCCAGGATCCGTGGGCTCGGTCGCGTTCCGAGGTCGTCCTTCAGCGTGTGCACGAAGCGGTCCAGCTCCGACATCGCGGCCGCGAGGTTGCCTTGTGCGAGGTGCACCTCGACAAGCGCCGTGACCGCGCACTCGGAGTACGGATCGCGGTCCAGGATCCGCTGTGCGAATGCCAGTACCTCGTAGCGACGACCCAGATCGCCGTACAGCTTGAGGAGCGCATGGAGTGCCTCGTCGTGCTTGCGGTCGTGGAGGTCCCGAAAAGGCGTGAACGCGTCCTCGTACAGCTCCTCCGGAAGGAAGCCCCGACTGTAGTGGTCAACGAGCTGCAGCAGCGTCGCGATCGCTGCGGTGTGGTCGTCGCGCTCGGCGAACGCCTGCACCGATCGCCACAGCCAATCCACCTCGCCGACGTCGGTCCACCAGTCGTCCTCGTCGAACCAGTACCGCCCGATCTCGTCGGTTCGGACGAAGCGGGACGGACTCCGGCTGGGTAAATCCGGGTCCAGAACGCGGCGCAAATAGTGAAGGGTCACGTGGAGATTTCTAGTGGCGAACTTTGCGTTTCCGTTCGGCCACAGAACGTCACACAGTTCCGCTGCGGTGAACGGTCGTCCAGGGTTCAGCAGAAACAATTTCAGGAGCGTCCGTGCGCTTTTTCGTCCCCACGCCTGATCAGCGATGTCTGTGCTGCCCCGGGCGACCCGGAACGGGCCGAACAGCCAAGCACGAAAGGGCTTCTGAGGGACGAGCGTTTGATTTTCCGACCGGGCACCCAACGTAGCCTCCCCGCGACAAAGGGTGATGCAGCATCTGGACCCGGCTAAGCCAATTACCCCGGGCGACGAGAGTACTACGGTTTCGGGGTCGTTTTGGCGTAACAACGCGTTTACCTTTCAAATCAGGTAAGTCTCGCGTAATCGCACCACGGCAGCCTGTTATCAGGATGACGACAGGGGGATGCGATGACGCAACAGACCCGAGTCCGGATCGCCGATTTGCCCGCGGACAAGCGGGCCCAACTGGTCGAGGCGCTGAAGGCCAGACCCACCGTCGAGAGTGCAGGTCCGAACCACTACGACGTGGTGATCATGGGCGGCGGCGTGGCCGGCCTGACTCTGGGCCTGCAACTGCGCAAGGAACGTCCGGGTGCCCGCCTCCTCGTTGTGGAGCGGCTGGAGCACCCGGTGCCGGAGACCACTCACAAGGTGGGGGAGTCGACTGTCGAGATCGCCGCGCACTACCTCAGGGACGTCCTCGGGCTGGGTGAACATCTAGAGACCCGGCAGATCCGCAAGTTCGGCCTCCGGATGTACTTCTCGAACCATGACAACACCGACATCACCCAGCGCGTCGAGCTCGGCAGTTCGGTGTTTCCGCCGCACGCCACGTACCAGCTCGACCGGGGCCGCCTCGAAAACGAACTCGGGCGGCTGTGCGCGGAGCAGGGTATCGAGCTCGTAACCGGGAGCAGAGTCCAGCAGGTCGACCTCGACGCCGAGCGGACGCAACACCACTTGCGGGTGGCTACCGGCGGCGAGGAGCGCGACGTCTCGGCGAGCTGGGTGGTCGATGCGACCGGGCGCAACCACATGCTGCAGCGCAAGCTCGGTCTGCAGAGAGAGGTCGGCCATGCGGCGAACGCGGCGTGGTTCCGGGTCGGTCACCCGATCGACGTCAGCACCTGGACCGACGACGCCGACTGGCAGGGACGGGTCGAGGGCCGGCGCGAGCTGTCGACCAACCATCTGATGGGGCCGGGATACTGGGTCTGGCTGATCCGGCTGGCCTCCGGGTCGATCAGCATCGGCATCGTCGCCGAAGCCAGGCAGCACAGCTTCGACGAGTTCAACACCCTGGAACGCGCACTCAGCTGGCTGGCCGAGCACGAGCCGCAGTGCCACGCAGAGATCCGGCGGCACGTCGACAAGGTGCAGGACTTCCGGGTCATGAAGGACTACTCGTACAGCTGCGACCAGGTGTTCGACGGCCGCGCTCGTTGGTGCCTGACCGGCGAGTCCGGGATCTTCCTCGACCCGCTGTACTCGCCCGGGCTGGACCTGATCGCGATCGGCAACAGCCTGGTGGCGGACCTGATCGGGCGGTCGCTGGACGGCGAGGACGTGACTGCCGCGGCGGCGATCCACGACTCGCTCTTCCGGCGGATCACCGAGATGTGGCTGGCGATCTACGAGAACCAGTACGCGCTGATGGGCAACGCCCGGGTGATGAGCTCGAAGGTCATCTGGGACACCGCCTTCTACTGGGGTGTGTTCGGCCTGCTGTTCTTCCAGGATCAGTTCCGCAACGTCGCGGCGAGCCCGACGGTCGCGAACGACCTGGCCCGGCTCACCGATGTCAGCAATCGGATCCAGGCGTTCTTCCGCGAGTGGGCCGGCATCGACGACCGTGAGCTCGAACCACGGTTCGTGGATCTGTACTCCCCGCTGAACTTCATGGTGAAGCTGCACGCCGGGATGGCCGACGAGCTGTCCGACGCGCAGTTCGCCGAGCGGTTCTCGGCCAACACGCGGCTGTTCGAGCAGCTGGCAGGTCAATTGATCACCACTGTCATCGACACCCATGGCGACCGCTACGAGGACGACCACGTGGTCGCCCAGATCCAGGCCTGGCAACGCGACCCACTGATCGGCGAGCTGGTCGCAGCCTACCGGCGCGAACGGCGCCGCAACCCGACCAGCGAGGGCTGGATGGTCCTCGGCCCGAGCGGAGCGAACAACCGTGAACAGAAGATCGAAGAGGTGACCTATGCCTGACATCGCCGGCCGGTACGACGTCGCCATTCTCGGCGGCGGGATCACCGGACTGACCCTTGCACTGCAGCTGAAGCGGACCGACCCCGACCTCGAGGTCACGGTGATCGAGCGCAAGCATCATCCGGTCCCCGAGGCCGCACACAAGGTCGGCGAGTCCAGCGTCGAGGTGCAGGCGCACTACCTGCGAGACGTGCTCGGGCTCGAGGACCACCTCACCCGGGATCAGCTGCACAAGTTCGGCCTGCGGATGTTCTTCAGCCACGACGGCAACGCGGAGATCGCCCATCGGGTCGAGTACGGCCAGGTCTCGGCCGCACCGCTGCCGTCGTACCAGCTGGACCGCGGCCGGCTGGAGAACCACCTCGGCGAGCTGATCGCCGAGCACGGGGTCAAGTTCGCCCACAGCAAGGTGAGCGGTGTCGAACTGTCCGAGGACGGGAGTGACCACGTCGTCGAGTTCCAGGACGACGACGGCAGGCACCGGATTGCGTCTGGCTGGGTCGTGGACGCGACCGGCCGGGCCGGACTGCTGAAGCGCAAGCTCGATCTGGCCAAGCCGGTCGGTCATCGGGCGAACTCGGTCTGGTTCCGGATCGCCCACCCCGTCGACGTCCAGGGCTGGTCGGCCGACGAGTCCTGGCAGGAGCGGGTCTGCGACGGCCAGCGGCGGCTCTCGACCAACCACCTGATGGGTCCGGGCTACTGGGTCTGGTTGATCCCGCTCGCCTCGGGATCGACCAGCGTCGGGATCGTCGCTGAGGACAGCGCGCACTCGTTCCAGGACTTCAACACCCTCGACCGGGCCCTGGACTGGCTGGCTGCGCACGAGCCGCAGTGCGCCGCGGAGGTCCGGCTGCACAGCGACAAGATCCAGGACTTCCGGGTGATGAAGGACTACGCGTACAGCTGTCAGCAGGTGTACTCCGAGAACCGCTGGTGCCTGACCGGCGAGGCGGGGGTCTCGATCGACCCGCTGTACTCGTCCGGCGGCGACCTGATGGCGATCAGCAACGGTCTCATCACCGACCTCGTCATCCGGGACCGCCGCGGCGAGGACATCGAGGACATCGCCGCCGCTCACAACCAGGTGTACCTCGTCCTGAGCGACATCTGGCTGGTCGCGTACGAGAACCAGTACCCGCTGATGGGCAACCCGAAGGTGATGGTCGCGAAGGTCATCTGGGACACGATCATCTACTGGGCCGTGCCTGGGCTGCTGTTCTTCCACGACAAGCTCCGCCGGCTCGGTGACAGCCCACGCGCCTTCGGGAACCTGCAGCGGACCTGGGAGCTGCACACCCGGGTCCAGCAGTTCCTGCGCGAGTGGCATGCCGTCGACTGCGAGCCGGCGGCGGATACCTTCGCCGACCCCTACAGCCTGCTGGACTGGATCGTGGACCTGCACAACGGGATGGCGGCAGGCCTTCCCGACGAGGAGCTCGAGGACCAGTTCACCACGAACGTGATCCTGCTCGAGCAGCTCGCCGGTCAGCTGGTCACCACGGTCATCGACCAGCTCGCGGCCCGCGGCGTCGCCCAGGACCAGATCGAGCTGTGGCGCTCCGACGAGTTGCTCCAGGAGGTCGTCGAGCGGTTCCGTGAGTACGATCCGGTCAACCCGATCGACAGCGCCTGGATCACGTTGGGCAGTGAACCCGCGGCGGTGGCCTCGTGACGGGCGTGCCCGCCGAGGTCGACGTCGCGATCCTCGGCGGGGGAGTGGCCGGCCTGACCTTGGCCCTGCAACTGCACAGACAACGGCCGGGCACGCGGATCGCCGTACTGGAACGACAGAGCCATCCCGTGCCGGAGACGACGCACAAGGTGGGCGAGTCCACCGTCGAGATCGCCGGGTACTACCTGCGCCAGGTTCTGGGCCTGCAGGAGCACCTGCGGACCGAGCAGCTGGACAAGTTCGGGCTCCGGGTCTTCTTCTCCCACAACGGCAACGACGACATCACCCGCCGGGTCGAGCTCGGCCACTCGGTGCGCCCGCCCGGGGCGGTCGGCACCTACCAGCTCGACCGGGGCCGGCTGGAGAACGCGCTCGGCCGGATGCTCGTCGCCGGCGGCGTTCAGTTCTTGTCGGGCGTCAAGGTCGAGTCCGTCGAACTCGAGCCGGAGTCCGACCACCACCGGGTCACCGTTCGCGACACCGACGACGTGACCGGCGAGATCCAGGCCAAGTGGGTCGTGGACGGGACCGGGCGGAGCGCGATGCTCAAGCGCAAGCTCGGCCTGGCGAAGAAGGTCGGTCATCGGGCGAACGCGGTCTGGTTCCGGATCGCGCACCCCATCGACATCGACCGGTGGTCCGACGACCCGGACTGGCACGACAGGGTGGTCGAGGGGCGGCGCGAGCTGTCGACCAACCACCTGATGGGACCCGGGTACTGGGTTTGGCTGATCCGGCTCGGATCCGGCGCGATCAGCATCGGCATCGTCACCGATGCCGACGTGCACGCCTTCGGCGAGCTGAACACCTTCGACCGGGCCATGCAGTGGCTCACCGAACACGAGCCGCAATGCGCGCGGATGATCGACGAGCACAGCGACAAGCTGCAGGACTTCCGGATCATGAAGGACTACGCCTACAGCAGTGAACAGGTCTTCTCCAGCGACCGCTGGTGTCTCGCAGGCGAGGCCGGCGTCTTCCTGGATCCGTTCTACTCCCCAGGCCTGGATCTGATTGCCATCAGCAACGGCCTGATCGCGGACCTGGTCGGCCGGGCACTCGACGGCGAGGACGTCGAGGAGATCGCGGCGATCCACAACACGGTGTTCTTCCTGCTCACCGACGGCTGGCTGACCATTTACGAGAATCAGTATCCCCTGATGGGCAACGCCCGGGTGATGACCTGCAAGGTCGTGTGGGACACGGCCGTCTACTGGGCCGTACCGGGCCTGCTCTACTTCCAGGACAAATGGCGAGTGCTGGCCGATCACCCGGGCCTGCTGGAGGGTCTGGCCGGCTTCGGCACTACCAGCAAGGAAGTTCAGCGCTTCTTCCGCGAGTGGGGTGCTGTGGACGAGGAGCCGCCGGACCAGGCGCCGTTCGTGCGCTTCTACGACTTCGGCTTCATGCCGCGGTTGCATCTCGGCATGACCGCCGATCTGAGCGACACCGATATGCAGGAGCGGTTCGACGCGAACGTCCGGTTCATCGACCAGCTGTCCGGCCAGCTGATCGCGACGGTGCTCGCGGAGTTCGAAGCCGATCCGGACCACGCCGCCAAGCAGGAGCAGGCGCAGCGTTGGCGCAAGGACGAGGTCCTGATGTCCCTGGTCGAGGTCTACGAGGCCGAACAGCCGGCGAACCCGGTCGACGATCACTGGATCACCCTCAGGCCGACCGTCGACACCAGTACCGGAGACAGCCGATGACCGCCAACACGCTCCCTGAAAACTCCCTGCTGCACGAACGGATCACCCGCCTGACAACCGACAAGCGCGCGCAGCTCCTCGCTCGGCTGCGGGCTGAGCCGTCCCGCGAGGACACGCCGTGGCTCGTGCGGTTCTCGCGCGGTGACGCGCCGGGCATCCGGCTGTTCTGTTTCTCGTACGCCGGAAGCGGTGCGTCGATCTTTCGCGGCTGGACCGACGGGCTACCGGCCGAGGTCGACGTGTGGGCGGCGCAGCTGCCGGGCCGCGAGACCCGCGTAGGGGAGCAGCCGCTGGGGCGGATGGCTCCCGTCATCGATGCGCTGCACGAGGCGATCCGTCCTCAGTTGGACCTGCCGTACGTCTTCTTCGGTCACAGCATGGGTGCGCTCGTCGCGTTCGAGCTCGCCCGGCGGTTGCGAAGCGCTGGTGATCCTGAGCCTGCGCACCTTTTCCTGGCGGCGTTCCGGGCCCCGCAGCTGGCCAACCCGAACATCAAGATCTACCACCTGCCGGACGAGGTGCTGAAGACCGTCCTGCTCAAGGAGGGCACGCCCCAACAGGTTCTGGAGAACGACGAGCTGATGCGGGCGCTGCTGCCCACGCTGAGGGCCGACTTCGAGTTGTGCGACACCTACGAGTACGGCGCTGAGCCGCCGCTGCGGATGCCGGTCTCCGTTTTCGGAGGCCATCAGGACGTGCGGGTCGGCCGGAGCGATCTGGAGCCCTGGCGCGACCAGGCGGCCGGCCCGTTCCGGCTGGCGATGATTCCCGGTTCGCACTTCTTCCTGCACAGCGCTCAGGACCTGCTGCTCACCGAACTCGTCCGCGACCTCGGGAGCGCCGCACTGATCAAGGAAGGGGAACATGTCCATGACCGACCGATCGCCGGCTGACCGATCCCGTGACCCGATCGCGATCGTAGGAATCGGCTGCCACTTTCCTGGCGGTGCGAAGGGCCCAGGTGCTTTCTGGGACCTGCTGTGCAACGGAGTCGACGCCACCCGGGACCTGCCGGCCGACCGCTGGGAGACGGGTAAGTTCTACGATCCGGCCGGCGGCAAGCTCGGCAAGATGAGCACGTTCCACGGTGGGTTCCTCGAGCGGATCGACGAGTTCGACGCCCAGTTCTTCGGCATCTCGCCGCGCGAAGCCATCTGGCTGGACCCGCAGCAGCGCCTGTTGCTGCAGGTGGCCTGGGAGGCAATGGAGGACGGCGGGCAGGTTCCCGACCGTCTCGCGGGAAGCGAGGTCGGCGTCTTCATGGGCGGCTTCACCCTCGACTACCAGCTGCTCCAGAACTACGGCGTCTACAGCCGCTACGAGCTTCAGACGCATTCGGCCACCGGCATGATGATGACGATGCTGGCCAACCGGCTGTCGTACTCCTTCGACTTCCGGGGCCCTAGCCTCGCAGTGGACACCGCGTGCTCCGGTTCGCTGGTCGCCGTCCACCTGGCGGCGCAGGCGATCGCGAACGGCGAGTGCTCGATGGCCCTGGCCGGCGGCGTGAACGTGATGATCGCCCCGAACATGACCATCGCCGAGTCCAAGGGTGGATTCCTGTCACCCGACGGCCGGTCGAAGGCGTTCAGCGCGTCCGCGAACGGATACGCCCGCGGTGAGGGCGCCGGTGTGGTGGTCCTCAAGCCACTGAGCGACGCGCAGCGCGACGGCGACCCGGTCTACGCACTGATTCGGGGGAGCGCGGTCTCGCAGGACGGGCACACCAACGGCATCACCGTGCCGAACGGCGATTCGCAGGCTGCGGCGATGCGCGCGGCGTACCTGCGCGCCGGTATCGCACCCCACGAGGTCCAGTACGTCGAAGCCCACGGAACCGGGACCCCCGTCGGCGACCCGATCGAGGCAGGCGCGATCGGGCGGGTGCTCAGCGAGGGCCGTGCCGACGCGGACTGCGTGGTCATCGGGTCGGTGAAGACGAACATCGGTCACCTCGAGGCCGCGGCCGGTGTAGCAGGACTCATCAAAACCGCGCTGGCCCTCAAGCACGGCAAGATCCCTGGCCAGCTGCACTTCGAGGATCCCAACCCGGCCATCGACTTCGACCGGCTCAGGCTTCGGGTGCAGACCCGGCTCGGCGACTGGCCGGCGGCGTCCGCTCGTCGCCTTGCGGGGGTGAACTCGTTCGGGTTCGGCGGCACCAACGCGCATGTCGTCCTCGAGGGACCGCCTGCCCAGCCGGCCCCGGCCCGGCGCTCGCACGACCGGCGTTACCTCCTGCCGCTGTCGGCTCGCTCACCCGAGGCGCTCACGGCAGCGGCCGCGTCGACAGCCGAGCATCTGTCCGGGAACGCCGTTCACCTGCTGGACGTCGGGCACACTACCGGCCTCCGCCGCAGCCACCACGAGCACCGGCTCGCGGTCGTCGCATCGACGCCGGCCGACGTCACGAAGTACCTGCGTGAGTTCAGTGCCGGCCACGCCACCAAGGCGGTCACATCCGGCCGGTCACCCGCAGGGGGCAAGCCCAAGCTCGCGTTCGTCTTTTCCGGCATGGGCCCGCAGTGGTGGGCGATGGCCCGGCAACTGCTGACCACGGAGCCGGTGTTCCGGGCCGCGGTCGAGAGGTGCGACGAAGAGCTTCGCAAGTACACCGGCTGGTCGCTGCTCGACGAGATGCTCGCCGCCGAGGACATGTCGCAGATGGCGGAGACGAGGATTGCCCAGACGGCGAACTTCGCCGTCCAGATCGGTCTGGCCGAGATGTGGCGGACCTGGGGCATCGAGGCCGACGGCATCGTCGGTCACAGCACCGGCGAGGTCGCCGCGCAGTACCTGTCCGGTGTCTTGTCGTTCGAGGACGCCGTGAAGGTGAACTACTACCGGAGCAGCCTGCAGCAGCACGCGACCGGCACCGGCCGGATGCTCGCGGTCGGGCTCACTCCGGAGACCCTCGACAAGGCCGTCGCGGACGCGGGTCCATTGGTATCGGTTGCCGCGATCAACAGCCCGTCCGCGGTCACGCTGTCCGGCGACGCGACGATCTTGGAGAGCATGGCCGCGCAACTGGAGACCTTCGGCGTCTTCCACAAGTTCCTCAACGTGAAGGTGCCCTACCACAGCCACTGCATGGACCCGCTGCGCGACGACCTGCTGGCCGGACTCGCGGATCTGAAGGCCCAGTCGGCGACCGTCCCGCTGTATTCCACCGTGACCGGGACCAGAATCGACGGCGGCGGCGTCAATGCGCACTACTGGTGGCAGAACGTCCGTGCCACCGTGCTCTTCGCGTCCGCGTTCCGGGAGATGCTTGCCGACGGATACACGCACTTCCTCGAGATCGGTCCGCACCCTGTGCTCGCCGGCTCAATGAAGGAGCTTGCTGCCGAGCAGCAGGCCGACGTTCTGGTCGTGCCGTCACTGCGCCGCGACGAGGCTGATGACGACGTCCTGCTCGGTTCGCTCGGGTCGCTCTACTCCCACGGGCAGAGTGTGAAGTGGGAGGCCTTCTACGGCGACGACGGCGGGCACCTCCAGCTGCCGACGTACCCGTGGCAGACCAAGCGGTACTGGAACGAGTCGGTCGAGGCGCGCGAGGACCGTCACTACACGCAGGTCCATCCGCTGCTCGGTCAGCGGGTCAGCGCCAGTCAGCCTGCCTGGGAGCGCGAGTTCGGTGTCGGCGTGCTGCCATACCTCGCCGATCACCGGATCCAGGGGACCACCCTTGTCCCGGGCGCCGCGATGATCGAGATGGCGATGGCGGCCGCTCACGAGGTGTACGGCGATGACTGCTACACGGTTGAGGATCTCGAGTTCCGCAAGGCCGTAGTACTCCCGGAGACCGCTGACCCGAGGTTGCGGACGACCCTTCACCAGGAGTCGGGGCGTGTCGAGATCGCCGGCTACACCGCCACGCCGTCGGGCGACCGTACCTGGACGATCCATGCGACCGCCCAGCTCGGCCGGCGGACGACGACGCCCGCGCGCCGGGACCTGGCTGCCGCTCGGGCCGGCTGCGACCACGATGTGCCGCGGGACGACTTCTACGACCAGTCCCGGCAGATGGGGTTCGAGTACGGTCCGGTGTTCCAGGCGGTTCAGGACATCGTCAGCGGACCGCGCTCGGCCGTCGGCCGGGTCACAGTCCCGGAGCAGATCCGCGACGACCTCTCCTCGTACCGGTTCCACCCCGCCCTGATCGATGCCGCGTTCCAGGTCCTGCTGACGGCCGCGACGCCACTGACCACGGACGGCGAGAGCTCCGGTACGCCGTACCTCCCGGTCGGAGTCGACAGCATCACTGTCCACGAGCCGCCGCGCGACGAGATGTTCGTCGTCGCCGAGGTGGTTCAGGCCGATGCCCGGGTCGTTGTCAGCGACCTCGCCCTCTGCGATGCGGACGGCTCGGTGCTGGCCGAGATCCGGGGATTCCGGGCCCAGTCGCTGCAGGCCGCGCCGAGCCAGAGCCTGGACCGTCTGGACAGGAATCTGCACGAGCTGTCCTGGCGGGAGCAGCCGCTCGAGCCCACCCCAGCTGCGGAGCCGGACTCCGCCGCCTGGATCGTGTTCGCCGATTCCTCCGGCATCGGCGGCGACGTCGTACGGCGCTTGCACGAGGCAGGCCGCCAGGTGATCACCGTCGAACACAACGACGTACCGAAGCTGGTCGAGACAGAGCCCGGCTTGTACGTCGTGAATCCCGCGGACGCCGGCCAGTACAAGGAGCTGTTCCGCAAGCTGGGACAGGAGTTGTCGGTCGGCAAGGTCCTGCATCTGTGGAGCCTGGATGCACTGTCCGGCGACGACGTCTCGGCGGACTTGCTCGAGGACGGCCAGCTGCTCGGCTCGGTGTCGGTGCTCAATCTCATGCAGGCACTGGCGGCTGAGCTCAATCACCAGCTGGCGCAGGTCTGGTTGGTGACGCGCGAGGCACAGGCGATCGGCGGCGTGCCGGGACCGGTCGCCGTGTCCCAGGCGCCGATGTGGGGTATCGGCCGGCTCGTCGGCCATCAGGAGTTCCCGAGTCTGTGGGGCGGGCTCGTCGACCTCGGACCCGGCGACGATGCCGGGCAGGCAAGGCGGCTGATCGAGGAGATCGACTCGGCCGCCGGCGAGGACCAGGTCGCCTATCGCCACGACCGGCGCTTCGTGGCCCGGCTCGCACCGAGTACGAACTTGACGCCGCCGTTCCCGGTCCGCCTGCGCCGCCACGGCAGCTACGTGATCACCGGAGGACTCGGGACCCTCGGACTCCTGGTCGCCCGCTTCCTGGTGGATCGCGGTGCACGGCACGTGGTCCTCATGGCGCGGACCGCCGTACCGTCGCGGGACACCTGGCGCGACCTCCCGGCAGACCACCCACAGCGCGCTTTGATCGATCAGTTGCTGACGCTCGAGGCGAGCGGTGCGACGGTGTCGTGCGCCGCGGTCGACTCTGCTGATGAGGACCAGCTCCATTCTTGGTACGACGATCATCAGCGCAATCACCGGCCTCCGATCAGCGGCATCATCCACACCGCGGGCGTGGTCGAGGACGAGCTGATGGTCCGGATGACGCAGGCGTCGTTCGATCGGGTCATGCGGCCGAAACTGCGGGCGGGATGGCTGCTGCATCGGCTGTTCGCCGACGTGCCGCTGGACTTCTTCGTCTTGTTCGGTTCCACCGGATCCGTCATCGCGTCGGCGGGCCAGGCGAACTACGCGGCCGCGAACGCCTTCCTCGACGCGTTGGCCGCCTACCGCCACCGACAGGGCCTGCCGGCGTTGACGATCGGCTGGGGACCCTGGTCGATCGGCATGGTCGAGAAGCTGAACCTCGAGCAGATGTACGCGCGCCGCGGCATCGAACTGATCACGCCGGAGTCAGGCACGCAGATCCTGGCGCGAGTCCTCAGCCAGCGCCCGGCCCACCTGGTGGCGATTACGGTCGATTGGCCGGCCGCCCGGGCGGCAGCGATTGCCGGTCAGCTCCCGCCGATGTTCGCCGAGCTCGGCATCAGCAGTGGCGAGGAGCAGTCGTCCGAATCGGTCGTCGATGCGGACTCGATCCTGGACGGCATCCGGCAGGCCCCCGAGGACGAGCGGGCCAACCTGCTCCGGGACCTGCTGCGCGACATCGCGGCCGGTGTACTGAATCTCGAGGCCTCCGAGCTCGGGGACGAGGAGAACCTGAGCAATCTCGGCATCGACTCGATGATGGCCGTTGAAGTGAAGGCCCGGATCGACATCATGCTCCGGGTCGACATCCCGGTGCTCGACCTCCTCCAGGGCGTCAGCGTCGTCGACCTCGCGGCCCGCATCCTGCCCCGGCTGAACCTCGATGCGACCCCGGCCGACCGGCCGGAGTCCACACCCGCTGTGGCGGAACCGAGTGACGACGAGCTCGAGCAGCTCCTCGCCACGGCCTCACCCGACGAGCTGGAGGCGCTGCTTGCCGAGCTCGAGCGCGAAGAAGGGATGGATCATGAGCCAGCTCCTTAGCCGGTTGCGAAGAGCGGTCATGGGTGTGCCGGATCGCGAAGCCACCGGGTTCAGTCGCGGCGACACGCCGAACTGGAATCACCTGAAGACCGTGGTCCGGTCGGCTGTCGGCGGATACCACGCGGTGCTGGACGGCCACCGGCTGGACAAGCTGGTCCCGCGACTGGACGAGACCCCGCTGGAGTTACGCGGCTATGCCTACGAGGGCGCGGCCATGGGCCTGACCGGGATGGACCTGTTCCTGCCTGGGTCCCGGCTGCAGCGGTACATCGATGGGCCCGGCCGCCCGCACATTTACATGGTGCACATCGGCGCGGGCGAGGCGTTGGCCAGGCTGAAGCGTAAGCCGGAGCCTTTCCTGGCCAAGTTGCCCGACCCTGCCCTGCGCTGGTTGGCGATGGACGGGTACGGCTTCCACGAGGGCTTCTTCAAGCCGGCCAGGTTCGTCCAGGCGAAGCGGGTCCCGTCCCACCTGTCACCCTTCGGCCGACGCGTCTTCGACCAGGGCGTCGGACGCAGCATCTGGTTCGCCTCGGGCGCGGACGTCGGCGAGATCACGCGGACGATCGCGGCCTTTCCGGCGCACCGGCACGCGGACCTCTGGCTCGGCGTCGGTGTCGCCTGCGGGTACGTCGGCGGCGTCGACCGGGCCACGGTCGAGCAACTGCGCGACGCCGCGGGCCGGCATCTCGCCCGCGTCGCGGTCGGGACGGCGTTCGTCGCCAAGGGCAGGATCCGCGCGGGCAACCCGATTCCTGGCACGGAGCTCGCGTGCGAGGTGCTGTGCGGCATGACGAGCCGAAAGGCGGCCGAGCACGTGGACGAGGCGTTCCGGAATCTGCCGGACAGCGCGGCCCGGCCGGCGTACGGCGTACTTCAGGACCGGCTGGAGGCCGTTTTCAGTCCCGCCGAGCAGAGTCTAGGGGAGCCGGCATGAGTCTCTTGGGAACCTTGCTGCGACCGGTCTTCGAGGTCACTCCGACCGATGTCCCGGTACTTACCAGCGGAGACGGCCCGACGGCCGAACGGCTGAGCAAGGTGGTGTTCACCGTCACCGAGTGCTGCGAACTAACCCTGGTGACGCGGCGCCACAAGCTGGTGGCCAAGCTCGACGCGTACCCGGAGGAACTACTCGGGTTCGCCTACGAAGGCGCGGGTGTCGGGCTGGCCGCACTCGACGACTTACTGCGGTGGAAGCAGCGCACCCGATCGTTTGTCGACGGACCCGCGCGCGACTACGTCTTCGCGGTCTACCTCGGTGCCGGCATGGGCCTGGCCCGGCTGCGCCGCAATCCCGAGCCGTTCCGCCGTCGGCTCGACGACCCGGTGATGGGCTGGGCAGTGCTCGACGGGTACGGCTTCCACGAAGGCTTCTTCGCCTACCGCCGGCACGTGCAGGAGCGTGCCACGCCGCGACACCTCAGCGGCTACGGCCTACGGGTTTTCGACCACGGTCTCGGGCGTGGCCTCTGGTTCGCGACCGGCGCTGATGCCAAGCGGGTCCACGCCACGATCGACGGGTTCCCGCCGTACCGCCAGGGCGATCTGTGGGCCGGGATCGGGCTGGGCTGCGGGTACACCGGCGGTGTCGACGAGCAGGTGCTCGACACCTTGCGCACGCTGGCCGGCCGGCATCTGCCGCGGCTGGCCGAGGGGGTCGTCGTGGCCGCCCGCGCGCGCCATCAGGTCGGCAACCCGGGCGACACCGTCGAACTCGCCTCCGGCGTGATCTGCGGACTGAGCAGTCAGGAAGCCGCCGAGATCGCCCGGAACGCACTGGACGATCTCCCGACCGACGACATCGAACCCGCCTACGAGCTCTGGCGGCAGCGCATCCGCTCCCAGTTCCCGAATCCGTCCTAGGGGATCACTCATGACTCAATCAGAGTTGGCCATCCACTTCTTCCTTCAACTGGCGATCATCCTGGCCGTCTGCCGGGTGGTCGGCCTGCTGGCCCGCAGGATCGGGCAGCCGCAGGTCGTCGGCGAGATGATCGCCGGAGTCCTGCTCGGACCCTCGCTGTTCGGGCTGCTCGCACCGCACTGGCAGCAGGAGCTGTTCCCCAAGGGCCCGGCGATGACGATCCTCTACGCGGCCAGTCAGGTCGGGTTGGTGCTGTACATGTTCCTGATCGGCCTGGACTTCGACACGAACCTGATCAGGCACCGGGTGCCGAGCGCGATCTCGATCTCGGTGGCCGGAGTCACCATGCCGCTGGTTCTCGGGTCCCTCGTCGCGCTGCTGCTGATCAAGGACGAGGGGAGGTTCTTCGCCGGTGGCGTGAAGACCTGGCAGGCGATGCTGTTCATGGGAGCGGCCATCGCGATCACCGCGTTCCCGATGCTCGCCCGGATCATCTTCGAACGCCGTCTCTCCGGTACGTCGCTCGGCACGCTCGCGCTGGCCGCCGGTGCGACCGACGACGCGATCTCGTGGTGCCTGTTCGCCGTCGTGATGGCCGTGTTCAAGCACGACCCGATGATCGCCGTTCTCGCCATCGGCGGCGGCCTCGTGTACGTGCTCACCGTCCTCACCGTTGGGCGGCGCCTGCTGCACCGCTTCATCGGCGACCGCGCCGAGCGGCAGGGAGGTGTCAGTTCCCCGATGTTCGCCGTGATCCTGATGCTGCTGATGTGTGCGGCCTGGTTCACCGACTTCGTCGGCATCTATGCGATCTTCGGTGCCTTCGTCCTCGGCGTAGCGATGCCGCGGGGTGTGGTCGCGACGGAGGTTCGCCGGTCGCTGGAACCGCTCGTGACGAACTTCCTGCTGCCGTTGTTCTTCGTCTTCTCCGGGCTGAACACCCAGATCGGACTGGTCAACAGCGTGGGGCTGCTCGCGATCGGACTGCTGATCCTGGCTGCGTCCGTGCTCGGAAAGGGTGTCGCCTGCTACTTCGCGGCCCGCCTGAACAAGGAACCGCAGCGTGAGGCGCTCGCGATCGGGAGCCTGATGAACGCACGCGGCCTGATGGAGCTCATCCTGCTCAACCTCGGGTTGCAGGCCGGCCTGATCACACCGACCCTGTTCACGCTCCTGGTGATGATGGCCATCATCACGACGTTGATGGCCACGCCACTCTTCCAGCAGTTCTACGGCCGGTTCCGGAAGCTGCCGAAGGTCACCTCGGTGAACGCCGGCGCTGCTCCCAATGTCGTTGTCAACGGCAACGTTCCGGCTGATCTCGCTCCGGCGACGAGGGGAGCAGAACGATGAGGCTGCCGCTCGGAAAGCTGCTCAAGCCCGTCTTCCCGTTGTCCGCCGAGGCGTTCCCCACGATGGCCGCCGAGCGGTTCGGCGCCCAGGAGGACATGGACAAGACCTGGCTCACCTTCGAACCGGTCGCCCGCACGCTGGTCGACACCTTCTACACCACCCTCGACGATCCACGGCACAGCGTGCTCGTGCCGCACCTCGAGTCGATCGAGCCCGAGCTTCGCGGAATCGCCTACGAAGGCGCGGGGATGGGCCTGATGCTGCTGGATAGCCTGTTCCCGTTCAAGAAGCGGTTGCCGGCTTTCATCCACGGCCCGGGCGCGCCGTACCGGTGCCTGATCTACATCGGCGCGGGGCTCGTGCTGCCGCGAGTACCGATCAGCCCGAAGCGGTTCCTCGCGCAGCAGGACCCGCTGCTGCGCTGGCTGGTCATGGACGGGTACGGCTTCTACCAGAGCTTCTTCGCCTGGCAGGAGACCGTCGAGAAGCACCAGGTGCCGAGGTCGGTCCGGGGATACGCCAAGCGCGGCTTCGATCAAGGCCTGGGCCGCAGCCTGTGGTTCTCGACCGGTGCGAACGTCGAGCGGATCATTGCCACGATCAACGGATTCCCGGCCGATCGGCAGGGAGACATCTGGAGTGGGATCGGCCTGGCCTGCGCGTACGCCGCCGGTGTGATGGACCGCGCTGCTGTGGCGACCCTCTTCGAGGCCGCCGGCCGGCACCGGTCCAGCGTCGCCGTCGGTAGCGCGATCGCGTCGATCTTCCGCGAGCAGTCCGGGCTGGCGGCCCCGCACACCGGTCTCGCCTGCGACGTCATCTGGGGGAAGGACGCCAACGCGGTCGCGGCGATCGCCCATCGGGCCGGCCTCGGTCTCGGGCACGACGGCCCGGATCCGGCGTACGAGCTCTGGCGTCAGCAGATCGGCAACGCCTGGAGCTGCACGCCGGTCGTCGAGCCCACGGTGACGGAGATCGGAGCATGAGCACCGTCGGCCGGCTCCGCCGCAAGATGTTCGGGATCCCCTCGGCCAAGGCGGTGTTCTCCCGGCCGGGATTCGCGCCCGAGGCGTGGACGCGGTTCGCCCCGGTGGCAGTGAACCTGATGGAGGGGTACCACGCGACCCTCGAGGATCCGCGGCTGTCGTCACTTCAGGTCCGTCTCGACGCGGTCGAACCGGAGTTCCGCGGCTTCGCCTACGAGGGGGCCGGGATGGGACTCGCGGCTCTCGATGCGGTCGCGCCGTGGAACAACCGGCTCAAGACGTTCGTCGAGGGCCCTGGGGCGGCTCACATCTATCCGGTCTACGTCGGTGTCGGGCTCGCCTACGCACGACTTCGCCGTACGCCGGAGGCCAACCTCGCGGGCCTCGATCCGTTGCTGGGCTGGGTGACCGCGGACGGGTACGGCTTCCACGAGGCCTTCTTCAAGCGGCGCCGGTACGTCGAGCAGCACGCGGTGCCGACCCGGTTGTCGCACTACGGCCGGCGGTTCTTCGACCAGGGGATCGGCCGGGCGCTGTGGTTCTCCGGCGGTGCGTCGGTGGACCGGGTCATCCGGCAGATCGCGGGATTCCCGGTCGCCCGGCACGCCGACTTGTGGAGCGGCGTCGGCCTCGCGTCGGCGTACGGCGGAGGTGCTGACGCCGAGGAACTGCGGTCTCTGCTCGACAGGGTCCGACTGTTCCAGCCGCAACTGGCCCGCGGGGCCGCAACCGCGGCCTGGGGTCGCGAACACGCCGGTAACCAGGCCGCGCACACCGACCTGGCCTGCCAGATCTATTGCGGCTGCAGCGGCCGGGAGGCGGCCGCCGCGCTCGAGGAAGCCGCCCGCGACCTGCCCGTGATCAGTGTCGAACCGGTCTACGAGATCTGGCGCCGGCGTACGGAGAAGAGCCTCGCCGCCTAGCTCGACCGCCCAAGCGAAAGGATCCGACGTGTACGACGCGATCGTGGTCGGTGCCCGGGTTGCCGGCGCCCCGACCGCCATGCTGTTGGCCAAGAAGGGGTACCGGGTGCTGTTGCTGGACCGGGCCACCTTCCCGAGCGACACCGTCTCGACCCACATGATCACCGTGGAGGGCAGCGCGTACTTGAGGCGCTGGGGCCTGCTCGGCCAGATCGAGGCGTCCGGGTGCCCGCCGGTGCGAAACATCGTGCTCGACCTGAATTTCGAGCGGTACGGGCACTTCACGCTCACCGGATTCCCTTACCCCGACGAGGACGGGTTCGGCGCCATCTACGCGCCCAAGCGCACCGTGCTCGACAAGCTGCTCGTCGATGCGGCCGCCGCGGCCGGCGTCGTCGTCCGCGAGGGCTTCTCGGTCCGTGAGGTGCTCACCGACGGGGACCGGGTGGTCGGCGTCCGCGGCCGCGGACCCAGCGGTATCACCGTCACCGAACACGCGAAGATCGTCATCGGTGCCGACGGCCTGCGGTCGGTTGTCGCCGAGACGGTGGGTGCGCCGGAGTACCACGTCGTACCGCCCAAGGCGTTCGGGTACTACACGTACTGGGAGGACGTCGCGCTGGCGGGGCTGGAGTTCTACACCCGGCCCGGGTCCACCGTGATCGCGTTCCCGACCCATGGCAACGAAGCCGCGGTGTTCATCGAGCGGCCCGAGCGTGACTTCGCCGGTTTCAAGACCGACGTACACGCCAGGTATCTCGAGACGGTGAACGAGATCGCGCCGGACCTCGGCCGGCGGATCGCGGGCGGGCGGCTGGTGCAGAAGCTGAAGGGCGCGGGCAACCGCCCGAACTTCTTCCGGCGGCCGTACGGTCCCGGCTGGGCACTGGTCGGCGATGCGGGCGTCCACAAGGACCCGATCACTGCCCAGGGCATCACCGACGCGTTCCGAGACGCCGACCTGCTCGCCGATGCGATCGACGCCGGCTTCTCCGGGCGCAAGCCGATCGACACGGCACTGCGGACCTACGAGTACAAGCGCAACCAGGCGCTCAAGCCGCTGTACGACTTCATCGTCGACCACGCCGCGATGGAGCCCTTCGACGACGCCTTCCAGGACGTGCTGGCCGCGATGCGCGGTAACCAGGACGCCATCAACCAGTTCTTCGGCGTCATCCAGAACACCGTCCCCTGGGACGAGTTCTTCTCGCCGTCGAACCTGTCGCAGCTGATGGGCCTGCCCGACGCAGACGTCATCGCCGTACCCATGCCGGAAGAACTCGAGCTGGCGGAGGCGGGCTGATGACCTACGTGATTACCCAGGCCTGCATCGGGAGCAAGGACACCGCGTGCTGGGATGCCTGCCCGGCCGACGCGATCCATCCAAGCCCGAACAAGGCCGAGTTCGCCGACCACGAGCAGATGTACATCGACCCCACGGAGTGCATCGACTGCGGCGCCTGCGAGCCGGCCTGCCCGGTCGAGGCGATCTACCCCGAGGACGAGGTTCCGGACGAGTGGGGGGACGCGATCGCGCTGAACCGCGACTACTTCGCGAGCCCAGCCTGTAACACAGCGTCGAACTAACTTTCACGCCGAGTAAGCCAGCCGGAAGTCACCGGTCCTACCGTCATCCTCAGGGCCCCTTGTGCGCCCTGAGGTCGTGACGACCTGGAGGAAGGAAGTAAGGCCATGACCATGACCGTCGGAGAACTCTTCGAAGCCCTCTCGACCCGGTTCGACAGCGATGCCGCTGCCGGTCTGAACCGGACCCTGCAATGGAAGATCACCGACGAGGACCCGGGAGTCTGGGCCTTCGAGATCACCGACGGCCAGGGCCGCCTCATCCCGGGCGGTGTCGACGCCCCCGACACGACCTTCACCACCACCGGCGAGACCTGGATGGCCATCGCCGAGGGCCGGCAGGACGCGATGCGCGCGTTCATGACCGGGAAGCTGAAGGTCAAGGGGGACATGATGCTCGCGATGAAGGTGCCGAAGCTCTTCCGGACCGGTTTCTGACGGCGACAACCCAGAGGAGTTGAGCATCGTGCCGCAGCTGACCGAAGCCACGTCAGACCCCGAGAAGGTCCGCCTCGAGCGGATCGCCGCCCTCACCGACCCGGCCACCATCCGCTACCTCGAGGCGATCGGGGTGAAGGAGGGCTGGACCTGTGCCGAAGTCGGAGCCGGCGCCGGCTCGATCGCCCAATGGCTGTCGAACCGGGTGGGCCATTTCGGCAAGGTCCACGCCATCGACACCGAGCCGAGCTACATGGACGGGATCACCGCGCCCAACCTGGAGGTGCGCGAGCAGGACATCACCACGACGCCGCTGGACGAGGGTACGTACGACCTTGTCCACTGCAAGATCCTGCTGATGCACCTCGCGGACCGCGAGCGGGTCCTCGGCGAGTTCGTCCGGGCGCTCAAGCCGGGCGGTTATCTCCTGGTCGAGGAGGCGGACATCCGCAGCATCCAGCGCGTCGATCCGCCGTCGCCGCTGCTCACCCGGGCAGCTGCCGCGCTGGAGACGTTCTTCTACTTCGGCGGGGCCGACCCGGGCTACGGGATGAAGCTGCTCCCGGCGGTACGCCGTACCGGGCTCAAGGTGCTGGGCACCGACTGCCAGTTGACCGCCGTCCAGGCCGGGACCCCGGAGGTCGCCACCATCTCGATGAGCCTGGCGAAGCTGGCTCCGATGATCGTCACGGCCGGCCTGATGGGCCAGAAGGAGGTCGAGGCCGCGTTCGACCAGCTCGAGCAGCCCTCGGACACCGTCATCTACACGCCGACCACGGTGTCGGTGTGGGGCCAGCGCAGCGACGACTAGAAGGAGTCAGACCATGCTCTACGTAGTGATCGCGTACGACGGCACCGAGCCGGGCACCTTCGAACGCCGGATGCTGGTCCGGCCCGCGCACATGGCCAATGGCGAGAAGATGATGCAGGACGGGTCGTTCCTGTTCGGCGGCGGCATTCTCGACGGCGCCGGGAAGATGGCCGGCGGTGTCCTGATCGTCGATTTCGAGAGCCGTGCGGAGATCGACGAGTGGCTCGCGAACGAGCCCTACATCCTCAACAAGGTCTGGAACCGGGTGGAGGTCCATCCGTTCCTGGTTCCGCCGCAGTTCCTCAGTCTGTTCCCCAAGTACCGGCCCGAGCCGGTCGCCGGTTAGACCGCCCGCCCGCAGTCCAACGGTCCTGACCAGTCAGCCCACACAACCACGTGCGGGCGTATGCCCTATCGGAGAGCTCAGGAAATGAACACCACCTCACGCCGTACCGGATTATTGACCTTGCTGGTCACCAGTCTGGGATCCTTCATGGTCCTCCTGGACGGGTCGATCATCTTCGTGGCCCTGCACGAGATCCAGAAGGATCTTGGCGGCGAGTTGTCCCAGTTGCAGTGGACTGTGGACGCGTACACCCTTCCGTTCGCGGCTCTGATGCTGACCGCCGGAACCCTCGGCGACCGGCTGGGCCGGAAGAAGGTCTTCCTGACCGGCCTTGTCCTGTTCGTGCTCGGATCGGTCCTGTGCGGTTTCGCGCCGTCGGTCGGTCTGCTCATCCTCGGGCGGGTCGTGCAGGGGCTCGGCGCCGCCGCGATCAGCACCGGCAGCCTGTCGCTGCTGGTGTCGACGTTCACCGACCCGCCAGGGCGGGCCAAGGCCATCGGCATTTGGACCGCGGTGTCCGGAGTCTCGATCGCCCTCGGTCCGCTGCTGGGCGGCATCCTCATCGAGTCGTTCAACTGGCAGGCGATCTTTCTGCTGAACGTGCCGATCGGCATCATCGCGCTGCTCCTCGGCGTACCGCGCCTGATCGATTCCAGGAACCCGGCCGCACGCAACGTCGACCTGCCGGGCCAGGTACTGGCTGCGGCTGGGTTGTTCTGCCTGGTGCTGGGTCTGATCGAGGCCGGGCGGGAGGGCTGGGGTTCGCCGCAGATTCTGGCGCTGCTGGTCGGCGCGGTCGTACTGCTGGGCGGGTTCCTGGCCGTGGAGCTGCGCAGCCAGGAACCGTTGCTGCCGCTCGAACTGTTCCGGAATCGCACCTTCGCGACAGCCTGCCTGATCGCGTCCCTGCTCGGGTTCGTGATCGTCGGCGTGATGTTCTTCATGGCGCAGTACTTCCAGGCCGTGCAGCAGCACGATGCCCTCTCGACCGGTCTGCGACTGCTGCCGCTGACGCTGGGCATCTTCTTCCTGTCGCCGCCGGCCAGTCGGATCGCGGGCAAGGCCGGTCCGCGGATCCCGATCATGGTCGGTGCGGTGCTGGCGACAGTCGGCTTCCTCCTGCTGTCGACGATCGAACCCACTTCCGGCTTCGGCAGCGTCTGGTGGAAGCTCGGTCTGGTCGGTATCGGCATCGGCTGCATGTTTGCTCCGCTGACCCTGGCGGTGATGGCGTCGACGCCGCCGCAGCGCGCAGGGCTCGGCTCGTCGATGATCAACACCACCCGGATCACCGGCTTCACGGCTGGGGCGGCCGTGCTCGGCACGATCGTCGTCAGTCAGACCGCCGGACCCCTCGCGGGCGGTCCGGCGGCGGCGCAGCAAGCGTTGGTGGACGCCTTCCACACCGTGTTCTACATCTGCGCGGGTTGCACGATTCTCGCCTTCGTCGTCGCGGCGACCACGATGGTTCGTGGCCGGCTGCCCGGGCCGGGGCAGGCTCCCGGCCGCGTCGTGGCCGCGCCGGGCGACAGCCAGGCGGCGGTCTCGCCGCAGGGGTGATCTCCCTGGCATCGTGATGACATGGCGAAACGGGGCGGTGGCTGCGGTCACCGCCCCCGAGGAAAGGATCTGGGCAATGGCGTACGACCAGGATCTCGCAGACCGTATTCGCGAAGCCCTCGCCGGGCGGTCGGTGCGGGAAGTGAGCATGTTCGGCGGCCTGACCTTCATGGTCAACGACAAGATGACCGCGACCGCGAACACCCATGGCGATCTGATGATCCGGTGCGACCCGTCGCGGGCGGAGGACCTGCTCGCGCGGGACGGTGCGGACTGGCCAGAAATGCGTGGCCGCAAGATGAGCAAGGGCTGGATCGTCGTCGACGCGGAGCGCGTCGAGTCCGACAAGATCCTGGAGTCCTGGCTCGAGGAGGCCCTCGACTACAACGAGAAGGTGACCGGAAGTGGCGACTAGGGAAGTGACGCACTTCGGCGGTTTCCCGCGCGCGTTGTTCGAGTTCCTTGCGGGGCTGGAGAAGGACAACTCCAAGTCCTATTGGGACGCCAACAAGGCGACCTGGGAGACCGCGGTCCAGGAGCCGGTCCAGTCGCTGATGGCCGAGCTCGAGCCCGAGTTCGGCCCGCTGCGCACCTTCCGGCCCAACCGCGACGTCCGGTTCTCCAAGGACAAGTCGCCGTACAAGACCTGGGTGGGCGTCACCACCAGCGAGCGGTCGGTCGGCGGCATCGGGTGCTTTCTGCGGCTCGAGGCCGGCAGTATGCGGCTGGCCTGTGGGTCGATGGTGATGGCCACCGACCAGCTCGAGCGGTTCCGGGCGGGCATCGACAACGTTGCGTCCGGCGCCGAGTTCGTGAAGTTGTCCGGCCGGCTCGCCGACAAAGGCCTGCTGGTAGGCCCGGGCCGCCAGGACCCGCTCAAGCGAACCCCGGCCGGCTACCCCAAGGACCACCCGCGGGAAGAGATCTTGCGGTGGAAGGGAGCCGTCGTTGTGAAGGAGTACGAGCAGGCGGCCTGGATGTACAAGGCCGGCGCCGTCGAGAAGATCCGCGAGGTCTGGAGCGGGGCTGTTCCGCTGACCAAGTGGATCGAGAAGTACGTGGGGGAGAGCACGATCCCGGTACGCCGCCGGGGCGACTGAGCAGGCCGGCAGCGATGAAGTCCGCGCCTGGCATCAAGAGGCTTCGGGCGGTGCTGATCTGTGTCGCCCTGCTCTGTGTCTACGTGATCGGCTACACCCTGCTTCTCAGCCTGCTCTACGGAGTACTGCCTGGGACCATCATCAATCCATGGGCCACCCACCCGGGTTTGGGCCACCCTTAGACGATTGGCGGAATGCTGTCATGTCCCATCTGGATCTGGTCACCCTCCTCACCTACGACATGGAACGCACGAAGGCCTTCTATTGCGAGCTGCTTGGCTTCGAGGAGGTCCCCGAGTTCTCCCGCGGCGAGCACTTCTCCTGGCTGCGCTCCAAGAAGCGAAGCTCCAGCATCGCCTTGTTCCACGCCCGCGAGAAGGCGGAACGGCCGACCGTCGCCCACATCCCCGACGAGAGCGGCGGCGTGATGCTGGGCTTCGAGGTCGACAGCGCCGCGGAGTACTACGAGATCTGGAAAGCGCGCGGGGACATCCCGCTGCGCACCGAGGTCTTCGACATGGGCAAGGGTTTCACCTTCGGCTCGCAGGACCCGGAGGGCAACTTCCTCCAGGTCTTCGACGTCCACCCGCACTTCCGTGAGATCCAGCAGCGCATCGGAATGGACTGACGACGGACGAGACGCGCTTGGGCCGGAGTCGGCTCCACCCGTTCAGCCAGGTATACGCCGAGGCGCTGAACGTCGGTGCTGGCGTTTACACAGCCGCCGACCACTACTCGCCAGTGCTGGATGCGTGGGGTCGTGACCTGTACGACGCCGTCGACCCCGGCCTGCGCGGCGCCGCCCTCCATCTGGCGAACGCAGCCGCGTGCGGCCGGCCGAAGAGGGACGTGTTCTTCCGGCTGGCCGACTGGCTCGGCCGGGTCGAACCAGTCGTCTGGTACTCCGAAACCGGGTTCCTGCAGGCCGCGTGGATGCTACGCGACCGCCCGACCATTGAGGATGCGGCGAGCTTCCTGCACGGTTGGCCGACCGGTGCGTACTCGAGCGAGTGGCGCGATCAACTTGACCACGTCGTGGACGAGGACGCCGGTCAGAACCCTGTCCGCGACGATGCGGAGCCCGCGGTTGAGGCCCTCGTCGAGTGCGGCCTGTTCGCACTCGACCGTGCCGCCTTCGTGTGGCGCCGGGAATCGATGCGAAACATCATCGACAACCTGTCCCGGGTGCACGGGGTTGATCCCTCGGTGCAGACGGTCGGCCCCGATCGCGGCGACATGTGGGATCTGGAGGAGCTGCTCAACGAACCGCTGCAGGCAACCGTGAGGTCTTTCGCCAGGACGACCGCCCGGAGGCTGTGCGCTCAGTTCGGCATCGCTCCGGATACC
Organism: Kribbella sp. NBC_01245; assembly: GCF_036226525.1. NCBI lineage: Bacteria > Bacillati > Actinomycetota > Actinomycetes > Propionibacteriales > Kribbellaceae > Kribbella > Kribbella sp. NBC_01245. The sequence continues at coordinate 1,235,420 of NZ_CP108487.1, forward strand.
CCAGCGCCGGATGGCCATCCGGTCTACGAAGTAGGCGTTGGCGTCTGCAATGCCGCCGTCATGGCCGCGGTCATGCCCCTGGTCCACTCCGCGCATCTGCGCGAGATGGAAGCGTTCAGACTCATCGCCTTGGGCCAGCCGCTCCCCGAGCCACCAACCTGGCTGCGGCCCATCGGAGAGAGCGGCTAGCTCTGGAACCGGCCGAACGCCTCACAGCTCAGGAGCTGCACGCGATACTCGACGAGCTCGGTGATATCCAGCGAGTCCTGGCCGAGGCTGATCGCAAAGATCTGGCCGATCTATACAGTGGCCTGCGCCTCACGGTGGTTTACGACCACAAACAAAACAGGGCCGATGTCTCCATCAGCCCTGAACCACATGTGGTTAAGTTGTGTGTCCGAGGGGGGACTTGAACCCCCACGTCCCGTAAAGGACACTAGCACCTCAAGCTAGCGCGTCTGCCATTCCGCCACCCGGACGAGTGGTCTGCCTCGCAAAACCTTCTGCGTGGCCCGACCGGAGAACCATAGCAAACCCCACGGGTGAAATTCACATCGGGCCCAGGCAGGATGGGGGCATGACTTCTTCGACCCCTCGCGAGACCCGTGGTGAGACCTCTGGCGATCGGCGTGGCTATGCGCCTGAGGCCGATGTGGTGGAGCTGTGTAGTGAGTTGATCCGGATCGACACCACGAATTACGGCAATGGGAAGAGCGTGGGGGAGCGGGTCGCCGCGGAGTATGTGGCGGCCAAGCTGGACGAGGTCGGGATCGAGTCGACCATCTACGAGTCGGAGCCCGGCCGGGCCACGCTGGTGGCGCACTGGGAGGGGGAGGACCAGTCGGCCGATCCGCTGCTGGTGCACGGCCACCTCGACGTCGTACCGGCTGATCCGAAGGACTGGAAGGTCGATCCGTTCGCCGGGGAGATCTTCGACGGGTGCGTTTGGGGCCGGGGCGCGGTCGATATGAAGGACTTCGACGCGATGGTGTTGTCGGTGGTGCGGGCGCGGCAGCGGGCGGGCGTCAAGCCGCGGCGGCCGGTACGGCTGGTGTTCACGGCGGACGAGGAGGCCGGCGGGGCGTACGGCGCGCACTGGCTGGTGAAGAACCATCCGGACACGATCGCGGACTGTACCGAGGGGATTGGCGAGGTCGGCGGGTTCTCGATCACGGTCAAGGACGATCTGCGCCTCTACCTGATCGAGACGGCGGAGAAGGGCATGTCGTGGATGCGCCTGAAGGCCAAGGGCACGGCCGGGCACGGCTCGATGATCAACGACGACAACGCCGTCACGAACCTGGTCAACGCGGTCACCCGGCTCGGTAACCACCAGTGGCCGTTGCGCGTGACGCCGACCGTGCGGCAGTTCCTGGGGGAGCTGGAAGATGTGCTCGGGGTCGAGCTCGATCCGGAGGACATGACCGAGACGCTCTCCAAGCTCGGCAGCTTCTCGCGGATGTTCGGCGCGACGCTTCGCAACACCACCAATCCGACCATGCTGAGCGCCGGCTACAAGGTGAACGTGATTCCCGGCGATGCCGAGGCGTACGTCGACGGCCGGTACCTGCCGGGGTATGAGGACGAGTTCTTCGCCACGATCGACGAGTTGATCGGCGACAAGGTGACGCGCGAGGCCGCCGTAGAGGACATCGCGCTCGAGACCGAGTTCAGCGGTGACCTGGTCGAGGCGATGAAGGCCTGTCTCGCGGCCGAGGACCCGCAGAGTCGTACGGCGCCGTTGCTGATGTCGGGTGGTACGGACGCCAAGGCGTGGAGTCGGCTCGGTATTCGCTGCTTCGGGTTCGCGCCGTTGCAGCTGCCGCCGGATCTCGACTTCATGGGCATGTTCCACGGCATCGACGAGCGGGTGCCCACCTCGGCGCTGGAGTTCGGCTCCCGCGTCCTCGACCGCTTCTTCGACCAGGCCTGAGCACCCGTTGAGCATCAAGGCCTGAGCGCCAAGGCCTGAGGCGCCGTAACAACCGGACCGGGGATTCTCGAATCCCCGGTCCGGTTGCTATCTACTTCACGGTTTGCCAACAAGTGTGCACGCTCACGCTGGCCGAATATCCCAGCCGCATCACAGCTGTAACCAACCCTTGACAGAGTGTGACAAAGCTGGCGAATATTTGTGCGGTCACCGCCATGACAAGGTTGTCAACTCCGCCACGGTTTATCACCAGGTATTCCGTTGTTGGCCGCTTCATGGCGGCCGGCGACAGGTATTCCTTGTGAGGACTCGGAGGAAAAGACGACCATGAATGAATTCGGTAAACGACTGACCATGGTGTTCACCATGCTGGCAGCGGCAGCGTTGCTCGGCAGCGCACTGCCCGCGGGCGCCACCTCGTCTGAGGCCCGTGACGTCAGCGCGGTCACCAGTGCCGACAGCCAGGCCATCACGGTTCAGGCCAGCGTCGCAAAGGCCGCCGCCAACCCGGGCGTCACCCGGTTGAGCACGGCAAAGGTCGCCAAGAAACCCGCCAAGATCCAGGGTTTCCCGACGCCCAACGCGCGGTCGTACACGATCACCAGCTCCTGCAGCCAGTGGGCGAGCCAGATTCGCCAGGGCGCCGCCGCTTGGAACAACCTGACCGAAGGTGGCGGCACGCCCGTCTCCTGCGTGCCCAACTACATCACCGACTGCGGCGGCGGCACGGTCATCGGCTGCAACTACGGCGCCGGCCAGCGGATCACCCTCGTCGCGGCTCGGGTCGGCGATGTCGCCCTGCTGGCCGCGCACGAGTTCGGCCACGACTGGTTCGGCCACTCCGGCACCGGCTGCGCCGACTGGAGCAGCGCGGACGCCATTATGCGTACATCTATTTGCGGCTAAATCCCAGCGAATTGCCCGGTCCGAAAGGGCCGGGCAATTCCTGTGAAAGCCTAGATCGAATTCCAGTTGTAATATTCACGGCCGACGCAGGCCGAGTTCGCGCCGCAGCGTCGGGAGAACTCGCAGAATTCGCGGATCCGGCGTGCTGGGCGTTACCAGGCTGAGCGTCAGCCGATACCGGAATGGCGCAGTCACGAGCCGCTCGCCCGGCTGCAACTGCCCGGCCAGGGCACTCCGCGGTACGACGGCCGGCTGGGCGCGGCGCCGGGCCATCGCGACCGTCGTGGCCAGCGTCACGCCACGACGAGCGTTCGCGCCCAGGGCGATCAGCCGGGCCCGGATCTCGTCAACGCCCCGGTCGTACGTCGAGAAGGGCACGTCCAACCCCTTGAGCGGCTCTTTCCGGCCGCGCGGCGGTTCGACCCCGGCCGGGAGGAACGTCATCAGCTCCTCGTGCCCCACCGGTTGAGCGCGGACGGTCCGCGGCAGCGTCAGTTGGTCGGCGATCGCGATGAACGCGGCCTGCATGGTGCCTTCGGCAACGAATTCCACCAGCTGCTGGCCGTGGTCGACGCGTTGTTCGACAGTCAGCGGCGCGAGTTCCTCGTCCAGGATCGGGAACAGTACGGCGCCCAGGCTCGCGAAGGTGCCGACCACCAGGCGTGGATCCGCCGCGGCCGCGCGAGTGGCGTCGTACACGGAGTCGAGCCGGCCGAGGATTTGCGCCGCCTGCCGGGCCAGCTCGATGCCCGCGGCGGTCGGGCGTGCGCCGCGCGTATCCCGGTCGAACAGGCGGGTGCCGCACGCCCGTTCGAGCCGGGCCAGTCGCTGGCTCGCGGAGGGCTGGGCGATTCGCAGCTCCCGGGCCGCCGTACCGACCGAACCAGCCGCGCTGATCGCCAGTACGAGCTGGAGATCCTCTACCGAGGGCAATGAGGCCATAGGTACAGCCTATGACCAACACCTAGCCGCTGCTCGCTACCGGCGACGCAGGCCGGATAGCAGGATCAAGGGGTGAAAGCACAACGGGAGGCGGTCGCGCTGCTTATTGGGGGAGGCGTGGCGGACCTTGCGTTCCGGATCAGCCAGGTGGCGTTCCCGCTGGTGGTCCTCAGCGAGACGGGGTCCGTGGCCGCGACGGGGCTCGCCGGTGGCGCTGCGGGGATTCCGGTGTTGCTGTCGCCGTGGTGGGCGCGGAAGGCTCGTCAGTGGGTCGATTCCGGCGCCCGGCTGGCGGCAATCGCGACCGTGGCGGCGTTTGCGCTGGCCATGGTTCCTGCAGCGGCTATGGCCGGGCTTCTCCATCCCTGGCTGTTGATAGCGAGCGGTCTGCTCCTAGGGACTTGTGAGGCTCTCTCGACGCCTGGGCGATCGGCACTCCTTGCAGACACTGGAGATCGGTGGGGTCCTGACAAGGCGGTAGAGCTGCTTACCTGGCAAGACGGCCTTCGTAGAGTTGGCATGCTGGTTGGGCCGTCGATAGGCGCTCTAGCCGTCACTGCTGGCTTCACCCTCGAGCTCCTCTGGCTAGAGGCCGCCGCGGTGCTTGTAGCCGGTCTGCTCGCGACAGCCGTTAGGGGCAATCCGAGATCGCTAGACGT